>NZ_JXQZ01000013.1 GCF_000878135.1 Frigoribacterium sp. MEB024
GGGCCAGGGCGTCGCCGGCGGCGCGCGTGGCGGCCGCGACGTGGGCGGCGGCGGACGCGAGGACGGGACGCAGGCGCTCGGCGAGGGTCGGGCCCGCGGTCACCGGCTCGGGGGACGGCTCGGGCGCGGCCAGGGGAGCGGACGCGGTCTCGACGGGCGTGCTCGGGGCGGAGGCGACCGCCGGGGTCGGTGCGGCGGCGACCACGGGGGCGGACGCGAGCGCGGCGGCGGACACCGGTCGTCCTGCGGGCAGGACCCGCGCCTCCTGAGCCGTCGAGCGGGCGGTGATCCTTGCCGTCCCACGGGCGGCCTCGTGCTCGAGACCGCGGTCGGGCTCGTCGCGCGGCAGGGCGCCGAGCACCCGGTCGGGCTCGTCGCGCGGCAGGGCGCCGAGCACCCGGTCGGTCAGCCCGACGAGCGCGATCGCGACGCCGCCCACGGCGAGGGCGGCGCCCAGCAGCCAGATCGCGATGGTGACGAAGTCGAGGTCGCCGATCGGTAGGAAGCCGCCGGCGAAGAGGCCCACGCTCGCGAGGCGGAAGGTGGCGGCCATGACGAGCGCGGCACCCGAGACGAGCATCGCGAGAGCGACCCAGCCCGTGACTGCTGCCTTGCCCATGCGACACCTCCTGTCCGTGGGGCGCACGCCGCGAGTCGGGCCCGCGCGGACGTCCCCTGCGAATGTAACCCCGACGGGGGCTCGACCGTAACCCGTGGGGGTGGACGCGCCGTTCCCGGGCGATGCTCGGCTTCTGCGGGGGCTTCTCGGATGCGGGGCCGGGAGGATCGGGGGCATGGCCAACTTCGACCGTCTCCTGGGTGCCGCCGCGCGTGCGCTCGGCAACTCCTCTTCTTCCTCGACCGGGCGCGGTGGTGCGTCCGGCGGTTCCACCGACTGGCGCGACATGGTGCGCAAGGTCTCCGACAAGGTCACCGGCGACGACCGTCAGACCGTGCAGTCGCAGCAGGGCGGGCAGCAGCCGCAGCGTGGCGGGTACGGCGCACCTCAGCAGGGCGTCGGTCGTCCGGCGGCCCCGCAGGGCTCCGCCGCCGATCGTGCGGCCCTCGCCAAGTACGACTACCTGCTGCAGACCGCCCCGCCGCAGCAGCTCGAACAGGTGCACCGCGACGCGTTCGAGCGGCTCACCCCCGAGCAGCGCCAGCAGGTGCTCGCCCGCCTGAGCGCCGAGGTGCCCCAGGGCGAACGTCCCGCCTCGAGCTCCCCCGCCGACCTCGCCCGGGCGGCGACGCGCGGCGAGACCGCGCACCCCGGGCTGATGAAGCGCGTGCTCGGCAGCACGGGTGGCAAGGTCGCGGCGGGTGCCGCGGTCGGCGCCGGAGTGGCCGGGGTCGCGGGCCTCGCGGTCGCCGTCGCCGGTGCGGCCGCCGTCAGCAGCGTCGCCCTGCCCCTGCTGTCCGACGCCGTGACGTCGGGCATCGACTTCGACCAGCTGACCAACGGCTTCGGCTTCGAGGGGCTCGACGGTCTGACCGCAGGCGGCGAGGAGTACCTCGGCGGCCTGGGCGAGCAGGTCGGCGGCCTCGGCGACCAGGTGGGCGGGCTGGGCGACCGGCTCGGCAACCTCGGCGAGGGGTTCCAGATCCCCGGCCTCGGCAACCTCTTCGACCGCTGACCGCGCGAGTCGCGTCCTGAGACCCCAGGATCTCGCCGAGACCCTTCCGCGCGCGCGGGGGTCCGAGCGACTTCCTGGGGCCTCACGCCGGTAGCCTCGGGGAATGACCGCGATCTCGGTCGGCATCGCCGCCGTCTTCCTCCTGCTCTTCGCCGTGTCGCGTCGACGGGACGCCCGGAGGTTCCGCAACGGGGTCTTCCTGTTGATGGCCGGGGGGTTCGGGGTCGTCGCCGCCGCGAACGTCCTCGTCGCCGCGTTCCCGCCGCTCGTCTTCGTGTTCCTCGTCGCCGTGGCGCTCGTGCCCCTGCTCGTCCTCGCGCTCGCCGTCTTCGCGATCGCGAACGGCGTCACCATGCTGCGGTCCGAAGGGCGCAGCCTGGGCAACCTGCTGTCGTTGCTCGTCGGCATCGCCCTGATCGGCGTGCCGCTGCTCGTCGTAGTGATCGTCGAGGCCGGTCGCCGGTCGGACGTCGCGGCCCTCCAGGACGTCTCCGTGGGACTGGGCATCGTCGTGGTCTTCGTCACCGGCTACGCCGCGCTCACGTTCGCCGCGTTCACCCTGTGGTCACTCGTCTACGCCCGACCCCGGGTGCGCGAGCAGCCCGACGCCCTGATCGTGCTCGGCTCCGGTCTGATCCGTGGCGAGGTGCCGCCGTTGCTGCGCAGCCGACTCGACCGGGCGCTGGCGATCTACCGCGCGACTCCCGAGGGGGTGAGGCGGCCGGTGCTCGTGCCGTCGGGCGGTCAGGGGGCCGACGAACCGCGTCCCGAGGGTGAGGCCATGGCCGAGTACCTGATCGCCCAGGGTGCCGACCAGGCCGACGTGCTGCCCGAGACGGAGTCGCGCTCGACCCGCGAGAACCTCGTGTTGTCGGGTCGGGTGCTCGCCGACGCCGGTCGGACCGGGCCGACCCTCGTCGTGACGAACAACTACCACGTGCTGCGTGCCGCCCTGCTGGCACGGGACGCCGGCAGCAGCGCCGACGTGGTCGGGGCCCCCACCGCCGCGTACTACGTGCCGAGCGCCTTCCTGCGCGAGTGGGTGGCCGTCATGGTCGAGCACAAGCTGCTCAACGTGCTGCTGGTCGCGCCGTTCGTCGTGCTGCTGGCGTCCCTGCTGGTCTACGCGCGCCTCTGACCCGCCGGCGCCGCGCCTCCTGGTCAGGACGGTCGCGTCGCCGTGCCCTCGTCGACGGCCAACTCGGCCGCGGTCTCGTCGCGTGCCCGGGCCGCGGCCGCGTCGCCGTCGTGCTGCAGGCGGTAGTGGAACCGGCCCGCCCCGAGCACGGGCAGTGCTCCGGTGACGGGGTCGGGCTCGCCCCCGCGGACGCGGCGCACCCGAAGGTGTTGCCCGCGCACGAGCCACACGACGGCGACGCCGGCCGCCACGAAGCCCGACGCCGCGGCGACGCCGATGGCCCAGCGCGGTCCGGCGACGTTCGCGACCCAGCCGACCATCGGTGCGCCGAAGGGCGTGCCACCGGTGAAGACGGCCATGTAGAGCGCCATGACACGCCCTCGCATGCGGGGTGCCGTGGTCAGCTGCACGGTGGCGTTCGCCGTCGTCATCAGGGTGATCGAGGCGAGTCCGACGGTGACGAGCACGGCCGCGAAGCTCCAGTAGGTCGGCATGACGGCGGCGACCAGGCAGGTGACGCCGAAGGCCAGGGCCGCCGTGACGAGCACGCGCCAGCGAGGCTTCTCGCGGCGGGCCGAGAGCAGGGCGCCGACCAGCGACCCCACCGCGATCGCCGACGACAGCAGGCCGAACCCGCTCGCGTCGACACCGAACTCGACGCTGGCCATGGTCGAGGTGAAGATGGCGAAGTTGAGGCCGAAGGTGCCGATGACGAACACCATGACGAAGACGACGACGAGGTCGGGTCGCTCGCGCACGTACCGGAACCCCTCGCGGATCTGGCCCTTGGCCCGCGACACCGCCGGTTTCAGCTCGAGCTGCGCGACGCGGATGAACCGCAGCGACAGCAGCACGGCGGCGAACGAGCCGGCGTTGATCAGGAACACCCAGCCCGTGCCGATCGTCGCGATGAGCACGCCGGCGACGGCGGGGCCGATCAGGCGGGCGCCGTTGAACGAGGCCGAGTTCAGGCTGACGGCGTTCGTCAGGTGGCCGGGGGGCACGAGCTCGGACACGAAGCTCTGCCGCACCGGGGCGTCGATCGCGGCCGCGACGCCGAGCAACAGGGCGAAGAGGTAGACCATCCAGAGCTGCACGCTGTCGGTCAGCACGAGCACGCCCAGGCCGAGCCCGAGCAGGCCCATGCTCAGCTGCGTCACCATCAGCAGCCGCCGCCGGTCGAACCGGTCGGCGATCAGCCCGGTGATCGGCACCATCAGGATCGGCGGCGCGAACTGAAGCGCCATGGTGATGCCGAGCGCCGTGGCGTCGTTGTCGGTCAGGTCGGTGAGGACGAGCCAGTCCTGCGCCGTCCGTTGCATCCAGGTGCCGATGTTGGACACGAGCGCCCCGGCGAACCAGAGGCGGTAGTTGAACAGCGACAGGCTGCGGAACATGGCCGTCACGAGCGCGTCAGCTTCCGCAGGATCTCGGTGGCGTCGGCCAGGGTGCGACGCTCGTCGGGGGTCAGGGCCGAGAGGCGGGGCACGAGCCACTCGTCACGGCGTCGACGCGTCTCGAACACGAAGGCGGCACCGGCCTCGGTCGTCTCGAGCAGCACGCGGCGTTTGTCGTCGTCGTCGACCGTGCGACGCAGCAGCCCGGCGTCGACGAGCTTGCCGACGGTGCGGTTCATCGACGGGGGAGTGACGCCCTCGTGGGCGGTCAACGCCCCGATCGTCAACGGTTGGTTCTGCACGACGTAGCCGAGAGCGGCCATCTGGGCGTCCGTGACGTCGGCGTCGGCCTTCTGCTGGCGCAGTCGACGGGCGAGTCGCAGCACGGCCCCTCGGACGTCGGTCGCGAGGTGGGCGTGCGGCACGGCCCGGGTGGCGGAGGGGGCAGGAGGCGCGGAGTCGGTCATCGCCGGGCCACGATACTCGTTTAGTTCGGCTAAGTAAACGTCTGGCCCGGACGGCGTGCGCCTAGGCTCGGACCGATGAGCGACGACGACGTCCCGGCCGAGCCGAGCCGCCCCTCCTGGTTGACCGGGCGTGGGGCCGTGCTGACGGTGGCGCTCATCGTGGGCATCTCGCCGTTCGCGACCGACATGTACATCCCCGCGCTGCCGGCCATCGCGCGCGACCTCGGGGCGACGACGGCCGAGGTGCAGCTCAGCCTGACGGCGTTCCTCGTCGCGTTCGCGGTCGGCCAGATCGTGATCGGGCCGATCAGCGACGGTCGGGGCAGGAGGCGCATCCTGCTGGGCGGGACGGTCCTGTTCGCCCTCGCCTCGATCGCCTGCGCCGTGGCTCCCGACGCGGCCACCCTCGTCGTCGCACGCGTCGCGCAGGGCGTCGGCGGCGCGGCGGGCTCGGTGGCGGCACGGGCCATGGTGGGGGACTCGACGACGGGCCTCGTGCGCAGCAGGCTCTTCGCGACGCTCGCCGCGATCAACGCCGTCGGTCCGGTCGTCGCGCCGCTCGTGGGCGGCGTCGTGCTCTCGGTGTCGAGCTGGCGGGCGACGTTCGTCGTGCTGGCGGTGCTCGGCGCCGCGTTGACCTGGGCGGCCGCGCGGCGCCTGCCCGAGACGCTCGTCGATCCCGAGCCGGGTGCAGGTTCGCTGCTCGCGTCCCTGCGACGGATGGGCACGCTGCTCGCGATGCCGCGCTTCCGCTGGTACCTCGTGACGGGCTGCGCCGCGACGATCGGCTTCTTCTCGTACATCGCCACGTCGTCGTTCGTCTTCCAAGAGCAGTACGGCTTCGGCGAGGGCCTCTACACACTCGTCTTCGCCTCGAACGCGTCGTGCATGATCGCCTCGACCCTGGTGTTCCGCCGACTCGTCGGGCGCTTCGCCGAGGACCACCTCTTCACCGCCGGCCTCGTCACCTGCACCGTGGGCTCGGCCCTCGTGCTCGTCGGTGCGCTGACCGGCGTCGGCCCGGCACTGATCTGGCCCGCGCTCGCCCTCGTGACGGCGGGCTGGGGCTGGGTCATCCCTGGGTCGATCACGCTGACGCAGGCGCTCGGGCACCGCGCGCCCGGCACGGCCGCCGCGCTCGCGGGTGGGCTGCAGTTCGGGCTCGGCGGTGCCGCGACCCCGCTCGCGGGGGCACTCGGCGGCACGGCCGTGGTCATGGGCGCGCTGATGCTCGGGTTCATCGCCGCCGGTCTGGCCGTGCAGGTGTGGGCCTCGTCGCGACCCGGGACCCCGGCGACCTGACCCACGGGGCGTCGGGCGGCACCCACGCGACCCGACCTCGGCGACTCGGCCCGCGCCTCCTGCTGTCCATCCGGGGCTGGTGCGCCGGACCGGGCGGTGCCACCCTGGGCTCGACGCCGACCGGCGCCGTGACCCGAGGAGGACCCCGTGACCGTGCAGCTCACCCCGTACCTGGCGTTCCGCTCCGAGACGAGGGAGGCGTTCGACTTCTACGCCTCCGTCTTCGGCGGCAGCCCCACCTTCAGCACCTTCGGCGAGTTCGGGGTGGGCACCCCCGACGAGGCCGGGAAGGTCATGCACGCCCAGCTGAAGACGCCGTCGGGCCTGCTGCTGATGGGGGCGGACCGCCCCGACTCGTACCCGCTCGAGGAGGCGAGCAGCATGTCGCTCTCGCTCTTCGGCGGGCCCGACGACGCCGAGACGCTGACCGGATGGTTCGCCGCGCTCGCCGAGGGAGGCACCGTGCACGAGGCCCTGTCGCAGGCGCCGTGGGGCGACTCGTTCGGCATGCTGGACGACCGCTTCGGCCAGCACTGGATGGTCAACGTCGGCGGTGCCGCGGCCTGAGCCCGGGTCGCGCCGCCCGGACCCGGAGGCGCGGGGGTGGTCTCCGAGGATACCCCGCCTCAGTCGCGCCCGAGCCGACCGATCACGCTCTCGTCGAGCCGGGCGAGCAGGTCGGCCACGTCGTCGTAGACCTCCTCGGCCCCGGCCTCGACCAGCTCGGCCCGGGAGAAGCCGCCGCTCAGCACGCCGACGCAGGTCACGCCCGCCCGGTGCGCGGCCTCGACGTCCCACACGGCGTCGCCGACCATCACGGCGCGCTCGGCCGGCACGTCCGCCTTCTCGAGGGCGACCTCGACGATGCCGGGGTCGGGTTTGGCGGTCTCGACGTCCTCGCTCGACGTGACGGCCCACAGGGCGTCCTCGACGTCGAGCAGGCGGCGCAGCGCCTTCAGCTCGTCCTCGGGCGCACTCGTGGCGAGCACGACGCCGTGCCCCCGGCGCGCGAGCTCGGCGAGCAGGTCGGTCGCCCGCTCGAAGACGTGGAGGTCGCCCTCGTCGCCGAGGTGCTCGGCGTAGTGCCGCGAGTGCGCGTCCTTCGCGTCGTCGAGGAGGCGCGCGGCGGCGTCCTTCCCGACCAGCCCCTCGACCAGCAGGGCGGAGTCCTTGCCGATCGACCGGTGGATGCGCCAGCTGTCGACGGGGTGGCCGACGTCGGTGAAGGCCCGCGACCAGGCGTCGACGTGCGCGAAGTTCGAGTCCACCAGGGTGCCGTCGATGTCGAAGAGGACGGCGGTGGACGGAGAGGAGGACGTGGGGGAGGTCATCCCGCCACCCTGCCCCTGAACGAGCAGGGCTGCACGGACTGCACGAATTTCGCCGAGGGCAAAGCGACACCTGTTGTCCGAGTGTCGATGCGGGCGTATGTTCGCAGTCGGGCTCGTCGACGAGCCCGACCGGCCCGACGGTCGGCCCACGAACGGAGAGAGGCACACACCATGGCACGGTTCAGCGACAAGACGGCACTCGTCACCGGCGGAGGCAGCGGCATCGGCGCCGCGATCTCCCGGTCCCTGGCGGCCGAGGGCGCGTCGGTGGTCGTCACCGACATCAAGCTCGAGGCGGCGCAGGGCGTCGTGGACCAGATCGTCGCCGCCGGCGGCACGGCCGTGGCCTTCGAGCAGAACACCGCGAAGCCCGAGCAGTCCGAGGCGGCCGTCGAGTTCGCGAAGACCACCTACGGCGCCCTGCACCTCGCCGTGAACAACGCGGGCATCGGCGCCCCGGCCGCCGACATCGGCGAGTACGACATCGCCGCCTGGGACCGCGTCCGCTCGGTCGACCTCGACGGCGTCTTCTACGGCCTGCGCTACCAGCTGCCCGCCATGGTGGAGGCCGGCGGCGGCTCGATCGTCAACATGAGCTCGGTGCTCGGCTCGGTCGGCATCGCCCAGAACGCGGCCTACGTGGCCAGCAAGCACGCCCTGGTGGGCCTGACCAAGGTCGCGGCGCTCGAGTACTCGAAGCGTGGCGTCCGCACGAACGCGGTCGGCCCCGGCTTCATCGACACGCCCCTCGTGCGCGCCTCGCTCGAGGGCGACGCGCTCTCGTACCTCGAGTCGCAGCACGCCACCGGCCGCCTGGGCACCGACGCCGAGGTCTCGGCGCTCGTCCTGTTCCTGCTGAGCGACGAGGCGTCGTTCGTCACGGGCAGCTACCACCTCGTCGACGGCGGCTACTCGGCGCACTGACGACGGTGTCCCAGGAGGCGCGGTGCGGGGAGTCCTGCGCCGCGCCTCCTCGGCCGGTCCGCTTCAGCGCCGCTTCAGCGCGTTCCCGCCATGATGGGCACGACGCGCACCCGGCGCGACCGAGGGAGGCCCCGTGCGCGTGCTCGTCGTCGAGGACCAGGCGACCCTGGCCGAGGGGTTGCGGCTCGGGCTCGAGGCCGAGGGCATCGCGGTCGACGTCGCGGCGACCGGCACCGACGGGCTCTGGCGCACCCGCGAGGGCACGTACGACGTGGTCGTCCTCGACATCATGTTGCCCGGCATGAGCGGCTACGCCGTCTGCCGGGCCATGCGCGAGGGCGGCGACTGGACCCCCGTCATCGTGCTCACCGCCAAGGACGGCGAGTGGGACCAGGTCGAGGCCCTCGACACCGGCGCGGACGACTACCTCACCAAGCCGTTCTCGTTCGCCGTCCTGCTGGCCCGGTTGCGCGCCCTGGTCCGCCGTGGTGCCCGCGAACGGCCGGTCGTGCTCGAGGCCGGTGACCTGCGCGTCGACCCGGCCTCCCGCAGCGTCCACCGCGGCGACGTCGCGGTCGAGCTCACCAGCCGCGAGTTCGCGGTGCTCGAGTTCCTCATGCGCCACGCCGGCAGCGTCGTCACCAAGCGCGAGGTGCTCGACGGCGTGTGGAACGACGACTTCGAGGGCGACCCCAACATCGTCGAGGTCTACGTGCGCCACCTGCGCAACAAGGTCGACCGCCCGTTCGGGCGCGAGGCCATCGTCACGCTGCGCGGGGCGGGCTACCGTCTGGAGGCGCGGGGTGGCTGAGCGCGCCCCTCGCGTCCCGGTGCCCGGGCCCGGGCCCTCGGCCGGCACCGGGCCGGGTCGCCCCCGACGGGCCTCGCTGCGCTCCCGCATCACCGCGGCCGCCGTGCTCGCCGTCGCACTGACCCTCGGCGTGTTCACGCTCGTCTTCGCGCTCGTGCAACAGGCCGTGCTCGCCGACGGCCCGCGCCGGTCCGCCTCGGCCGACGTGGACCGCGCCGTGTCGGCCCTGGCGATCGGTTCGACGCCCGACGTGGCAGTCGCGGGCGAGGCGGAGGGAGCCCTCGTCGTCGTGACCGACTCCTCGGGCCGCGTGCTCGCCGCCGGGGGAGAAGACGACCTCGTCGAGTCCGCCTCGTCGCTCGCGGCGGCCGGGTCGGGTGACCGCGTGACGCTCGACGGCGACCGGTTCGTCGTCGAACGGGACGACGTCGGGGTCGAGACCACGCCGACGCCGACGCCGAGCGCGGAACCGACGCCGACCGCGTCCTCGCGGTCCGGCGACGACGACGATGACGACGCCGCGGAAGACGCCGACGACGTCGCCGACGACTCGACCCCGACGCCCGAGGCCACCCCCGAACCCGCCGAGACGGTGACGACCGAGTACGGCGTCGTGGCCGCGCGGTCCCTCGACGAGGCGAGCGCCGCCTCCTCGGCCAGCCTCGTGACGCTCGGCGTCGCGATCCCCGTGGCGCTGCTCGTGCTCGGCGTCACGACCTGGCTCGTGGTCGGCCGCGCACTGCGTCCGGTCGAGTCGATGCGACGCGAGGTCGACACGGTCACGGCGCAGAACCTGTCGCACAGGCTGCCCGACCCGGGCGGCAGCGACGAGATCGCCCGCCTCGCCCGCACGCTGAACGGCATGCTCGACCGACTCGACTCGTCGGCGACGGCCCAGCGGCGCTTCGTCGGCGACGCCTCGCACGAGCTCAAGACGCCGCTCGCCACGATCAGACAGCACGCCGAGGTCGCGCTGCTGCACCCCGGCAGCATCGACGGTGCGGCCCTGGCCGGCACCGTCCTCGGCGAGGAGGCGCGGCTGACGGCGCTCGTGCAGGGCCTGTTGGTCCTCGCCCGGGCGGACGAGGGCGCCCTCGGGGTGACGCGTCGCCCGGTCGACCTCGACGATCTCGTGGTCGCCGAGACCGCCCGTCTACGCGGTGTCGCGCGTCGCGATGCTCGGGGGTCGCTCACCGTCGACGCCACGGCCGTCGGCCCGGCCCGCGTGGACGGCGACGAGGGGCTGCTCGGCCAGGTCGTGCACAACCTCGTGGCGAACGCGGCCCGGCACGCCGACACCCGGGTCGCCGTCGCCCTCGACGAGCGCGACGGCCGCGCCGTGCTCACCGTCGACGACGACGGGGCCGGGGTCGCCGAGGCCGACCGAGAGCGGGTCTTCGAGCGGTTCGTCCGCCTGGACGAGGCCCGCGCCCGCGACTCGGGCGGCAGCGGGTTGGGGCTGGCGATCGTCCGCGAGATCGTCAGGGTGCACGGGGGCTCGGTCTCGATCACCACGTCGCCGCTCGGGGGTGCCCGTTTCGTGGTCGACCTCCCCGCCGGCCCCGCCTGACCCGAGGGCCACCCGCCCTGCCCCGGTGAGGCGACCCGCGCCTCCTGAACGGTTCTTCAGCGGACTTCAGCACGGCTTCAGTGCCCGCTCGCGAGAGTGGGGTCATCAGCTCGAGAGAGCGACAGACCGGCCGCCCGGCGGCCCCACGAACGGAGCGAACCATGTTGAAGAACACCCTCACCAAGAAGAAGTCCCTGCTGATCGCCGGCGGCATCGCCGGCGTCCTCGTGCTGGGCGGCGGCGGAGTGGCTCTCGCCTCGGGCCTCGACGACGGCGTGTCCACCCAGACCCGCGACCGGGCCCAGGAGGCGGCGCTCGCCGAGACCGGCGGCGGCACCGTGACCGAGGTGGACACCCTCGACGACGGACTCGTCGGTTACGAGGTCGAGGTCGTCCTGCCCGACGGGCGCGAGGCGACGGTGCTGCTCGACGGCGACCACGCCGTCACCTCGAGCCGCGTCGACGACGACTCGCGCGGGTCCGGCGCCACCCCGACGCCCGCCGGCGACGACCGCGACGACGACGACTCGCTCGGGGCGGACGCCACCCCGACGCCCGTCGCGGGTTCGGCGCGCGACGACTCGGTCGACGACTCGACCCGCGACGACGACCTGACCGGCGCCGACTACGACCGGGCCGCGGCCGCCGCCCTCGCCGCCGCCGGTGGGGGCACGGTGACCGACGCCGATCGCAGCGACGACGCCGGCGTGGCCTACGAGGTCGACGTGCGCCTCGACGACGGCACCGAGGTCGACGTCGACCTCGACCAGGCGTTCGGCGTCGTGCGCACCGACGTCGACGCCCGCCGCTGACGGGGGCAGGGCCGCAGCCGGGCCGGTGATGGGAGACTGGTCGCGTGCCCACCTTCTCCGCCGCCCGAGGCGACTACGAGTTCACCGACGCCCACGGCGTGACCGTGCACTACTACGTCTGGAAGGCCGCGACGCCCAAGGCCGTGGTGCAGATCGCGCACGGCCTCGGCGAGTACGCGCTGCGCTACGACGACCTCGCGCAGGACCTCGTGCGGGCCGGCTACACGGTCTACGCGAACGACCACCTCGGCCACGGCGAGACCGGCCTCGGCCAGTGGGACGGCGACCACACGAAGCTCGGCCGGCTCGGCCCGGCCGGGCTGCGCGGGGCGATGGAGGCGGTGGTCCGGTTGACGGGCATCGCGCGTTCCGAGAACCCCGGCTCGCCGCTCGTGCTGCTCGGGCACTCGTGGGGCTCGTTGATGGCCCAGAAGCTCGTCGACGAGGGCTCCGACCGGTTCGACGCCGTCGTGCTGAGCGGCACGGCCTACCGGATGCCCGGCAGCATGAACGCGGGCGACCTGAACGCCCGGCACGCCCACCTCGGCGACACCGGCTACGAGTGGCTCAGCCGCGACCAGGCCGTGGTCGACGCCATGGCGGCCGACCCCCTGTCGGTGCAGGCGACGGCCCGTCAGCTGTTCGGCACGGCCGACACGCTGCGGCTGATGGGTCGCCCGTCGACCCGGCTGGCGAGCGACCTGCCCGTGCTCGTGCTCGTCGGCGACGACGACCCGCTCGGCGGCGAGGCCAGCGCCCGCAAGCTCGCCGACGCGTACGTCAACCGCAGCCGGCTCAGCGACGTCGAGCTCGTGGTCTACCAGGGCGCGCGGCACGAGGTGTTCCGCGAGACCAACCGCGACGAGGTCGTGGCCGACCTGGTGCGTTGGCTCGACGACCGCGTGGGGCACCAGGCATAGGCTGCGACCATGCACGGTGAGTACAAGGTCCCAGGCGGAAAGCTCGTGGTCGTCGACCTCGACGTCAGAGAGGGGCGCATCGCCGGGTTCCGTCTCGCCGGTGACTTCTTCCTCGAGCCCGACACGGCGCTCGACGCCGTCGACCGGGCGGTGAACGGCCTGCCGGTCGAGTCCGACGCGGCGACGATCGCGGCGACGATCAAGCAGGGGCTGCCGGATGACGCGGTGCTGCTCGGCTTCTCGCCCGAGGCGATCGCCGTGGCGATCCGCCGCAGCCTCTCGAAGGCGACCGACTGGCGCGACTACGACTGGCAGATCATCCACGACGCCCCGGTGTCGCCCAACGTGCACCTCGCCCTCGACCAGGTGCTCACCGAAGAGGTCGGAGCGGGCCGCCGCGGGCCCACCCTCCGTTTCTGGGAGTGGGACCAGCCCGCCGTGGTCATCGGCAGCTTCCAGTCGTTGAAGAACGAGGTCGACCTCGACGCCGCCTCGACCCACGGCTTCGAGGTGGTGCGCCGCATCAGCGGCGGCGGCGCGATGTTCATGGACGCCCAGTCGATCGTGACCTACTCGCTCTACGCCCCGGGCGAGCTCGTGCAGGGCATGAGCTTCGCCGACTCGTACGCGTACCTCGACGAATGGGTGATCACGGCGCTCAAGTCGCTCGGCATCGACGCCTTCTACCAGCCGCTCAACGACATCACGAGCGCCAAGGGCAAGATCGGCGGGGCCGCTCAGAAGCGCCTGGGCAACGGAGCCCTGCTGCACCACGCCACGATGTCGTACGACATGGACGGCGACAAGATGGTGCAGGTCCTGCGCATCGGCCGCGAGAAGATGAGCGACAAGGGCACGACCAGCGCCGCCAAGCGCGTCGACCCGCTGCGCAGCCAGACCGGACTGCCCCGCGCCGAGATCATCGAGCGCCTCAAGCAGACCTTCACCGGGCTCTACGGCGCGACCGAGGGCCACGTCACCGAGGCCGAACTCGAGAAGGCCGAGCAACTCGTCACCTCGAAGTTCGCGACGCCCGAGTGGCTGGCGCGCGTGCCCTGAGCACGCGAGGGGCGCCGTCGAGGCGACCCGCGCCTCCTGCCGGGGGTCCGCCTCGGCGGCCGGGCCGCGGTCAGCGGTCGAGCAGCTCGCGGTAGTCGACGTGATCGTCGACGAAGTCGACCACGAACGGGCAGAGCGGCACGACGCGCAGGTCGGTGTTCGCGCGCACGTCGTCGAGGGCACCCTGGACGAGCTGGGCGCCGAGGCCACCGGAACGGCGGCTGGGCTCGATCTCGGTGTGGGTGAAGCGAATCTCGTGGCCGACGACGTCGTAGGCCGCGAAGCCGATCGTCTCGCCGTCCTCGACGAGGGCGTACTGGTTCTGCGTGGGGCGGTTCTCTACCTCGGTGGTCATCCCGACACGCTACGCGCCCCCGGCCGGGAGTCGGGCACGTGTCGGTGCCCGGCAGGCAGCAGAATGGTCGGATGCCCCTCGACTGGACCACCGCCTCCCCGAGCCTCGTGGTCCAGGGCGACAACCTCGACGTCACGGTGCACCTGCCCGACGGTGCTTTCACGATCGTCTACCTCGACCCTCCCTTCAACACGGGGCGCCAGCAGCGGCGCCGGTCCACGACGTCGGTGCGCAGCGCCGAGGACTCGATCACCTCGGTGACGGGCTTCAAGGGCGTGCAGTACGAGCGCATCCGCGGCGATCTGATGGGGTACGACGACCGCTTCGAGGACTACTGGTCGTTCCTCGAGCCGCGCCTGGCCGAGGCCTGGCGGCTGCTCGCGCCCGACGGCACGCTCTACCTGCACCTCGACTACCGCGAGGCGCACTACGCGAAGGTGCTGCTCGACGCCCTGTTCGGGCGCGACTGCTTCTTGAACGAGATCATCTGGGCCTACGACTACGGCGCGAAGAGCCGCAACCGGTGGCCGACCAAGCACGACACGATCCTGGTCTACGTGAAAGACCCCAAGAGGTACCACTTCGACTCGACGAGCGTCGACCGCGAGCCGTACATGGCTCCCGGGCTCGTCACGCCCGAGAAGGTCGCCCGGGGCAAACTGCCGACCGACGTGTGGTGGCACACCATCGTGTCGCCGACGGGTCGTGAGAAGACCGGTTACCCGACGCAGAAGCCCGAGGGCGTGCTGCGCCGCATCGTGCAGGCCTCGAGCCGCGAGGGCGACTGGGTGCTCGACTTCTTCGCCGGCAGCGGCACCACCGGAGCGGTCGCGGATGCCCTCGGTCGTCGTTACCTGCTCGTCGACAGCAACGAGGAGGCGGTGGCCGTCATGCGCAGACGGCTCCCGTCGGCGCAGGTCGAGACGGTCTGACGGCGTGCAAGTCGGCGGCCGAGACGGCCGTCGTCACCGACCCGCGGACGAACGACACCAGTTGCTCGTGGGTGAGACCCTGCATCTGCTGGGCGGAGAAGCCCGACGGGCTCGTCATCGCATGACGCCGAGCGCGAGGAGCAGGGCGGCGACGAGACTGACGCTCGCGCCGGTGGCAGCCGTCGCGATGACGGCCAGCGTTCGTCGGCGGGCGGTGTCGCGCACCTCGGAGAAGGCGCTGCGGGTGGAGGTGGTGCGGTCGCTGCGAGCGACGTCGATCGTGGTCATGTTCGGCTCGTCTCCGGCACCCCTGCGATGCCTGGCGGAACGGTGGGACTTCGGACGGTCACGACACCGCCGTGAATCGGCGTCGTGCGGTCAGACTGTCACGTCGATGGTTAGTCGATCTAGTCAGTTCACCAGTTGTTCGCTCAACGGCTAGGACGAACGGTGGCCCGTGCCCGTGCCCGTGCCCGTGCCCGTGGCCTTGCCCGTGCCCGTGTCCGCGCGGTCGACCGGATCGCCGTCGACGTGGTGGTCGTCGATCTCGATCGCGGCCGTCATGCGCTGCAGGAAGCCCACGACCACGGCCGCCTGGTCGGCGTCGAGCGACTCGGCCGTCGAGATCATGCGGGCGTGCATCGCCGCCATGGTGTCGCGCACCTCGGTGTTCGACTCGCCCGTGGCGGTCAGCAGGACCCCGCGCTTGTCGGACGGGTGAGGGTGCCGCAGCATGTGCCCGCTCGCGACGAGACGGTTGATCAACACCGACGTCGAGGCCGAGGTGATCTTCAGCTGGGCGGCCAGTTCTTTCGCGCTGACGGGGTCGCCGAGCCGCTGGGCCCGGAGTAGGAACCGCAGGGCGGCGAGGTCGGTGTCGTTCATCTTCATCGACTTGCGGGTGCGGGCCCGCATCGCGACCTCGGCGGCGCGGTAGGCGCGAAGGGTGTTCAGCACCGTGACGCCGCGCTCTTCGGTGCTGCTGCTGTACCAATAGCCGGACGCGTCGAAGGGCGCGGCAGTGGCGTGCTGATCGGGCATGAGGTGGAGTCTAGCCCACGTTGCTAGACCGTCTAGAGAAAAGACGATGCTGATCAGGATTTTTCTCGTTGTCAACCCCTGTGCAGCGGCTCACGGCCGTCCTAGGCTCGACACGTCCGCCTCGCGTGGGCAGAGACGTCCCCCGAGTCGACCAGAGCTTCACGCAGGGGATCGACCCGGTGGGGCGTCCCGGGACGGAGAAAGGCCGCACACCCCGTGGGTGTGCGGCCTTCGGTCGTCTCGCCTCCCGCGTGAGCTTCACGGGCAGGGAACGCCGGACGCGGGACGAACCGTTCGGCACCGAAGTGCCGTCCAGGGAACGCTACCCGAGACCTGCCGTGTCGCGACACCAGCTCGGGCGCATCCGAGGCCGGGCGGTCTCCCCGAGGGGCGCGCGATCAGGGCCGTGGCGGGGTGTCGTCACGCCGCTGGCCCGCGGGCACGACGTCGATCGAGCCGGTGTCGGGTGCGACGAGCGAGCCGGTCTGAGCGGCGGCGGCCTGGGCCGAGAGCGCGGCGTCGGCGGCCACGGCGGCTCGCGCGTCGTCGGCCGCCTCGTCGATGGCCGACTTCTGACGCAGCGGCGTGGCCTTGAGGAAGAAGCTCAGCACGAAGGCCACCAGCACGACCGCCAGGGCGACCCAGAACACGGTCACGGCCGCGTTCGCGAAGCCGTCGAGGAACGGCGCGGCGAGGCGTCGGTCGGCCGTGTTGAGGAACGACGTGTTGCCGTCGAGTGCCCC
The DNA here is from genome assembly GCF_000878135.1 of Frigoribacterium sp. MEB024. Classification (GTDB taxonomy): domain Bacteria; phylum Actinomycetota; class Actinomycetes; order Actinomycetales; family Microbacteriaceae; genus Frigoribacterium. The sequence continues at coordinate 16,437 of NZ_JXQZ01000013.1, forward strand.
GCTGACCTGCGACGTGTCACCGTTGCCGGCCGCCTGGTAGAGCTTCAGGATCGCCGCGTTCGCCGGGTCGCTCAGCACCGACTGGTCGGCGAGGGCGGCCTGGGCGCGGCCCTGCAGGCTCGAGTCGGCGAACGCGGCGGCGATCGTCTGAGGGATGCGGCTGAAGAGCACGGAGAACAGCACGGCCGTCCCGAGCGTCCCGCCGATCTGCCGGAAGAACGTCGACGCCGACGTGGCCACGCCGATGTCACGGGCCCCGACGGAGTTCTGCGAGGCGATGGTCAGGGTCTGCATCAGCTGCCCGAGACCGAGGCCGACGAGCAGCATGCCGACCATCATGAACCAGTACGGCTTGTCGAACGAGAGGTTCGTGAACCAGAAGAACCCGGCGGCCATGAACGCCGTGCCCGTGATCGGGAAGATCTTGTACCTGCCCGTGCGGGAGATGAGCTGGCCGGCGACGATCGACGAGATCATCAGGCCGGCGATCATCGGCAGCATCTGGAAGCCGCTCTCGGTCGGCGTCGCGCCGTTCACGAGCTGCAGGTACAGCGGCACCGTCAGCAGGGCGCCGAACATGCCGAAGCCGACGAGCACGCCCAGCACGGTCGCCATCGAGAAGGTCGGGTTGCGGAACAGCTTGAGCGGGATCAGCGCGTCGTCGCCCATCGACCGCTCGATCACGACGAACGCGACGATGCCGACCGCTCCGATCACGTAGCAGGCGAAGGCCCCGGGCGAGCTCCAGCCCCAGGTGCGGCCCTGCTCGGCCACCAGCAGCAGGGGCACGGCGGCCACGATGACGGCGGCGGCGCCGAACCAGTCGATGCGCACGTTCTCGCGTCGCTTCTGGCCCGGGATGTGCAGGAACCGGACGACGATGAACAGCGCCACGATGCCGATCGGCACGTTGATCAGGAACACCCAGCGCCAGCCGGTGACGAAGAGGATCTGGTCGGCTCCGGCGAACAGTCCGCCGACGAGCGGACCGATGACGCTCGAGATGCCGAACACGGCGAGGAAGTAGCCCTGGTACTTCGCGCGCTCACGCGGGGCCAGGATGTCGCCCATGATCGTCAGCGGCAGGGCCATGAGGCCACCGGCGCCCATGCCCTGGATCGCCCGGAAGATCGCGAGCTGGTACATGCTCTCGGAGAAGCCGGCCGCGACGGACCCGAGCAAGAAGATCGTGATCGCGATCAGGAAGAGCGGTCGCCTCCCGAAGATGTCGCTGAGCTTGCCGTAGATCGGCGTCGAGATGGTCGACACGATCAGGTAGGCGGTGGTCACCCAGGCCTGCAGGCTGAGCCCGTCGAGGTCGTCGGCGATCGTCCGCATCGAGGTGCCGACGATCGTCTGGTCGAGGGCCGAGAGGAACATGCCCGCCATGAGGCCGAAGATGACGTACAGGATCTGGCGGTGGGTCATCAGGCCCTGGCGCTCGGCGGGGGCCGTGGTCGTGGGGGCTGGGGCGGCGCTCGACATGGTGTCTCTTCTGTCTGGAAGTGGAAGGCGCGACGAGGAATTGCGCAGTACGCAAAGTTACTTCACGGGCAAGCATCCGACAACAAGAGGAATCGTCCCTCGTGGTGTCCGTCCGTGTCGATCCGGTGCTCGTGACTAGGCTCGACGCGATGTCACGCCGCCCCTCCCTGCCGCACACCGCGGCCACCGTCCTGGCCATCGTCCTCTCGACGGGCCTGCTGGTCGCGTGCTCGGGGGGCGCACCCGAGCCGAGCCCGAGCACGTCGGCCGCGACCGTCTCGCCGACGGTCACCCCCACCCCGACCCCGACCGAGGAGGCGCCTCCTACGTCCCCCACGACACCCGCGTTCGACAAGGCGGCCCGGTCGGTCGACGACCCCGCCAGCCTCTGGGTGGTCAGCGACAAGCTGCGCCCCCTCGACCCGGTCGACTACGTGCCCGCAGACCTCGTCACGCCCGACGTGACGCACCAGAACCCGCCGACGCTGCGCGCCGAGGCCGCCGCCGCGGTCGTCGCCATGTTCCAGGCGGGCGAGGCCGAGGGGGCCGGGGCGTTCCAGGTGCAGAGCGCGTACCGCTCGTACGACACCCAGGTGAGCGTCTACGCCGGCTGGGTCCAGCGCCTCGGGCAGGCACAGGCCGACGCTCAGAGCGCCCGCCCCGGCTTCAGCGAACACCAGACCGGGCTCGCCCTCGACATCAGCCCGGTGCCGCTCAGCTGTGCGCTGCAGGCCTGCTTCGGCGACACACCGCAGGGGCAGTGGCTGGCGGCCAACGCGTGGCGCTTCGGGTTCTTGCTGCGCTACCCGGCCGACAAGGTCGCCGTGACCGGTTTCACGTTCGAGCCGTGGCACTTCCGGTACGTGGGCGTTCCGCTCGCCACCGAGATGCACGACACGGGCGTCACCACGCTCGAGGAGTTCTTCGGCCTCCCCGCCGCCCCCGACTACGCCGGCTGAGCCGCAGCCTGCGTGCCGCCGCCCGCCCGCCGCGCGGCCCAGCGAACGCACGACGGGCGTGTTCGTCGGACAAGGGCGACCGAAGTCGCCCGTCCGTCACGAACACGCCCGTCGGGCGGTGCGGGAGGCGCGGGTCAGGCGCCCAGCGCGGCGTCGACGATGGTCTTGGCCTCGGCCTGGACGCGAGCGAGGTGCTCGGGGCCCTCGAACGACTCGGCGTAGATCTTGTAGACGTCCTCGGTGCCGCTCGGGCGTGCCGCGAACCAGGCCTTGTCGGTGACGACCTTGACGCCGCCGACGGCCGCGTCGTTGCCCGGAGCCTTGCTGAGCTTCGCCGTGATGCGGTCGCCGGCGAGTTCGGTCGCCTCGATGGCGTCGCCGTCGAGCTTGCCCAGACGGGTCTTCTGCTCTTTCGTCGCCGCCGCGTCGACCCGCTGGTAGACCGGGTCGCCGAACTTCTCGACGAGCTCGGCGTACAGCTGCGACGGGGTCTTGCCGGTGACGGCGATGATCTCGCTCGCCAGCAGGGCCAGCAGGATGCCGTCCTTGTCCGTCGTCCAGACGGTGCCGTCCTTGCGCAGGAAGGACGCGCCGGCGCTCTCTTCGCCACCGAACGCGACCGAGCCGTCCACCAGGCCGGGCACGAACCACTTGAAGCCGACCGGGACCTCCCACAGGCGGCGTCCGTGCGACTCGGCGACCTTGTCGATGATGCTCGACGACACGAGGGTCTTGCCGATCGCGGCGTCGTCGCGCCACTCGGGGCGGTGCGTGTAGAGGTAGTCGATGGCGACCGCGAGGTAGTGGTTCGGGTTCATCAGGCCGCCGTCGGGCGTGACGATGCCGTGGCGGTCGGCGTCGGCGTCGTTGCCCGTGAGCACGTCGAACTCGTCCTTACGGTGCACGACGCTCGCCATGGCCGAGGGGCTGGACGGGTCCATGCGGATCTTGCCGTCCCAGTCGAGCGTCATGAAGCGCCAGGTCGGGTCGACGCCGGGGTTCGTGACCGTGAGGTCGAGGCCGTAGACGTCGCGGATCGCGCCCCAGTACTCGACGCTCGCGCCACCGAGCGGGTCGGCACCGATCTTCACGCCGGCCTTCTTGATGGCGTCGATGTCGATGATGTTGACGAGGTCACCCACGTAGCCGCGCAGGAAGTCGTGGCGGCCGGGCGTGCCGACACCGCGCTTCACGTCGACGTTGCCGGCGGCGATGATCTCGTTGGCGCGGTTCGCGATCCAGTTCGTGGCGTCGCTGTCGGCCGGTCCGCCGTGCGGCGGGTTGTACTTGAAGCCGCCGTCGCGGGGCGGGTTGTGACTGGGGGTGACGACGATGCCGTCGGCCTTGTCGGTGTTGGCCGGGTCGTTGTTGTACACCAGGATCGCGTGGCTCAGCGCGGGCGTCGGCACGTAGCCGCCCTCGGCGTCGGCCAGCACCTTCACGTCGTTGCCGGTGAGCACCTCGACCGCGGTGCGCTCGGCCGGGCCGCTGAGGATGTGCGTGTCGCGGCCGATGAACAACGGGCCGGTGATGCCCTGGCCCGCGCGGTACTCGACGATCGCCTGCGTGATGGCGGCGATGTGGGTCTCGTTGAAGGCGGCGTCGAGCGAGGACCCGCGGTGGCCCGAGGTGCCGAAGACGACCTTCTGCTCGACCTCGCCGACGTCGGGGACGAGCTCGTAGTACGCGGCCGTGACCTCTTCGGGGTCGATCAGGTCGCTGGCTTCTGCGGGGGTTCCGGCACGGTCGGTCATGGGGACATCCTGGCACCCGGCGACGACCTTCGTCGCGGTGCCCGGGCGGCTCTCAGTAGGCTCCTCGTCATGCCGACCCGCGCCTCCTCGACGACCTACAGCTACCTCGGGCCCGCGGGCACGTTCACCGAGGCGGCGCTCAAGCAGGTGCCCGAGGCCGTCGGAGCCACCTGGAAGAGCGTCAACAACGTCGGCGAGGCCCTGGCCGACGTCGTCTCGGGCGTCAGCACGGCCGCGATGATCGCCATCGAGAACAGCGTCGAGGGCGGGGTCAGCGCGACCCAGGACGCCCTCGCCACGGTGCCGGGCCTCCGCATCGTCGGCGAGTACCTGGTGCGCGTCAACTTCGTGCTCGTCGCCCGTCCGGGCACCCGCATCGAGGAGGTGCGGGTCGTCAACGCGCACCCGGTCGCCTACGCGCAGACCCACCGCTGGCTCGAGCGCGCCCTGCCCGGCCACGGGCACCTGCCGGCGTCGTCGAACGTGGCCGCCGCCGCGTCGCTGCTCGAGGAGGGAGGGGTCGGGGGCTCCGCGGACGCCGCGGTCGCGCCTCCCGGCATCACCGACCACCACGACCTCGAGGTGCTCGCCCGCGACATCGGCGACAACGACCAGGCCGTCACGCGCTTCGTGCTGGTGAGCCGCACGGTTCCCGTGCCTCCCGCGACCGGCGCCGACAAGACCAGCCTGATCGTCGAGCTGCCGACCGACGGCTCGGGCGCGCTGGTCGACATGCTCGAGCAGTTCGCGACCCGCGGCATCAACCTCAGCCTGATCCAGTCCCGGCCGATCGGCGACGCCCTCGGGCGCTACCGGTTCGTGATCGACCTCGAGGGGCACGTGCTCGACGAACGCGTCGCGGACGCCCTGCTCGGGCTGAAGCGGTTCAGCCCGAGCGTGATGTTCCTCGGGTCGTACCCGCGCGCCGACGGTGCCCCGGCCGAGGTCTCGCCGCGGTACGACGACGAGGCCTTCGTCGAGGCTCGCGACTGGCTGCGCGGGTTGATCAGCGGCCTGCGCTGACGACCTGCCTCGCTCGGCCGGCCGCCCGTGCCGATCAGGCGTCGGCCGGCACGCGGACGGTCAGGCCGCCCGGGTCGACGACCGCGCGCAGGGCGACGACCTTGCCGACGGAGTCGCCGTCGATCTCGAAGTCCTGGGGGGAGTCGAGGCGGACCACGAGCTTCTTGCCCTTGTTGTAGCGCAGGGTGCGCACCTCGCGGCTGTTGGCGGCGAGGATGCGGCGGCCGACCTGGGTGCGGCGCATGACGCCGTTCTCCCACACGATCTTGACCCAGATCTGCACCCAGCCGAAGAAGCCCTCGGGGCGCAGGGCGACGATGTCGAAGATGCCGTCGTCGATCGCCGCGTCGGGCAGCAGCATGATGTTGGCGGGCAGCAGGCCGCAGTTGCCGACGATGATCGTGTGGGCGCGCATCGACTTGCGGCCCTGGTCGTCGAGCTCGTACCGGACGTCGATCTTGTTGTCGTCGCGGAGCGCGCGGGCGATGGCGTCGACGTAGGCGAGCCACCCGACGCGCTTCTTCAGCTCGTCGTTGGTGTTCGCGAGCATCTTCGCGTCGAGGCCGACGCCCGCCATGACGACGAACGCCTTGGTCTCGCGCGAGCCGTCCTCACGCTCGACGTCGACGACGCCGAGGTCGATGTCGCGGTCGCGACCGCTGAACGCCGTCGCGATCGAGTCGTCGAGGTTGTCGAGCGAGAGCTCGAGGTTGCGGGCCAACAGGTTGCCCGTGCCCGAGGGGAGCAGGGCGAGGGACGCGTCGGTGCCCTGCAGGGCCTCGGCCACGGCACGCACCGTGCCGTCGCCCCCCGCGGCGATCACCATGTCGGCGCCCTCGGCGAGTGCCTGCTTCGTCACCTCGCCGCCCGGGTCTTCCTTGCTGGTCTCGTAGAACGTCGTGGGGCCCCAGCCGTTCGAGAACTCGTGGCGCCCGACGGCCGTCTTGATGGCGTCGAGGTCGACCTTGATCGGGTTGTAGACGACCGCGGCGGTCTGGCGAGCCGTCTCGGGCTCGGATGCCGAGGCGTGCTCGGCGGGGGAGGGGGAGGTGGCGGTCATGGGGCGAGCGTATTGGACGCACCCCCGTGAGGTAACGGGAAGGCGAAGGCTCTGTGCAGAACGTCGGCCGCGCGGGTGCCGTTGCCTAGGATGGGCGGGTGATCGATCCCCAGTTGCTTCGTGAATCCCCCGACCTCGTCAAGCAGAGCCAGCGGGCCCGGGGCGATTCCGAGTCGCTGGTCGACGACGCGGTGGCGGCCGACCAGGCCCGCCGCGCGGCGATCGCCGCCTTCGAAGACCTGCGCGCCGAGCAGAACGCCTTCGGCAAGACCGTCGCCAAGGCGCCGAAAGACGAGAAGAAGGCCCTGGTCGCGCAGGCGCAGCAGCTCGCCGCCCGCGTGAAGGAGGCGCAGGCCGCTTCGAACGAGGCCGATGCGGTCTTCGACGCGGCCGCGCGCGGCATCGGCAACCTGATCATCGACGGCGTGCCCTCGGGCGGCGAAGAGAACTTCGTGACGCTCCGTGAGCACGGCACCCGCCCCTCCTTCGACTTCGAGGCCCTCGACCACGCCGACCTCGGCGAGAAGCTCGGCGCGATCGACATCAAGCGCGGCACCAAGGTCTCGGGCTCGCGCTTCTACTTCCTGCGCGGCATCGGTGCCCGCCTCGAGCTCGGCCTGATGAACATGGCCCTCGACCTCGCCCTGAAGAACGACTTCACGCCGCTGATCACCCCGACGCTGGTGCGACCCGAGGTCATGGCCGGCACCGGGTTCCTGGGGTCGCACGCCGACGAGGTCTACCACCTGCCCGCCGACGACCTCTACCTGACCGGCACGAGCGAGGTCGCGCTCGCCGGGTACCACTCCGACGAGATCCTCGACGTCGAGGCCGGCCCGATCCGCTACGCCGGCTGGTCGACCTGCTACCGCCGCGAGGCCGGGGCCGCCGGCAAGGACAACCGGGGCATCCTGCGCGTGCACCAGTTCAACAAGCTCGAGATGTTCAGCTACGTCCACCCCGACCAGGCCGAGGCCGAGCACGACGCGCTCGTGGGCTTCCAAGAGGCCATGCTGCAGGCGCTCGGCCTGACCTACCGCGTCATCGACGTCGCCGCCGGCGACCTCGGTTCGAGCGCCGCACGCAAGTTCGACATCGAGGCCTGGGTGCCGACGCAGGGCACCTACCGCGAGCTGAGCAGCACGTCGAACTGCACCACCTTCCAGGCACGCCGCCTCGACACCCGCTACCGCACCGAGAGCGGCAAGACGGCCCCCGTCGCGACGCTCAACGGCACCCTCGCGACCACGCGGTGGCTCGTCGCGATCCTCGAGACGCACCAGCAGGCCGACGGTTCGGTGGTCGTGCCCGAGGCGCTGCGCGGCTACCTCGGCGGCCTCGAGGTCATCGAGCCGGTCGCGTGAGCCAGGCCGCCGCCGCACCCCGGCCCGGCGACGAGCCCGTGGCCGCCGCCGACCGCTGGCTGGTCGCGCTCGACGTCGACGGCACGATCATGCCCGAGGACGGCACCATCTCCGAGGGCGTCCTCGGCGAGATCACGCGCCTCCACGACCAGGGTCACCAGGTCATGATCGCGACCGGACGCTCGGTGTCGATGACGCTGCCGGTCATGGAGCGTCTCGGTCTCGTCTCGGACTACGTCGTCTGCGCGAACGGTGCGATCACCCTGGGCCGTGACGAGTCGGCCCCGACGGGGTACCGCCGCGTGCACGTCGAGGAGTTCGACCCGACCCAGGTGCTGTCGACGATCCGCGAGGCCCTGGCCGACGCGGGGGCCGGGTACGCCGTCGAAGACCAAGAGGGGCTGCTCCGGTACTGCGGGTCGTTCCCCGCCGCGGCGGCGGCACTGAACGCCGAGAAGGTCGAGTTCGACGACCTCGTCGGCCGGCCGGCGACCCGCGTGGTCGTCGTCTCGCCCGACCACGACACCGAGGACTTCCTCACGGCCGTCGAGCGCATGGGCCTCCAGCACGTGAACTACAACGTCGGCTGGACGGCCTGGCTCGACATCGCCCCGGACGGCGTCACGAAGGCGACCGCCCTCGAGCGCGTGCGGCAGTGGCTCGACGTGCCGCGCTCGCAGGTGCTGGCCGCAGGCGACGGGCGTAACGACATCGACATGCTGCGCTGGGCCGCCGGCGAGGGGCGCGGGGTCGCCATGGGCCAGGCGCCCGACGACGTCGCGGCCGTGGCGAACGAGCAGACGTCGAGCGACCTGGACGACGGGCTCGCCGAGGTGCTCGCGACGCTCTGAGCCGGTAGACTCGGCCCCGGTTGCCGGGTGCGCGCATCCCGCCACGAGATGGACACGACGCGATCAAACGTGGCGTTTTGCTCACATCGTGGCGGCGTAGCTCATCAGGCCACCGGGAGGGCTGTCCGAGCGGCCGATGGAGCTTGTCTTGAAAACAAGTGGGCAGAGATGTCTCGTGGGTTCGAATCCCACGCCCTCCGCGCGCTAGATCCCCGAATGCCCCCGTTTTTCCGGGGGTCTAGCTCACTTGTCGGCTCGGCTTGCCCACAGTTTGCCCACAACCGTGTGCGCCAGTCTCTGATCCAAACGCTCGGCTACAGCGTCAAGGTCGTCGTCGAACAGGTCCGAGTACACGTCGAGGGTCATTGAGGCAGACGCGTGCCCGAGCATCCGTTGCACGGCTTTTACGTTCGCGCCTGCGCTGACGGCGAGGCTTGCAGCAGTGTGTCGGAGCGTGTGTGGAGTGATCGGCGGTAGGCCGGCTGAAGATACAGCAGCGGGGAACCAGCCGTGCCCGTTGTGCGACCGGCGCTCGTGAGTTCCGTGGCGGCTGCTGAAAACCAGATCGTCCTCAGTCTTCCCTTTGCACTGCTGGGCAAGCGGAAGGGCCAAGAGGGCCGGGAACGGGACGCTGCGGCGTTTGTGCGTCTTGGGAGTCCCGACCTCGATGCGGTCACCGACCTCGACGGCGTTGACCGTGACATTGATTCGACGTCGGACCATGTCGAGATCCTTGACGCGCAGGCCCACGGCCTCGCCCCAGCGGAGGCCGCAGTAGGCGAGAGTGAGGACGAGTGTGCCGCGATCACCTGCAGCCATAGCAAGGGCTGACACCTGATCGTGAGTCAGGTAGACGTGTTCCTTCTTCGTCTTGCGGGGGAGGTTGATGCCTCGGGCAGGGTTGCTCAGCAGCCGGCGGTCCTTCACCGCCACGTCGAGAATCGCTGCCAGGACGCCGTAAACGCGAAGCACGGTCGTAGCGCCGCGCTCTCGTGACAGGTCGCTGACCCAAGTCTGGACGTCGCTGTGGCGGATTTCGCTGACCTTGCGTGCGCCCCACCGCGGCTCGACATACAGCCGCCATGCGATCTCGAGGGGCCGCAGTGACGATGGTTTCAGATGCGACTGGTTCGACAGCCACGGCGGGCCAAGAGCGCCGATGGTCTCACGTGCGTCGGCAGGCTGAACGAACTCTCCGCGAGCCTTGGCGACCTCTACGGACGCCAGGAAGAGGTCCGCATCACGTTTTGTTCTGAAGCCACGCTTGTCGGTCTGTCGGTGTTCTGGGGTGCGGTAGCGGACGCGATAACGCTTGCCTGCGGCGGTTTCGTAGGGGGTGACGCTTCCCACGGCTACTCGTCGATCTTGAAGTTCTGCAAGTCGACCCCAAGGTCACGCAGCTCTTGTCGCGTCTTACTGAGCATTTCGCGCGCTTCCTCCACGTACGGCTGGTGGGCTTCGCCGTTGTCGTACTCGTGCTCGCGGAGGCGGACTGCGGCTTCCTCCCACGTGTACCGGTCGAGGGCTTTGATGAGCGAGTTGGCGTAGCCCCGTCCTGGGCCGAGTGTCTTTTCATGTAGAGCTGAGTTCGGCTGTCCAAGGAACCAGCTCATGAGGTAGCGCGACCGTACTGCCTCAGTACCTGCCGGTGTCTTTGCAAGAGCTACAAATCGCTCGGGCTCCTCGAGGGGTAGCGCGAGTGCTACGGGCGGAATGTCGAGCGCCCAGGCCAAAGTCAGCATCTGATCGACAGTGACGTCAGTTTTGCGTCCGCTTTCGATGTTGGCGATGACTCCGCGCGAGATCTCGCCGTTGATTCGGTCGCTCAACTCGCGGGCACTGAAGCCGGCCATCTTCCTGTACTTGGCTAGCCGTGCCCCGAAACCGTCACTTGCTCTGATGCTCACGCTTCCTACTCTAGTGGTCACTTGGGCGCAAGAATAGTTTTGACGACACACCTTCTGTCCACTGGACACAAGTTCCGTCTGCGCGTAGTCTGTGTACAACAGAGACAATCAGTGTCCTGCAGACGAACGGAGGCAAAGTGGCTTCTCAGCCCTCAAGCCAGACGCAGATGATCGATCGCTACCTGAGCGACGACGATGTCTGCCAGCTCATCCCTGGAATGACACCCAGCAGGCTCAAGAACTTGCGCTTCCTTGGCACTGGACCCGAGTACTTGGTACCTACGCCGAAGACCATCGTGTACTCGGAGCGACGAGTCCGCGAGTGGTTGGAATCGACAGCACGAACCGGGACGGCGGACGCTTCCTGACCAACGTGAATCTCAGTAGAGCTGACCATTCGCTCGACTACAACTCGCTGACTTACCGCGACCCAACTGGGGATGAGGCTGTTCGAAACCTCAGTCCAGGTGACGTCTCGATCACTTGGCCGGATGGGTTCACGATCTGGGTGCCCGCGTCTCAAGCACGGCTCCTCAGTCGGTTCTTGTCTGTGGCCTACTCATTCCGAATGTCTCGGAAGGCCCACATCTGGGCCACCCAGAAAAAGAACGACCCCGCCGCTCTTGCAGGAGCGGACGGGGCCAGGTCCACCACGCAACCATCACGAAGCAGGAGAACCAATGTCTGAGTCAATCATCGCACCCGCCACTGACAAAGCGACAGCCCCCACTTCGGTGGACGCGCTCACAATCATCGACAACGCCCCGTCCGAACCAGGCACTTACCTCACCGCCTGGAAGCAGAACGGCGACGACTGGCAGCTTTCGGTCGACTACTTCGAGCATGAAGGCAGATGGGCTGTCTACGGGGTTATGGGTCACGACACCAGCCCCCTCACCGTCTCCAAAATGGCGGAGATTCTCGAGGCCCACGAAGACGCGCAGGGTGTTGCCGACCACCTGAACAACACGCACGCCTTGACGCCGGTGCTGCGGGAAAACGGCGCGCGGAAAAAGCGCGTTACAAGCCTTCTCGCAGCGATGACCGTCGCGGGGGTGCAGTGAGATGGCGACCGTGACAACAGGCATGAACGGCGACCAAAAGTCCGTCGTGCTCATCACGAACCACAGCCGGTATGAGATCACAGAGCATCTGACGCCCTCCGAATCAAAGAAGCTGGCGGTGCAACTCTTGTCGGCTGCGGGGCGCGCAGAACGGTCCGCAGCGGCATCGGAGTGGCCCTAGGTAGCCGCATGGATAGTGACAAGGCGGGAGCCGCGCGTGAAGCGTCGGCTCCCGCTTTTACGTATCCAGACCGCATCGCTCTGAGCCGAGGGGCGGAACGCTACCTCGAGCAGTTGGGCGTGGATTTGCTCACCGGAGAGGTCGAGGCGTACCAACTTCCGCCCTCGCTTCTGCAGTTCTTCACCTTCGCCTATGAGCAGGGCAAGGCCTCCCGCCAGAACGAGGTCGACAACCTCAACCGTGAGGCTGACCGGCTCTACGCCGAGATGTGCCGACGCACCCCACCCCCTCAGCGCGATCCGCGGAGCTTTGCCGACCTGAGCCGCATACGTGGCGACCACGAGCGAGCTGAACGACACGAACAACGCATGTCATCTATTTCCGAGTCTTTGGGTTTCTCCCGGCCCGAACCGAACACCAAGGACCACACCGCATGACCCGAAATGGCACTGAGCCGGCCAAGCCGCCGACGAGAACGCTTGCCCTGACTCCCTTATCTCTCGTGCGCCCGCAACGGCAGACGTTTCTCTGGAATGGACGCATCCCGATGGGCACCGCGACGATCTTCGCTGGCAGAGGCGGTGAGGGAAAAAGCACGTTCTCACTCTGGCTCGCGAGCGCCGTCACGAGGGGGCTGCTGCAAGGAGAGTTCGAAGGCAGCCCTCAGAACGTCCTCCTGGTGGGCCACGAAGACGACCTAGGAACCGTCGTGCGCCCCCGTCTCGACGCCGCAGATGCCGTCATGGAGCGCATCAACGCCATGACCATCAAGACGCACGTCGAAGGGATGGAGCTAAGCGAAGTGCCGTCGATTGCGGACGATCTCCCTCGGATTCGTCAAGCGATCGAGGAGACGAACGCAAAACTCATCATCGTCGACCCACTGACTTCGATGATGGACGGGGCGAACCTCGACAAGACATCCGAGGTGCGGAAAGCGCTCAACCCCTTCACAACCCTTGCCGGGGAGATGAACGTCGCCATCGTCGCGCTCATGCACTTTCGCAAGGGACAGGGCGACACCCGCGACCTACTTAGCGGCAGCCACGCCTTCCGAGACACCGCCCGCAGCGTCATTCTTTTCGCCACGGATGAAGAGACCGGCGAGCGAGTTGGCACGGTGGACAAGTCGAACTACAGCGAGAGCCGGGGCGACTCGTTTGCTTTCCAGTTGGTCTCGGCTCAAGTCCCCGTAGACGACGGGACTCAGGCTCAGGTAGCTCGCGTGGACTATCTAGGTGACTCCACCATTTCGGTGTCGGACATCGTAAACAAGCCTGACGACGTCGATCTTGGCGAGGCAATTGGCGCGGTCGTGGAGTGCGTGAGCCGCCACAGCGAGGGCATCAAGCCTGCAGCCGTCGCCGACGAAACGAACCTGCCAGCCAACGCAGTCCGCACCTACCTGACGCGAGCTGCTAAGCGCGGACTCATCGACAAGGCGGGGCACGGGACGTATCTGCCGAAAGCAACAGCCCCGTCAGTGCGTACATCTGTTGCACCTGTTGCTTCTGTTGCTCTTAACCCCCTAAAAGCAACAAAGGCAACAGAAGCAACTGCGCAACAGGCTGACTCCCCTGTTGCTTTGTGTCGTTCCTGCGGACTTCGCCTCAATCCGGCCGTCGCTCACCACGGCATCCATCCAACGTGCGAAGACACCGCCAATCTGACTCAACACGCAGCTAGGACGGCCTGATCATGCGACCGATGCAACCGCTCAATCCCATCGAAAACATTGCTTCTCGCGCGGCCATGCGCCTGGTCCTGCGGAGAGACAAGCCATCTAGGGACGCCGAGATAGAGAAAGCTCTCGGCGAACTAAACGTCATCGACGCGCAGACGGTCCTCGAGGGAATCGTCCGAACGCTCCTCATCACGTTGGACGACCTCGCCATCCGAGGTGGGTTCGAGGAAGACCTGCAATCCAACGCCCGCGCCTTGCTGGCCGCGCTACCTGACATCGAATCCGAAGGAGGCAATCGTGCCTAGACGCAACCGGCTTGCGCGCCCCTACCAGCCCCGTCACACCTACACGCGTCTTCTGGCTGATGAGCTGCACAGCCTGTGGCGAGAACGACGATCTGCCATGTCGAGCCAAAACAACCCATTCGTCCCGCAGCAGGAGGCGTCATGACAGCACGCCATCTCACGCAGCCCGTACTCGTTCTCGAGGGCCGAGACGCGGCCATTCTCTGGCAGATAGGCCAACTCGAACCGGCCCGCGTGAAAGCTCGTGGACGCGACGAGGAGGGATACGCCGTTCTCCTCGCCGTCTACCAAGCAGCCCTCACCTGGCGAAATTCCGTCGACGGAAAAGCTGCAAGCCAGTCGGAGGAAAAACGGGAACGTAGTAACTGGGTCACCCCAACAGATCTTGCAAAGCAGCTCGGAGTGACACCAAGAACCATCCGAAACGACATCGCTGGCGGAATACTCCCGGCGACCAAGAGAGACCGGCAATGGGTCATTGACCTGCCGGACGCCTTCACCTACATCGCCGCGCGCCGGCCCAACTGAAAGCGACACCCATGCCTTCACCAATTAGCTCCACCAGCTACAAGAACGCCAACCTCAACAGCCGCGAGTTCCAGGCCCGCATCGAACAGATCCGTGGCGACGGAATGCTGTCTGATCAGGGCAAGCTCGGGGAGATCAAAGCGGAGTACGACCGAGCGCTGGCCACGAAAGAAAAGATCGACGCCGACCGGGTCAAGCAGCTCGAAGCCCGCCGCAGCAGCATTGAGCAGAACCGATTGTGGCTGCGCCCTAGCGAGGCAGCCAACTCGTCCACCGTCATCGCATTCCGTGACTCCCAGCAGCGCGCAGACACGCTTAAGGATGAGGCAGAGGCACTGCGCTCCCTCGAACGTTCCGAGCGGTCTGGTGACAACCTCCACGCCCGCGCCATTCTTGCTGCCGCGTTTGAGCCGGACCGCATGTGGATCAACGTCGTCGACGCCTACGTGGCCAAGCACCCCGAGACAGAGGCCGACCTGCACGAGTTGTGGGCAATGGTCAAGGAAGACGGAAGCGGGAACGGGCCGCTTGACACCGATACCTTCGCCCAGCTCCTGGCCACGCCCACAGACGTTCGGCTGCCCCGCGAGCTTGGTGGACGGTTCTAAGACATGGCCGACGGCATCGGGCTCAACAGCCCCGAGATCGAACGCATCGCAGCCGGCAGTTCGTCCGGTGCATCGGACCTCACCAGAGCAATTGCGCAACGTGTCGAGATAGCAGGACGGGCAGGGTTGCCCCCCGAAGCCGTCCGCTTCCTGACCGGAGACGATGAGGCATCTCTTGCCGAATCCGCGGATTCACTCGCCGGATGGCTGGCGACCTCATCTGCTGCGAAGCCGCGCATGGTCATTCGCGGGGAAGGTAGCCACCCCGCTACACACCGCAGCGGGTCCGACCTCGAGGACGGACTGCGTAAAGCCCTCAATTTGCCCTCCGCCTGGTAGCCCCCTCCACCTCTTCACCGGGCGCCCGCCCACACCAGTCACACATCCATCGCTGATCTCCCGCAGCAGACCTACTGCACGGGAGATCTCTCATGGCGGCAGCCAGCAACTACCAGGCCTGGGTTGAGGTCGTCCCTCAGTTCAAGGGCTTCAACAAGTCAGTCGACAAGAACGTCTCGCAGTCCCTCGGTGACGCGGGAGACGCGGGAGGCAAGGCCTTCGGCGGTCGTCTTGCCGGCGCTGTCGGAGCTATCGCAAAACCACTGGCAATTGTGGGGGGCGCAGCTCTCTCAGGCGTTGGTCTTGCTGCGGGTGTCGCTCTAAGCAAGGGCCTGTCTCGATCTTTAAACATTCAAGATGCTCAGGCGAAGCTCCGAGGCCTAGGCAACGATGCGGAGACCATCACCGAGGTGATGAAGAATTCGCTTGAATCTGTCAGGGGAACGGCGTTCGGTCTTGATGAAGCAGCCACCACGGCCGCCTCTGCTATCGCCTCTGGCATCAAGCCAGGCCAGGAACTGACGCGATACCTGAAGATCACGGCGGATACGGCGGCCATTGCCGGGTCTTCTCTCAGCGACATTGGCAGCGTCATGAACAACGTGACCACAGTTGGTGCCGCTTACAACGATTCCTTGCAGATTCTGGCCCAAAAGGGCATCCCGATCTATCAGTACTTGGCGGACCAACTTGGCATCACGACTGATGAAGTCAAAAACTTGGCTTCTGAGGGAAAGATCTCCGCTGAGGATTTCCGTACTGCAATTGAGAAAAACGTTGCTGGTGCCGCCCTTGCTGGGGGCGAGACGGCTAGGGGCGCTCTCGCTAACCTTGGGGCAGCTTTGGGGCGTTTCGGCGCAAAATTCACCGATCCGCTAGTTGCTGCCGCTCCGGGATTCTTTGGAACGCTTGCTACCGCGGTCGATTCCCTTGCCGAAAAAGCGCAGCCGTTTGCAGATCAGTTCGCAAAGTGGGTCGGCCCAGCAATTGAAAATGCTGGTACTTCGATTGCAAATTTCATCAACGGCGATCCGGGCAAGCTTGCTGATTTCTTCGGCGGAATCGGCAAGGCGGTCGAAACGATCGCGCCGCACATTCCCGCCCTCGTCCGCGGCATTGGCGACTTCGGTGGCAAGGTCGCGGACGTCCTCGGACCGGCGATTAGTGACAACCTCCCCGGCCTGCAGGATCTCGCGCAGACGTTCCTTGATACGGCCACAGACGCACTGCCGCAGATCATCCCCGCGCTGGGCGAACTGGTGTTGGCTCTGCTGCCGATCCTGCCCGCGATCACACCGCTGATCACGCAAGCACTGCCGCCCCTGATCGACCTCTTCGGTCAGCTCGTGGATGTGGTCTACAGCGACGCGACAGGACTCGACCAGCGCGTCGCAGCCTTCAAGGGACTCGGAGACGCACTCGCGTTCCTGCTTGGCGCACTCCCCGGCCCTCTGGTACTCCTGCCCCAACTTGCGGATGCGTTCAGCAGCACGGAGGGGGCCGTCAACTTCGTCGAGCAGGCCATGTCAGGGAAGCTTGGCCCCGTCATCCAAGCAATTGGCGGATTCATCTTCGACCTGGCCTCCACGTTCCGAAACGCACTGACCTCGATTCGGTTGACAGTCGAAACGGGTGTTGAGGCGGTCCGGTCAGCTTTTGATCGGGTGTTCAACAGCCTGCCGACTCCGGTCCGGAATGCGCTCTCTACCGTTGGCTCTGTGATCTCGGGCGGTATCAGCGGCGCGGTTTCCACTATTGCGACGCTCGGTCCTCGAGCCGTTTCTGCCCTTGGGAACACAGGGTCGCTTCTTGTCGGTGCAGGCCGAAACCTAGTCGACGGATTCATTGCCGGCATGGTCGGGGGCATCGGGCGGGTCGCTGCCAGGGCTGCGGAGCTTGCGAACGCTGCGCGCACTGCGGCGGAACGAGCATTGGACATCAACTCACCGTCTCGGGTCTTCCGCGACGACATCGGCGTCATGGTCGGACGTGGCTTCGCTGATGGTCTCGACAAGTCAGCCGGCATCGTCTCGAGCGCAATGGGACGCCTCACCGCCACTCCGACACTCGTTGCCCCGGTAATCGAGACCGCACCCCTGAGTGCACGGGCACGAGTGAGCATGGCGGCTGCTCCTGTGTTTGATCAGTCCAACGCAACCTCAGGTAGCTCGGGCGGCGCTTTCGTCGGCACGCTGGTGCTGGATAGCGGCGAGTTCCTTGGACGTGTCCGCGGCGAGATCCAGGCCGCCGACACGAACTCCACTATGACCGCCCGCATGGGCAAGCAAGTCCGCTAGATCCCCCTCCCCGCAATTTCCCTTAAGGGGCCACCCACTCCGGGTGGCCCCTTTGTCGTACCCAAACAAAGGACAAACCATGGGCACTCCCCGCCTCGTATCTGCCGACCCCGATTCCGGCAAGCTTCCCGACGTCGTCCTCAACAACCTCGACGCACGAACCACCGACGCTGTGAACGTGGTCAAGGGCACTCCTAGCTACGTGACAACGGACACCGCACGGGCCGCACGATTCAATCCCACCCAATCCGTGTTCAACCTCGACCCGACGAAACTTCGCACAGCTCGTGGCGCTTTCGCCAGGGCAGCCGCAGGAACCGGGGAAGCTCGCGTCGCGTTCCTCGGAGACAGCACCGTCGCGGGCAATGGCGCATCCCCCGGTGAGACGGATTGGCCGTCGTGGTTCCGTCGCATTCTCGCCCAGCGCGGCTACCCGATTGCCAACCCCGGGGCCAGCCAACTGAATAAGGACAGTGCCCTCCTGCAGGTCGACCCGCACATGGTGTTTGCTTCGACGGGTTGGACTCGACCCGTCGCCGCGTCCGGTCTCATGCAAGCGGCAGCATCAGGCGGGGCGGTCACCTACACCAGCCCCCACACCGGAACCGTCGTCAGGATCGGCCACAACGACTTCGGTGGCCCGTTCACTGTCCAGATCGACGGGGGCACGGCGGTCACGGTCACGCCTGGCACGGGTGACACCGGTCGGGTGGTGCGCGAGTTCACGGGCCTGGCGAACACGACTCACGTCGTCGCGGTCACCGCCACCACGGGGAACGTCGCGCAGGTGTTCGACATCGAAGTTGGCTACCCAGCCGGCACAACCGGCGTCAGCTTTCGGAACCTCGGAATCGGCAGCACCACCATGGAGCAGGTCAACACCAACTCCAAGTTCGGCACCCTGCAAGTGGCTAGAGCGTTCAACCCGCACCTGGTGTTCATCTGCTCGGAAATCAACGGCCTTGGAGGTTCCTCACCCCGTCCGCTCGCCTCCTACAAAGCGGACACAAGTGCCGTCGTCACCGAGGCGCTTAGCTGGGGTGCAACCGTCGTCCTGGTGACCGCGAACCCGGTGCAAGGGCTGACTGACAATGGCAGCTATCAGCAGTACACGAACGCCCTCTACGAGGTTGCGCTCGAGAAGGGTGTCGCTCTGATCGACCACCAGGCGCGGTGGACGTGGGCGGCACTCCAAGCCGCGACACTCATGGCCGACACCGCACACCCCAACCCTGCCGGATACCGAGAGCTTGCCCTGACCAACATCGGGGCGCTCGGGCTCTAATTGGTCCGGACGGCGACGTCTAACCCGCTGTCCGGGCGTAACAACCAGGCCGCGTCTGCTGGTCCGTGACGATGTTCTGAGTTAAAATACAGGCGAGGAACGACGACCTCATCGGTTGTGGCCTCTCACGGTTGGGGAACCGTGAGAGGCCATTCGTCGTCAAAGCCCGAGCTAGGCCCCATGTCGCGTCGTCACACGACATTGGTTGGCGCGACCTCCTCAGGACGAAGCGAGTTGCAACCAGAGCCCGTTCGAGCAGCGCCTATCCATCGAAAGGTCGATTGTGGCTAAAATCAAACGCCCCAGGATGCGCCGACGCGCCGCATGGGGAACCGACGCAAACCGGTCGGTTCATTACCGTTCAGCACACGTGAGAACAGACCCCGTAGAGGACCGAACGATGACCCTTCCAAGTGAATTCGGGTCCATTCGCGAACTGCGCCGGAATGCCAGCGAATTGGCTGAGGCGCTCCTCGAGGCAAATTGGCCCGAGAACTCATACCCAGTGGACCCAATACTCATAGCGAACCGGGTGGGAGTTGAAACGTTCTCCGCTCAGCTCGGCAACGACGTTTTTGGAATGTTGGTCAAGCCAGCAGGGTCGGGGCGTCCTCAAATATTCCTTGATGCAGACCAGCCTGCTAACCGTTTTCGTTTCACGGCAGCTCACGAACTGGGGCACTACGTCGACCGCAGCAGTCGCCTCGACGGCGACATGGCCTACATCGACAAGCGAAGCGACAACGACCGGGGAAACGCCGAAGAGATCTGGGCAAACGAGTTCGCAGGGAACCTACTGATGCCTCGCGCGATTATCCAGCAGCTTGAAAGTGAAGGGTTGTCACAGTTCCAGATTGCCGACCAGCTCGGCGTCTCCTTCGATGCCCTGAAGTATCGCTTGCGCATGCTTGCTAACGCGGCGTGAAGATGGATCGGGAGGATGACGACGCCGTTCCGAAACAGCCCGCGTCGAGTACTACTCCCGAGGATGTCTATCAGGTCCTAAATGACCACGAGGACGGCGTCGAAGGGGCGCGCCCCCTTCAGCAAATGCCAACTCAACCGGGTCCAGGGGAACCAAAAGAGCCGGGGTTCAGCTTTCTTCAGTCGCTCCTAAGGCGCACCCTATTCTTCGACTATTTCGTTCATGTGAGCGACCATGTGCATGCCGCGACGAAGAAAGATCAACGGGTGGCTCGGCTTAGGCGTCAGCACCGAGTTTTTTATGGAGCGGTCATCCTTCTCGACCTTCTCGTGCGACTTGTTACGGCAGCTGGCCTTACGGCAGCAGCTTTTTATGCAATATACAAGACGCTAATGTGATCAGGTTGATTAATGACGCCGCATGGGCTGCTATCAGTGGTCGGGCTCAGGGTTGGACCGGCTGATGAGGTCGCGGATCTCGGGTAGATGCTGAAGCATCCAAGCGACGGCGCTGTTCAGGCTGTCGAACTCGCGCAGCCATGGCCGACGCCCTGAAGCGTCCCGGCAGAAGGCATAGCAGTGGTAGCGAGGGCCATTGCCGGCTGAGCGTGCGGTGACCCAACCAAGCGGCGGACCAGGCTTGACCTGGACGACCCAGAAGCCATGAGCACCAGGCGTTGGTGCGTGCGCATGGGGATGGCTCGGCACGGGTCTATTCAGGGCTGACCTTGCCGCTTCGCCACTTCCTCGCACACCCATGCGTGAATGATCACTCCGACCGCCGACGCCGCATCACAAGACGAGTCATCCCGACCAGTGCAAGCTTCCGCCTTACTCGCTCAAGTGGCCTGAGTCCAGCTCGGGACAACCCCTTGAGCGAGAGGCGCGCCATGCCTGGGCGATGCTATTTCGTAATGTCTTCGCCTGCAGCCTTGGCCTTACGCTCGGCAGCGGTGCGGACCCCTTCTGGTAGCTGCATGAAGAGACGCTCGGCCTCGGCTGGCTTCGTAATCAGCTCATCGACTAGCTCATTGATAGCCGAGAAGATGACGTCCGCAATACCTGCTTCTGAACTCGCGTCGAGGTACAGGGCCACAAGCTCAGCCTCCTCGTCGGTGCCGTGGAGCGCGTCGTTACCTATGTAGCGGAGGACCGTCAGGTTGCGAGCGAGGGCACTACTTACTTTCGGAGCTAGGCGAGCGATCCGCTCATCAAGTCGCGCCTTGGCAGGGGCCTCATCATCCAGTGTGCGTAACAGGCGTTCCAGGCTTGCGCGCGCAAGAGCCGCACTTGCCCGCCTCGACAGCGGGGCTACAAGACGGGCCTCCTCGTACAATTCGCGAACATTCGCAGGCATATCACGGTGCGCGAGCGGACCATCTGCCTCTCGCGGCCAGATCATCACGTCGCCATGCCAGATGCTGAGTCGATCACAGTTGGTGCAGCGGCAGCCTGACATTGATTGCCGCACACTAACTCCTGGTTCTATCTCGACCATATCCCCGAGCTCGGTCCAAGAATTCCGCTGGAGGGCCTTGGCTGGCATCCATGTCATCGAGCTATACACACCACAGAAGGGGCATACAAAGGCCTTCGAGTCGATTTTAGGACGAGTGTCTATCGACGGCGTTACATCTGACACTTGGTGCTCCAGTCCTAGTAATCGAGGAAAGATTCGACGAGCGGTGCGCCGTTCGAGCCGACGACCGTGCATTCGACAGTGGCACGACGTTCCGCCCCGAAAGCGTTGGTGATGTCAGCGCCGGCCTTGAGGAACCACTTGTCGTCGACAATCTGACTCGTGCCATCGATCAACCAGTCGCCATCCCAGCCGTAGACATACGTGTCCTTGCCGTACTGGTCGCACGCGGTTACGGCCCAGCCAGCGTCAAGACCGCCACTCGTGATGGTCGGCTCAGCAGGCTGCACTGGTGCCGCAGCAGGTGCGGTCGTGGAGCTGGTCTCACTCGGCTCCGGCGACTCGTCAGTGCCAGGCTTGCTCACGCTTAGGACGACCGTCTCGCCCTCTTCAAGAGGGGAGCCAGCAGAAGGGGCCATGCTGTCCACGTTCCAGTTCGACCGTACAAAGACGTGATCGTCACCAGCGTCGAACTCGACCTCGTAATCCTCCAGGGCGTCCTCAGCGGCCGCTCCATCCATCCCAATAACATCCGGCACCCGCGGCAAGGGGGCAGGCTCCGAACAGCCCGCCAGGACGAGCATGAGGCATGCGACGACGCCAGCAGTGATGGTCTTTTTCAAGGTTCCCCCTCAGCCGCAACAACCGTCGCGAGCGTCATGACTATAGGGATGACAGACCCTCAAGTCGAGTTCGCGGGCTACCCGCCGATCTGACGCACTCCGTGTGTGAAAAGGCACTATGCCGCCCGAGGGCCGTGCAGACGCGGGGGGAGGGGGTCGTGCCCGGCTCTCCGTCGTCACACGAGTGGCCAGATCTGAGTAGCTACTAGTCAGATCGACATGGTTGGCACTCACACCTGGTTTTGATGTTTCTTGCGCGCCGTAACAAGGCAATTCGAGGCGGATTGAGCCCCTTAGATCGGGGCATGAGAAGAGCAAAGGGAACCGGCACCATCAGTCGTGTGCCCGCCGATGACACCCTCCCCCTCCGGTTCTGGCAAGCGGCCCTCGAGCTGCCCCCCTCACCGGAGGGCAAGCGACAACGGCAAGTCTTTCGCTGCAAGGACAGGGCAGTCGCACTGCGGGCGCTTGAGTTGGCCATTCATACCAGGGATAGCGCTATACGCCGGCCCAAGGTCCCCGCCCTGTTGGTGACGCCCCCGCTCGTTCCGAGTGGCAGCACGGGTGAGTGGTTGCGCTACTGGCTGGTGGAGATAGCAGGTCGGGAGGTCAAGCCTCGGACTGCGGCGAACTATCAGAGCACGGTGCGCAACCATCTTCTGCCTCAGGTTGGGCAGGTCCCACTTGTTGAGCTGAGCGCGGCAGACGTCAGGGGCGTCACGAGCGCCGTCCTCGACAAAGGACTCTCGTCGACCACCGCGCTACACGCTTACCGTGTTCTCGCCATAGCTCTCGCCGCTGCTCATCGAGAGGGGCACACGTATCGGGATGCAGCCAAGCAGGTCCGTCCTCCTCGGAAGACGCGGCCTGACCTTGCGGTCCTTACGGCAGCCCATGCTCGGACCATCATCGATGCCTCCCGTAGTGACCGTCTCGGGTCGCGGTGGGCGGCGGCGCTGCTGACGGGTGCCAGGCAGGGTGAGCTTCTAGGACTCGAGCTAGACCGCGTTGGTGACTCGCTTGACCTGTCGTGGCAGT
Organism: Frigoribacterium sp. MEB024; assembly: GCF_000878135.1. Taxonomy (GTDB): domain Bacteria; phylum Actinomycetota; class Actinomycetes; order Actinomycetales; family Microbacteriaceae; genus Frigoribacterium. The sequence goes on from NZ_JXQZ01000013.1 coordinate 39,355, forward strand.
TGCAGCGACTGACCTGGACACACGGATGTGGCGGCAGGTGCGGGTGGAATCGAGGGGCCGACTGCCCTGACAAGCGCGTAGTCGCGCCTGCGGGCTTCGAGAGCCGTCACCTCACCGGGGGGCTGTGGTTGACCCGTCCGAAGTCGGCAGCGGGGTGGAGGCAGGTGCCTCTCGTCGGCTCCCTCCGCGTTGCTTTCGAGGCGAGGCGCGAGCTGGCCATGACTGAGGCCAATCCGCACGGACTGATGTGGACCGCATCGGGTGTGACGGGCGCGCCTATCGACCCCTCCGTGGACAATCGTGCGTGGAAGATCTCGCTCCGTGGATTGCAGGTGCCTCAGGCCCGTTTGCATGACGCTCGGCACGCCGCGGTCACCCTGTTCTATGAGGCCGGAGTTCCCGAAGTCCTGGCCATGGACATCGTTGGTCACTCAACTACTGCGATGACTCGGGCTTACAGGTCGACGGGAGAGACGGCGCGGCTAGGGCAAGCCTTGATGAGCCTGCAAGCCCTCGTCGAGGGGGCTGGCGACGACTAGCGCCACGTGTTCAGGGCTTGCCCACAAAATGCCCACAACTGCTAAGACCGAACGGCCGAGTGGCAAACCGAATTGCGTCCGTAGAACCCGTAAGTAAGGGCACTTAGGTATTGATTGACCTAAGCGGACGCTGCTGGGGTGGGTTCGAATCCCACGCCCTCCGCCAGACGGGTCGAACGTTCCGCACCGCGCCCCGGAGGGCGCCGACCGGGCGGACGCGTCGCTGGCGCGCCGCGGGGTTCGAATCCCACGCCCTCCGCCAGACGGGTCGACCGTTCCGCACCGCGCCCCGGAGGGCGCCGACCGGGCGGACGCGTCGCTGGCGCGCCGCGGGGTTCGAATCCCACGCCCTCCGCGACGCGAGGCGGGGCCGGTGACCCGGCCCGCGCCTCCTGGGGTGGACGGGGTTAGGCCTTGGCGGCGGCGTAGGTGGCGAAGGCCTCACCGATCAGGGTGCTGAGGTCGCGCCAGGTCGTGTCGTCGACCGAGACCGCGGAGTCGCCGTCGACGAAGCCCGCGTGCTTGTGCAGCACGTCCGAGCCGACCGCGGGGAGCACGAAGAAGTCGCGGGTCCAGTCGTCGGTGTCGGCGATGACGGGGGCGCGGTACCAGTCGAGGTAGCCGTCGAAGACGTCGTTGCGCTCGTCGCCCTTGAGCCAGGTCTCGACCGAGTCCCGCCACGCGTCTCGGTTGGTCTCGCCGTTCATGTGGTCCTCCGGGGCCTGGTGCGTGCGGGAGCGTCCGCGACCGCCGGTCCAGTGTCCCAGGTCCGTCACCGCGAGGGCCGTCGCGAGGGCCGACCCGGCGGCGGTGCGCCTCGGCCCGTGGCCCCCGAAGTGGAACGCCCCGTCCCCCCGAACAGGGACTGAACGCGACCGCGCCCCCGTGTTGCACTGTTCGAGCCTCCCCCTGCGACCCCGCAGCGGTCGGCACCCCGGGTGGGCCGAACACCGCCCGGGCCCCCGACACTCCAGGACCGACACCCATGACCCACATGACCCCGACGACCCGCGCCGCCCTCGTCATCGGCGCCGCCGTCGCCCTCGTGGCCGGCCTCGCGGCCACCCCGGCCGCTGCCCACGCCGCCGGGCCCACCCCGACCCCGACGTCAACCGCGGCGCCCCGCACGACCGCCACGACGACCCCGCAGACCATCCGCACCGCGAGCAGCGCCACCCTCTACAAGGGCGGTCTGTTCGTCGACGCGAACGGCGAGGCCGCCCGCGCCGCGGCGACGCTCTCGTCGCAGGGCCGTACCGCCGAGGCGTCGGCCGCCCGCACGATCGCCCAGCAGTCCGTCGCCACCTGGCTCGGCGGTTGGTTCACCGACGCGCAGCTCGTGCAGAAGATCGACGCCACGGTGGCCGCCGCCGAGAAGAAGGGCACCACCCCCGTCTTCGTCACCTACAACATCCCGAACCGCGACTGCGGCAGCCACTCGGCCGGCGGCTCCGCCGACAACGCGGCCTACCTCCGCTGGAACCAGCTCGTCACCTCGCGCCTCGCCGGCCACCGCGCCGCCGTGATCGTCGAACCCGACGCTCTCGCCCTGATCAGCAACTGCCCGACGCAGACGAACGGACGCGAGGCGACCATCGCCGCGGCCGTGGCGACGCTCGCGGACGCCGGGGTGCCGGCCTACATCGACGCCGGCAACTCCAACTGGGTGCCGCCGCAGACCATGGCCGCACGCCTCAAGGCCGCGGGCGTGGACCGGGCCCGGGGCTTCGCGACCAACGTCTCGAACTACTACCCGGTCGAGTCCGAGCGGGCGTACGCCGAGAAGGTGTCGCAGGCTTCAGGAGGCGCGCGCTACGTGATCGACACGTCACGCAACGGTCGCGGCTGGAAGGGCACGTGGTGCAACGCTCCCGGCGCCGGCCTGGGGTCGGTACCGTCCGTCCAGACCGGCTCGACGAAGCTGGACGCCCTGCTCTGGATCAAGACGCCCGGCGCCAGCGACGGACAGTGCAACGCCGGGCCCGCGGCCGGCCAGTGGTTCGCGTCGTACGCCGTGCAGCTCGTCGCCAACCGCAAGGTCGGCTGAGTCCCGGGGGCGGTCCAGGACCGCCTGCGTAGACTCTCCTTCTGCCCGTACACCGAACGGTGCACGTCCGCCCGCTCGATCCACGAGTTCTCTCGGGTCCGAACGAGCGACCAGTGCCTTCGATGACCGAGAGGACACCGCGTGAGCGACCTTCGCGACCGATCCGGCCGTGGCCGCCGAGCTGCCCGACCCGAGGGGACCGCCTCCGGTCGCCGTGCCACCCCGGCGACGACGGGAGTCGCCCGTCACGGTCGGCTGACCAGCGGAGGCCCGGTGCGGGCCGTCACGAAGGTGGTCGCCGCCTCCGTGGCCGTGCTGCTCGTCAGCGGAGCCTCGGTCGGCGCGATCGCGGCGTACCAGGTGCGCAGCGACCTCGGCACGGGGGTCGAGCTGCAGGCGGCCCAGGGCGAGACCACCAAGCCCGCGCCTCCGTCGATCAGCGAGTACGAGGGCGGCTTCAACATCCTCGTCGTCGGTACCGACAACGACGCCAGCCAAGACCAGGGTGCCTTCGGCGAACGCGACGCGACCCTGAACGACGTCAACATCCTGCTGCACGTCTCGGCCGACCACAGCAACGCGACGGCCGTCAGCATCCCGCGCGACATGGTCGTGCCCATCCCGTCGTGTGCGAAAGAGGACGGCTCGGGGTACTACTCGGCGATGTCGGCCCGGCCGATCAACGAGGCCTACTCGTACGGCGGGCTCAGCTGCGTCGCCTCGACCGTGTCGAGCCTCACCGGTCTCGACATCCCCTTCGCCGGGATGATCTCGTTCAACGGCGTCATCGAGATGTCGAACGCCATCGGCGGCGTGCCGGTCTGTGCGGCCACCCCCATCAAGGACCGCTACACGGGACTCGACATCCCGGCCGGCGAGTCCGTGCTCTCCGGGGCCGACGCCCTGGCCTTCCTGCGCACCCGCCACGGCGTGGGTGACGGGTCCGACCTCGGCCGCATCAGCAGCCAGCAGGTCTACCTCTCGTCGCTGCTGCGGACGGTGAAGAGCGCCGACACCCTCAGCAACCCCACGAAGCTCTATTCGCTGGCCCGTGCGGCAGCCAGCAACATGACCCTGTCCGACCAGCTGACCAAGATCGACACCATGGTGCAGATCGGCCTCGCGCTGCGAGACCTGCCGCTCGACTCCGTCAACTTCGTCCAGTACCCCGGCACGACCGGTGGCTCGGGCGTCTACGAGGGCAAGGTGCAGCCCGACAAGGCCGTGGCGACCCAGCTCTTCGACGCCATCAAGAACGACGTCCCGTTCTCGATCCCCGAGGGCAGCACCGGCATCGGCTCCGAGAACACCGCCACGGGTGACGGAACGGCGGCGAGCCAGGCCCCGGCCGCACCGGCCGACACGGCCGCACCGGCCGACACGGCGGCGCCCACCGATCCGGGCGCAGGAGCGGCGACGACTCCGCCGACGACCGACGTCATCGAGGGACTCACGGGTCAGACGGCGGCCGACCAGACCTGCTCGGTAGCTTTCGGCTCGAACTAGGCGCACGGCCGAGAAGTCGTCCCGGCGAGTAACCAGCTCGCCGGGACGACCGGTGACCTCAAGCGGCGGCCCGAACCGGCACGCATGAGAACCCCGCGATGCCGGGATCAGGGGTGCGGCACCGTGGGGGGTGTGGAGGCCGGCGTCGATGCCGGCGGCGAGCCCCTCGGGCGCAGCCGTTCGGGTGCGGCGCTCGATGATGGGGCACGTGACGCGACGACTGTCGGGGGGCGTGTTCGGCAAGGGTGAACGGGCTCGTGCTGTCGAGCCACTGCCCCTCGGCCGTCGTCGGCGTCAGGGGTACTCTATGTGTCGGCACAAATGCCGACAAGCCGGTCATGCCCCCCAGAGCGGGTGGGGCACGGGTGGTTCTGTGCACACCCCTCCGGGCCCGACGTCCGGCCCGCCTCGGGCCCGTTTCGGCATCTGGCCCTCGGGCCGCTATGCTGGTCTCTGCGCGTTCGCTCGCGAGCCGCATGGAGCCGTCGCATAGTTCGGCCTAGTGCACCACCCTGCTAAGGTGGAGTTCCCTTTGTGGGAACCGTGGGTTCAAATCCCACCGGCTCCGCGGAAAGCCACGTCGGTTCTCTCTCTCGCCAGAGATGTTCCGGGGTGGCTTTTCTTCTGCCCGCGCCCGGGCGCCCTGGCGTCCCCCGGTGCGGTGCGCTCCCAGACGCCTGCGGCGTAGCGTGACGGGTGACGGCGAACCGTCTCGACTGCAGGGAGAAACACCGGTGAAACGCATCCACTACACCGACGAGTACCTGGTCACCGGCGACGACATCGCAGCAGCCGTGGTCGAGTACGCACGAGCGCTGGCGATGCAGAACAAGTCCGACATGGTCGACCTCCCGGGCATGGACCGAGGCGGAGTGCACCAGCGGTTCCAGGTGCTGCTCGGTCCCGCGAGCCAGATGCTCGTCTCCGAAGAGCAGACCGACGAGGCCGAGATCACCGACGGACCCCTGGTCGACGACATCGGGGGCCGCATCGACCGTCTCCGCGGGGTCGAGCCCCAGTCCGCCGAGCCCGCCGAGGGCATCCCGCTCGACACCGACGAGTTCTGAGTCCGGCCGCGGCGACGACGCCGGCCGGCGACGACGCTCGCCGCGTCGACGACACCTGTCGCCGGGCTCGGTGTCAAGGCCCCGCGTGAGGCCGGTCGACCGACTAGCGTCGGGAGGATGAGTCCTTCTGCGCCCGCGCGCCCTGCCGCGACCGTCGTCCCGGTCACCCTGGGAGGCGCGGGTCCGGTCGTCGGCACCGCCACGGCTCTCGTCGTCGAGCGGCTCCGATCCGGCCAGGCACCGACGGTCGACGAAGCCCTCGACCTCGCCGTCGATCTCGGTCGACACGGTGCCCTGCCCGGACTCGGCTCCACAGCCGACCTCTGGCAGGCCCTGGCGACGCTCGCCGCGCACGATCTCGGTGCGGCCCGGGCGGCCGAACCGCACCTCGACGCCCTCGCCATCCTCGACCAGCACGCCGAGGCCGTCGCCGCGACGGCCACCGAGACCCTGTCCGACGAGGACGACGGCTACCGCTCGGCCCTCCCCCCGCGGGCTCGGACCGCGGACCCGTTCACCTGGGGCGTGTTCGCCGCCGAGGGGCCGGGCGTCCGGCTGACGGCGACCCGGGGCCCGGACGAGTCGGGTCCGTGGTCGCTGGCGGGCACGAAGCCCTGGTGCTCCCTGGCGGGCACGGTCGACGGCGCCCTCGTCACCGCCTGGGTCGGCGACGAGCGTCGGTTGTTCTCGGTCGATCTGCGGCGGTCGGGCGTCACCGTCACGGCCGACGCCTGGCACGCCCGGGGCCTGGTCGAGATCCCGTCCGGCCCGGTCGACTTCGACGACGTCGAGGCGCACGAGGTCGGCGACCCGGGGTGGTACCTCGAGCGTCCCGGCTTCTCGTGGGGCGGGATCGGCGTCGCGGCGTGCTGGTACGGCGGCGCGGTCGGGGTGGCCCGCACGCTGCTGGCCGCGGCGGTGACCGCCTCGTCACGCGCGCCGGAACGCCCGGCCGACCCGCACCTCCTGCAGGCCCTCGGTCTCGTCGACACGCGGCTGGCCGACGCCCGCCGGGCGCTGGTCGAGGCCGCCGACCTCGTCGACGCCGGTGAGGCGACCGGTGAGGCGGGGCGGCTGCTGGCCAAGCGCGTCCGCGGGACGGTCGCGCACGCCTGCGACGAGGTGCTGGCCCGGGCGTCCCGTGCCCTCGGCCCCGCGCCGCTGGCCACCGACGCGGCCCACGCCAAGCGCGTCGCCGACCTCGCTCTCTACCTCCGCCAACACCACGGCGAACGCGACGACGCGTCGCTGGGTCAGACGGTGCTCCGCGACGCCGTCCGCGACGGGCTCCCCACGTGGTGAGCTTCGACGGCCGCGCGCCGGGGACCCCGGTCGAGGCCTGGGAAGCCGACCCGCGCCTCCTCGACCTGCCGCCGCTCGACGGCGCCGTCGTCCCGACCAGCGTGTCTCGCCTGGTCGTGCTCGCCGCCCACCCCGACGACGAGACCCTCGGCGCCGGCGGGCTCATCGCCCACGCGGCCGCCCACGGAATCCCGGTCACGGTCGTCGTGGTGACCGACGGCGCTGCCTCGCACCCCGGCTCGACCACGAGCGCCGAGGCCCTCGTCGCGACGCGGGCCGAGGAGGCGCGGGTCGCGGTGGGCCTGCTGGCTCCCGACGTCGAGCTGGTGCAGGGGAGCATCGCCGACGGGACGGTCCGCGAGGCCCGTGCCGAGATCACCGAGCGGCTGCGGCCCCTGCTGCCCGGACCGGGTGGCCTGCTCGTGGCGCCCTGGCGTGGGGACGGCCACCGGGACCACCGCGTGCTCGGCGAGATCGCCGCCGAGCTGGTGGCCGAGGCGGACCAGGCCGGCACGACACTGCTCGAGTACCCGATCTGGATGTGGCACTGGGGTTCGCCCGACCACCCCGACGTGCCCTGGGCGTCGCTGCGGCTGTCGTCCCTGGACGCCGTCGCCGACGCCGCGAAGCGCTCGGCCCTCGCGGCGTACGTCTCGCAACGTCGCCCCCTCTCGGACGCACCCGAGGACGCCCCCGTGCTGCACCCGGTGTTCGAGCGGCACTTCACCCGCGGGCGCGAGGTGTTCGTGGTGGCCGAGCCGGGGTCGGGCCCGGCGACCGAGGCCACGTTCGACCGGACGCACGCCCGCCGCGCCGACCCGTGGCGGGTCACGACACGCTGGTACGAGCGCCGCAAGCGCGCCCTCACCGTGGCGTCGCTGCCGCGTGAGCGCTACGGCCGCGTGCTCGAGGTGGGCTGCTCGATCGGCGTGCTGACCGGCGACCTGGCCCCCGCGGCGGACCGTCTGCTGGCCCTCGACGTGTCGTCGGTCGCCGTGCAGGCCGCCCGCGAACGGCTCGCGAACCTGCCGCACGTCACGGTCGAGCAGGCCGACGCCGCCGCCGACTACCCGTCGGGCACCTTCGACCTCGTCGTGCTCAGCGAGGTCGGCTACTACCTGGCCCCCGACGCGTTCGGGCGGCTGGTGGACGCCATCGTCGACGGTCTGGCCGACGACGGCGACGTCGTCGCCTGCCACTGGACCCAGCCCGAGGGCGACTTCCGGCAGAGTGCGGACGACGTGCACGCCCGGCTGGGGGCCGACCCGCGCCTCCACCGGGTCTCGCACCACGTCGAGGGCGACTTCGTGCTCGACGTCTTCTCGCGCGACCCCCGGTCGGTCGCCGAACGGACGGGACTGCGATGACCGACGCCCCCGTGCGCCGGACCCCGGCCCGCCCCGTGCGGGCCGTCGCGGTGGTCGTCCCTGCGCACGACGAGGAAGAACTCGTCTCACGCGCCCTCGACGGCGTCGACGTCGCGCGGCGGCACACGGCCAGGACCCATCCGGAGGTGCGGGTCGTCGTCGTCCTCGTGGCCGACGCCTGCACCGACGGGACGGTGGCGGCCGCTCGGGCGCACCCTCGCGTGACCGTCGTCGAGATCGACGCCCGGGGTGTCGGCGTCGCCCGGGCCGTCGGCGTCGACGCCGCCCTGGACGAGCTCGGCGTCCCCTCGGACGACCTGCCGCTCGACGCGGTGTGGCTCGCCTGCACCGACGCCGACTCGGTCGTGCCGCCGGGCTGGATCGACGACCAGCTCGACCGTGCGGCGTCGGGCGCCGACGTCGTGATCGGGACCGTGCGACCGGACTTCGCCGACCTCTCGCCGCGTCAGATCGCGGCCTGGACGGCCCGGCACACGCCCGGACGGCCGAACGGCCACGTGCACGGCGCCAACCTCGGGGTGCGGGCGTCGTCGTACCGGTCCGTCGGCGGGTTCGCCCCCGTCGACCTGCACGAGGACAACGTCCTCGTCGACCGGCTGCGCGACGTCGGCGCGACGCTCGTCGCCTCGGACGTCGGCGAGGTGCTGACCTCGGGACGGCGCGACGGACGCACGTCGGGCGGCTACGCCGGCTACCTCGCCGTGGACCTGCTGGCCTGACGAGGGAGGCACCGCGCCTCCTCGTCGCCTGCGGTCCGGCGACCGCCGTCGTGACGAGCGCAGGAGGCGCGTGCGGGTCAGTCGCGCAGGGTCGCCAGGTACGCGGCTTCGCGCTCGTACCCGTCCGCGTCGTCGGCGAGACGCGGGTTGCCCAGCTCGACCGCCTTGTCACGGCTCATGTCGGCGAGGTCGTGCAACCGGATGATCGCGACCCGCAGCACGTCGGACCAGGTCGCCTCGCTGCCGTAGGCGTCGAGGAGCAGCCGCACCCGCCGCTCGGCGTCGGCCCTGCCGGGGGCGTTCGGGGGTGTGCGGTCGGTGAGGGGCACGGCGCGCGTCGCGTAGTAGGCGAGGTCCCACAGGCGGGGGCCGGGCGAGGCGAAGTCGAAGTCGATCGCCCCGACGACGTGGCCGGCGGCGTCGTAGGCGAGGTTGTGCGGGGAGAAGTCGTTGTGGCAGATCACCTCGGACGGCACCTTCGCCGGGGCCTGCCAGACGGCGCCGTCGAGGCCGAAGCCGATGCTCGCGTCGTGCAGGCGGCGCAGCAGGCGCGCACCCTCGACCAGGGCCTCGTCGGTGAAGACGTGGTCGGGCAGCGGGTACACGGGCACGTCGGCGTCGACGAAGCTCAGGCGTTCACGGCCGCCCTCGATGCCCAACGGCCGGGGGATGCCGCCGACGCCCGCGCGCGCGAGGTACGACAGGAAGCGATGGACGGTGGGGGTCCAGGGGCCGGCGACGCGGAGGACGGTGTCGCCCTGTCGGACGACCGCGTTCATGTTCCCGCCGGCCAGGACCTCGCCGGTGGGGGTCTCGTCCGTCGTGGCCTCGTCGGCCGGAGTCGCCGCGTCCACGGCTCAGGCGACGGGGCCGAAGCCCGTGCGGAAGCGCTCGAAGGTCGTCGCCCAGTAGGCACGGAGGGCGTCGACGCGTTCGTCGTCGGTGGTCGTCTCGGCCCAGGGGTCGTAGACGCCGCGCAGCACGGCGATGACGGCGCCCCAGGTCGAATGGATCAGCAAGGACGTGGTCAGGTCGTCCCGCGAGGGGCCGACGGCCAGGCCGATCACGTCGCCGACCCGTTCGGTCATGGGGACGCCGACCGCGAGCACGTAGGGCAGCAGGGGCTCGTGCGTCCGCAGCAGGTGGCGGAGGCTGATCATGTAGTCGACGAGCTGGGTGTCGACGGCGGACAGCAGCAGCAGCTCGAGCAGATCGATGTCGGTGCCCTCGAAGGACGCCAGCATGGACAGGTCGGAGGCGTCGACCGCGGCACCCGCCTTGTTGAGCAGCACCGAGGCCACGGCGTCCTCTTTGCACGAGTAGTGGTTCGCGAAGGTACGCCTGGAGTAACCGGCCAGAGCGGTGACGTCCTCGACGACGAAGCCGTCGAAGCCCTTCTCGGTCGCCAGTCGGAAGGCCGCGTCGGCGAGCCCGCGGCTGGTCGCCCGACGTTTCTCGTCGCGCCCACCGACCGCTTCCGTGCCGAATCGGGTGAGGTCCCCACGCGCCGGAGTCTGCTGCATCGGACCATCGTGCCGGGGCTTCCTGAGAATCTCCATGCCCAATGGGCAACGGAGCCTCCGGATCGAGTACCCTGAAGGAGTCCGATTCGGGTCGGACGGCCTCGAGAGACACCAGGCACACAACCCCCTGTGAGATCGCGCAGGGTCGCGTCGGGTGCGACCCTCCAGCTGAACCACGGAGGGGGCCAGGTCCTCTCGAGACACACGCCTCGTGGCCCCCGTGGTCACGGGGCGTTCCCGTGTTCCCGGCGAGTGGTCCCCGTCCGGCACGCGCGGGTCCGCAGGGGTGACAGGCTGAGCGCATGAAGCGAGGGCGGTTGCGGGTGGTGCTGGGGGCGGCACCCGGCGTGGGGAAGACGTACACGATGCTCGAAGAGGGCGCACGGCTGCGGGCGGAAGGGGTCGACGTCGTCGTGGCCGTCGTCGAGACGCACGGGAGGCGCGCGACCTCGGCACTGGTCGGCGACCTCGAGGTCGTGCCCCGCCGGGCGGTCGTCCACCGTGGCGTCGCGCTGGACGAACTCGACCTGGAGGCGGTGCTCGCGCGGGCCCCACAGCTCGCGCTCGTCGACGAGCTCGCCCACACGAACGCCCCCGGCTCCACCCACGAGAAGCGCTGGCAGGACGTCGAGGCCCTGCTCGTCGCCGGCATCGACGTCGTGTCGACCGTGAACGTCCAGCACGTCGACTCGCTCACCGACGTGGTCGAGCGCATCACCGGGGCGACCCAGCGGGAGACCGTGCCCGACGCGGTGCTGCGCGCGGCGGACCAGGTCGAACTCGTCGACCTCGCCCCCCAGGCCCTACGCGACCGGCTGGCCGAGGGCGTCGTCTACCCGGCCGACCGGGTCGACGCGGCGCTCTCGAACTACTTCCGTCTGGGCAACCTCACGGCGCTCCGCGAGCTGGCGTTGCTCTGGTTGGCCGACGAGGTCGACAGTGCGCTCAAGGCGTACCGCGACGAGCACGGCATCGACAGCACGTGGGAGGCCCGCGAGCGCGTCGTCGTCGCGCTGACCGGCGGACCCGAGGGCGAGACGCTGATCCGCCGGGGAGCCCGCATCGCCGCCCGGTCGTCCGGAGGGGAGCTCGTCGCCGTGCACGTCAGTGCCCAGGACGGCCTGCGGCAGGGAGCGCCAGGAGCCCTGGCGGCGCAGCGTGCCCTGGTCGAGAAGCTCGGCGGCACGTACCACCAGGTCGTCGGCTCCGACGTGCCCCGCGCGCTCGTCGACTTCGCCCGCGGGGTGAACGCCTCGCAGCTCGTGATCGGCGTCAGCCGCCGCGGGCGACTGGCCGCTGCCCTGACCGGGCCCGGCATCGGCTCGACCGTGATCCGCGAGTCGGGGCGCATCGACGTGCACATCGTCACCCACGCCTCGGCCGGTCGCGACCGGGTGCTGCCGCGACTCGGCGGGGCCCTGTCGCGCCGCCGCGTGGTCGCCGGGTTCGTGCTCGCCCTCGTGGCCGGGCCGTTGCTCACCGGACTGCTGGCCGGGCACCGCTCCGAGGACGGCATCGCGGGCACGGTGCTCGTCTTCCAGCTGCTGGTCGTGGTGGTCGCCGTCACGGGCGGCATCTGGCCGGCCCTGCTCGCGGCGCTGCTCTCGGGCGTGACGCTCGACCTCTTCTTCATCGCGCCGATCTACCAGCTGACCATCGCCGAGCCGCTGCACCTGGCAGCACTCGTGCTGTACGTGCTGAACGCCGCCATCGTCAGCTACGTGGTGGACCAGGCCGCCCGCCGCAGTCGCGCCGCCGCCCGGGCGCTCGCCGAGACCGAGCTGCTCGCCACGGTCGCGGGAAGCGTGCTGCGCGGTCAGGACGCCCTGCAGGCCCTCATCGGCCGTACCCGAGAGGCCCTGGGCATGACCCGGGTGCGCGTCGTCCAGGGCGGGGTCCCGATGGGGGAGGCGCGGCTCGCCGACGACGGACGTCCCGCACCCGGGTCCCCGGCCGAGATCACGACGTCGATCGCCGCGGGCACCGACGCGACCCTCGAGCTGACCGGACCGGAGCTCCAGGCGGCCGACCGGCGCCTCCTGGACGTCGTCGCGGCTCAGGTCGAGGCGGCCCTCGAGCACTCCGAGCTGAGCCGGACCGCCGGCCAGGTCGCCCCGCTCGCCGAGGTCGACCGCATGCGCAGCGCCCTGCTCGCCGCCGTCGGCCACGACCTGCGCCGCCCGCTGGCCGCGGCGACGGCCGCAGTCAGCGGACTGCGGCAGACCGACGTCGCCTGGAGCGACGCCGATCGCGACGAGTTGTTGTCCACCGCCCACGAGAGCCTCGACTCGCTCTCGACCCTCGTCACCGACCTGCTCGACGTCAGTCGCGTGCAGGCCGGGGCGCTCGCCGTGACGCCGGCTGACGTCGACCTCGACGAGGTCGTGCTCGGGGCCCTCGACGAGCTCGGCCTGGGGCCGGCCGACGTCGAGCTGGCGCTGCGGGCCACGGTGCCGCCCGTGCGGGCCGACGCCGTGCTGCTGCAGCGCGTCGTCGTCAACCTGCTCGACAACGCCCTTCGGCACTCGCCGCCGGACGCGAGCGTCCGCATCTCGACGAGCGCCTTCGGCGACCGGGTCGAGCTGCGGGTCGTGGATCGCGGCCCCGGGGTCCCGGTCGAACGGCGGGACGAGATCCTCGTCGCGTTCCAACGACTGGGCGACACCGACAACGGCACGGGGCTCGGTCTCGGCCTGGCGCTGAGCAAGGGATTCGTCGAGGCGATGGGCGGCACGCTCGCGCTCGACGACACTCCCGGCGGCGGACTGACCATGGTGGTCGGGCTGCCGGTGGTGCCCGGACCGGGCGGGGCAGGCGAGGACGATCGGGTACGGTCGGCCACGTGAGCGCCGTGAAGATCCTGATCGCCGACGACGACCCGCAGATCCTGCGGGCGCTGAAGGTGACCCTCGGGGCTCGCGGCTACGACGTCGTCACGGCCGGCGACGGGCGCGAGGCGCTCGACCTGGCGGCGAGCGAGCACCCCGACCTCGTCATGCTCGACCTCGGCATGCCGCATCTCGACGGGGTCGAGGTGATCGCCGGCCTGCGCGGCTGGTCGACCGTGCCGATCCTCGTCGTGTCGGGCCGCACCGACGCCGCCGACAAGGTCGAGGCCCTGGACGCGGGCGCCGACGACTACGTCACGAAGCCCTTCTCCATGGACGAACTGCTCGCCCGCATCCGGGCGCAGACCCGCCGACTGCCGTCGGGCACCGACGACGAACAGCCCGTGGTGGCCTTCGGCGACGTGCAGGTCGACCTCGCGGCGAAGACCGTGGTGCGTCGGACGGGCGCGGGCGGTGTGCCGGGCGCGGGTGGTGTGCCGGGCGCGGGTGGTGTGCCGGGCGCGGGTGGTGTGCCGGGCGCGGGTGGCGCCGCGGGGGCGGCCGGGAGCGGTGGCGCCGGCAGCGAGTCGGTGCGGCTGACGCCGACCGAGTGGAAGATCCTCGAACTGCTGCTGCACAGCCCCGACAAGCTGATCACGCGCGAGACCATCCTGACCGAGGTCTGGGGGCCCTTCCACGCGAAGGACACCGGCTACCTGAGGCTCTACTTCGCTCAACTCCGCAAGAAGCTCGAACCCGTGCCGGCCTCACCGCGACACCTCGTCACGGTGCTCGGCATGGGCTACCGCTTCGTGCCGGACGCCGACGGGCAGACCGTCCAGGGGACGTGACCGCGGACGCCGCGGCGATCCTCACGGTTTCCTAACGCCCGACGACACCTCCGGGAGGCGCGGGAGGCTTAACGTGGCAGGGTGCGTGCCCGCCTGCCGGTCGGTGCACTCCGCACGCCCGAGAGGAACCCGTGTCCGCGCAGCCCGAGTCACCCGCCAGGGTCGAACCGCCGTCCCCGCACGCGACCACGCGACGGATGCGGAGCTGGCTGCTGCACGGCCTCACCGAGACCGCGGGGACGCACCAGGGGCCGCACGCCGAGACCCCGGAGAAGACGCACTCGTGGTGGCGCGTGATGTGCCTGACCGGCGTCGACTACTTCTCGACCCTCGGGTACCAGCCGGCGATCGCGGCCGTCGCGGCCGGTCTGCTCTCGCCGCTCGCGACCATCGTGCTCGTGCTGCTGACCCTCTTCGGCGCCCTGCCGGTCTACCGCCGGGTCGCCCGGGAGAGCCCCCGCGGCGAGGGGTCGATCGCGATGCTCGAGCGGCTGCTGCCCTGGTGGGGCGGCAAGCTGTTCGTCCTCGTGCTGCTCGGCTTCGCCGCCACCGACTTCATGATCACCATCACCCTGTCTGCGGCCGACGCCACGGCGCACGCGGTCGAGAACCCGTTCGCCCCGTCCTGGTTCCACGGGGCCGAGGTGCCGCTGACGCTCGTGCTCGTCGCGCTGCTCGCCGCCGTCTTCCTGCGGGGCTTCCGCGAGGCGATCGGCATCGCGGTCGTGCTCGTCGCGATCTTCCTGACGCTCAACCTCGTCGTCATCGCCGTGTCGCTCTTCCACATCGGCGAGAACCCGGTCGTCATCGGCAACTGGTGGGAAGCGCTGACCGTGCAGCACGGCAACCCGTTCGTGATGGTCGGCATCGCCCTGATCGTCTTCCCGAAGCTCGCCCTCGGCCTGTCGGGCTTCGAGACCGGGGTGGCCGTCATGCCCCAGATCACCGGCGACCCGACCGACACCCCGGCCAAGCCGGTCGGACGCATCCGTGGGGCCCGGCGCCTCCTCGCGACGGCCGCGATCATCATGAGCTCGTTCCTCATCCTGTCGAGCTTCGTCACGACCCTGTTGATCCCACAGGCCGAGTTCCAGGCCGGCGGGTCGGCCAACGGCCGGGCACTCGCGTTCCTGGCGCACCAGTACCTCGGTGACGGCTTCGGCACGGTGTACGACGTCAGCACGATCTGCATCCTGTGGTTCGCGGGGGCGTCGGCCATGGCCGGGCTGCTCAACCTCGTGCCGCGCTACCTGCCGCGTTACGGCATGGCGCCGCAGTGGGCCCGAGCCGTCCGTCCCCTCGTCCTGGTCTTCACGGTGATCGCGTTCGTCATCACCATCGTGTTCGAGGCGGACGTCGACGCCCAGGGCGGGGCCTACGCGACGGGGGTGCTCGTGCTGATCACCAGCGCCTCCGTGGCCGTGACGCTGTCGGCGCGACGGGCGCGCCAGCGGAAGCGCACGATCGGCTTCGGCGTCGTCGCCCTCGTGTTCGTCTACACGACCGTCACCAACGTCGTCGAGCGCCCCGACGGCGTGCGCATCGCCGCGATCTTCATCATCGGCATCATCGCGGTGTCGCTCGTCTCGCGCGTGCAGCGGTCGTTCCAGCTGCGGGCGACCTCGGTCACCCTGGACGACACCGCGCTCGCGTACGTTCGTGAGGACGCCGACGAGTACGGCACGATCCGCGTCATCGCCCACGAGCCGGGGCGCGAGGTCGCCGAGATCTACAAGAAGAAGCTGACGGCCGAGCGGAAGTACAGCGGAATCCCGCAGCGCTCGCCGGTCATCTTCCTCGAGGTGCACAAGGGGGACTCGTCGAACTTCGAGGAGGACCTCGTCGTGACGGGACACGCGTTGCACGGCTACCGGGTGCTGCGCACGACGAGCGGCGCCGTGCCGAACGCCGTGGCCAGCGTGCTGCTGGCGATCCGTGACGAGACCGGCGTCGTGCCCGACATCTACTTCGAGTGGACCGAGGGCAACCCGCTGTCGAACATGGGGCGGTTCTTCCTGACC
>NZ_JXQZ01000130.1 GCF_000878135.1 Frigoribacterium sp. MEB024
CGGGCCTTCCCGCCACGAAGTAAACATGCCGCCATCTTTTTGCGTGGCGGGATGTTTACTTCGTGGCGGGCTGGTCGGCTGGCGGGCTGGGCGGCGGGCGGGCCGGCTGCCGGTCGGCAGGCGGGCAGGCCGTTGCTGACCTGCGAGACGTGAGGGCATCCGACCGGCTCGATAGGGTTCGGTCATGTTATGGATATCCGTCGTCGGGGTGTTGGCCGGAGTCTGGTGCCTGGTCGCGCCGCCCCGCGCCATGTTGTTCGGCTCGCGCTGGCAGGTGCGCGACGGCGACCGGGCCGAGCCGAGCGACCTCTTGATCCGCTACACCCGGGTCTCGGGCGTGATCCTGATCGTTCTCTCGGTCGGCTTCGGGTTCTGGGGCTTCACCGCGCAGCGACAAGCGGAGGCGCGCGAGTCGTTGCAGGACGCCTGGGACATCGGCGTCTTCTCGTCCTACGGCGACCTGCAGATCGACCTCGACCCCGACGTCGAGCAGACGACCAGCGCGGCCGGTGTCATGTCGCGAAGCGCGGGCGAGCAACAGGGGCTGCCGGTGTGGCAGGCGAAGGTCGTCGGGCGTGACGACCTCGGTGAGCTGGGCGGAGACCTGGCCGACGGTGACGTCGTGGTCGCCGTGCGGCAGGGCAGCTGTCAGCCCGGGACGGTCTTCGTCGAGGAGGGTGCCGACGAGGTCTCGGTGGCGGTGACGGGCGTCTCGACCATCCGGTTCCAGGGCGCGCCGTTGCGCTGCGGCACGTCGAACCCGCTGACGAAGCCCGACGCCGACGAACTCCGCATCGTGCACGTGCCCCTCTCGGCGCCCCTCGGCGACCGTGAACTCGTGCTGCCCGACCCACCGGCGGGCGACTGACCGGCCGCACCGCGCCTCCTGACCCTCGAACGGCGCCCACGCCGCCACGAAGTACACATCCCGCCACCTTTTCCCGTGGCGGGATGTGTACTTCGTGGCGGGGTGGCGAGGCGGCCGGGCGGCCGGGCGGCCGGGTGGCGGGGTGGCGGGGCGGCGAGGCGGCCGGGT
>NZ_JXQZ01000131.1 GCF_000878135.1 Frigoribacterium sp. MEB024
CGGGTGGCCGGGTGGCCGGGCGGCGAGGCGGCGGGGCTACCCGCGCCGGCGGCTCGCCACCAGCGCGACCACGAGCCCGGTGATGACGGTGGCCCCCACGGCGTTGGTGACGCGGGCCCGGCGGCGGTAGCGCTGGTGGGCCTGGTCGGTGGCCTCCATCGCGGCGATCGTGACGGTCTCGGCGACGTCGCGCACGGTCTTCTCGGCGCGGTCGGCGATCACCTCGGCGCGGTCGACCAGGTCGTGGGCCGACGACCCGGCCCGGTCGGTGACGTCGCGCACCACGGTCTCGGCCCGGCCCGCGAGGTCGTGCAGGGCACCGCGGGCCACGGGCGGCACGACGTCGGAGGTGTCGATGAGTTCACGGGCCCGTCGTGCGGCGCGGGTGACGAAGTCGTCGGGGTCGGTGGTGCTCATGGTCGGCTCTCTCCGTTCGCCCGCGCACGGGTGCGACGGGTCCCCGCCATCGTGCTCCCCTCCGACAGCGGGTGCGCACGGCCGACGCCCCGAGCCCCGAGGAGGCGCGGGTCGCGTCCCCGAGGACGCCCGCCCCCAGCGCACCACGCCAGGAAGTGGGCACAGCGCCAGCCCTTGTCCTGGCGCTGTGACCACATCCTGGCGTCGTGCGCCCCGCACCAGCACACCGCACCGCACCGCCGCCGAGCGCGCAGACTGGCCTCTGACCCTCCGACGGAACGAGCCACTCCCCCATGACCACCACCGTCCTCCTCGCCGGCGCGACCGGCGACCTCGGCCGGCGCATCTCCCGCGAGCTGCTCCGCGACACCACGAGCGACGTGCGTCTGCGCGTCCTGACCCGCCCCGGCAGCACCGGCGCGACCACGCTGTTCGGAGACGACGACCGGGTCGAGGTGACCCGCGCCTCCTACACGGACGTGCCCGCCCTGACCGAGGCCGCCCGCGGCGCCGACGTCGTCGTGTCCGCCGTGAGCGGCGTCCGCCCCGTGATCGTCGACGCGCAGCGTGCTCTGCTGACGGCGGCCGTCGCGGCCGGGGTGCCGCGGTTCGTGCCGTCGGACTACTCGGCCGACTACCGCAGCATCCCGCCGGGCAGCAACCGCAACTTCGAGCTGCGGCGCGAGTTCGCGGCCGACGTCGACGCGGCTCCGATCCGGGCGACGTCCGTGCTGAACGGCATGTTCACCGACCTGTTGACCGGGGACGCGCCGATGGTCCTGTTCGACCGGAAGCGGGTGCTGTTCTGGTCGTCGGCCGACCAGGTCCTCGACTTCACGACGAAGGACGTCGTCGCCCACGTCGTCGCCCGCGTCGCGCTCGACCCCGAGGCGCCGCGCGTCGTGGAGGTCGCCGGCGACCGGGTCACGGCGCGCCGGGTCGCCCGCACGATGAGCGAGCTCACCGGCCAGGACTTCAAGCCGCAGTGGGCCGGCACGACCGGCACCCTCTCGGCGATGGCGGCCGTCATGCGTCGCACGTCGAAGGGCGACGACACCTTCCCCGCCTGGCAGGGCATGCAGTACTTCGTCAGCATGTTCAGCGGCGACGCGCAGCTGCGCCACGTCGACAACGACCGCTACGGCCCCGAGCGCTGGACGACCGTGCGCGACGTCCTCGCGACGCGGACCGGCTCGTCGGCGGGGTCCACCGCCTGACGACCCCAGGAGGCGCGGGTCGCGTCGATCACGCCTTCGTCGCTTCCCGAGACCGCCCGACGACCCATGTCGTCCCCGGGTCGCGCCGCTCTCAACCCCCGGGTGGACGCCCGCCGCGGCCCTCGTCGGCCACGATGGCGTGTGCCGTTCACCCCCAGCCATGCCGTCGTCGCCCTGCCGTTCGTCCGCACGCCCCTGCCGTTCGGGGCGGTCGCGGTCGGGTCGATGGCCCCGGACGTGCCGCTGTTCTTCCCCGTCGGCGTGACCTACGAGCAGACCCACGGGTTCCCGAGCCTGCTGTTGTTCTCGGCGCCGGTCGCGGTGCTGCTGTACCTCGTCTGGCGCGTGCTGCTGCGGCCGGCGGCCCGCGCCCTGCTGCCGACGTCGATCGGGTCGCGCCTGCCCGCGTCGTGGGACGGGCGCGAGGCCGGACGTGTGCCCGTGGCCGGCTCGCGGACCGGCCTCGCCCGCACCGCCCCGTGGGCCCTCCTCGCCCTCGTCCTCGGCGTGCTCACCCACGTGCTCTGGGACGCGTTCACGCACCCGGACCGGTTCGGCAGCACGGTGATCCCGGCACTGGCCCAGCAGTGGGGGCCGTTGGTCGGCACGCAGTGGGCGCAGTACGTCTCGTCGCTCGGCGGGCTCGTCGTGCTCGGCATCGCGGCCGTCCGGTACCTGCGGCGCACTCCGCCGACGGCGTCGGTCGACGGGCCGGCCACCGTCCCGACCCGGCGGATCCGCCACGCCTTCTGGGTCTCGCTCGCCGCGGCCCTCGTCGCCGGCATCGTGATCGTGGCCGTGACCCGGGGACTGCCGACCGACGTCCACACGGCCAAGTCGTTCACGTTCTTCGCCGGCACCCTCGCGGGCGCTCTCGTCCTGGTCGTGACGGCCGTCGCGGCCGTCGCCGTGCAGCTGGCACGGTCCACCCGCGCCCGGCGGGCCTGAGACCCGGGGCCAGGCGCCCGCGGCTCCCATCTCGGGCCCCGGAGCCCGGCGACCGGCGCTCCGACACCAGGAGGCGCGGGTCGCCTCGATCGGGGAGCCCGCTACCGTTGCCCCATGAGCACCGAGGCCTGGGAAGACCGCGTCGCCGCCCTCTGGGCCGACGAGACCGTCGACGACGAGCAGCGCATCGAGCGCATGACGGCCCTCGCCGCCGACGCTCCGCACCCCGCGCTGGGCGAGTTCGAACTCGGGGGTGCGCACGACTCCGGGGGCCGTGAGGCCGAGGCCCACGGGCACTACGCGGCGGCGACCGAGGCCGGCCTCGACACCGTCGACCCAACCCGTGCCGCGCAGATGGTCGTGCAGCACGCCTCCACGCTGCGCAACCTCGGCCGCATCGACGAGGCCATCGCCATGCTGCGTGACGCCCCCGATCACCCGGCCACCGGAGCGGCACCGAAGGTCTTCCTCGCGCTCGCCCTGCACAGCGCCGGCCGGGTCGACGAGGCCCTGCGGGTCGCGATCGAGGCCGTCGAGCCGACCCTCCCCCGCTACCACCGCTCGGTCCGCGCCTACGCGGCCGCGCTCACCGAGCGCTGACCTGGCCGCTACGCGCGCGAGACGCCGACCCGGCCCCGGGATGGCCACCGGCCCGCGCCGCCCGTAAGGTTGTCACGACATACGTTCGGCTGAGGGGACCACATGACCGACGCGAAGCTTCCGGCCGATCTCTTCGCCGACCTCGACCGCGGCAGCCCCATCCCGTTGTGGTTCCAGATGTCCACGCGACTCGAGGCGGCCATCCTGGGTGGGCAGCTGCCGGCGGGCGCTCGACTCGAGAACGAGGTCGGACTCGGCGAACGTCTCGGCCTGTCGAGGCCTACCGTCCGGCGAGCCATCCAAGAGCTGGTCGACAAGGGGCTCGTCGTCCGGAGGCGCGGGATCGGCACCCAGGTCGTCCACGGCCCCGTGACCCGCAACGTCGAGCTGACCAGCCTGTTCGAAGACCTGACCGACAGCGGCAAGGCCCCCACGACACGCCTGCTCGCCCACCAGGTCGTCGCGGCCGACGAGAAGACCGCCCTGGCTCTCGGCATCGAGGTCGGCGACCGGGTCAGCCACGTACGGCGCCTCCGCCTGGCGGACGGGGTCCCCGTCGCGGTGCTCGAGAACTACCTGCCCCTCGACCTCGCCCCGTTCTCGGACGCCGACCTCGCCGCCCAAGGCCTGTACCAACTGCTCCGAGCCCTCGGCGTCACGATCCGGGTGGCGAAGCAGCGGATCGGGGCCCGGGCCGCCCACGCCGACGAGGCTCAGCTGCTCGAGATCGAGCCGCGCGGGGCCGTGCTGACCATGACCCGCACGGCCTACGACGCGTCGGGTCGGGCCGTCGAGGTCGGGCACCACTGCTACCGGCCCGACCTCTACTCGTTCTCGATCACCCTCGTCGACAAGTAGTCGACGAGCGACGCCGGGCGGTGGCGGCCGGCGCCGGGCGCCGATGCCCGGCCGGCGGGTCAGTCGGCCTGTCCGGCGGCGGAAGGCACCTGCAGTTCACCCGTCACGTACTGCGCCACCCCGAAGCCGAACGACCAGTCCTGCGGACCGTTCTCGACGTAGCCGATGAAGACGTCCTCTCCGGCCACGCCGACGGTCTCGAGGCCCGAGGCGATCCGGGCGTAGAGGGCCTGCTTGGCTTCGTCGGTGCGCCCCCTCTGGGTGAAGATCTGGATCATGACGACTCCGCCGGAGCGTTCGAAACCGAGCCCGGCGTCTTGCGCGATGATGCGACCGGCTGGCAGTTCGCTGATCACCTGGAAGCGGTCGCGAGGCGGGATGCCGTAGACGTCGACGATCGCGTCGTGAACGGCGTCGGCGATCGCGGTGATCTGATCGGGGCTGCGACCGGGCAGGAGGTCGATGCGGACGAGGGGCATGGGTTCTTCTTTCGTCGGGTGTGGTCGGGGATGGCCAGGGTGCCGCGGGTGCCGCGGGTGCCGCGGGGGCGGCGGGGGCCGTGGGGGCCGCAGGTGCCGGGCGAGTCGGCGACTCAGGCGCGTGACGCCGCGTGGATGCGCGCCAGGATCTGCTCTCGCTGGTAGCGGCTGACGCCGTCGACGGCTTCGTCCTCGGCGAAGACGCTCGAGACGGCGATCGTGTCGTCGCGATCGAAGAAGCCCAGCCCGTGCAGGCCTCCGAAGAAGCCGTCCCAGTCGACGTCACCGTCCCCGATCTTCAGGTGCTGGTGGACGCGGGCCGCGTTGCCGGGCGGGTTGCTGATGTACCTCAGCCCGTGCGAGCGGCGGTGGTCGAACGTGTCGGCGATGTGGACGAGGCCGAGTGATCGCCCGGCGGCGGCCATGATCCCGGCCATGTCGCCGCCGTAGTGGAAGGTGTGGCACGCGACGTAGGCGAGACCGACCTGCTTCGTGTTGAGGCCGCGGATGACCCGGAGGGCTTCGAGACCGTCCTCGACGAAGTCGTCCGGGTGCGGGTCGATGAACACACGGATGCCCTCGCGTTCGAGGACGGGCAGCAACTCTTCCATCGACCAGTAGAACTGACGCTCCGATTCTTCGGACAGCTCGGGACGACCACTGAACTCGGTGTTGATGACCCCGACGCCGAGGCGGGCGGTGATCTCGATGACGCGCTTCCAGTGCTTGACGGCGGCCCGACGGGACTCCTCGTCGGGACCTGACCAGCGCAGGACGGGCAGGACGGACGCGATCTCGACCCGCGCCTCCTTGCAGGCCGCCGCGAAGGCGTCGACGAGGTCGTCGTCGGCCTTCGGGTGTCGGAAGAACGGGATGAAATCGCGGTGCGGCGTCAACTGCAGGTGGTCGTACCCCAGTTCGGCGACCTTGGCGGGCAGCTCGAGCAGGGAGTGGCTGTGGTGCAGCGGGGTGGGGTCGAGGGCGATCTTCACCACCGGTCACTCCCCCGTCGCGGCGGCACGGGGCAGATCGTAGAACGACGGCTTGGCCATCGCGTAGTCGACCTCGACGCGGCGGCCGGTCTTCTGCGCCTCGACACCCGCCGTGGCGACCACGCTCGCGAGGTAGCCGTCCCAGGCGCTCGGACCGTCGATGGTGCCGCGGTGCGCGGCGTCGACCCAGCGCTGCACCTGGGTGTCGTAGGCAGCGCCGAAGCGCTCCTTGAACGTCGGCGGCACGGCGACGCCCGACCGGGCGGCCGTGGTGAGCTGGAGTCCGGACTCGCGCCCGATGGAGGCGACGCCGCTCTCGAAGACGGCGTCCGTGGTGACCTGGTAGCCGAACTGGATGTTGACGTTGATCTCGACGATCGCCATCGTGCCCGACTCGGTCTCGAGGATCACGAACTGCGGCTCTCGGAGCCCCTCGGGCGCGAGCGAGTTGCGGCGGGGCTTCTTGACCTCGACCGCGACGATCGGCTCACCGGCGATGAAGGGGACGGCGTCGATCTCGTGGATGACGGAATCGAGGATGAGCATCTCTTCGGAGTAGCTCGGCGGCGTCGTGGCGTTGCGGTGGGCGCAGTGCAGTGCGAGCAGGGCACCGTGCTCGCCGGACGCGACGAGGGCCCGGAGGTCTCGGTACCCCTGGTCGAAGCGACGCATGAAGCCGACCTGGATGTGCGGCCGGTCGAGCTTCTGCTCCGCCTCGAGGACGCGGAGCGAGGCGGCCTCGTCGGTGGTGAGGGGCTTCTCGCAGAGGATCGCCAGGCCGCGGTCGAGTGCGGGCAGGAGGACGGCCTCGTGGAGGAAGCCCGGGGTGGCGATGATGACGGCGTCGATCTCGGTGGCGGCGAGCGCCTCGTCGAAGTCGGCCGCGGTGATCGCGCCGGGGGCGGTCGCCGCCGCGGCGTCGGCACGAGCGGTGTCGGGGTCGACGACGGCGACGACGGTGGCCCCGCTGATGGTGGACGTGATGCGGGCGACGTGGTCGGCGCCCATCATGCCGGCACCGACGACGGCGACGCGGAGGTCGGGGGTTGTGGTGTTCACGGGTGTTCTCCTTCGGGGCGGGGGTGTCAGCGGCGGGACGTCAGACGAGACGGGAGCGAGGCGAGCAGCTCATGATGTGCTCGCGCGTGCGGGTCGCGATCCCGAGGGGCAGGTCGATCGATTCGACCGGGAACATGTCCTGCTCGACGATGGCGAAGATCTCGGGATCGATGCGGCTGACCGCGTCGAGCACCGGCGCCAGGTCGGGCACGCCGTGCGGCGGTTCGACCATGACGCCCTGAGCGACGGCGTCACCGAACGGCACGTCGTTCTTGAGCACGGTGAACCGCAGGTCGGAGTCGACCTGCTTGAGGTGCAGGTAACCGATGCGGTCGGGGTACTCCTCGACGAGGCGCACGGAGTCACCGCCGTAGTAGGCGAAGTGCCCGGTGTCGAGGCACAGGTTCGTGTAGCGCACGTCGGTCTCGGCCAGGAACCGCTCGGTCTCTCGGTACGTGCCGACGTGGCTGTCCGCGTGGGTGTGGAACTGCTGCTTGACGCCGAATTCTTCGAGGAGCGCCTTGCCGAGCTTGTCGTGGCCGGCGCCGAGCGCCGCCCATTGGTCGTCGGTGAGGGTGCGGGCCTCGAGCACCTCGCTCGTGGCGTCGCTGCGCCAGAGGTCGGGGATGACGACGAGGTGCTCGGCACCGAGCTCCGAGGCGAGGCCGGCGACGGCGAGCGCTTGGTCCCACGCGCGTCGCCACTGGTCGTCGCCCTTGTGGAACCCGGTGAAGACCGTCCCGGCCGAGAGCTTCAGGTCGCGCCGACCGAGCTCGTCCTCGAGCTGGTGGGGGTCGGTCGGCAGGTACCCGTAGGGGCCCAGTTCGATCCAGTGGTAGCCCGCCTGCTGCACCTCGTCGAGGAACCGCGGCCAGGGGATCTGACCGGGGTGCTCGGGGAACCAGACACCCCACGAGTCGGGTGCGGTGCCGATGCGGAGTCCGCGCCCACCCGGGCCGGTGGGCGTGGCGTCGGGGTCGGTGACGGTGTCGGTCATGGCGGCGGTGCCTTTCGAGAGGGTGCGGGTGAGGTGTGGCGGGGTCAGCCGAGCAGCGGGCGCTGCGCGGCCTGCTGCTCGCGGTAGTCGGCCAGGGCGGCCGTGGTGCTGTCGAGGGTCGAGACCTGCGCGACCGGGACGTCCCACCAGCCCTCGCCGTCCGGGGCGTAGACGAGCGGGTCGCTGTTCAGGTGGATGAGCGTGCTGGTCGACGAGGCCTTGGCCGCGGCGAGGGCTGCGGAGAGGTCGGCGACCGCGTTCGGCGTCGGTTGCACATCGACGACGTCGAGCCCGTAGCTGCGGGCGTTCATCGCGAGGTCGACCGGCAGCACCTCGGTGCCCTGGAAGTCGAGGGAGTCGGGATCGAGCTTGCGGTAGAGCGTGCCGAAGCGGTCGGCCCCGACGGTCTCGGAGAGGTGGCCGATCGAGGCGTAGCCGTGGTTCTGGATGAGCACCACGATGATCTTGATGCCCTCGGCGACGGCGGTGACCAGTTCGGTGTGCAGCATGAGGTACGAGCCGTCACCCACCATGACGATGACGTCGCGGTCGGGTGCACCCCTCTTGACGCCGAGGCCACCGGCGATCTCGTAGCCCATGCACGAGAACGCGTACTCGACGTGGTACCCGAGCGGGTCGCGGACCCGCCACAGCTTGTGCAGGTCGCCGGGCAGCGACCCGGCCGCCTGGACCACGACGTCGGTCGGGTCGCTGGCGGCCTGGACGGCACCGATGATCTCGGGCTGGCCGGGCAACGCGAGCCCGGACGGCTGGAAGGCCTCGTCGACGAGGGCGTCCCAGGTCGCCTTCTCGGCGGCCACGCGAGCGGAGTGCTCGTCGGGTACCCGATGCCCCGCGAGCGCCGCGGCGAGCGCGTCGAGCGTCTCGCGGGCGTCGGCGACGACGGGCAGTTGCGAACCGTGCTTGTAGGCGTCGAACGACGTGACGTTGACGTTGACGAATCGCACGTCGCAGCCCTGGAAGGCCGTCCGCGAGGCGGTGGTGAAGTCGCTGTACCGGGTGCCGACGCCGATGACGAGGTCCGCCTCGGCGGCGATGCGGTTCGCGGCGGTCGTGCCGGTGGCACCGATGCCCCCGAGGTACTGCGGGTGGTCCCAGGCGAGGGACCCTCCGCCGGCCTGCGTCGTGCCGACGGGGATGCCGGTCGCCCGGGCGAGGGCGTCGAGCTGCTGCTCGGCGCCCGAGTAGAGGACTCCACCGCCGGCGACGACGACGGGGCGCTTCGCGGCCTTGATCGCGGCGACGGCGCGCTCGAGCGGCCCTCTCTCGGGCACGGGCCGACGGATGTGCCATTCGCGGGGTTGCAGGAACTCGTCGGGCACGTCCAGCCACTCGGCCTGGACGTCCTCGGGCAGGGCGATCGTGACGGCGCCGGTCTCGGCCGGGTCGGTCAGCACCCTCATCGCGGCGAGCGCGATCGAGAAGAGTTGCTCGGGCCGGTCGACCCGGTCGAAGAATCGCGACAACGGCCGGAACGCGTCGGTCACCTGCAGGGACGTGTCGTGCGGCATCTCGATCTGCTGCAGCACGGGATCGCTGACCCGGGTCGCGAAGGTGTCGCTCGGCAACAGCAGGGCCGGCAGGCGGTTCGTCGTCGCGAGCGCGGCGGCGGTGAGCATGTTGGCGGCACCCGGACCGACGGAGGCGGTGCTGGCGTAGGTCGCGCGCCTCCGGTGCATGCGGGCGTAGCCCACGGCCTGGTGCACCATCGCCTGTTCGTTGCGGGCCTGCAGGTACGGCATCAGGCCCGGCCGATCGACGTGGTACTGCTTGAGCGCCTGGCCGACGCCCGCGACGTTGCCGTGGCCGAAGATGCCGAACATGCCGGGGATCGTGCGCTCTCGCACGTCGCCGTCGACGGTCCACTGGTTGGCGAGGAACTCGACGAGCGCCTGGCCCACGGTGAGTCTCTTCGTCGTCATCGACGCGGTCCTTTCGAGGGTGCGGTGGGGAGGTAGGGCAGCCGGGGGTCGGGGGCCTGGGACTCCCAGCCGGCTCGGACCCACCCGTGGGCGGGGTCGTCGGTGATGAGCCAGGCGCGCTCGGGGTCGGGCCCCGCCATGACGTTGAGGTAGTAGAGGTCGTAGCCCGGGGCGGCGACGGCGGGGCCGTGGTACCCGTACGGGACGAGGGCGACGTCGCCGGTGCGGACGAGGGCGTTCACGTCGATCTGCCCCGCGGGTGAGCTGTAGGTGGCGAACATGCCGAACGGGTCGGCCTGCGAGGGGGCGTCGAGGCCGCGGCCGACGGCGGATTCGAAGTAGTAGATCTCTTCGAGGCGGGACTCGGTACCGGGCACCCCGTCGTCGTGCTTGTGCGGAGGGTACGACGACCAGTTCTCGGCGGGCGTCACGACCTCGCAGACGATGAGCTTCTGGGCGTGCAACCCGTCCGGGGTGCCGAAGTTGTGCACCTGGCGGGTCGATCGACCGGCGCCGCGGATCTCGACGGGGATGTCGTCACGACGGAGCACCTGCACGTCGAGCACCTGGTCGGCGGGTGCCTCGGCGATCGCGACCCGACCGCTCCCGGTGACCACCGCCTCCGTCCGGACGCCGAGGTAGCCGACGTCGGCCGGCCCGTCGAAGACGGACGCCCGCCCGGCGAGCTCGACGGTGCCCGACCCACCTCGGCCATCACTCCACTCGACCACGACGTCGCCGACCAGCGGCACCACCATGCGCTCGACCCCACCGGCGGCGAGGGGCAACGAGACACCGTCACCGAGCTCGCCGACACGCAGGCCGGTGTGCTGCCAACCGTCGAGGTCGCCGTCGACGACGGTCTGCCAGCCGTCGCGGGTCAGGTCGCCGCGGGGGAAGAACCAGCGGGGGTCGTCGTTCATGTCGTCCACCTCATCATCGAGCGGGCGGCCCGGGGGCCACGGGGGTACTGCCTGGGGACAGATCGGGCGGGCGGTCAGTTCTGGGGGAAGCCCAGGTCGACGCCGCCGTGGCTGGGGTCCAGCCAGCGCGACGTGATCGCCTTCTCGCGGGTGTAGAACTCGAAACCCTGACGTCCGTAGGCCTTGTCCGAACCGAAGATGCTGTCCTTGAAGCCGCCGAACGAGTAGTACGCGACGGGCACCGGGATGGGCACGTTGATGCCGATCATCCCGACCTCGATCTCGGCCTGGAAACGCCGCGCCGCGCCTCCGTCGTTGGTGAAGATCGCCGTTCCGTTGCCGTAGGCCCCGGCGTTGATGAGGGCGACGCCCTCGTCGTACGACGCGACGCGCACGATCGACAGCACCGGCCCGAAGATCTCTTCGGTGTAGACGCGGCTGGTGAGCGGCACCTTGTCGATCAGGGTGGGCCCGAGCCAGAAGCCGTCGGCCTCACCGTCGACGTCGACGCCCCGGCCGTCGACGACGACGTCGGCTCCGTCGGCGAGGGCGATGTCGATGTAGCTCGCGACCTTGTCCCGGTGCTGCTCGGTGACGAGAGGGCCCATGTCGCAGCTGCGGCGACCGTCGCCGACGGTGAGGCCGGCCATGCGTGAGGTGATCTTCTCGATCAGTTCGTCGGCCACGGGTTCGACCGCGACGACCACGCTGATCGCCATGCAGCGCTCGCCCGCCGAGCCGAATCCGGCGTTGATCGCACTGTCGGCGACGAGGTCGAGGTCGGCGTCGGGCAGGACGAGCATGTGGTTCTTGGCACCGCCGAGTGCCTGGACGCGCTTGCCGTGCCGGGCGGCGGTCTCGTAGATGTACCGGGCGATGGGTGTCGACCCGACGAACGAGATGGCTTTGACGTCGGGGTGCTCGAGCAGGCCGTCGACGGCCTCCTTGTCGCCGTGGAGGACGTTGAACACGCCCTCGGGCAAGCCGGCCTCGGCGAAGAGGCGGGCGAGGAACATGGCGCTGGACGGGTCTTTCTCGGACGGCTTCAACACGACGGTGTTGCCGACCGCGATGGCGATCGGGAAGAACCACATCGGCACCATGGCCGGGAAGTTGAAGGGGCTGATGACGCCGACCACGCCGAGGGGTGCCTTGGTCGAGTAGACGTCGACCCCGGTGGACACCTGCTGCGAGAACTCGCCCTTGATCAGATGGGGGAACCCGGTCGCCAGTTCGACGACCTCGAGGCCGCGGGTGATCTCGCCGAGGGCGTCGCTCAGCACCTTGCCGTGTTCGCTCGTGAGGATCTCGGCCAGTTCGCCCTTGCGCTCGTTCAGCAGCTCACGGAAGCGGAACAGGATCTGCTGACGCTTCGTGATCGAGAGGTCGCGCCAGGCGGGGAACGCCCGTCGTGCCGAGGCGACGGCGGCATCGATCTCGGAGGCGTCGGCGAGCGAGACGTCCTTCGTCGCGACCCCGAGGGCCGGGTCGTAGACGGGGGCGGTGCGGCCGCTCGTGCCGGGCACCTCGGCGTTGTCGATCCAGTGCGCGACCAGGGGGCGATCGGTGGCGGTGGCGGTGTGCGTGCTGGTGGTGCTGGTCATCGTTCTGCCGATCCGTTCGTGGTCGAGGGTGGGTGGACGAGCCCGGCGGCGTGGTCCACGGCGGCGGCGACGTCGTCGTCGCTCGGGTAGAGCAGGGTGCGTCCGACGACGAGCCCGCGGACGCCGGGGAGGGCGAGGGCCGCGGCCCAGCGGGCGTAGGTGTCGGCCGGGTCGACGGCGGGGTCGCCCCCCAGCAGCAGCGTGGGCAGGGTCGTCGCCGCCATCACGCGTTCCATGTCGTCGACGACGGGCAGCTTGAGCCAGCTGTAGGCGGAGGATTCGCCGAGGCCCGACGCGATGGCGACCGACTTGATGACGGCGTCGGCCGTGAGGTCGTTGGTCACGCGTCCGTCGAGCCACGAGCTCATGAAGGGCTCGAGCATGATCGGGAGGCGCAGCCTGGCCGACTCGGTCACCGCGCGTGCCGTGGCGGCGAGCGTCGAGGCCGTGCCGGGGTCGTCGAGGGCGACGCGGACGAGCAGTTTCGCGAAGTCGAACCGGGAGTCGGCGATCGACGCGGCCGAGTACGCGGTGAAGCGGTCGTCCAGCTCGAACGTGGCGCCCTGGAGTCCGCCGCGGTTCATGCTGCCGACGACGACCTTGCCGTCGAGGGCTCCGAGCAGGGCGAGGTCCTCGAGGATGTCGGGAGTGCCGAGCACACCGTCGACGCCGGGTCGCCCGAGGGCGACGACGAGTCGGCGGAGGAGGTCGTAGCGATCGGCCATGGCGGTCGCGTCGCCTCGGACGCCGAGGGCACCACGGGCGGGGTGGTCCGCCGCGACGATGAAGAGGCGTCCGTCGGCCGCCAAGGGGACGGGCCGCGTGCGGGCGGCCAGGACCTCGGCCACCCGGTGCGGTTCGGCGGCCCGGAGGGTGCGGAGGCGCTCGAAGTCGAGAACCGGGGCGGTGCGGTCAGACATGGTGCGCCTCCTCGAGGACGGCCTCGACCTCGTCGGTCGTGGGCATGGCGGTGGAGCACTCGAACCGGGTGGCGACGATGCCCCCGGCCGCGTTCGCGAAGCGCAGGGTGCGGTCGAGCGACCATCCCTCGATGAGGCCGTGGCAGAGGGCTCCCCCGAACCCGTCGCCCGACCCCAGACCGTTGATGACCTGGACGAGGTGGGCCGGCACCTCGATCCGTTCGTCTCGCGTCTTGGCGAGGACGCCCTTGGGGCCCTGCTTGACGACGGCGAGTTCGACGCCTCGTTCGAGGAGGGCGTCGGCCGCCCGCTCGGGCTCGGTCTCGCCCACGGCGATCTCGCACTCTTCGCGGTTGCCGACGGCGACGGTGACGTGCTCGAGGGCGCGCCCGACCTCGCGAGTGGCGACCTCGGGGCTCTTCCAGAACATGGGGCGGTAGTCGAGGTCGAGGATCGTCAGTGGACGACGACCCCGGGCCTGCCAGGCCACGTGGTGCGCCTGCCTGCTCGGCTCTTCGCTGAGGCCGGTGACCGTCGCCCAGAAGACCGTGGCCTTCTCGACGGCGGCGAGGTCGAGCGAGCCCGCGGTGATCATGAGGTCGGGTGCCTTCGGCTGACGGTAGAAGTAGAGCGGGAAGTCGTCGGGCGGGAAGATCTCGCAGAACGTGACCGGGGTGTTCAGCCCGTCGACGGTCGAGACGAGCCGGGTCGAGACGCCGAGCCGCTCGAGCTCTCGGACGATGTAGCGGCCGAAGGGGTCGTCGCCGGTGCGGGTGACCACCGCGGACCGGCGGCCGTGCCGGGCGGCGGCGATGGCGACGTTGGTCGCGCTTCCCCCGACGGACTTGCTGAAGGTCTCGACCTCTTCGAGGGGAACACCGGACTGCTGCGGATAGATGTCGACGCCGACGCGGCCCATGGTGAGGACCTCGTAGGGGGCGCTGTCGTTGTGGTCGGTCATGACGTGGTCGTCCTTTCGGGAGCCAGGCGAGCGGTCGCGGTCACTTCTTGCCGTTCTTGACGACGTAGATGGCACCGGTGCTGAAGTCCTCTTCGAGTTGCTCGAGCGACCGCCCGTTCGTCTCGGGCACCTTCTTGACGGCGAAGAGGAACGACCCGGCGTTGAGCACCGCGAAGA
Organism: Frigoribacterium sp. MEB024; assembly: GCF_000878135.1. GTDB lineage: Bacteria > Actinomycetota > Actinomycetes > Actinomycetales > Microbacteriaceae > Frigoribacterium. Next base: position 14,096 of record NZ_JXQZ01000131.1, read on the forward strand.
TGAAGAACGTCGTCGAGATGCCGATGCCGGCGACGAGGATCGGGAAGAGCAGGCTGACGGCGAAGTTGGTCAGCCAGAGGATCAGCACCGTGAGCCCCATGCCGACGCCACGCAGCTTGAGGGGGAAGATCTCGCTGAGCATCAGCCAGACGAGCGGGCCGATGGTGCCCTGCATGGTGCCGACGAAGCCGATGACGAAGACCAGGACGACGATGGCCCGGCCGAGCCCCTCGGGGATCAGCAGCGACGACAGGCCGATCAGCAGGTGGAAGATCGCGACGCCGGCGAAACCGACCATCAGCATCGTGCGCCGTCCGACCTTGTTGATGATGCGCAGGGCGACGAGCATGGCGACGACGGCGATGACGCCCGCCCCGACGTTGGCGATCAGGGCCCCGCTCTGCGAGAACCCGGACTGCTGCAGCACCTGGGTGCCGTAGTACATGATCGAGTTGATGCCCGTCAGCTGCTGCGCGACGGCCAGGCCGATGCCGATGAACAAGATCTTGCGGAGCCAGGGCGCGGCGATGAGGTCGGCGAGGCGGGCGCTCTTGGCCTCTTTCTCCTCGTCGGCGAGGAGGCGCACCTCGGCCATCTCGGCCACCGCCCGGTCGTCGGCGCGGATCTGCTTGAGGACGGCGAGCGCGTCGTCGTCGCGGCCCTTGGCGATGAGCCAGCGAGGGCTCTCGGGGACGCGGAACATGCCGATGAAGAGGGCGATCGCGGGCAGCACCGCGACGGAGAGCATGTAGCGCCACACGTTGTCGTGCTCGCCCCAGACGCTGCCGATGACGGCGTTGATCGTGAAGGCGGCGAGCTGCCCCGAGACGATCATCAGCTCGTTGCGGCTGACGAGCCCGCCGCGCTGCTCGGTGGGCGCGAGTTCGGCCAGGAACACCGGAACGGTGACCGAGGCCCCTCCGACGGCGATGCCGAGGAAGAACCGTGCCCCGGTGAGGAACTCCCACGTGGGCGCGAGCACGCAGGCGAGGGCGGCGAAGAAGAACAGGATGGCGAGGGTGTTGATTGTGGGCTTCCGCCCGAAGGCGTCCGAGATGCGCCCGATGAAGAACGCCCCGACCGCGGCCCCGATGAGGATGGCCGAGACCATGACCCCCTCGCTGGCCGGCGTGAGCCCGAGGCTCTCCTCCATCGAGTCGAGCGCGCCGTTGATCACGCCCGTGTCGTAGCCGAAGAGAAGGCCACCGAAGGTGGCGATGACCGCGACGGTGCCGAGGCGCTTGGTGTGCGGGCCCGAGACCAGGGCGGGAAGAGCTACTCGGGGCGAACTGCCCGATGTGTCGGTGACCACGATTCCTCCATTGGTTGTGGTTACAGCTTCCCGCGTCGGTGCGGGTCGTCGCCCTGCCGCTGCGACAGGACGAGGCTATCCATGTCTTCATGTCCTGTCAATCGGTCATGACATGTCCATGGGAGGGGAGGGAGGGACGCGTCCCTAGAATCGGATCATGCCTTTCGACGAGTGGTACGACGACGAGACGCGAGAGGCCGCGACGGCCCGCGTGCTGCAGCGTCGGATGACCAACCCGACCGACCGCAACGTCCTCACCGTCGTCGCGGAAGAGTTCAACGTCCCGCGGCAGACCCTCAGCGACTGGGTCGACGAGGCTTCACCCGAGCCCGCCAAGCCGAAGCGGAAGCCCCGCCCGAAGTTCTCGCAGGTCGTCAAGACCACCAAGGAGGCGCGGGTCGAGTCCCCCACGGACGACGAACCGATCGACGCGCCGCAGCCCGCCGCACCTCCGGAGCCCGCGAGCGAGCCCGAGCCCGACGCCGAGGCCGGGCCGCAGACCGAGGCCGCGCCCGAACCGCAGCCCGAGCCCGAGCAGGACCCCTGGGCGGCATCCGATCCTGCCCCCGATCCCGAGCCGACACCCGAGAGCGAACCCGAGCCGCGGCCGGAGCCGGACCCGGAGCCCGAGCCCACTCAGGACCGGGCTTCCGCACCCGCACCTACACCCGCACCCACCGACAGCCGCCTCACCGCCCTCGAATCCGAGGTCGCCGCCCTCCGCGCCGGCAACCGGGCGCTCGTCGACGCCCTCCGCATCCTGGTCGACTGACGACGCTGGTCGGTGGCTGGCCGAGCCGAACGACGGCCACGAGGCCGTCCGGTCACCGTCGTCGTGGTGACGGCCCCGGCTTCGTGAACCGGGACCAGCGTCGGTCGGCCGCGCGCGCCTCCCGGGGGAGGCGGTAGCCGTCGCGGTAGACGCCGACGACGTCGAGGGCGACGCCCACGAGGGAGCGGACGGCGGTGCGCCGCTCGCGCGAGCCGTACCAGTTGCGGTGGAGGCGCCAGAGCTCGACGATCCCCCGCACGAACAGTCCCCCGCCGAAGAAGACGGCGGCGATCCAGAAGATGCCGGTCGAGCCGAAGACGACGACGGCACCGATGCAGACGACCAGCGTCACCACGAGGGTGATCATCAGCGTGCGGGGGCTCGGCGACTGTCGACCGTGCTCGCCGGTCCAGTACGACGACAGCAGGTAGAGGGCGTCCTCGCGGGAGCGTCCGCCCTCGCGCAGTCGGTCGACGGCGGCGTCGGTGCGCGCGAACCGGTCGGGCCCGTCGGCCTGGCGCACCGCGGCGCTGGTCGACGCGACGATGCGGAGGACGGGAGGTTCGCGTCGAGCCACGAGGCCATCCTGCCGGACGCCGGTCGCCCGACGCCGCACACCGCACGCCGGACGCACGCCGCCCGACACCCGACACCGCACACCCTCCGCCGGACAGGCCCGCACTGTCCCCCGCCTGGCCGCTTCGCGAGTGCCTGTCGACCCGAGGCTGGAAGCTCGCTGGAGGTCGATGACGGGTGGGCTGCCGCTCGCGTCCGAATGGTGTGTCACCGAGACACGGCGTGTCCGCACCGCGGCACCGCGATCCCCGGCCACCGACCCGAGTGGCCCCGCCGAGAGAAGGACCACCCCATGAGCGCAGACGACGAGAAGCAGGCCGACGCGGGCTTCGCGGGCAGGTTCCGCGACCAGCTCGGCAGCCGGGCGATCGAGCCCCTCATCAAGGCCGTCCGCACCGAACTGCGGTCGGCGCGCGACGAGATCGCCGGCCGGGCACGGGATGCGCGGTCCGGTGCCGTGCTGCTCGCCGTCGGGGCCGTCCTCGCGACCGTGACCGTGGTCCTCCTCGCCGGCACCGCCGTCGCCCTGCTGGCCCTGGCCCTCCCGCTCTGGGCCGCCGCGCTCATCACGTTCGCCGTCTTCGCCGTCGTGACCGCGGTGCTCGTCGCCGTCGGCCTGAAGGGCGTGAAGCGAGGCATCCCGCCGGTGCCCTCCGACACGGTGAAGAACCTCACCTCGTCGGCCGACTAGCCGCCCACACCCCTCCGAACCCGACCCCCTTCCACACCCGACCCCGTCCCCACCCGACACCGTCCGAACCCGACACCGGAGAGTCCCCCATGCCTCGCACCACACCCGCCAGCCGGTCCACGAAAGAACAGCGCACCCAGCACGCCGAGACCTACACGCCGCTCGCGCGGTACGCGTCCGAGGCGTTCGGGGCGTTCCTCCTCGTCGTCGGAGGCGTCGGCACGGCCGTGTTCGCGTCGTCGTTCCCGGACGACGGCAACGCGCTCGGTGTCGGCTTCCTCGGCGTGGCCCTGGCGTTCGGCCTCAGCGTGATGGCCGGCATCTACGCCGTCGGCCACATCTCGGGTGGCCACTTCAACCCTGCCGTGACGGTCGGCTTCGCCCTGGCCGGTCGGACCACCTGGGCGAGCGTGCCCGGCTACGTCGTCGCACAGCTCGTCGGAGCGGCCGCCGGAGCCAGCGTCGTGGCGCTCGTCGCCGCCGACGGCCCCGCCGGCTACTTCGCCGCGGCCCGTGACTCGGGCTTCGCCTCGAACGGCTTCGGCGCGTCGTCGCCCGGCGGTTTCGGCCTCGGAGCCGTGCTCGTCACAGAGATCGTGCTGACGGCCGTCTTCGTCGGCGTAATCCTCTCGGTGACCGCCAAGAGTGAGTACAAGGCCCTGGCACCCTTGGCGATCGGCCTGACCCTGACGCTGATCCACCTGATCAGCATCCCGGTGAGCAACACGTCGGTGAACCCGGCCCGCTCGCTGGCGGCGGCCCTCTACGGCGGCCCCGACGCGCTGGCCCAGGTCTGGGTCTTCTTCGTGGCGCCCCTCGTCGGCGCCGCCCTCGCGGGCCTCGCCCACCGCGTCCTGCGTCGTCGCGCCTGACCGGCCCGAGCGGCAGGAGGCGCGGGTCGCGTGACCCGCGCCTCCTGCGTTCTCGTGCGGTCGCACCGGTGCCGACCGACGCTCGAGCAGAGGCGACGACGTCGCCCCACCCGTCGGGGGCGACGACCTAGACGACCGTGGCGCTCCGGACCCGGTCGGCGGCGGTGGCCATGTGGTCGCGCATCGCCGCGAGCGCCGCGTTCGGGTCGCGGGCCTCGATCGCCCGGAAGACGGCCCGGTGTTCGCGGTACGCGGCCTCGGCCTGGTCCTTCTCGGTGAGCCCACGCTCGACCCAGAGGCGCAGCAGCGACCGGGTGCTCTGCAGGAGGTCCTTGAGCACGACGTTGTCGGCGCTGACGGCGATCTGCAGGTGGAACCGGATGTCGGCCTGGAGGAACGCGTCGAGGTCCTCGAGCGAGTCGGCCATCACCTCGATGTAGCCGCGCAGCTTCTCGACGTCGGCGTCGGAGGCCCGCTCGGCGGCGTAGGCGGCCGCCTGGATCTCGAGCCCGCCCCGCACCTCGATGAGCTCCCGCGTGCGTGCCGCGTTCAGCATGAGACCCCAGCTGAGGGTGGTCGGCAGCAGCTCCGAGGTCTGGTCGCGCAGGTAGGTGCCCGAGCCCGGACGCACCGTGACGATGCCGAGGATCTCGAGGGCGGCCAGGGCCTCGCGGACGGCCGACCGCCCGACGCCGAGACGTTCGGCGAGCTGCCGCTCGGGCGGGAGGCGCGACCCGGGGGTCAGCTCGCCGGCCGTCAGGAGGGCCACGAGCTGCTTGACGACCTCGCTGACCGCGGTGCCGCGCGGGACCATCTCGAGCTCGAGATCGAGGCTCGCGGGGTCGCTCTCTGGGTATGCCGGCACGGTGCGAGCTTAGTCAGCGGGGCCCACGGGTCCAGCTCTCGGGGCCAACGGGTCCACCTCTCGCGGCGCTCGCTCCGCCTCGCTCCGTCGCTCAATTGGTCAACCGGTTGACAGCTTTCGAGGAAAAAGGCACGATGGTTCCTGCGCGCCACCGGCATCGGTCGAAGGCGTCATCCAACAACGTCGTTAGATCCGAAGGAGTCGATGTGGACACCACCACCCGAACGAGCGCGCAGCAGAGCGCGGTCGAGAAGTCCGCGATCAAGAAAGTCGCCGTCCGGCTCGTCCCGTTCGTGGCGTTGATGTTCTTCATCAACTACCTCGACCGCACCGCCATCGGCTTCGCGGCGCCGAACGGCATGGAGTCCGACCTCGCCCTGTCGGCCGCCCAGTTCGGCTTCGCCTCGGGCGTGTTCTTCATCGGCTACATCCTGTTGGAGGTGCCGTCGAACCTCGCCCTGCACAAGTTCGGTGCCCGCAAGTGGCTCGCCCGCATCATGGTGACCTGGGGCATCGTGGCGTTGCTCTTCACCTGGGTGCAGAACTTCGAGCAGCTCGTCGCCCTGCGCTTCCTGCTCGGCGTCATGGAGGCCGGCTTCTTCCCCGGCGCAATCCTCTTCCTGAGCCTGTGGGTGCCGGCCGCCCACCGCAGCAAGATCCTCGCCCTCTTCTACCTGGCGCAGCCCCTCACCACCGTCATCGGTGCCCCGCTCGCCGGCTGGTTGATCAGCCACGACGGCGTCTTCTTCGGCCTCGAGGGCTGGCGCTTCATGTTCATGGGCGTCGCCATCCCCGCGATCGTCGTCGGGATCGTCGCCTGGTTCTACCTCAAGGACAAGCCCGCCGACGCCAAGTGGCTCACCAAGGAAGAGCAGGTCTGGCTGACCCAGGCGCTGGTGAAGGAGGCCTCGACGAAGACGGGTGCCGTCTCGACCACCGGCAAGCACCCGGGCCTCGGGGTCGTCTTCAAGAACGGCCGCGTCTGGATGCTCTCGTTCATCTACTTCGGCTTCATCTACGGCCTCTACGCGCTCGCGTTCTTCCTGCCCACCATCATCGGCGGCTTCCAGGAGCAGTTCGGCACCGAGTTCACCGTCACCCAGCGCGGCTTCATCACGGCCATCCCCTACGTCCCCGCGGCCATCGCCCTGTACTTCTGGTCGCGTGACGCCTCGCGTCGCGGCCTCAAGACCTGGCACATCGTCATCCCCGCCGTCGTGGGCGGTCTGAGCATCCCGCTGGCGCTGTACGCGCAGTCCCCCGCCCTCACCATCGCGGTGATCGCGGTCACCGCCATGGCGATCTTCGCGGCACTGCCCAACTTCTGGACCCTGCCCACGCAGTTCCTGACCGGTGCCGCGGCGGCCGCGGGCATCGCGCTCATCAACACGGTCGGCAACCTCGCCGGCTTCAGCGCCCCGTACATCACGGGCCTGGTCACCGACGTCACCGGCGACTACCGGGTGCCGATGTTCATCGTCGGGTTCTTCATGCTCCTGTCGGCCGCGCTGATGATCGCGCTCAGCCGGATGAAGAAGCCCGAGGGCACCCTCAGCCCCCGCGAGCAGGCCGACCTGGCCGCCACCGCCGGGCTCGACTGACCGACGCTCACCCCCTCCCCCGCGGGGCCCGGACGATCACCGGCCCGGGCCCCGCCCCCCTCCGCACCTCGTCGTCGTGCCGTCGCGCCGTCGACCGGACCACCGCCTCCTGGAGTTCTCATGACACGCCTCTTCAACGATCCGGGCGATTTCGCCGACGAGATGATCGACGGCTTCGTGGCCGCCAACCAGCGCTGGGTGCGACGGGTCCACGGCGGCGTGGTCCGGGCGACCCGCTCGGCCCCCGGCAGCGTCGCGCTCGTCGTCGGCGGTGGCTCGGGGCACTACCCGGCCTTCGGCGGACTCGTCGGGCAGGGGCTCGCCCACGGCGCCGCCCTCGGCAACCTCTTCGCCTCGCCCTCGTGGCAGCAGGTCAGGTCGGTGGCGAAGTCGGCCCAGAACGGCGGGGGCGTCCTGCTCAGCTACGGCAACTACGCCGGTGACGTCCTCAACTTCGACAAGGCCCAGCAGAAGCTGATCGACGAGGGCATCGAGACCCGCACGGTCGCCGTCACCGACGACATCTCGAGCGCGTCGATCACCGACAAGCACAAGCGTCGTGGCATCGCCGGCGACCTCACCGTCTTCAAGTCCGCCGCGGCCGCCGCCGAGGAGGGCGCCGACCTCGACGACGTCGTCCGCGTCGCCGTCAAGGCGAACGAACGCACCCGCAGCGTCGGCGTGGCGTTCTCGGGCTGCTCGCTGCCCGGGGCCGACGAACCGCTCTTCACCGTGCCCGAGGGCCGCATGGCCGTCGGCATGGGCATCCACGGCGAGCCGGGCATCGGCGAGACCGACGTCCCCACGGCGGACGGCCTCGCCGAGCTGCTCGTCGAGGCGCTGCTCGCGAGCGACGAACTGCCCGACGGGGTCGACGAGGCGCGCGGGCGCAAGGTGGCCGTGCTGCTCAACGGACTCGGCTCGGTCAAGTACGAAGAGCTCTTCGTCGTCTACGCCCGGGTCGACGCCCTGCTGCGCGAGGCGGGCGTCGAGGTCGTCGAGCCCGAGGTCGGCGAGCTCGTCACGAGCTTCGACATGGCCGGCGTCTCGCTGACCCTGTTCTGGCTCGACGACGAACTCGAGCGCCTCTGGGCGGCCCCGGTCGACGCCCCCGCCTACAAGAAGGGCTCCGTCGACGTCGCGTCGCGGACGGACGACGCCGAGCAGGAGGCGCGGGTCGAGATCGCGATCCCGCCCGCGACCCCGGCGTCCCAACAGGCCGCCCACCTGGTGCTGAGCGCCCTCGAGGCGGTGCGGGCCACGGTCGAGGAGAACGTCGACGAGCTCGGACGCATCGACGCCGTCGCCGGGGACGGCGACCACGGCATCGGCATGCAGCGCGGGATCCACGCCGCCGTCGCCGCCGCCCGCGAGGCCGTGCTCGCCGGCGCGGGGGCGGGCACCGTCCTCGACCTCGCCGGCGACGCCTGGTCCGACCGGGCCGGGGGCACCTCCGGGGCCCTCTGGGGTGCCGCCCTCGCGAGCCTCGGCGCGGCCGTGGGCGACGAGGCGGCCCCGGACCGCGCCTCCGTGTCCCGCGGCGTCTCCGCCGCCACCGAGGCGATCCTCGAGTTCGGCGCCACGGTCGGCGACAAGACCATGGTCGACGTGCTCGTCCCCTTCGACGCGGCCCTCTCCGCGGCGGTCGACGACGGGGCCGACCTCGCCACGGCCTGGGCCACCGCGGCCGAGGTCGCCGTGACGGCGGCCGCGGCGACGGCCGACCTCCTGCCCAAGATGGGCCGCGCCCGGCCGCACGCCGAGAAGAGCCTCGGCACGCCCGACGCCGGCGCCACCTCGCTCGGGCTCATCACGCGGGCCGTCGGACGCGTCCTCGCGCCGCAGCCCGCCGCGTGACCCCTCCCCCCCACACCCTCCACGAAAGGCACCACCATGGCTGACCAGCTGCGCATCGTCATCGGATCGGACGACGCCGGGTACGACTACAAAGAGGTCCTCAAGAAGGACCTCGAGGCGAACGACGGCGTGGCGAGCGTCGCCGACGTCGGGGTCGCCGCCGACGGCCACACCGCCTACCCGCACGTCGCCGTCGAGGCGGCCCGCATGGTCGCCGACGGCCGCGCCGACCGCGCGATCCTGATCTGCGGCACCGGGCTCGGCGTCGCCATCGCGGCCAACAAGGTGCCCGGCATCCGGGCGGTGACCGCGCACGACACGTTCTCGGTCGAACGCGCCGTCCTCTCGAACGACGCCCAGGTGCTCTGCATGGGCCAGCGCGTGATCGGCGTCGAGCTCATGCGCCGCCTGGCGAAGGAGTTCCTCACCTACCGCTTCGACACCTCGAGCGCCTCGGCCGAGAAGGTCGCGGCCATCTGCGGCTACGACGGGTCGGGCGAGCCCGTCGGCATCGACGCGGCGTGAGCGATCCGGTGACCACCCCCGTCCGGCCCTCCTCGGCCCGCTTCACGATCGGGGTGAGCCTCAAGATGTACTTCTCGCACGCGAGGACCCTCGCGTGGAGCACCGAGGTGGCCGAGATCGCGCGGCGCCACCCGGCCGTCCGGCGGGGCGTCGTCGACCTGTTCGTCGTGCCGACGTTCCCGTCGCTCGTCCCCGTGCAGGAGGCGCTGGCCGGCACCTCGGTCCGCCTCGGTGCCCAGGACCTCGCGACCGACGACTCGGGCGCCTTCACGGGCGAGGTGAGCGGCGCCGAGCTGGCCGAGATCGGCTGCACCCTCGCCGAGATCGGCCACGCCGAACGGCGGACGCTCTTCCACGAGGACGACGCGGTCGTCGCGGCCAAGACGGCGGCGGCACTGCGCCACGGCATCACCCCGCTGCTCTGCGTGGGCGAGGCCGACGAGACGTCGCCCGCCCTCGCCGCGCTCGAGGTGACGCAGCAGATCGCCCTCGCCCTGGCGGCGGCCGACGAGGCCGGCCTCCCGGGTGCCCTCGTCGTCGCGTACGAGCCGCTCTGGGCGATCGGCGCACCGGTGCCGGCGTCCGCGGGCCACATCACCGCGGTGGTCGCGGCCGTCGAGGACCACCTCGCCGGCCTGGCCGATCGCGCCGGCAGCCGGGTGATCTACGGCGGCAGCGCCGGTCCGGGGCTGCTGACCGGTCTGGGCGGCCGGGTCCGAGGGCTGTTCCTCGGTCGCTTCGCCCACGACGCCTCGGCGGTGGAGCGCATCCTCGACGAGGCGCTCGCGCTCGACGAATCGCTGGCGCTCGACGCCGCACGCCGGGACGGGGTGACCTCGTGATCGGCCTCAGCACCTACGCGTACTTCTGGCGGGGCAGCGACCTCGTCCCGCAGCCGATGACGCTCGACGACATGCTGCGCGACACGGCCGCGCAGGGCGTCCGGCTGTTCCAGATCTGCGACCACGAGGCCTTGACCGGCTACAGCGACGAACAGCTCGCCGCGCTGCGCGACCTCGCCGACGAGCTCGGGCTGACGCTCGAACTCGGCACCCGGGGCACCGGGCCGACCGTCCTGCGGACGTGGCTGCGTCTCGCCGTCGCGCTGCGCGCCTCCTTGATCCGCAGCATGTGGACGGCGGGTGACGACCGTCCCGACGCCGCCGAGACCGAGCGTCGGCTGCGCGAGGTGCTGCCCGAGTACGAGGAGGCGGGTGTCACCCTCGCCCTCGAGACCTACGAGCAGGTCGGTTCGACCGAGCTCGTGGCCGTCGTGCGGGCGGTCGCCAGCCCCCGGCTCGGCATCGTGCTCGACCCGGCGAACACCGTCGCGAACCTGGAGCACCCGGCCGACGTGACCGCGCGCTGCCTGCCGTTCGTCGCCAACTGGCACGTCAAGGACTTCGCCTTCTCACGGAAGGACGGCTGGGTCGGCTTCGCGCTCACCAGCACGCCCCTCGGCGAGGGCCTCCTCGACTACGACGGCATCCGTGCCGCGCTCGACGCCCGCGACGGCGGCACCAGCCCCGTCAACCAGGTCGTCGAGCACTGGCTGCCCTGGCAGGGCGACCCCGAGACCACCACGCGGCTCGAAGCCGAGTGGACGACACGAACCATCTCTGAACTAAGGAGCAAGAACAATGACTGACACCCTCGACACGACCGCCCCCGAGAGCACCGTCACGTACGCGGACGGCCAGGGCTCGTCCGACGTCACCGTCGCCGTCATCGGCGCCGGCGGCAAGATGGGCCAGCGCGTCTCGAACAACCTCGCCAAGAGCGCGTACACGACCCTCTACAGCGAGGCGTCGCCCGCCGGCGTCGAGCTGATCGAGTCGCTCGGCCGCACGGTCACCGCGACCGACGTGGCCGTGGCGGACGCCGACGTGGTCATCCTGGCCGTGCCCGACGTCGTGCTCGGCAAGGTCTCCGAGCAGGTCGTCCCGGCGATGAAGACCGGCGCCGTCATCCTCACCCTCGACCCGGCCGCCGCCTACGCGGGCCTGCTCGCCGTGCGCGAGGACATCCACTACGCGGTGGCGCACCCCTGCCACCCCAGCGTGTTCCTCGAGCGCACCACGAAGGAGGAGTGGGCCGACACCTTCGGTGGCGTGGCCGCCCCGCAGGAGGTCGTCGCCGCGCTCGAGGGCGTGGCCGAGGACTCGCCCGTCCGCGAGCTCATGACGCAGGTCATCTCGACGATCTACGCGCCCGTCATCGCGGTGCACTACGTGACGGTCAAGCAGCTGGCCGTGCTCGAGCCGACGCTGGTCGAGACGATGGCCTGCATGATCGGGGCGTTCCTCAAGGAGGCGCTCGAAGAGACCGTCGACGGCGTCGGGGTCCCCTACGAGGCCGCTCGCGCGATGCTCTACGGCCACACCTGGATCGCGCTGACGAACGGCCTGCGCGGCTCGAACCCGTTCAGCGACGCCTGCCACATCGCCATGGACTACGGCCGCGAGTCGATCGTCCGCGACGACTGGAAGAAGATCTTCGACGACAGCCAGCTCGACTCGGTCATCGCGCGCATGCTGAAGATCGACGCCGTCCGCCGCTAGGCCGCGACGACGGGAACGCAGGAGGCGCGGGTCGCGTGACCCGCGCCTCCTGCGTTCTCACGTGGGGGCGATGCCGCCCGGGCCGACCGCCGGGGCGACGCCCGTGTCAGGATCGGGTGACCTGCCGCGACGAGCGGCGACGACGAGGGGATGCGCGGATGGCCGACACGGACGAGATCGTGCACGTGGTGTTGGTCGAGTGGGCCGAGGGGGCCCCGGCCGACGTGGCCGAGCAGGCGTCGCGGCTGTCGACCGAGCACCTGATCGGCATCGACGGCGTGCTGTCGGTGTCGAGTGGCGAGAGCGTCAGCCCCGAGCAGCTCGAGGCCGGCTTCGACTGGATGCTCGTGGTGCGCTTCCGTGACGCCGCGGCCCGCGACGGCTACCTGCCCCACCCCGCGCACCAGCCGGTCGCGAGCTACCTCGGCGACGCGTCCGCCCGGGTCGTCGTCTTCGACGTCGCGGCGTAGGGGCCTGGCCCAGGAGGCTCGGTACGGCTGGCCGGCGCCCGTCACGCAGTCGACGCCGCGAGCACCGTCGACGACGACGAGCCGCACCCTTCTCGGGTGCGG
>NZ_JXQZ01000132.1 GCF_000878135.1 Frigoribacterium sp. MEB024
GGGTGCCGTCGAGCGGGAAGGGGACGCTCTGGTCGGCGCCCGGTCCGCCGGTCTGGACGAACACCGCCGCGTTGTACTTCGACGGTCCGAAGCCGCGGCTGATGCTCCAGCTGCCGTCGGGGCGGACCTCGGTGCTGACCTCGCCGCCTCGGCCTTGGCCGAAGGGGTGGAGGGTCACGGTCGCGCCGGCGTCGCCGGTGCCGGTGAGGGTGGTGCGTCCGGTGGGCGAGACGGTGCCGTCTCCGTCGATGATCAGTGAGGAGGTGCGGGTGCCGTCGAGCGGGAAGGGGACGCTTTGGTCGGCTGCGGGTCCGCCGGTCTGGACGAACACGGCGGCGGTGTAGGTGGTGGGTCCGAAGCCGCGGCTGATGCTCCAGGTGCCGTCGGCGCGGACCTCGGTGCTGACCTCGCCGCCGCGGCCTTGGCCGAAGGGGTGCAAGGTCACGGTCGCGCCGGCGTCGCCGGTGCCGGTGAGGGTGGTGCGTCCCGTGGGCGAAACGGTGCCGTCTCCGTCGATGATCAGCGACGGGGTGCGGGTGCCGTCGAGCGGGAAGGGGACGCTCTGGTCGGCGCCCGGTCCGCCGGTCTGGACGAACACGGCGGCGTTGTACTTCGACGGTCCGAAGCCGCGGGCGATGTTCCAGGTGCCGTCGGGGCGGACCTCGGTGCTGACCTCGCCGCCTCGGCCTTCACCGAAGGGGTGGAGAGTCACGGTCGAGCCGGGGTGACCGGCGCCGGTGAGCGTCGTCAATCCGGTGGGCGAGACGGTGCCGTCGCCCTCGATGGTGAGGTCCCGGGTCTCGGGGGCCGGTTCGACGTTCTCGGATGCGGTGAAGGTCCGGGTCGAGGTCAGGGGCTTCAGCGAGTCCCAGTAGGGCGTCTCGACGACGGTCATCGTGTGCTCACCCGGGGTCAAGGATGCCGTGACATCCAGCTCGAGAGTCCACGTGCCGTCGGCCAGGACGTCGGCGTCACCGAGCGTCGCTGCGGGCTCGTCCGTGCCCCCGACGTCGGTGCTCAGGGTGACGATCGAGCCGGGGATGCCCTCGCCCGTGAACACGTCCGTGTCGACGTCGATGGTCTCGCCCTCGGCGGGCGAGACGACGTCGAGCGGGAACGTCTCGGGCGCGGTGTTCTCGTCGGTCGCCTCCAGGACGATGGGGGTCTTCTCGGACATGTCGGTCCCGCGGACGGTGATCAGGTCGATCTCTTCGCCGGCGTACTCGGGGTCGACGGTGATCGCGTAGGCGCCGTTCCACGTGACGCCCGTGCCGCCGATGTATCTGCCGTCGAACTGGGCGATGACGCCGGGCACGTCGAACTCGTTCGCGAAGTAGCTCGTGGTCCCGAGGATGCTCATGGTGCCGTCGCTGTTGACGCCGACGGAGTGCGCCAGCGGTGCGGCGAGGGGCGAGGGTGCGGGGATCTCGGCCGGGGTCAGCGGGATGTCGAGGGAGCGGCCCCGGTCGGGGGACCCGATGCCGGTGACGGTCGCGGTCTGGCCCTCCAGCGAGCCGTCGAGGACGAACGAGAAGCGCCCGTGGAGGCCGGACACCTGCTCGCGGTGCTCGCCGACCCGGATCTCGGCCTGGTGGGCCCGGTTCACGATGACCCGGACGACGATGTCGCCCGTCGAGCTGCGGTGCACGGACGAGAGGAGCGGGCGGGCAGGCGTCGTCGGGTCGACGTCTTCCGTGGGGGCGACCGTGAACGTCGCGCTCGTCTCCTGCTTCGGAGCCGAGGCCCACGTGGGAGTCTCGGTTACAGCGGTCCGGTACGAACCGGCGGGCAGCGCGGGCGACGTGCAGCTCCAGTCGCCCAGCGACGTGACGCGGGTCTCGCAGAGCGTCGAGGAGGCGCGGTTCGTCTTCTCGTCACGCGTCACGACGATCTGCGAGTTCGGGATGCCGGACCCGGCGAACGTCGCCTCGGGGGCCGCCAGCACGTCGCCCGCGGTGGGCGATGCGACCTCGAGCGGGTGGACGTCCGAGGCGGTGTTGCGTTCGGTGGGGACGAGCTCGACCTGAGCTGTCTCGCTCCCGTGGCCACGGTAGTAGGCCGTCACCTCGATGACCTCGCCGGCGCGCGAGGCGGGCACGGTCAGCGAGAACGATCCGTTCTCGGACGGGAAGTCCCACGACATGCCGGAACGGTTGGCCCACACCTCGGTCTTCGAGAACAGGTCGGGCTGGTGCGCCACGGTCCCCTCGATCACGAAGTGGCCGTCGTCGTACTGGCTGACGGCGTGGATGACGGGCGTGCCGGGTGCCTCGTTCTCGCCCTCGGCGTACTGGGTCTCGAGGACGAACTCGACCTCGACCTTCCCCTGTGGGGTGTACGAGACGAGTGTGGCCTTCTTGCCCCGGTCGGCGACGTCGACGAGCGTGGCGAAGCGATCGTTCCAGACGGCGGCGCTGTAGCTGCCCCCTCCCTCGACGATGACCCCCGCGAGTCGGGCGCCCGGCGCCATGCCGGCGACGGACAGCTTGTCGCCCTCGCTCGGTTCGACGAACGCGATGCGGGGTGCGGACGGGGCCGTGGGCGACGCGGACGGCGCCTCGGCCGGGGCCTGGTCGGTGATGGCGGGGGCCGCGTGGGCTGCGGCGGGGGCGAGGGTGCCCACGGCGAGGGCCGCGAGGCCGACGGCGGTGAGGCCTGATCTGATCGTGCTCATGTCTTCTTCCGGATGGGGGAAAGGGAAGACCGATCGGGACGGCCAACCGATACTCTACATTCCACACGCCCGAGAAGCGACTCCGAGCAGGCTCAGTCGATCGAGCGCTGCACTCCCTTGACCGGCAGCATCAACACGAGTCCGGCCAGCAGCACGAGCGCGATGCCGACGATGCCGAACCGGGTGTCGCCCGTCGCCGACACGAACAGCGTGAAGAGCCCCGGCGCGAGGAAGCTCACGGCTCGCCCGGTCGTCGCGTACAACCCGAAGATCTCGCCCTCGCGCCCGGGCGGCGTCACCCGCGCCAGGAACGACCGGCTCGCGGACTGGATCGGCCCGACGAAGAGGGCCAGCGCCAGGCCGAACACCCAGAACAGGTTCGTCGCCGTCCCGATGGCGAGCACCGCGAAGGCGGCGATCACGAGCCCCACCAGCGACCCGACGATGATCGTCTTGGCGCCCAGACGGTCGTCGAGCCACCCGCCGACGAAGGTGCCGATCCCCGCGACGAGGTTGGCGCCGACGGCGAAGTAGATGACCATGCTCGGCGAGAACCCGAACACCTGCGCCGCGATGATCGCCCCGAAGGTGAAGACGGCCGCGAGGCCGTCACGGAACACGGCGCTGGCCAGCAAGAACAGCAGCACCTGGCGGTTCGTGCGCCACAGCTTGGCGATCGTCGACCCCAGGAGGCGGTACGAACGCCACAATCCCACCCGGGCCCGCGCGGCGGTGGCGGGCAGCTCGGGCACCGACAGCAGGACCGGCACCGCGAAGATCGCGAACCACGCCGCGGCGACGACGATCGAGAGGCGGACGTCCCACGCGCCTCCTGCCGTTCCCGTGGCGACGCCGAACAGGCCGCCGCGTCCTTCGGTTCCGAAGCTCTGGAGGAAGGCGACCAGCAGCAAGAGCAGGAGGACGATGCCGCCGACGTAGCCGAGGCCCCAGCCGAAGCCCGACACCTTGCCGATCGTCCTGGGCGTCGAGACCTGCACGAGCATCGCGTTGTAGTTGACGCTCGCGAACTCGAAGAAGAGGTTGCCGACGGCCAGCAGGGCGGCGCCGAAGACGAGGAGGTCGGGCACGGGGGCGACGAAGACCATCGCGGCCATCGCGAGCACGACCAGGCCGGTGTTGACCGCCAGCCAGAGCTTGCGACGGCCCGAGCCGTCGCTGCGCTGACCGAGCACGGGCGCGAGTAGGGCGATCAGCACGCCGGCGATCGTCAGGGCCGTCGAGATGACCGTCGCGTTCTCGGCCTTGGCCAGCACCAGCGCCGGGTTGCGGGTGTCGTCTCCGGCTGCCGCGACGATCGCCGGGTCGACGAAGGCGCCGCTCGCCAGGTAGGTGCTGAAGACGAACGAGGTCACCACCGCGTTGAAGGCGGCCGAGCCCCAGTCCCAGAGGGCCCACGAGATCACGCGGCGGCGCGGGATCGGGGTGCTGTCGGCGAGCGTCTGCGCTGCGGTCATGGGGGTCAACCTAGTGGGCGTCCGTGGCCGACGGGGGCCGCGCCTCATCGTCCGGGGCGGTCGCGACGACCCCCGTTCGAGACTTGAGTCTTTCTGGCTCAACTTTCAGGTTCGCAGCTTGACGTCGGCCGCAGCGTGAGTAAAGTTGAGCCAGGCCGACTCAAGGCCGGCCCCCAAGGCTTTCGTCACACCGCACCACGAAGGAGAAAAGCACATGGCACGTGCAGTAGGAATCGACCTCGGCACCACCAACTCGGTCGTCAGCGTCCTCGAGGGTGGCGAGCCCACCGTCATCGCGAACGCCGAGGGTCTGCGCACGACCCCCTCGGTCGTCGCCTTCACGAAGGACGGCGAGGTGCTGGTCGGCGAGACCGCCAAGCGCCAGGCCGTCACCAACGTCGACCGCACCATCGCGTCGGTCAAGCGTCACGTCGGCACCGACTGGAAGGTCGAGATCGACGACAAGAAGTACACCCCGCAAGAGATCAGCGCTCGCATCCTCGGCAAGCTGAAGCGCGACGCCGAGCAGTACCTGGGCGAAGAGGTGACCGACGCGGTCGTCACCGTCCCGGCGTACTTCAACGACTCCGAGCGCCAGGCCACGAAAGAGGCCGGCGAGATCGCGGGCCTGAACGTCCTGCGCATCATCAACGAGCCGACCGCGGCCGCCCTCGCCTACGGCCTCGACAAGGGCAAGGAAGACGAGCTCATCCTGGTCTTCGACCTCGGTGGCGGAACGTTCGACGTCTCGCTGCTCGAAGTGGGCAAGGACGAAGACTTCTCGACCATCCAGGTGCGCAGCACCTCGGGTGACAACCGCCTCGGTGGCGACGACTGGGACAACCGCATCGTCGAGCACCTCATCAAGAAGTTCAAGGACGCCCACGGCGTCGACCTCTCGACCGACAAGATCGCCAAGCAGCGCCTCAAAGAGGCCGCCGAGCAGGCCAAGAAAGAGCTGTCGTCGAGCACCTCGACCAGCATCCAGCTGCCGTACCTCACGCTGACGGCCGACGGCCCGCTCAACCTCGACGAGACCATCTCGCGCTCGCAGTTCGAGCAGTGGACGAGCGACCTGCTCGACCGCACCAAGAAGCCGTTCAACGACGTCATCAAAGAAGCGGGCGTGAAGGTGGGCGACATCGCCCACGTCGTGCTCGTCGGTGGCTCGACCCGCATGCCCGCCGTGACCGAGGTCGTCAAGCAGCTCACCGGTGGTCAGGAGCCCAACAAGGGCGTCAACCCCGACGAGGTCGTGGCCGTCGGTGCCGCCCTGCAGGCCGGCGTGCTGAAGGGCGAGCGCAAGGACGTCCTGCTCATCGACGTCACCCCGCTCAGCCTCGGCATCGAGACCAAGGGTGGCGCGATGACCAAGCTCATCGAACGCAACACGGCCATCCCGACCAAGCGCAGCGAGACCTTCACCACGGCCGACGACAACCAGCCGTCCGTCGCGATCCAGGTCTTCCAGGGCGAGCGCGAGTTCACCCGCGACAACAAGAACCTCGGCACCTTCGAGCTGACCGGCATCGCCCCGGCCCCCCGCGGCGTCCCGCAGATCGAGGTCACCTTCGACATCGACGCCAACGGCATCGTGCACGTGTCCGCGAAGGACAAGGGCACCGGCAAGGAGCAGTCGATGGTCATCTCGGGCGGCTCGTCGCTGTCGAAGGACGACATCGAGCGCATGGTCCGCGAGGCCGAGGAGAACGCCGCCGAAGACAAGGCGCGTCGTGAGGCCAACGAGACCCGCAACTCGGCCGAGCAGCTCGTCTACTCGATCGAGAAGCTGATCAAGGAGAACGACGAGAAGCTGCCCGCGGACGTCAAGTCCGAGGTGCAGGCCGACGTCGACTCGCTGAAGTCCGCCCTCGCCGGCGACGACGAGTCCGCGATCAAGCCCGCCTTCGACAAGCTCAACGAGAGCCAGCAGAAGCTCGGCCAGGCGATCTACTCGCAGAGCCAGGCCGACCAGGCCGGTGCTGCCGGTGCGGCCGGCCCCGAGGGGGCTCCCGCCGACGGCCAGGCCCAGGGCAACGACGAGGACATCGTCGACGCCGAGGTCGTGGACGACGACGACAACGACAAGAAGTAGAGGCGGTCGGCATGACTGACGACAACAAGACGCCCGACGACGAGCCGCGTCCCGCGACCCCGTCCGAAGACGGCGGCACGGCCGACGTGGTCGAGCCCGACGAGCTCGTCGACGCCGAGGCTCCCGACGTCGAGACCCCGGCCGACGCCGAGGCCCCGGCCGGGGCCAAGGCCGCCGCCGAGTCGATGGCCGAGGCGCCCGAGGGCACCGAGACGCTGAGCGCCGACGACGAGGCCATCCTCGACGCGGCCAGTGCCGACCTGGTCGCCGACATGCGACAGGACATGCTGCGTGCCCAGGCCGAGTTGGTGAACTTCCGGAGGCGCGTCGAGCGTGACCGCGAGGCCAACCGTGAGGCCGTGGTCGCCGAGGTCATCCGGTCGCTGCTGCCGGCGCTCGACGACCTGGCCCGTGCCGAGCAGCACGGCGACCTGGCCGAGGGCCCGATGACCGTCATCGCGCAGAAGATCCGCGGGGGGCTCGACAAGTTCGGCCTCACGCAGATCGGTGCCAAGGGTGACGTGTTCGACCCCAGCAAGCACGACGCGCTGGTCCAGCTGCCGAGCGCCGACGTCACGGTCAACACCGTGGCCGACGTGATCGAGCCGGGCTACACGATCGGCGACCGCGTCATCCGCGCCGCCAAGGTCGCGGTGCACACCCCCCAGTAGCACCCCGGTGACGGTCGGCCCCCGCGCCGACCGTCACCACCCCCGGCGACGCGAGTCGCGACCGGCGGTGGGCTCCTCGACGAGGTGCCCACCGCCTCCCCCGTTCTCTTCCGGTCGCTGCCAGGCAGCGACCTCCAGTCAAGGAAGGAGGTGCCGCATGGCGAGTCAGGACTGGTTCGACAAGGACTTCTACGCCGTCCTCGGTGTCTCCAAAGACGTCACGCCCGCCGAGCTGAAGAAGGTCTACCGCAAGCTCGCGCGCAAGTACCACCCCGACTCCAACCCGGGTGACGCCGCCAGCGAGGCGAAGTTCAAAGAGATCAGCGAGGCGCACTCGGTGCTCTCCGACCCCGAGCAGCGTCGCGAGTACGACCAGGTCCGGGCCATGGGCGGCGGTGCCCGGTTCGCGGCCGGCAGCGGTGGCCCTGGAGGCGCGGGTGGCGGCTTCGAGGACGTCTTCGGCGGCATGTTCAACCAGGGCGGGCAGCGCACGCAGTTCCGTCAGGGCGGCGGCGGTGGCTTCGACGACATCTTCGGCGGCATGTTCGGCGGCGGCGGCTTCGGCCAGACGAGCGGCGGCTACCGCGGCTTCGGCGGACCACAGAAGGGCCGCGACATGACGGCCACGACGACCCTCGACTTCCAGACCGCGATCGTCGGCGAGACCATCACGCTGCAGGCGTCGAACGGCAAGCCGATGAAGGTCCGCATCCCGGCCGGCGTCCACGACGGGCAGAAGATCAAGCTGCGCGGCCGGGGTGAACAGAGCCCCGACGGCGGTGAGGCCGGCGACATGGTGCTGACCGTCGCCGTCCGCAAGCACCCCGTGTTCGAGCTCGACGGCAAGAACCTGCGGCTCGACGTGCCCGTCACGTTCGCCGAGGCGACCCTCGGTGCGACCATCGAGGTGCCCACCCTGGGTGGCGACCCCGTGCGACTGCGCGTCGCGCCGGGCACGCCGTCGGGTCGCGTGCTGCGGGTCAAGGGCCGTGGCGTGCACGGGAAGGACGGCGTCGGCGACCTGCTCGCCACCGTCCAGGTCGCGGTGCCCGCCCATCTCAACGACAGGGCACGCGAGGCCGTCGAGGCCCTGGCGGCCGCCCTGCCGGCCGAGAACCCGCGCGACGACCTGATCGCCCGCGCACGGGCCTGACGAGACCGACCCGACCCGCGCCTCCTCGGCGGCAGGTCCCTAGCGACGAGACAGGAGACGAGATGGACCGACCGGACCCCACCCAGTGGCCGATGGACGAGCACTCGCCCCTCTTCGCCATCGCGACGGCCGCTGAGCTCTCGGGCCTGCACGCGCAGACGCTCCGTCAGTACGACCGGCTCGGACTCGTCGTCCCGCAGCGCACGGCGGGCAAGTCGCGCCGTTACTCGATGCGCGACGTCGTGCAGCTCCGCGAGATCGCACGTCTCGGCGGCGAGGGCATCTCGCTCGAGGGGATCAAACGCATCCTCGAGCTCGAGAACCAGGTGACGGCGCTCCAATCGCGCGTTCGCGAACTCGAGCGGGCCCTGGCCGACGAGATGGTCAACCGGCCCGGGGCCCGTGTCTTCGCCGCGGGTGAGAGCGGGGTCGTGCCGCTGCGGCACGGCACCCGCCCGTCGCGGCAGACCTCGGTGGTCGTGTGGCGGCCGCTGCGCTGAGGCCGCAGGGGCGGACGGGCGGCGGCCCGCGCCTCCCCGGCCCGACCGATACCGTGGTGGCGTGATCGACTTCGCGCAGCTCCGCCGGTGGCCCGACGTCGAGGCGCCCGAGCTCGTCGCGCACGACGCGACCGATCGACTGCTGCTCGACACCGCGCAGGAGGCGCTGGTCGCCCACCCGAGACACGTCACCGTCATCGGCGACCGCTACGGCGCCCTGACCCTCGGCGTCGCCGACGTCGTGGCAGGGCACGCCGACGGCGCCGAGGTCCGTGTCCACCAGGACGCCCTGTCCGGAGAACGCGCCCTCGAGGCCAACGCCCGGGCGGTGTCCCCGCGGGCTCGCTGGACGTCGCACGGCCTCGAGCCCGACCTCGTCTCGGGCGCTCGCGTGGTCCTCGTGCAACTGCCGCGCGGCCTCGACGCCCTCGACGAGATCGCCGAGCTGATCGCCGCCCACGCCCACCCCGGGGTGCAGGTCTTCGCCGGGGGACGCGTCAAGCACATGACGACGGCCATGAACGAGGTGCTGCGTCGGCACTTCGACGAGGTGCAGGCGGGATTGGCGCGCCAGAAGTCGCGGGTGCTCACCGTGGCCCGTCCCCGCCCCTCGGGGGTGTCGGGCTGGCCCCGGTCCGGACGTCACGGCGATCTCGTGATCGTGGCCCACGGTGCCGCCTTCGCCGGAACCACGATCGACATCGGAACACGGGTGCTCCTGGCAGCAATCGACGCGGCCCCGCCCGGGGCCCGTCACGTCGTCGACCTCGGCTGCGGCACGGGCGTCCTCGGTGTCAGCTACGCCCGCGCGCACCCGGCCTCGACGGTCGTCGCCACCGACCAGTCCCGGGCCGCGGTCGACTCGGCGACCGCCACCATCGCGGCGAACGGTCTCGGCGAACGCATGGAGGCGCGGCGCGACGACGCGGGAGGCTCGCTGCCCCTGGGCTCCGCCGACCTGGTGTTGCTCAATCCGCCGTTCCACGTCGGGGCGACCGTTCACCCGGGCATCGCCCACAAGCTCTTCGACGCAGCAGCGCGGCTGCTCCGCCCCGGCGGCGAGTTGTGGTGCGTGTGGAACAGCGCCCTCGCGTACCGGCCCGTCCTCGAGCGCGTCGTCGGTCCGACCCGCCAGGTGTCCCGGACGGCGAAGTTCACCGTGACGGTGTCGACCCGGCGTTGAGGCTGTCGGCGGGGAAGAGGTCAGTCGTCTTGTGTGAGCGAGGCGTCGATGAACGACAGCAGGGCGAGGGCGTAGGCGTCCTCGGGGTCGCCCGAGAGGTGTGACTCGTCGTTCTCGGCACCGGGGCGACGCGTTCGGACGTCGTAGGCGACCGTCTCGCCGTCGAGTCCCTCGCCCAGCGCGGGCACTCGCGAGAGGGAGCGGAAGGCGCGTCCGAGCAGGTCGCGTAGCTGATCTTCTCGAGGCAACCACAGGCTGTCGTCCGCGGCGACCGAGTCGAGTGCCCATTCGGTCGTGCCGTTGAACCCCAGGACCGTTCCGGTCGGGTGTTCGTGGGCCTCGATGGTCATGTCGCTCAAGATGAACACCTCGTCGCCGAACGCGTCCCCGTCGATGACGAAGCGGTCGCCGGGGCGGGGACGCCAACGCAATCCGGATCGCCGGAGTCGGCGGGCGAGGTCGATGCTCAACATCGGACCATGATGCGCCCGCCGACTGACAGCCGGCAGCCCGACCGATCGGGACGGGCCGAACCCGCTCACCGGCTCGTGACGACGCTGCCCGTGGTGCCGTTCTCGTTGACGACGGGCTCGGCGCCGGCGTGACTCACCGTGTTGTCGTCGCCTGCGAAGTCCACCAGCTCGACGGAGTCGATGACGACGGCCAGGTTCGTCCCCTCGACGACGAGGTGTCGAACGGTGCCGAGCGAGACCGTCCCGCCGGTGCCGATCACGCTCACCGTGTCGCACGCGTCGGTGAAGACGGTCTCGGGGGCCCCGGCTTCGACGACGACCGCCGCGGTCCCGTCGACGCACACACCGGTCACGAACGGTTCGGGCGTCGTCTCGCCGGTCGTCTCGTGGGGGCGGTCACCTCGGTCGTCGGCAGACCCGTTCGCGGTGCACCCGGTCAGCCCGGCGACCAGGGCGAGACCGGAGAGGCCGGCGACCCCCACGAGTCTCCGTCGCGTCGGACGCCACGACCGGGCGTCCCCCTTCGTCGACGTCATCGTGAGGGAGCCCAGGTCAGGTCGGGCAACCGGTCGCCCTGTCCGTTCATGGCCTGTTGCTCGATCACGAGCACGTAGTCGTGATCGGGCCCCCACGCCCGGTCGAACCGCCAGCGACCCGCACGGTCGGCCTCGACGGTGCGGTAGACGGTGTCGCTGACGCCGGACCGGACCGTGACCGTCGCGAAGGGAGTGGCGGTGCCCTCGAAACGGACGGGAACGAGGTTCTCGTAGGTGTCGCCGACCTCGGGGGTGCTGAGGGTCAGGGGGGCGAAGACCGGCGCCGTCACCGTGATGGTCGCCTCCGAGGTCGTCTCGTCCGGGTTGGTCTGGGTCACGGTCACGACGTGGTCTCCCGTCGCCGACCACGAGCGGGTCGGCAGGGACCATCGGCCCTCGGTCGTCACCTCGGTGTCACCCAGCTCGACCCGGCTGCCGGCGACCGTCGCCACGGCGGACACCCGGGCGCGCGGTGTGCCGACGCCGCTCAACGTGTTCGGGCCCGGCCGGAACATCTCGCCGTCGACGTGACTCGTGATGCGGACCGGCACCGTGGACGACCGGTGGTCGAGGTGCAGGATCGATCGGCGGACGTCGGACCCCCGGGTGGCGACGAAGCTGATGTCGTAGCCGGCGGCCGTGGGCCCGAGGTAGCGGTCGAACGACCAGGACCCGTCGAGTCCACTGACGGCAGTGCCCATGAGGGTGTTCCACTGGTTGCGGGCGACGACGGTCGTGTTCGGGGCGGCACGACCGACGAAGGTGGTCACGCCCTCGGTGTAGGTGCTGTTGTGCGCCGGGCTCGTCACCTGGAACGCGAGGCTGCCGCCGTAGACGAGTCGCAGGCTGGTGACCTGCGGCGTCCCGCCGGGCATCGTCGCGGTGAAGGTGAGCTCGTAGCCTGTCGAGGTGGGCCCGAGGTTGCGGTCGAACGCCCACGTGCCGTCGGTGGCGTCGGCTGATCCCATGAGGGTGTTCCACTGGTTCTTGGCCACGACGGTCGACCCCACGGGGGCCGTGCCTCGGAAGGTCGTCGTGCCCACGTCGTAGAGCTGGCCGTCCACGTGGCTGGTGACGCGGAGCGGTAGGTCGGCGGCGACGCGGGTCACCGCGATGCTGACGCTCTGGACGTCGTCGCCCGTCGTCTGGACGACCGTGAGGGTGTTCGGGCCGGTGGCGAGGTCGCGCGTGGGCCGGACGGTCCAGGTGCCGCCCTCGACGGTGCCGGTGCCGATGACCTGGCCGGGAGCCGTCTCGACGGAGATCGTGGCCCCGTCGTGGCCGTGACCGGAGATCGTCGGGCGGGGCGTGGTGACCGTCGTTCCGTCGGCCGGGCTCTCGATCGTGGGTGCGGTGATCACCGGGGGTTCGGGTGTCCCTTCGGGATTGAGGGTGACGGTCGCGACGGTCGTGTTGCGGCCACGCCCGCTCTGCGTCGCCTCGAGGACGTGCCTCGTCGAGTCGACGTCCACGGTCGTCCGCAGGCTCCAGCGACCGTTCTGCAAGACCGTCGCGCTGCCGAGGACCGTCTGGCGCCCCTCTTCGCGGACCCGGATGCCGGCCCCGGGCTCGCCCGTGCCGGTCATCTCGACCCGACCGCCGCCGTGGGCGGCGTCGTCGACCGGGGTCGTGACGGCCACCGCGGCGCCGTAGGACACGGTCGTCGTGACGTGGCCGGCGACCTCACCGTCGATCTCTTGTCGGACGGACACGTCGTGGTCGCCACCGGCGTCGGGGGCGGAGACGGGCGTGGACCAGATGCCTGCGCCCGACGACGCGGGAACCCGTGCGAGTTCGGATCCGTCGGAGTCCCGGACGACGACGACGACGGCGCCGGGGTGTGCGGTGCCCGACAGGACGGCCCGGTCGCCGTGATCAGCGGGGAAGGTGACCCGCGCGACCAACGGGCGCACGGCGAGCTCGACGTCGAGAGTGGTCTCGGCGGTCGGGACCTGGTTCTCGTACTGGGTGAAGGTGAGCGGGTTCGAGCCCAGGGCGAGCCCGGTCAGGGGTCCCGACCACGTTCCGTCTGCCCCGGCCCGGAACTCGGGCCCCACGGGGGTGCCGGGCAGGCCTTCGACGACGACGTAGGACTCGGGTGCGGCCTGGCCCGAGACGACCGCCGAGCGGTTCGGGATGTCGACCGAGTCGACGTCGACGGAGAACGCCCGCAGGTCGTCGACGTCGCTGACGATCCTCAGTCCGCCCTCGGCGCCGAAGCCGAGGACGTTCCAGGTGTAGAGGCCGCTGGCCTCGACGAAGGTCGTGGGCCCCGTGACGGTGAGGCCCGGGTGGGCCGCGCTCTCGAGTCGGTCGCCGACGACGCGGAAGCGGCGGGCGTCGTCGTCGTCGCAGAGCTTCTGGTAGACGACTTCGAGGGCGGCGTGCTCGACGGCGGCGACGGAGGATGCGCAGCGTCGCGACGCGGGGTCGCGCAGCTGGAACCACCCGCCCGGGGACGGCAGGACGTCGAGGCGGAGGGCTGCCCCCTCGGCGGCCTCGGCCGTCGGGTGCGTCGAGTACCCCGTGACGACTCCCTGGTCGTAGCTGAACTCAGGGGTGAAGTACGCCCCCGGCCCGCCTTCGAAGACGAGGGTGGCGCTGCCGGTCGATCGGGGGAGGGGGGTGAGGGGCTCCTGGGCCGACGGCTCGTCGGCAGATGGGGGAGCCGGTGCCGCTGTCGCCGCGGGCGAGCCCAGGATCAGTGAGGCGACGGCGGTGGCGACCGCGAGCCCCAGGGCGCCTGCGCGCGTGAACGTGATGTGCATGGAGTCGTCTTTCTGGTCGTGGCAGGGAGACCGACGCATCGGTACCGAAATGCTAGACGTAGAAAGAGATATGACACAACAGGGATGCTCGTGCCTGTGGACAGCCCATTCGCGCTGTCCGGCGCGGGCGGTGCCCGGCTCAGGTCGTGGCGACGGGGCGGAACGCCTCCGGTGGGGGGTCGGTGAGGACGGCGTCGACGTCGAGGTCCGATGCGTCCAGCGGGGGGACTGTCGCGTGCGAGATCAAGGGGTGGACGGGCCGGACATCGTCCTCGCCGACGCCGTTGAGTTCTTCGTGCAGTTTCTCGCCGGGGCGGAGCCCGGTGAAGACCACGTCGACGTCGCGACCCGACAGGGCGATCATGCGCTCGGCCACGTCGAGGATCTTGACGGGTTCACCCATGTCGAGGATGAGTGCTTCGCCGGGCCCTCCGATGGCTCCGGCCTGGATGACGAGGTGACAGGCCTCGGGGATGGTCATGAAGAACCGGGTGGCGTCGGGGTGGGTGACGGTCAGGGGGCGGCCCGTGGCGATGAGGTCGCGGAAGAGCGGCACCATGCTGCCCCGGCTGCCGAGGACGTTGCCGAACCGGACCGACAGGTAGCGTCGCCCGCTCTTCTCGGCCGCGCCTGCCGTGAGCCGCTCGGCGAGGCGCTTCGAGCGGCCGAGCACGCTGGTGGGGTTGGCGGCCTTGTCGGTCGAGATGTTGACGAAGGTCTCGACGTCGACGGCTGCCGCTGCCTCGAGCACGTTGAGCGTGCCCATCACGTTGGTCTGCCAGGCTTCGGCTGGGTACTGCTCGAGCATGGGCAGGTGCTTAAGGGCGGCCGCGTGGAAGACCACCTCGGGGCGTCGTGCGCGGAAGATG
Organism: Frigoribacterium sp. MEB024; assembly: GCF_000878135.1. GTDB lineage: Bacteria > Actinomycetota > Actinomycetes > Actinomycetales > Microbacteriaceae > Frigoribacterium. The sequence continues at coordinate 14,398 of NZ_JXQZ01000132.1, forward strand.
GTCGTCAGGGCGGTGGCATCGCGGATGTCGGCGAGGACGACGTCACGGGTGTCGAGCAGGCCGTGGCCGCTGAGCGTGACCTGCACCGATTGCAGGGCGGTCTCGTCCCGGTCGAGCATCATCAGCTCGGCGGGGGCGAAGCGAGACAACTGGCGACAGAGCTCGCTGCCGATCGAGCCACCGGCACCGGTGACGAGCACCCGGCGGCCTCGCACGTAGTCGGCGATCGACTCGACGTCGGTGTCGACGGGGCGTCGTCCGACGATGTCCTCGACCGAGACGTCGCGCAGGTCGCTGGTGCTCGACCCGCCGGTCAACAGGTCGTCGAGCGGTGGCACGGTCAGGATGCGGAGGCCGATCGCCGACGCGCGTTCGGTCAGGTCGCGCACCAGTGCCGCGTCGGCCCGGGCGACGGCGAGGACGAGGGTCTCGGCGCCGGTTCGCCGGGCCGCATCGGCGAGTTCGTCGCGGCCGCCGGCGATGGTGATGCCGGCGATGCGCAGCCCCCGGCGAGTCGGATCGTCGTCCAGCAGCTCGACGGGTCGCAAGGGGCTGGTCGGGTCGGTGAGCAGCTGGCGCACGAGGTGCTCGCCGAGCACGCCGGTGCCGAAGACGAGCGTCGGAGCCGCATCGGGCCGGGGTCGCAGGGCGCGTTCGACGCGCCCTCGGACGAGCGTGCGGGTGCCGGCCATGATCAGGGCGGCGACGGGGAACGCCACGAGGGGCAGCGAGGGGGGCCAGGCGGATGTCGGGATGGCCGGCCCCGGAGGCACGAGCGGCACCACGGATGCCGCGACGCCGACGATCAGGGCGGAGGCGACCAGGCCGTGGGCTTCGGCCAGGCTGCCGGGGAGCCAGCGGCGACGGTAGAGGCCGATCGCGAGTCCGGCGACGAGCTGGGCCACGACCGTGAACAGGACCGCCGAGGCGACCCCGGTGCCGGTCTCGGGCTCGACGAGTCCGACCAGCAGGGCGGTCGAGGTGATCGCCGCCGACCACGCGAGGGCGTCGACGGTCATCGCGAGAGGGCGTGGGTACGACCTGGAGGCGCGGGCCGGCTCGGCCGGAGAGCCGCGGCGGGCAGGGGCGGTGGGTGGGGAAGCCACGGGCATGGTCACCTCGCGAGGAAGTCGGGATGTCACCGTTCGGTGACTTGATCCAATCTAACATTTTACTTATGGATGAGCAATGCCAAGTGCTGACGGAGCGATGCGGACGAGGGGCTGTTCCTCGGCCGTCACGGCACAGCACGAAGCCCGACGCCCTTCCGGGTCGTCGGGCTTCGGTCGGGGGAGGCGGATCAGCGCGCGGTGACCGTGTTGCTCTCGGGGGCGTCGCTGAGGTCGTCGACGGCGGGGGCTCCACCGGTGTGGGTGAGGGTGTTGCCGGTGCCGGCGAACAACAAGCTGGTCACTCCCTCGGTGGTGAGGGTGTTGTCGTTGCCTTCGATCGACAGCGTGGTCACGGCGCCCAGTGTGACGTCCGTGGCGTTGCCGAGGATCGAGACCGTTTCGCAGTCACCGAACGTGACGGGCTCGCCGGTGGCCTGGATCTGGGCGAAGCCGTCGACGCACTCGCCGAGGTGCGCCTCGGCCTGGGCCTCGGCCTGCTGTGCCTGGTCGGTGACGGCGGTCGGGGTGGGGGTCGGCTCGGGGCCGCCGTCAGTGGTGCAGGCGGCGAGGCTCAGGCTCAGAGCGGTGACCGAGAGGGCGGTGGCGAGCAGTCGGCGGGTGGGTCGTGCCATTGCGGAGGATCTCCTTGGTCGTGGTGTGGTGCGCGCCGGAACGGTCGGTGGCGGCGGTGCGGTGGGGTCGAGAAGGCGAGGGCCCGGCAGCCGTGGAGGTGCCGGGCCCTCGTGGGGTGGGTGCGGTGTTACGGGGTGGGGGTGGGGACGAGCCGCAGGGTCATCTCGCTGACCTTGCCGTCCTGTTCCGGCTGGCTGATCACGATGTCGTAGGCCTTGGTGCCGCCGAGGCCGCGGGCCATGGTGTAGTCGCCCTGTGCGTTCGCGACGGTGGTCGTGGCGTACTGGGGGTAGTCCTTGCCGAACCAGTAGAACGTGACGGTGGCGTTGGAGGACGCCTTGCCGCGGATCGTGGTCAGGCCCGTGGGGGCGAAGGCGTCGCCGTCCTGGTGGCTGCTGACGGTGAGGTCGGCAGGGCCGGTCGCTTCCGGCACGAGGCGCAGGGTGACTTCGCTGATCTTTCCGGCCTGGGCGGGCTGGGTGATCACGATGTCGTAGGGCTTCGTCCCGCCGAGGCCACGCGAGATCGAGTAGTCGCCCTGTGCGTTCGCGACGGTGGTCGTGGCGTGCTGGGGGTAGTCCTTGCCGAACCAGTAGAACGTGACGGTGGCGCCGGAGGACGCCTTGCCGCTGATCGTGGTCTGACCGGTGGGGGCGAAGGCGTCGCCGTCCTGGTGGCTGCCGACGGTGAGGTCGACAGGGCCGACTCCGGCGGGCACCAGGCGCACGGTGACCTCGTTGACCTTTCCGGCCTGAGCCGTCTGGGTGAGGGTGATGTTGTAGGGCTGGGGTTCCGCCCATGTTGCGCGAGATCGAGTAGTCACCCTGGTCGTTGGCGGCCGTGGTCGTCGCGTACTGGGGGTAGTCCTTGCCGAACCAGTAGGCCGTGACCGTGGCCTTCGGCGTCGCTTTTCCGCTCAGCGTGGTGGCGCCGGGCTGGGCGAAGGTGTCGCCGTCCTCGTGGCTGGTGAGCGTGAGGTCTGCCGGTGCGGCAGCGTCGTTCTCGGGGTTCAGCGTGACCGTGGAAGCGGTGGTGTTGTTGCCCTTGCCGGTCTGGCTGGCCTCGAGGACGTGCTTGCGGTCGTCGACGTCGGTGGTGCGGATGGTCCACTGGCCGTTGGCGAGCACCTGGGCGCTGCCCAGGACGGTGCTGCGGCCCTGTTCGCGGACGGTGACCTGGGCGCCGACCTCACCGGTGCCGCGGAGGGTGACCGGACCGCCGTCGTGGGCCATGCCCTCGGCAGGAGTGGTGATCGCGACGCCGGCGCCGTAGGCGACGGTGACGACGATCTCACCGTTGGCTTCGCCGTCGATCTCTTGGTGGATGCGGACGTCGTAGTCGCCGCCCGCGTCGGGGGCGCCGATCGGGGTCGACCAGGCACCCGAGCCGAGGCGAGCCTCGGTGCGGGCGATCTCGTCACCGTCGACGTCGCGGATCACGACGGTGGAGCCGGGGTGGGCCGTGCCGGACAGGACGGCGTCCTGCTCGAGGTCGGCGGGGAACGACACGGCGCCGCGGACGGGCGTCACGTCGAGGACGACGTCGAGGGTGGTCTCGCCGGTCTTGACGGTGCCCTCGTACTGCTCGAGGGTGACCCGGTTCGACCCGAGCTTCAGCTCGGTGAGTTCGTAGGACCACTTGCCGTCGGTACCGGCCGGGACCTGGTCCTCACCGTTGACCACGACGAGCGCGTCCGGGACCGCGCTGCCCGAGATCCGAGCGGTCCGGTTCGGGAGGTCCGTCGAATCCACCTTGCCCGAGAACTCGCCGAGAGCCGAGACGTCGGTCTCGAGGGCGAAGGCGCTCGTCGAAGAGAAGGCGAGGTGGTTTCCCCAGTAGCCACCGATCGCATCGGCCGGCCTGAATGCGTTCCGCAGGGTCGAACCGTCGAAGAACCACTGGGTTGAGGCCGTGCCAGGATCGCAATTCACAGACGAGGCGTTGTACCAGTTCAGCGTGTTGTTCGAAGATGCCCTGAAACAAGCGTCGTAGCCGGCGTCCGACATCCCGACGAGTTGCGAGTTGCCGTTGGGGAGCCTGACGACCTTCAGATCGAGGGCGCCGGCCGTCGCCGCGGCGAGAGAGTTGTACTGTGCGTAGGTCTTCCCGACGCGACCGGTGACGGCGTTGTACCTGTTGCCGTCCTTGAAGACGAGCTTGACGGTCGATTCCGCTTGCGTGGAGACAGGCGCGGGGGCAGCGACTGCCGCAGGACCGAAGCTGAGGCCGGTCACGATCGTGGCTGCGGCCAGCCCGATCGCGCCGGTGCGCTTGAGAGTTTTCTTCATGTGAGAGAGGTGTTCTTTCATGTCTGGGCAGCGCGATGTGCCGCCAGGCGAACAGATAGTGAAATGTTAGACACAAAACAAGGCATGCACAACATGAC
>NZ_JXQZ01000133.1 GCF_000878135.1 Frigoribacterium sp. MEB024
GCGGCGGCGGCCGCTGCGGCACCGGCGGGCGGGACAGCGGTCGCGGCGGCGGTCCCCGGGGCGGACGCCGTGCTCGTCGCCCCGACGGTCGCGGCGACGGCAGCAGCTCCCGAGGAGGCGGTGGTGGGTGCCGACGCGCCGAGGGCCGAGCCGGCGACGGACGGGTCGGCCGATCCGGTGCGTGCCGGGTCGAGGTCGGAGACAGGCCCGGAGACCATCGACGAGACGGCCGATCCCGTACGTGCCGGATCGCGGCTCTCGGCCGAGGTGCCTGAGGAGGTCGACGCTCCGGTACGGACCGGATCGGCGAACGCGGAAGGACGCAGGGACACGGTGCCGAGGGCAGGAGCCGCCGCGGGGGCGGTCCCCGCGGCGTCCGTCGTCCCGGTGGACCCGGCCGAGGCGGAGGCGACGACGGCGCTGTTGCTGACGACGGCGCCGGCGAGGGCGACGGGCAGACCGGGCGTCGTGACGCCGGATGCCGTTCCGTCCGACACGGCGGGCCCGCCGTCGGTCGTCGACAGGGGCTCGGCGTCTCCGCTCGCGGTTCCGGGCTCGGTGGCACCGGCTAGTCCGGCGGTCGACGCCGAGGTCACCCCGACGAGTGACCGGCGCCAGGGTGCGACGGACGCGGGGTCGAGCGACGACGTCGCCACGGATTCGTCCGAGTCCGAGGTCGAGCCGTCCGGGGCGCCCGGGGCGTTCCGGTCGACGGCGCGGGCGTCACGGTCCGCGCCGCGGGCGTCGCGCCGGTCGGCGGCCCGCGTCGAGGCGTGCTCGTCGCGTTGCCGGTGACGT
>NZ_JXQZ01000134.1 GCF_000878135.1 Frigoribacterium sp. MEB024
GGGTGGCGGCGGCCGAGGAGGCGCGGCGTGCGGTCGCCCCCGTGGCCCGGGCGGCGACGGCGGCTCCGGCCGCGGTGGCTCGACTGCCGTGACGGACGCCGTCCCAGGTCGAACGAGCGGCCGGTCGGGTGCGGGTCGCCACGGTGGTGCCCGTCGTGCGGAACCACGCGACGACGACGGGCGTCGTGCGTCGGACCCAGGCGACCAGGGCCTCCGAGGCGTGACGGATGCTCCGGGCCGTGGCCC
>NZ_JXQZ01000135.1 GCF_000878135.1 Frigoribacterium sp. MEB024
GCCGTGACCGCACTCCCACCCCGGGGCATCTCCGCCGGCCCCGCCCCGCCGGGCCCGGCCCGGCCCGGCCCCGCCCCGCCCTACCCCGCCCGCTCGTCTGCGGTCGGCAACTCCGGAGTTCGGTTGCGTCGCGCCTCCTGCGGGACGTTCCGGTGGTCGTTCTCCTGAGTTGCCGACGTGGGCGGGGTGACGTCGGGCTGCGAGGGGCGTGACCCGGCCCGGTCCGGCACGGCCCGGCCCGGCCCCGCCTGGCACGGCCCTGCCCGCTCGTCTGCGGTCGGCAACTCGGGAGTTCGGCTGCGCCGCGCCTCCTGCGGGCCGTTCCGGTGGTCGTTCTCCTGAGTTGCCGACGTGGGCGGGGTGACGTCGGGCTGCGAGGGGCGTGACCCGGCCCGGTCCGGCAGGCACGGCCCGGCACGTCCCGGTGGCGGTGGCGGTGGCGGTAATGGTCGGGTTCGGCTCGCGATGCCGCTCGTCTGCGGTCGGCAACTCCGGAGTTCGGTTGCGCCGCGCCTCCTGCGGGCCGTTCCGGTGGTCACTTTCCTGAGTTGCCGACGTGGGCGGGACGGCATGGGGAAGAGCCGAGGTCCCCTCCGGCGGGCGACGAACGGGCGTGCCCGCCGACGCCGGCCGCCGCAGCGGCACCGCATCGACGGGCACGCCCGTCAGAACGCAGGAGGCGCGGTGAGCGCCCCCCTGGCGCTCGTCAGTGGGTCGACGGCTCCGTCTCGATCTCGGAGCGGTCGCCCGACCAGAGGGTGTGGAACGTGCCCTCCTCGTCGACGCGCTGATAGGTGTGGGCGCCGAAGAAGTCGCGCTGTCCCTGGATGAGCGAGGCGGGCAGACGTTCGGACGCGAGCGAGTCGTAGTACGACAGCGCCGAAGCGAACCCGGGCACGGGGATGCCCGAGAGGGCGGCCTTGGCGACGACGCGGCGCCAGGCCTCTTCGCCGTCGCGGACGGCCGCGGCGAAGTAGTCGTCCTCGAGCAGGGTCGCGATCGACGCGTCCTTCTCGTAGGCGTCGACGATGCGGTTGAGGAACTGTGCGCGGATGATGCAGCCGCCGCGCCAGATCTTGGCGATGGCGCCCTTGTCGATGTCCCAGTCGTACTCGTCGGCACCGGCGATGATGGCGTCGAAGCCCTGGGCGTAGGCGACGATCTTCGAGGCGTAGAGGGCCTTCTGCACGTCGTCCTCGAAGCCGTCGCCGGCCTCCTGGATCGTGGGTCGCCCCTGCAGGGTCTTCTGCACCGCCGCGCGCTGGGCGGGTTTCGACGACACGGCGCGGGCGAAGACGGCCTCGGCGATGCCGCCGACCGGCACGCCCAACCCGACGCTGTTCTGAACGGTCCAGACGCCCGTGCCCTTCGAGCCGGCCTGGTCGACGATGGAGTCGACGAGCGGGCCGTCGGTCTTGGCGTCGGTCTGGCGCAGCACCTCGGCCGTGATCTCGATCAGGTACGACTCGAGCTCGCCCTTGTTCCACTCCTCGAAGACCGAGGCGATGGCGGCGGGCTCGTGGCCGCCGACCCGGCGCAGCAGGTCGTACGACTCGGCGATGAGTTGCATGTCGGCGTACTCGATGCCGTTGTGGATCATCTTGACGAAGTGGCCCGCGCCGTCGGCTCCGACGTGCGTGACACAGGGTTCGCCCTCCGCGACCGCCGCGATCGACGCCAGGATCGGGCCGAGCGTCTCGTAGGCCTCCTTCGAGCCGCCGGGCATGATGGACGGACCCTTCAGGGCACCCTCCTCGCCGCCCGAGATGCCGGCACCCACGAAGTTGAGTCCGCGCTCCTTGAGGGCGGCCTCGCGTCGGCGCGTGTCCTGGAAGTTCGCGTTGCCGCCGTCGACGATGATGTCGCCCTCGTCGAACACGTCGGCGAGCTGGTCGATGACGGCGTCGGTGCCGCGACCGGCCTGCACCATGATGATCGCGGTGCGCGGCTTCTGCAGCGAGGCCGCGAAGTCCTCGATCGACTTCGAGGGGACGAACCCCGCGTCGCCGTGCTCGTCCATCAGGGTGTCGGTGCGTTCGGGGGAACGGTTGTAGACCGCGACCGTGTTGCCTTCGCGGCTGGCGAGGTTGCGAGCCAGGTTCGAGCCCATGACGGCCAGGCCGACGACTCCGATGTTCGCCTTGGCGGTGGACTGCGCTGCTGCTCCGTGTTCGGTCACGGTGCCTCCTTCTCGGTCGATGGTGATCGCAGACTATGCCTCGGTGCCGAGCGTCCGACAGGCACCGTCCGTACCCCTCCCGGACGGCTCGCCTAGGGTTGACGCGACCGTGTTCCCGATCGAAGGCCGTCCGTGACCGACCAGCCCCACCCCGCTCCCGTCCCGCCCGTCGTCGTGATGGGGGTCTCCGGATCGGGCAAGTCGACCGTGGGCGAGCTGCTGGCAGAAACCCTCGGCATCCCGTTCGTCGACGCCGACGACCTGCACCCCGAGGCGAACCGCCGCAAGATGGCCGAGGGGCACCCGCTCGACGACGACGACCGGTGGCCGTGGCTCCGCATCGTCGCCGACCGCATCACCGCCGCGGGCGACGACTCGGTCGTCGTGGCCTGCTCGTCGTTGAAGCGGGCGTACCGCGACGTCCTGCGCGAAGGCGACCCGCGCCTCCGGTTCGTGCACCTGACCGGCGTGCGCGACCTCGTCGCCCGTCGCCAGCGGGAGCGCAAGGGGCACTTCATGCCGCCCGGGCTGATGGAGTCGCAGTTCGCCACCCTCGAGCCGCTGGCCGACGACGAGGCCGGGTTCGAGGTCGACGTGCGTCCCGGCCCGGACGACGTCGTGGCGACGGTCGTGGCCCATCTCGAGGCCGTGCGACGAGGCGAGCTCGAACACTGATCGTGCGCCCTCTCGGGCGGACGGACCAACTGACCGTGCGCCCTCGCGGGCGGACGAACCAGAGGAGGCGCGGGTTGGCGACACGCCCGGCCGACGTGTAACCTGGGCAGCTGAACCTCGGCGAGGGGTGCTCCGGCACCCGTGATCGACGCGGTAGGCAGGCGCTCGGTGCTCAGGCACCACTCGTGCAGCGGTGATCGTCCTTCGGGCGGCGCCCCTCGGGTTGCGGGTCCTTCCTCACGCGATGCGCGTTCGAGTTGACACCGACCACACACCCCCGGGCCGTCCGCGGCCCCTGCAAGGAGACGACATGTCCGACCAGAACACCCTCAGCGCCCTCGTGCGCACCAGCTTCGGCAAGGGCGCGGCCCGCAAGATCCGCGCGAACGACCAGATCCCCGCGGTCATCTACGGCCACGGCACCGACCCCCAGCACGTCACGCTGCCCGGTCACGAGACCATGCTGATCACGCGTCGCGCCAACGCCGTCATCACGCTCGACATCGAGGGCACGAACCAGCTCGCCCTCGTCAAGGACATCCAGCGCGACCCGGTCAAGCAGACCATCGAGCACATCGACCTGATCGTCGTCCGCCAGGGCGAGAAGGTCACCGTCCAGGTCCCCGTGCACGTCGAGGGCGAGTCGGCTCCCGGCACGATCCACGTCGTCGAGCTCAACGTCGTCGAGCTCGAGGTCGAGGCCACGCACATCCCGCAGAGCGTCGTCGTCTCGATCGAGGGCCTCGAAGAGGGCGCCCAGATCTCGGCCGCCGACCTCGCCCTGCCCAAGGGCGCCACCCTGGTCAGCGAGCCCGAGACCCTCGTGCTCGCCGTCTCGGTGCCCCAGCTCGACCTGACGACCGACGCGGTCTCCGACGAGGACGGCGAGGCCGCCGAGGCCGAGGGCGACGTCGACTCCATCGAGGACGAAGAGCGCTCCGAGTAACACGGCGCACCCCGAACACCCTGCCGGCGCAGACCCACTGAGAGAACGACGACCACGACGATGGCACTCGACGACCAGTGGCTCGTGGTCGGGCTCGGCAACCCCGGGCCCGGCTACGCCGGCAACAGGCACAACGTGGGGCAGATGGTGTTGGCCGAACTGGCCGACCGTCTGTCCGCCGGCTTCAAGAACCACCGCACGAACGCGACGGTCGCCGAGGGGCGTACCGCCCCCGGCGGCCCTCGCTTCGTGTTGGCCAAGCCCGCCACGTACATGAACGTCTCGGGCGGTCCGACGCAGGCGCTCCTGCGGTACTACGACCTCGACGTGTCGCGGCTGATCGTCGTCCACGACGAGCTCGACATCGACTTCGACGTCGTCCGGCTGAAGCACGGTGGTGGCCACGGCGGCCACAACGGCATCCGCGACATCATCGCCGCCACCGGCTCGAACGAGTTCACCCGGGTGCGGGTCGGCATCGGCCGTCCCCCCGGCAGGCAACCCGCCGCCGACTTCGTCCTCAAGGACTTCTCGTCCACCGAGCGCAAAGAGCTGCCGTTCCTGATCGGTGACGCGGCCGACGCCGTCGAGATGATCGCGACCGACGGGCTCACGGCAGCCCAGCTGAAGTTCCACACCGCCAAGAGCTGACCGGCTCGCCGGATGCCGACCGCCGCGGGCCCGGTGCCGGTGTCGCCGTCAGCGAACCCCGGCCGCGGTGTCGGTGGTGCCGCGTAACATCATGCGGGTGATACTCGCGGGCTTGATCCAGGCGCTCTCGCGCGCCTCCACCTTCTCTGCCGCCCTCGACCGGGCCGCACGCAGCACCGACTTCTCGGTCGTCGACGGCCTCCGCGTCCCGTTGCTCGCGGGGCTGCTCGACCGTCGCGAGGGTCCGCAGGCGATGCTGGTCGTCACCGCCACGGGCCGCGAGTCCGAGGCGGTCCGGGGGTCGCTCGACAGTTACCTGCCCGAGGCCGAGATCATCGAGTTCCCGGCGTGGGAGACCCTGCCGCACGAACGCCTCAGCCCCAGCGCCGAGACGGTCGGCAAGCGCATCCACGCCCTGCGACGCCTCGCCACGTGGCAGCGCGAGGCGGCCGAGGCGCCCGGCTCCGTGCGGCCGATCGTCGTCGTCGCGGGCGTGCGTGCCGCTCTCCAGCCGCTCAGTGACAACCTCGTCGAGCTCGACCCCGTGCGTCTCACGGTCGGCGAACGCGGGCACGACCTCTCGGGCATCGCCGTGCACCTCGTCGACCTGGCGTACGCCCGGGTCGACATGGTCACCCGTCGGGGCGAGTTCGCCGTCCGGGGTGGCATCCTCGACGTCTTCCCCCCCACGGCCGAGCACCCCGTCCGCGTCGACTTCTTCGGCGACGAGGTCGATCAGATCCGTCGCTTCTCGGTGGCCGACCAGCGCAGCCTCGACGGCGAGGTCCCCTCGGTCGAGCTGCCGCCCAGCCGCGAGATGCTGCTCACCGAGGCGGTCCGCCAACGGGCACGAGAGATGCAGCACGAGTTCCCCAGCCTCTCCCAGATGCTCGCGAAGATCGCCGAGGGCATCCCGGTCGAGGGCATGGAGAGCCTGGCGCCCGCGCTCGTGCACCGGCTGGTGCCGGTGACGCACTATCTGCCGGCCGGCGCCTCCGTCGTCGTCCTCTCGCCCGAGCGGGTGGTGTCGCGCGCGCAGAGTCTGGCCGAGACCAACCGCGAGTTCCTGTCGGCCGCCTGGAACGCCGCGACCGCCGGTGCCGAAGCGCCGATCGACCTCGACTCGGGCGACTTCCTCAGCCTCCGCGACCTGCGCGAGGCGGCCGGCGACAGGTCCTGGTTCACGATGAGCGGCTTCGACTCGGGCGAGGTCCTGTCCGACGACGAGGCCGTCGCGTCGGCCGGTGACTACGTGCGGGTCGACGCCGCCGTCGTGCCGAGCTTCAGCGGCCACGCCGAGGGAGCCCTCGAGCACGTCGTCGAGCGCGTGCGTGACGGCTGGTCCGTCGTCGTCACGGCACGCGGCGTGGGCCTCGTCGAACGGGCCCGCGACGTGCTCGCCGAGCGCGAGGTCGCCGCCCGACTCGAAGAGAACCTGCCCGACAGGCTCGAACCCGGCGTCGTCCACCTCGTGGCCGGTGGCGTCGAGGCCGGATTCGAGCTGTTCGAGTCCAAGATCGCCGTCCTCGGCGAGTCCGACTTCTACGGCCGTTCGGCCAACTACGACTCGCGCCAGGTCAAGAAGCTCGCCACCCGACGCAAGAACGTCGTCGACCCCTTGCAGCTCAAGCCGGGCGACGTCGTCGTGCACTCGACCCACGGCATCGGCAAGTTCCTCGAACTCACGAGTCGCGAGGTGTCGAGCGGCGGGAAGAACGCCGTCAAGCACTCCCGCGAGTACCTCGTCCTCGAGTACGCACCCTCGAAGCGCGGCTATCCCGGCGACAAGCTCTACGTCCCGACCGATCAGCTCGACCTGCTCAGCCGTTACGTGGGTGGTGAAGCCCCGTCGCTCAGCAAGATGGGCGGCGGTGACTGGGCGGCCGCCAAGGGCAAGGCGCGCAAGGCCGTCCGCGACATCGCCGTCGAGCTCGTCAAGCTGTACTCGGCCCGCATGGCGAGCAAGGGTCACGCGTTCCCACCCGACACCCCCTGGCAGCGCGAGCTCGAAGAGGCCTTCCCGTTCGCCGAGACCCCCGACCAGCTCACGACCATCGACGAGATCAAGGCCGACATGGAGCGCCCGATCCCGATGGACCGCCTGCTCTCGGGTGACGTCGGCTACGGCAAGACCGAGGTGGCCGTCCGTGCCGCGTTCAAGGCGATCCAGGACGGGAAACAGGTCGTGATGCTCGTGCCGACGACCCTGCTCGTGAAGCAGCACTTCGACACGTTCACCGACCGCTTCGCCGGGTTCCCCGTGCACCTCCGCAGCCTGAGCCGGTTCCAGACCGCGAAGGAGTCGAAAGAGACGATCGCCGGGCTCGGTGACGGCACGGTCGACATGGTCATCGGCACGCACCGGCTGCTCAGCGAGAGCATCTCGTACAAGGACGTGGGCCTCGTCATCATCGACGAAGAGCAGCGTTTCGGCGTCGAGCACAAGGACGCCCTCAAGAAGCTCAAGACGAACGTGGACATCCTGGCCATGTCGGCGACCCCGATCCCGCGGTCGCTCGAGATGGCCGTGACGGGCATCCGCGAGATGTCGACCCTGGCCACGCCGCCCGAGGACCGCCACCCGATCCTCACCTTCGTCGGCCCCGAGAGCGACCGCCAGAAAGCCGCGGCGATCCGGCGCGAGTTGCTGCGCGAGGGACAGGTGTTCTACGTGCACAACCGCGTGTCGAGCATCAACCGCATCGCGGCGCAGATCGCCGAGCTGGTGCCCGAGGCCCGCGTCGCCGTCGCCCACGGTCAGATGGCCGAGTCGACGCTCGAGCAGGTCATGGTCGACTTCTGGGAGCGCAAGTTCGACGTCCTCGTCTCGACCACCATCATCGAGACCGGCCTCGACATCGCCAACGCGAACACGTTGATCATCGACCGGGCCGACAAGTACGGCCTGAGTCAGTTGCACCAGCTCCGAGGTCGCGTCGGCCGAGGCCGGGAGCGCGGCTACGCGTACTTCCTCTACGACGCCGACAAGCCGCTCAGCGAGACCGCGCAAGACCGGCTCGAGACGATCGCCGCCAACAACGAGCTCGGCGCGGGCATGCAGGTCGCCCTGAAAGACCTCGAGATCCGCGGCGCCGGCAACCTGCTCGGCGGCGAGCAGTCCGGGCACATCGCCGGTGTCGGCTTCGACCTGTACCTGCGCATGATCGGCGAGGCCGTCAGCTCGTTCCGCGGCGACGTCGCCGAGGGACAGACCGAGCTGCGCCTCGAACTGCCGGTCGACGCCCACGTGCCCGAAGAGTACGTCGAGAGCGAGCGACTGCGCCTCGAGGCCTACCAGAAGCTCTCGACGGCGAGTTCGCCCACCTCGACCGACGAGCAGATCGATTCGGTGCTCGACGAGCTCACCGACCGCTACGGCGAGCCCCCGGCGCCCGTGCTGGCCCTCATCGAGGTCTCGCGTCTGCGCCGTGCGGCCCAGAAGGCCGGGCTCAGCGAGGTGGTCGTCATGGGCAGCAACCTGCGCGTCGCGGGCATCGACCTGCCCGACAGCATGCAGGTGCGCCTGCAGCGCATGTACCCGGGTGCGCGGTGGTTCGCGCAGGCGAACGCCGTCAGCGTGCCCTTGCCGCGCGCTCACGGGCAGTCGCCGAGCGACGACGAGCTGATCGTCTGGGTCGAGCAGCTGCTGTCGGCGATCTACTCCGCCCCGGTCGCCCGTCCGGCGACCGACACGGCCGCGGCGAACTGACCGTGTCGGCCCGGCGGGCGGGCGGCGCCCCGGACGACCAGGCGCGGGGCGGCCTCGAGCCCGGGGCAGGTGTCCGGCTCGACGAGCTCGTCGGCGTGGTCGACGCCCTCCTCGCCGACGAGGGCGGGTGCGCCTGGAACAGGGCGCAGACCCCTCGATCCCTCGTGACCTATCTCGTCGAAGAGACCTATGAGCTCGTCGAGGCGATCGAGGACGGCACCGTGGACGACCTCCGGGAAGAGCTCGGGGACGTGCTCTACCAGGTGGTCTTGCACAGCGCTCTGGCTGCGCGCGCCTCCTCGGGGTCGTTCGAACTCGCCGACGTCGTCCGCGACGTCGCCGAGAAGGTCGTCCGGCGTCATCCTCACGTGTTCGGGGCGGACCGGGCCGACGGCGTCGACGACATCGTCCGTCTCTGGTCGGCGGCGAAGGCGGTCGAGAAGTCGCAGCGGACGAGTGCCTACGACGGTGTCCCGGTCGGGCAGCCGGCTCTCGCCCGGGCTCAGAAGCTCGACGCGCGTCGGGCCTCCGCGGGCGCGGCACGGCCTGCGTCGGATCATGCGCCGACGGTGACGTCGAGCACGGACGTCCCCGTCGCCCGGGCCGGGTCGAGTGAGCTCGCGTGGGGCAGGGCGCTGCTCGCCCGGGTCGACGAGGCCACCGATCACGGCATCGACGCCGAGCGTGCCCTCCGGGCGGCCGTGCGCGAACGCGAGACACTGCTTCGGCGAGATGAGGCGGGACCAGCCCGAGAAGGACGGGCCGAGGGGTGACGGGCCCGAGGGGAACAGGCCGAGAACGGATCGTCCGAGAACGGATCGTCCGAGCACGGGGCGTCTGACGCAGCCCCGGTCGAGCAGGTGCCCCCTCAACCCGAATGAGGGGGCACCTCGGCGTCGCCTGCTCAACCCGAATGAGCGGCGAGGCCGGCGCTCGTCCACCAGCGGATCGGCCCGAGGGGCAGCGACCCGGCGGAGATCGAGTGTTGTCCTCAATGTAGAGGGTGATTGCTGACATGTCAAAAGACGACATGTCGGTCTACTCGTCGTCCGGTTCGACGGTGTTCGGCGGGGCAGCGAGACCGTCGATCGGCCGACCGGTCGGCCACGGCAGACGTCTGTTATGGTCCACTACGACGACGGCGACCGCGCAGGGCGAGTACGACTCGTCGGCACGAAGGAGCGGCACCATGCCTCGCAAGCCTGACCCCACCCGCAAGCCCGAACTGCTCGGTCAGATCCTCGAGCACCTCCGGGGTCGCTCCCTCGCCACCGTGTCCTTCCGAACCCTTGCCGAGGCCCTCGGGGTCAGCACGTACGTCTTCGTCTACCACTTCGGCAACCGGGCCGAGCTCGTCGCCGAGATCGTCCGTGCCGTCGTCGCCCGCAACGACGGACTGCTCGCGGTCGCGGTCTCCGAGCTCGATCGTGAGGCGTTCGGCAAACACCTGGCGAAGGTCTGGCACGACGTCTCCACCGAACGGGGACGCGACCTGCATCGCCTCGAGCTCGAGGCGGCCCTGCTCGAGACCGTGGCGGGCGAGGCCGATGGCACTGCGCGCGGGACCGTCGGCCGGTGGGTCGACCACGTCGCCGACTGGCTCTCGGCGAACGGAGTCGCGGCAGCCGAGGCCAAGGTCGCGGCGCGGGTCTTCGTCGACGCGTTCTTCGGTCTGCAGTACGACGCCATCGTCTCGGGTGACGGGCGTCGAGCGTCTGCGGCCTACAAGGAGTCGGTCGAGACCCTGGTCTCTCGCGTTCCTCGCGACTGACCCAGCCTGGCGTGGGTCTCGGTCGGGGTCTCCGGTGAGGCGGAGCCGGGCCGAACGCATGGCGCCCGACCCGGCCCGGGCCCTCACCGCAGGGAAGGGAGGGCCTCGAGGTGTGACCGGCACGCAACCCGATTCGCGCCGACCACCCGAGAAAACCATAACGTAGAATGTGACATGCCTGCAACTCGGCACGACCTCGGGGGCTCGGCGTCTCTGGGATGATGTCCTCATGCCGACCCCCGTCAACCCGCCGCGCGGCATGCGCGACCACCTGCCCGCCGACAAGAGGCGCCGCGAGGGCGTCCTCTCGGTCATCCGGGGCGTCTACCGCTCCTACGGCTTCGACGAGATCGAGACCCCCGTCGTCGAAGAGAGCTCGCGCCTCCATTCGGGTCTGGGGGGCGACAACGAGAAGCAGGTATTCGCCGTGCTCCGGCGCGGCCTCGACCTCGACGACCTGCGGTCGGCCGAGAGCGTGCTCGGACTCGCCGATCTGGGGCTCCGTTTCGACCTCACGGTGCCGCTCGCACGCTTCTACGCGTCACACCGAGCCGAGCTCCCGACGGTCTTCCGCTCCGTGCAGATCGCTCCGGTGTGGCGGGCCGAGCGTCCGCAGAGGGGGCGCTACCGCCAGTTCGTCCAGTGCGACATCGACGTCCTGGGCGAGGCCGGGCCCCTGGCCGAGATCGAACTGATCCAGGCCACGACCGCCGTGCTCGACGCCCTCGGTCTCACCGGGACGACGATCCGCGTGAACGACCGCCGCATCCTGCTGGCGATGCTCGCGCACTGGGCCGTGCCCGAGGCGCTCACCGACCAGGCGCTGATCGTCGTCGACAAGCTCGACAAGATCGGCGTCGACGGAGTCGTGGCCGAACTCGTCGACCTCGGCGTCACCACTCCCGGTCTCGGCGAGGCGCTCACCCAGCTGGCCGACGCGTCCTGGGCCACCGGCGAGGCCGACGACGCTCCGTGGCTCGACCGCGCGGCCTTCGCCGACCTGGTCGCGCTGCGCGAGGCACTGCCGGGATCGACCCTCGAGTTCGATCCGACCCTGGTCCGTGGCATGGGCTACTACACGGGCACGATCTTCGAGATCGCCCACCCCGACGTGCCCTACTCGCTCGGCGGTGGCGGTCGCTACGACGGCATGATCGGCCGCTTCCTCGGCAGCGACGTGCCCGCGGCCGGTTTCTCACTGGGATTCGAACGCCTCGTCGACCTGGTGACGCTCGAGGCCGACGGCGACGAGGGTCTCGCGCTGGTCTACGACAAGAAGGTCGAACCGGTCGAGCTGCTCGCCCTCCAGCGTGCGCTCCTGGCGGGCGGTGAGCGACGCGTACGCCTCGAGAAGAAGGCCAAGAACTTCACCAACCAGCTCGACGGCCTGGCGGCGGCGGGCTTCGGCCGGTTCGTGACCGTGCGCGGGGGCGAGTCGGTCGCCGACCTCGAGGTCCGCACGATCGGCTGACCGCCTCCCACCGCTCCTCGCCACGAACCAGAGCAGGAGGCGCGGCTAAGCTGGGCCGCGGACCTCGCGTCCCCAGACGAACGACTACTAAGGAGCTCTCCAGTGGCAGCAATCGACGCCGTAGGCGCCCGCGAAATCCTCGACTCGCGGGGCAACCCCACCGTCGAGGTCGAGGTCTTGCTCGAGGACGGCACGGTGTCGCGTGCGGCCGTCCCCTCGGGTGCATCGACCGGGGCCTTCGAGGCCTACGAGCTGCGTGACGGCGACAAGAGCCGTTACCTCGGCAAGGGCGTGCTCAAGGCCGTCGCCGCCGTCATCGACGAGATCGGCCCCGAGGTCGAGGGTCTCGACGCCACCGACCAGCGCCTGATCGACCAGGCCATGATCGAGCTCGACGGCACCGACAACAAGAAGCGCCTCGGCGCGAACGCCATCCTCGGCGTCTCGCTGGCCGTGGCCCGTGCGGCGGCCGACTCGGCCGACCTGCCCCTGTTCCGCTACCTCGGCGGGCCGAACGCGCACACGCTGCCCGTCCCGATGCTCAACGTGATCAACGGCGGTTCGCACGCCGACAGCAACGTCGACATCCAGGAGTTCATGATCCTGCCGGTCGGCGCGTCCTCGTTCGCCGAGGCGCTGCAGTGGGGTGCCGAGACTTACCACGCCCTCAAGAGCGAGCTCAAGGCCAAGGGCCTCTCGACCGGACTGGGCGACGAGGGTGGCTTCGCGCCGAACCTGGACAGCAACCGCGCCGCGCTCGACCTGCTGGTCGAGGCCATCACCAAGGCCGGCTTCACCCCCGGCAAGGACCTCGCCCTGGGACTCGACGTGGCGTCGAGCGAGTTCTACTCCGACGGCAGCTACACCTTCGAGGGCGAGAAGCGCGACTCGGCCTTCCTCGCGAACTACTACGCCGACCTCGTCGCGTCGTACCCCCTCGTCACCATCGAGGACCCGCTCGACGAGGACGACTGGGAGGGCTGGGCCCACCTGACGAGCGAGATCGGCTCGAAGACGCAGATCGTCGGTGACGACCTCTTCGTCACGAACCCCGAGCGCCTCGCCAAGGGCATCAAGGCCGGCGCCGCCAACTCGATCCTCGTCAAGGTCAACCAGATCGGCACGCTGACCGAATCGCTCGACGCGGTGGCGCTCGCCCAGCGCAGCGGCTACACGACCGTCCTCTCGCACCGTTCGGGTGAGACCGAGGACACCACGATCGCCGACCTCGCCGTCGCGACCGACGCGGGCCAGATCAAGACCGGCGCACCCGCCCGCAGCGAGCGCGTCGCGAAGTACAACCAGCTCCTCCGCATCGAGGAAGAACTCGGCGACGCCGCGGTCTACGCCGGGTACAGCGCTTTCCCGCGCTTCTCCGCCTGACGCGACCCGCGCCTCCTCGGGGCCCGTCCTGCTCGTGCGGGGCGGGCCTCCGTCGTTCCCCAGAGACGTCGTTTAGGCTCGTCGCATGCCCCGTGAGACCGCGAACCGCCGTGTGCCGGTGACCCTGCCGACCGGCGAGACGCCGACGGGCCACTGGCTGCGCTCCATCCGGTTCTCGGGATTCAGCGTGCTCATGCTGGTCATCCTCGTCATGTTCGTCGTCATCCTCGCCCCCTCGCTGCGCACCCTGATCCAGCAGCAGCAGCAGATCGCCGCCCTTCAGGACGACGTCCGGCAGCAAGAGCAGTCCGTCGACGAGTTGAAAGAGGACGTCGCGCGGTGGAGCGACCCGGCGTACATCGAGGCGCAGGCGCGTGATCGCCTGCTCTACGTCTATCCCGGCGAGTACAGCTACCTCGTGATGGGCGACGACGCGGCTCAGACCCCCGGCACGGCTCCGGGCACCGGTACGACGATCAGCGATTCGCTGCAGACGCCCCAGGTCGACTGGGTGGCGGCCATGACGGCCTCGGTGCTCGACGCCGGCCTGAGCGACGAACCCGCGACCGAACTCGTGGCCCCCGACATCAGCGGCAGCCAGGTGCCCGCCCCGACCTCCGAGCAGACAGGTGGCACGCCGTGACCACGCCCCCCTTCGACCCCGTCACCGACCACGACGTCCGCGTCGTGACGGCCCAGCTCGGGCGCCCCGCGCGCGACGTGATCGGCATCGCCGCGCGGTGCGTCTGCGGTGCACCCACCGTCGTGGCGACGAGGCCTCGTCTGACCGACGGCACGCCCTTCCCGACGCTCTACTACCTGTGCCACCCCGGTGCCACGGCTGCCGTGTCGACCCTCGAGGCCACCGGGGTGATGGCCGAGTTCACCGACCTCCTCGAGTCCGACCCCGCGCTACGGAGCCGGTACCAGGCCGCCCACGAGGCCTACCTGGCCGACCGTGAGGGCATCGAGCACGTCGACGAGATCGATCACGTCACGGCGGGCGGCATGCCCGAGCGGATCAAGTGCCTGCACGCCCTCGTCGGCCACTCGTTGGCCGCCGGGCCGGGCGTCAATCCGTTCGGAGACCTCGCCCTCGAGCGCGCGTCGTGGAGTCCCGACGTGTGCCGGTGCCCCGACTTCCTGGCCGACGACCAACCGTCCGTCGCCGCTTCCGCGATCCGCGGGGGAGCCTGACGCGCGTGCGCCGTTCCGGGGGGTTCGTGGTGGCGATCGTGCTGGGGGCCCTGGTCGCGGCCGTCGTGCCGGCGTCGGCCGCGTCGGCCGATCAGGTGCGAGACGCCGAGTACTGGCTCGCCGACTACGGCATCCAGCGGGCGTGGCAGACGACACGTGGTGCGGGGACGACCGTGGCGGTGATCGACACCGGTGTCGATTCGTCGGTGCGTGAACTCCAGGGCGCCGTCGTCGGCGGCACGGACGTCTCGGGGCTCGGCTCGCCCGACGGCCAGACGCCGGTCGGCGAGGACCCCAACCACGGCACGCTGGTCGGATCGATGGTCGCGGGCCGCGGCACCGGGTCGGGCGACGGTGTGATCGGTGTCGCGCCCGAGGCCGACCTGCTCTCGGTGTCGGTGGGCTTCGGCTCGACGGCCGTGGACTCCGACGACCAGATCGCCCGAGCCGTGCGCTGGGCGGTCGATGCCGGGGCGGACGTCATCAACATGTCCCTCACCCGCAACACGCTCGACTGGCCGACCAGTTGGGACGACGCCTTCCTCTACGCCATGCAGCACGACGTCGTCGTCGTCGCGGCGGCCGGCAACCGCGGCAGCGGGACGACCGAGGTGGGTGCACCGGCGACGATGCCGGGCGTCCTGACCGTCGCCGGGGTGGACCGGCAAGGAACGGCGAGCTTCGACGCGTCGAGTCAGGGCATCACGATCGGCGTGGCCGCTCCCAGCGAAGACCTGGTGGGTGTCGGTCCCGGCGACGTCCACTACAGCTGGAGCGGCACGAGCGGGGCCACCCCCCTCGTCGCGGGCATCGTCGCGCTCGTGCGCAGTGCCCACCCCGAGCTCGACGCCGACGACGTCATCAACCGAGTGGTGGCGACGGCCGCCCCGAAGGGCACCACGACCCCCGACCCCCTGTACGGCTACGGGCTCGTCGACGCCGCGGCGGCCGTCACCGCCTCGGTGCCGACGGTCGCCGAGAACCCGATGGGCGACCTGGCCGAGTGGATCAGGGTGCACCGGCGAGCGGACGTGCCGGCGCCGTCGGCGCAGGCGTCGAACCCGGCCGTCGAGGCGCCCGTGCCGACGCCGGTGACCGATCCGGGGCAGCCGTTGGCGGTCCTGCTGCCCACCGTCGAGACCATGAGGTCCACGGGCATCCCCTTGATCGTGTTCACGGTCTTCGGCGGAGCGGCCGTGCTCGTCGCCGTCGGCGCGGTCCGCCAGTTCAGGCGTGCGCGGCGGTCGGGGTAAGGTCGTCTGCGACACCCCCACCTCAAGGAGACATTCGCCGTGCCCAAAATCCTGATCGTCGGCGGCGGCTACGCCGGTTTCTACACCGCCTGGAAGCTCGAGAAATGGCTGCGCGCGGGTGAGGCCGAGGTCACGATCGTCGACCCGTTGCCCTACATGACGTACCAGCCGTTCCTGCCCGAGGTGGCCGCCGGCTCGATCGAGCCGCGCCACGCGGTCGTCGCCCTCCGACGCCACCTCAAGAAGACGAACGTCGTCACGGCGAAGGTCACCGGCGTGGACCACGCTTCGCGGACCGCCACCATCACGCCCGAGGTGGGCGACGCCTGGACGATGCAGTACGACCAGATCGTCATGACGGCCGGTGCCGTGTCCCGCACCTTCCCGATCCCGGGCGTGGCCGACGAGGCCATCGGCCTCAAGACCATCGAAGAGGCCGCCGCGATCCGCGACAAGGTGCTCACGAACTTCCAGAAGGCGGCGAACCTGCCGGCCGGTCCCGAGCGAGACCGTCTGCTCACGGTCGTCGTCGTCGGCGGTGGCTTCGCCGGCATCGAGGTCTTCGCCGAACTGCGCAGCTTCGCCAGCGACCTGCTCAAGAACTACCCCGACCTCACCATCGACGACACGCACTTCCACCTCGTCGAGGCGATGGGCCGCATCATGCCCGAGGTCTCGCTCGAGACGAGCCACTGGGTGCTCAAGAACCTCGCCGAACGCGCCGCCACGGTCCACCTCGACACGCAGCTGCAGTCGGCGGTCGGCGGCAAGATCGAACTCTCCACCGGTGAGTCGTTCGAGTCCGACCTCATCGTCTGGACGGCCGGCGTCATGGCCAACCCGATGGTCCGCGGCACCGACTTCCCGCTCGAGCAGCGCGGACGCATCACCGTCAAGGCCGACCTGCGCATCGTCGACGGCGAGACCGTCGTCCCCGACGCCTGGGCCTGTGGCGACGTCGCCGCCACCCCCGACCTCACCGGGAAGGGCGTGGGCGGGTTCTGCGTCCCGAACGCCCAGCACGCCGTCCGCATGGGCAAGCGCCTCGCGAAGAACATCGTCGCGTCGCTCCGTGGTGAGGGCCTCGTCGACTACAAGCACGAGAACCTCGGTGCCGTCGCCGGCCTCGGTCTGAACGTCGGGGTCTTCCAGAGCGGCAAGTTCGCCATGAAGGGTTTCCCGGCCTGGGCCGCCCACCGTGGGTACCACGGCATGGCCATGCCGTCGTTCGAGCGCAAGTTCCGCGTCGTGGGCGGCTGGTGGAACAACTTCTGGTTGGGGCGCGACATCGTGTCGCTCGACAACCGTGAGCGTCCCCGCGCGGCCTTCGAAGAGTTCGCCTCGCGTCCCAAGCCGGCCGTCGAGGCGCCCGCCGAGGCGACCGCTCCCGCATCCGTCGGTGCCGGCCAGCCCGCCGGCGAGGCCGGTCCCGCGTACGCGAACCCGGTCGAGGACGACGGCACGGCGAAGAAGGGCACGGCCGAAGGGGTCGAGGCCGCTGCGAAGGCTCCTCGCAAAACTCCCGCCCGCAAGCCCGCCGCCAAGAAGACGGCGACCGGCGAGACCGCGGCAACCGACGGAGCAACCGCCTCCGAGTGACCCTCGAGCACGTTCGAGACGCCCGCCCGCTGCCTGCAGCGTGGCGGGCGTCCGCGTCTCGTAGGCTGGTCGTTCGGGCCCCCGTAGCCCAATCGGCAGAGGCAGGCGACTTAAAATCGCTTCAGTCAGGGTTCGAGTCCCTGCGGGGGCACCTGCCACCCGTGGCTGCACGGGGCACCTGCCCCCGAGGCGGCACGAGGACCTGTGCCCTGAGGCTGGGGGCCCGCCCGCGCCTCCGTCCCCTTGTGGAACGCAGCCTCTCGTCGTCGACCCCGCCCGCGCCTCCTGATGTCGGCCGCGCCTGTCGCCCCGCCGCGCCCTGATGCGCCAGCCCCCGCCTCTCCAGCGCCGCGCCTCGCCGTCGCCTCCGCGCGCGTCGGCAACTCAGGAAATCGGCATGCTGGTGGGCGTGCAGCGCCCGCCGCTGTGTCGTTCTGCTGAGTTGTCGTCTGCGGTCGGGGCTCTGTCCGGCGGCCGGGACAACCGTCTCACCCGCTTCGCCGCGCCGCTCCCGCCCCGGCCGCCTCGCCTCGCCTCGCCTCGCCTGGCCTCGCCTCGCCATGCTCTGCCTGCGGGTCGTCGGCAACTCAGGAGATCGGCGCCTTCGCGGGGCCGGCGAGCCTGTTCGTGCGTCGTCCACCTGACGTGCCGACGACGGCGGTCGCAGGAGGCGCGGCGCGACCCGGGACTGCAGTCGGGGGCATCGCAGTCAGGGGGTGGCAGTCGGCAGGATCACCGTCGGCCGGACCGCAGTCGGCGGTCTGGCGCCCGGCCGGGCCACGGCACGCGTGGCCACCGCCAAGGGGCGCGTCGGGTCAGGCGTCGTCGGGAGGGATCTCGACGAACGACGTCCAGAGCCACACGGCGAGGCAGAGCCCTGCCGTGACGGCGGCGGCCACGACCGCCCCTCCGACGGGGAACGACGACGAACCGCCCGTCAGCACGGCGGCCGCCGCAGCCACGCCGACCACGCTGAGTCCGACGTGCAGCGGGCGCGACCAGGCCCAGATCCGCCGACCCGGCAGGGAGCTCACGGGGACGAGTGTCAGCACGAGGGACCCGAGCCCGGTCAGGCAGACCGTCGCGCTCGTCTCGAGGGCCAGCTCGGTGACGAACCCCCCGGTGGCGGGCAAGGCCCCGTGGACGGCCCAGGCCGCGGCCGACACGGCCACCAGGGTGACGACCTGGACGAGCGCCAGCAGCCCGGCCTCGCGATCGTCCACCGCGTCGGTGCGGCCGTGGCGCGCCGGCGACCGGGGTGCTGCGGCGAGGCTGCCGACGAGCACCACGCCGAGCACGAGGGGCGGGTCGAGGCCGAGCAGCCGCGTGACCGCGCACGCGACGACGGCGACGAGAAGGAGGCGCGGTGACATGCGGACGTGCCCCTCGCGTTCTCGGGCACGCCCCATCAGCCGGGTGGGGACGACGACGACGAGCAGGTTGACCAGGGCGACCCCGATGACGATCCCGGCGAACAGGCGCGCGTAGCGGACCTCGTCGTCGAGGCCGGCCGCCAGCGCGACCACGGCGGCTCCGGCGGTGACGGTCAATGCGGCGGCGAGGCGGGGGTCGAGCGTGGCGGTCGAGAACGAGGTGGGGAGCTCGCGGCGACGATTGCGGCCGGTGAGCCGTGGGCCACGAGGCACCAGTCGGCCTCTGAGTGCCGTGGCCAGCAGTCGTGCCGGGGCGACGACGAGCAGCACGAACGCGGCTGCCAGGCCGAGAGCGAGCAACCACCCCGTGCCGCCCATCGTCTGGCCGAGCGAGGGCAGGTCGCGGCCGAAGGTCGTCGCGACGGCCCAGGAGTCGGTCGTCGGCGTGGCCGCCTCGGGCCGGCCCCCGCCGCCGTCGCTCGGTGTGCCTCCCGAGCCGTCTCCGGGCACCGTCCCCCCGGGCGTCCCGGGAGTCGGCTCGGTCGGGACGGCAGGACCCCCGGATGCGCCGGGCCCCGGTGTCGGTGCCGGTGCGGCCGAGGACGACGGAGGCGCGGGTTGCGCGGCCGACGACGTCACCGTGATCGAGATGCCCGCGCTGGGCGGCCCGACGTTCACCGACGAGTCGATCTGGGCGGCCTGGACCACGTGCTCTCCGTCGGAGACAGCGGCGTCGGAGGACGTGCAGCCCCATGCGCCGTCGGCGACGGTGGCCTGGCAGACGGGGGTGCTGTCGACGTACGCGGTGACGGTCGCGCCGTCTTCTCCCGTCCCCGAGAAGGTGAGGGGTTGCGTGGCGAATCGTTCGCCGGCCCGGGGCGAGAGGACGGCCGGCGCGGCGGGTGGGTCGCGGTCGATCGTGACGGTGACGCCGGTGGAGGTCGAGGACCGGGGCACGGCGGGAACGGATCCCGAGGACTGGGACGCGGTGACCGTGTACCGGCCGGTCGGCCAGGTCGTCGACGGGAGCACCGCCGACCAGGCCCCGGATGCGTCGGCCGTCACCGAGACCGGCGCCGCGCCTCCGTCGAGGGTCACGCGAGCACCCGCGAAGGCGGTGCCCGCGACCTTGCCGCCGACAGCGGGTCCGCCCTGGACCGTCGGCGGACCGAGCACCGAGAACGGAGCGCTGATCGCGTCGCCGACCACGGCCGAGTTCGTGACGTCGCGGACCGTGAGGGTCTGGTCGGCACCGTCCTCGAGTGTCACCGTGCACGACCAGGGGACGCCGGTCGTGCCTCCGGTGGGCAGGGTGACCTCGCAGAGGGCCCGACTGGGGACGCGGGGGTCGAGCACCCTCACGGTGGCTCCGGACGTGCCCGTGCCGCCGACCACGACGGCGTTCACGTCCTGATCGCCGACGTCGCGGATGGTCGGTGTGACCGGAACGGGACCGGGCTGGCCGTTCGACGGGACGGGTGTGGGTGTGCCCGAGGGGTTGCCTGCGGCATGGGCGCCGACGCCGACCCACAGGACGAGCGAGAGACCGAGCACGACCGCCGCGAGGGTCGACACGATGCGTCGCCCGCGTCGCGGCACGACCAGGAGCCGTTCGTCGACCGAGGTCGACGGACGCGTCGGATGCAGGGTCGGCGACTCGAACACTGTCACCCATTCAGCACGTTCTCGGGGTACAAGTCAATCCGTTGCGCGGGGGAGATGCCCGGCGGAGCGCCCGTCGGGAGTCTGCTCCGAGATCTCCCGACGGGCAGGGAGCCCACATGCAGCGCATTTATAGTGTCCAACGGGCTCCCGACGACCCGACCCAGGTCGCGGGCGACCATCCGGCGCCCGCCGTCATCGGTCCACCACCTAGGAGTGACACGTCATGCAACCGGCCACGATCGGCATCTTGGTAGCAGCAGGGATCATCGTCCTGCTCGCGGTCATCATCGGCATCTACCTCTGGGCCACCTACAACTCGTTGGTGACCCTCAAGGTGCGCGTCGACGAGGCGTGGAGCGACATCACGATCCAGCTGAAACGCCGGGCCGACCTGATCCCCAACATCATCGAGGCGGTCAAGGGATACGCCTCGCACGAGTCGTCGGTGTTCCAGAACGTGACAGCGGCCCGTGCCGAGACCATCGGGGCCGGCACACCGGCCGAGGCGTCGGCTGCCGAGGGGCACATGCAGACCGCCCTGAAGAGCATCTTCGCCGTGGCCGAGGCCTACCCACAGCTCCAGGCGAGCCAGAACTTCTTGCAGTTGCAGTCCGAGTTGGTCGACACCGAGGACAAGATCCAGGCCGCCCGCCGCTTCTACAACGGCGGCGTTCGCGAGTTCAACACCAAGAACCGCGTCTTCCCCAACTCCCTATTCGCCAAGCGGCTGGGTTTCAGCGAGCGGGACTTCTTCGAGGTCTCCGAGCCGTCGGCGATCGCCGAACCGCCGCGCGTCCAGTTCTGATCCAGCCCGAGTCGTCCTCGACACCGTGTACTCCGCGATCTCGCGCAACAAGCGCAACACCGTCTTCATCGTCCTGATCTTCCTGGTGATCGTCGGGGCTCTCGGGTTCGCCGCGAGCGCCATCTGGAACAACGGATCGATCGGTTTCCTGGTGCTCGGCGGTGCCGCGGTGTACGCCGTGATCCAGTACTTCGCAGCCAGCGGGCAGGCACTCTCGATGAGCAACGCCCAGCAGGTCGACGGTGTGACGGCTCCGCGGCTGTACCGCACGGTCGAGAACCTCAGCATCACGATGGGCATGCCGATGCCCAAGGTCTACGTCGTGGTCGATCCGGCCCCCAACGCCTTCGCCACGGGGCGCGACCCGGAACACGCCGTGGTCGCCGCCACGACCGGCCTGCTCGAGATCATGGACGACAGCGAGCTCCAGGGCGTGATGGCTCACGAGCTCGGCCACGTGAAGAACTACGACATCCGTGTGTCGACGATGGTGTTCGGCCTCGTCGTGGCCGTGGGATTCCTCGCCGACATCCTGTTGCGCATGTCGTTTTTCAGCGCGTTGTCCGGGGGGAACCGCAACTCGAACAACAACGGTGGGGGCGGCGGGAACCCGGTCTTCCTGGTGCTCGGTCTGGTGGCCATGATCATCGCGCCTCTCGCCGCGGCGGGTGTCCAGGCCGCCGTCTCGCGTCAGCGCGAGTACCTCGCCGATGCCACCGGGGCGTTGACGACGCGGTACCCCGAAGGTCTCGCCCGAGCCCTCGAGAAGCTCGGTGCCCAGGGGCGGCCCATGCGGCAGCAGAACACCTCGATGTCGCACCTCTGGATCAGTGATCCGATGAAGCCCGGCATGATGGACCGACTCTTCAGCACGCACCCTCCGCTCGCCGATCGCATCCAGCGTCTGCGACAGAACGCGGGGACCTTCTAGTCGAGGCGGCGGACCGCGGCGTCGGCGTCTGACTCGGCGTGGCCGGCCAGGGGCGCTCGGAGGGCTCCTGCCAGGTCCCCGCGGTCGGCGACCTCGACCGCGCCCAACCCTTGCCAGGCGGCTGCCCGGCGCAGCGTCGTCGCGAGCCGCTCGACGTCGATGGGGAGGTCGCGCTCACGCCACGCCGACTGCACCCGCAGGACGCCCGCCTGACGATCGCTCTTGAGGTCGACCCGCCCCACGAGCTGGTCGTCTTGCAGGACGGGCAGCACGTAGTAGCCGTGCACTCGCTTCTCGCGGGGGGTGTAGATCTCGATGCGATAGCGGAAGCCGAAGAGGCGCTCCGCCCGGGGCCGGTGCCAGACCACGGGGTCGAACGGCGACAGCACGGCGTCGGCCTCGAGTCGACGGGGTACGCGGGCGTCACGGTGCAGCCACGCGGTCGCACCCCAGCCCGGAACGACCACGGGCTCGACGACTCCTTCGTCGTGCAACTCGCGCAGGGTAGGCGCGACGTCCGCGACCTTGAGGCGGAAGTAGTCGGCGAGGTCGGCGGCCGTCGCCACCCCGGAGGCGCGGGCCGCGTGGGCGACGAGGCGCCGGTGGGCCTCGTGACGGTCGACGTCGACGGCCAGGATCTCGGCCGGCAGCACCTGTTCGGGAAGTGCGTAGACGCGCTCGAATCGACGGCGACCGGCGCTGACCAGGGCGCCGGTGCGGAACAGCGATTCGAGACCGCGCTTCACGTCGCCCCACCCCCACCACGGGCCCGTCCGGTCGGGCTGGGGGAAGAGGGCGGCGTCGGCCTCGACCAGGCTGGCAGGCAGAGGCCCCTTGTCACGGATCTCGTCGAGCAGCCAGCGTTCCATGCGCGGACTCGTGGACAGCCACGACGAGGCGTCCCCCCGCCACTTCACGTCGTAGTCGCGCATGCGCCACCGCAACAGGGGCCAGGTCGACACCGGGACGATGGCCGCCTCGTGGGCCCAGTACTCGACGTACCGCCCGCGGGGAGCGAAGGTGAGACGGTCGAGGGTCGCGCGGTCGTACGCGCCCAGGCGTGCGAACGCGGGCAGGTAGTGGCTGCGCTCGAACACGTTCACCGAGTCGATCTGCAGCAGTCCGAGACGATCGACGAGGCCGTTCAACTGCCGCGTCCCCGGGCGGGCCTGACCGCCGACGGGCCTCCCGAAGCCCTGGGCCGCCAGGGCGACTCGACGGGCCTGGGCGGGGGAGAGCTGCTGACGGGGCACGCGGACGACTGTAGCCACGGCCACCGACGGTTGCCGCGCCTCCTGCCGTCGACCGGTCCCCGTCGACACATGCGCGCAACGGCATGTGGAGGGGTAGGTGACCGGCCCCGCAGGGCCATAAACTGACGCGATGATCTGGCGGAACCGCCCCACGCGCGGCGACGAGGTGCAGGGCGACGTCACGAGCGGTAGCGCGGCCGGTGTCGTCGCCGATCCGTCGGTGCCGCGGGGCATGGTCATCGCCGGGGCCTGGTCCTGGCGCATCCTGCTGATCGTGGCCGTGGCCGGCGTGTTCATCTGGCTGGTCACCCAGCTGCGGGTCATCGTCATCCCCTTCCTGGTGGCCCTGCTGATCTCCGCCCTGCTCGTCCCGCTGTCGGGGTGGTTGCA
The DNA here is from genome assembly GCF_000878135.1 of Frigoribacterium sp. MEB024. GTDB lineage: Bacteria > Actinomycetota > Actinomycetes > Actinomycetales > Microbacteriaceae > Frigoribacterium. Next base: position 23,252 of record NZ_JXQZ01000135.1, read on the forward strand.
GCGGCACGGCTGGCCCAAGTGGCTGGCGGTCGTGTCGGTCCTGGTCGGGTTCTTCGTCTCGGTCTCCGGCCTCCTGCTGCTCGTCGTGCTCCAGATCGTCGACGGCTGGCCCTCGTTGCGTGATCGGTCGATCGCCTCGTACGGCGACTTCAAGGCCTTCCTGCTCACCTCGCCCTTGCACCTGACCGAGGCGCAGATCAACGGGTACGTGTCCGACGCCGTCGCGGCCGTCCAGCAAGACAGCCAGCCGCTCGTGCGCGGTGCCCTCTCGGTCGGGTCGACGGCGGGGCACGTGGGTGCGGGGCTCGTGCTCGGGCTCTTCGCGACGATCTTCCTGCTCATCGGAGGGGCCGAGATCTGGCGATGGGTCGTCAGGCTCTTCCCCCGCGTCTCGCGTCCGGCGATCGACGGGGCGGGCCGTGCCGGGTGGCTCACGCTGACGAACTTCGTCAAGGTGCAGATCTTCGTCGCGTTCGTCGACGCCGTGGGCATCGGGTTGGGGGCGTTCTTCCTCGGCCTGCCCCTGGTGGCGCCGATCGCGATCGCGGTGTTCCTCGGGTCGTTCGTTCCCGTCGTCGGCGCCGTCGCGACCGGGGCCGTCGCCGTCGTCATCGCCCTCGTCTACAACGGCTGGGTCGTGGCCCTGCTCATGCTCGCCGTGGTGATCCTCGTGCAGCAGATCGAGGGGCACCTGCTGCAGCCGTTCGTCATGGGCAGCGCCGTCAAGGTGCACCCGTTGGCCGTCGTCTTCGCCGTCGCGGCCGGCACCCTGGTCGCCGGGATCCCCGGCGCCCTCTTCGCGGTCCCGTTCGTGGCCGTGCTGAACGTCATGATCACCTACGTCGCGAGGGGCACGTGGCGAGAGAAGCCGCGACCCGTCGAGCACGACGTCACGCAGCCCGGAGGCCTCACCGATGTCTGAACGCACCCTGGCCGGTCCCACCCTCGTCGAGATCGAGGAGGCGCGCGACCGCGTCTCGCAGGTCGTCCGCGTCACCCCGATGGAGACCTCGCACTACCTCGCCGAGGTGCTCGGCTCGCGGGTGCACCTCAAGTGCGAGAACCTGCAGCGCACCGGGTCGTACAAGATCCGAGGCGCCTACAACCGCCTGACCCAGTTGAGCGACGACGAGAAGGCGCGCGGGGTCGTCGCCGCCTCGGCCGGCAACCATGCACAGGGCGTCGCCCTGGCGGCCCGTGAACTCGGCATCGTGGCCACGATCTTCATGCCCGTCGGCGTGGCCCTGCCCAAGCTGCAGGCGACCCGGCACTACGGCGCCGACGTCGTCCTCCGAGGGCACACGGTCGAGCAGTCGCTGCGAGCCGCGCAAGAGTTCGCCGACACGACCGGCGCCGTCTTCATCCCCCCGTTCGACCACGCCGACGTCGTCGCGGGCCAGGGCACGCTCGGGCTCGAGATCCTCGAACAGGTGCCCGACGTCGACACCGTGATCGTGCCCGTCGGCGGGGGTGGGCTGGCAGCCGGTGTGGCCAGTGCCCTGAAGCAGAGCGCGGCACGCATCGGGCGCGACGTCCGCATCATCGGCGTGCAGGCGGCCAACGCCGCCCCCTATGCCGTCTCGATGAAACTCGGCGTCCGGACCGACATCGACGCCCAGCCCACGATCGCCGACGGCATCGCCGTGGCGAAACCCGGCGTGCTCAACTTCGAGATCATCCGCGACACGGTCGACGAGATCGTCACGGTCAGCGACGACGACACGGCCCGGGCGATGCTCGTGCTGCTCGAGCGTGCGAAGCTCGTCGTCGAGGCCGCGGGTGCCGTGGGCATCGCCGCCATCCTCACCGAGCAGGTGCGCGACCTCGGCACGACCGTGGTGATCCTGAGCGGCGGCAACATCGACCCGCTGATGATGGAGCGCGTGATCGGTCGTGGCCTCGCGGCCGCCGCCCGCTACGTCAAGCTGCGCATCGGCATGCCCGACCGCCCCGGCCAGCTGACCCGCGTCAGCGAGGTGCTGTCCGACGCCAACGCGAACGTGGTCGAGGTGCTGCACACCCGCCACGGTCGTGGGCTCCAGATCAGCGAGGTCGAGCTCGAGCTCAGCGTCGAGACGCGCGGCCCCGACCACGTCGAAGAGGTGCTGCAGCGGCTCCGCGACGCCGGGTACGAGCCTAACGTCGACTTCTGAGCCGCCCCTCCCCGACGTGACGCGGTCCTCCCGACGCGACGGGCGCCTCCTGACGTGACCTGCGCCTCCTGACCCTGCCCGTTCCTCCTGGCGCGACGCGCGCCTCCTGACCCGGCCCGTGCCTCCTGCGGACTCGTGTCCCGGTCGGCAAGTCAGGAGAACGACGACCCGCAGGGCGCGGGACGGGCGTTCCGCACGTCGTCCTCCAGAGTCGCCGACACCCGCGTCGGCAGTCGCCGCCAGCAGGCCCCGGGGACGACGAAGGCCCCCGCTCCGATCGAGCGGGGGCCTTCGAGTCGGTCGACCTACGGCTGGTAGGTCTCGACGTTCGTGATCGAGACCGAGATCTCTTTGCCGTTCGGGGCGGTGTAGCTGGTCGTCGTGCCGACCTTCAGACCGTTGATGGCCTGTCCCAGCGGGCTGGTCTCGCTGTAGACCGACAGGTCGCTGCCCGCGGCGATGATCTCGCGGTTGCCGAGCAGGAACGTGCTCTCGTCGCCGGCGATGGTCGCCGTGACGACGGTGCCGGGGCCGACGATGCCGTCGGCGGCCGTCGAGTCGCCGACCGTCGCGTGCTTCAGCAGGTTGATGAGCGTGCGGATGCGCGCCTCCATCTTGCCCTGCTCGTCCTTGGCCGCGTGGTAGCCGCCGTTCTCCTTCAGGTCGCCCTCTTCGCGGGCGGCCTCGATGCGTGACGCGATCTCGCGACGTCCCTCGCCGCTGAGGGTGTCGAGCTCGGCCTGCAGACGGTCGCGGGCGTCCGTCGTGAGCCAGGTGGTCTCGTTGTCAGTGCTCATGGTGTCTCCGTTTCGTGCGGCGGCCGAACCCGGTCGGGCGTATCGAGCCGAGGAGGCGCGGTGCCGGGAGCCGGGGCGAGGTCGCCCACCGAAAAAAGGAGACCGGCCGAGTGGCCGGTCTCGTCGTGCGATTCCGAGCAGTCTAGGGAAGCCAGCACCGGTAGATCAAGCCCGTGACCGCCCGTTCCGACGTCGCGAGCGAGGTCGTGTAGGTCACCGAACGCCGCTCGGAGGCGGGCAGGTGCACGATCTTCCAGCCGACGACCGCGAAGCCGCTGTTCTGGGCCTCGACCGCACAGTCGACGGCCTCGCCCGTGTCCGCGGTGACCGTGTACTGGACCTCGACGGCCCGATCGGAGGTGACCTGGTAGCCCACGTCGGCGGATTCGAGCTGCGACGAGGTCCCGTCGAAGGCGGCGAAGACGACCCACGCCGCGAAGACGACGACGAAGGCGACGGCGACGGACAGGCCCACGACGAGGCGTCTGCGGCGACCCCGCGGCGAACGCCCGTACCGTGCGTCGAGGCGCGACGAGGGCGAGGTGACACGGGGCGTGGACGTCACGCGGATCTCCGTCCGATTAAGCTGTCCCCAGGGTAGCAACGTCTGCCCGGCACACATTGCGAGGAAGAATTGACCCTGCGCCTGCTGGCGGTCCACGCCCACCCCGACGACGAGTCCAGCAAGGGCTCGGCGACCTACGCCTACTACCGCAGCTTCGGCGTCGACGTCCTCGTCGTCAGCTGCACCGGCGGCGAGCAGGGGTCGATCCTCAACGAGCAGCTCGAGGCCCGTGCTCACGCCGAGCGCGACATCGCGGGCCTGCGCGTGCACGAGATGGCGGCCGCCCAGGCGGCCATGGGCATCGAGCACCTCTGGCTCGGCTACGCCGACTCGGGGCTTCCGGCCGAGGGAGAATCGGTCGCGGTGAACTCGTTCTCGACCATCCCGCTCGAGATCAGCGCCGAGCCGCTCGTCGCGATCATCCGCCGGTTCAAGCCGCAGGTGCTGGTGACCTACGACGAGAACGGCGGGTACCCGCACCCCGACCACATCCGCACGCACGAGATCTCGATGGCGGCCTACCGCGACGCCGCCGACCCCGAGCGTTACCCGGCGACCGGCGACGCCTGGCAGATCGACAAGGTGTACTACGACCGCATGTTCAGTGCCGGACGCATCGGCGCGATGATCACGCACCTGCGCGAGAGCGACCCCGAGTCGCCCCTCATCGAGTCGTTGACCGAGATGCTGGCCCGCTTCAGCGACCGTCCCGACCTGGCCACGACCCGCGTGCCGGTCTCCGACTTCTTCCCCGTGCGCGACGCCGCCCTCCGGTCGCATGCCAGTCAGGTGCCGCTCGACAGCGCTTTCTTCTTCTGGCCTCACGACCTGCAGGTGGCCGCCTGGCCCACCGAGGACTTCCAGCTGGTCGAGTCGAACGTCGAGTCCGACGTGCCCGAGGACGACCTGTTCGCGGGCGTCGTCGACCCCGACACCGGCCTCGTCGGAGTGCAGCGATGAGCGCGCTCTCCGACTCGGTGCTCACGGTCACGACCCGTCTGCTCGCCCAGCCGCAGACGCCCGATCCGACCCTGCCGCCGTCGACCATCCCCGACGAGGCGGTCACGCCCGGCGTCTGGGGTTTCGTCGCCATCGCGTTCGTCGCGATCGCGACGGTGCTGATCGTCGTCGACATGACCCGTCGGGTCCGACGCACCCGCTACCGAGGCGAGGTGCGCGAGCGCATCCAGGCCGAGCGTGACGAGGCGACCCTGGCCGCCGCGGCTCTCGACGACGAAGAACTCCCCGGAGACGCCGACCGACGGGCTCGCCCCGTCGAGGGCGACCTCGACGACGACGCCGACCGCAGGAGGCGCGAGGGCGACTCGTGACCGACGCGACCGGTGCCGGGGCGGCGACCCGCGCCTCCTCGGCTCGGGTGACCTCGCCCTAGAAGGTCGGTGGGTCCAGGGCCACGAGCAGGATGCCCGTCCAGTGGCAGAGGTACGCCAGCACCGTCATGGTGTGGAACAGCTCGTGGAATCCGAAGTGCCCCGGTACGGGGTTCGGCCTCTTGATTCCGTAGAACACGGCGCCCGCGATGTAGAGGGCGCCGCCGACCAGCACGAGCACCATCATCGCGACGTTCGCGTCGAGCAGGTCGACGATGAAGCCCAACGCGCCGACACCCAGCAAGACGTAGAGCGGCACGTACAACCAGCGTGGCGCGTTCAGGAAGAACACCCGGAAGAGGATGCCCAGCACGGCGCCCGTCCAGACGAGCACGAGCAGCGTGACGCCCTTGGACGGCGGCAGGGCGATGACCGCGATCGGCGTGTAGGTGCCGGCGATCAGCAGGAAGATGTTGGCGTGGTCGAGGCGCTTCAGGAAGCGTTTCGCGTTCGGGCTCCACGGGAAGCGGTGGTAGGTCGCCGAGATGCCGAAGAGCAGGAGCGACGTGGTCATGAACACGGCACAGGCCCAGGTCGCCGCCACGCCCTGCGCGAGGACCAGGAGCACCACTCCGGTCGCGATCGCGACCGGGAAGGTGGCCGCATGGATCCAGCCGCGCCAACTCGGTTTGCGCTCGATGCCGGGGTAGGCGAGGGCGTCGTCGAGCAACGGCAGGTTCGGGATGTCGGCCCCCTCGAATCGGTCGGCCCGGTCGACCTCGTCGGCCTGGAGGCCCGCGCGATCTCCGTCGGTGTGGCTGCTCATGGGGCCGAGCCTAGGGGAGCGTCCGAGAAGGCGGGCTGAGAATCGTTTGCTCTGTGGAGAGCCCGCCGTGGGCTACCGTAGCCCTGTGAAAAAGCGCCGTCCTTCTCCCCTCGCCAGGGGAGTCCTGTACGGCCTCTACCAGAACCGCATCCGCCGCAGCCTCGACGGTCAAGAGTTGCCGCACCACGTCGCCATGATCGTCGACGGCAACCGGCGCTGGGCCAAGCAGCGCATGCTCGAGACCGCCGCCCACGGGCACCGCGCGGGTGCGGCGAAGATCAGCGAGTTCCTCACCTGGTGCGACGACCTCGGCATCAAGGTGGTCACGCTGTACCTGCTCTCCGCCGACAACCTCGGCAACCGCCAGTCCGACGAGTTGACCGAGCTCTTCGGCATCATCGGCGACGTCGCCGACGAGCTCTCGCGTCAGCGGGACTGGCGCGTGCAGCACGTCGGCGCGACGGACGACCTGCCGCCGGCGCTCTGCTCGGCCCTCCGCGAGGCCCAGGCCCGGACCGCCGACAAGACGGGGCTCCACGTGAACCTCGCCGTCGGCTACGGCGGGCGCCGCGAGATCGCCGACGCCATGCGCAGCATCGTGCGGGCGCACGACGCGGCGGGCGGCACGCTCGACGCCCTGGCCGAGGTGCTCACCCCCGAGCTCATCGCCGACCACCTCTACACCGGCGGCCAACCCGACCCCGACCTCGTCATCCGCACGTCGGGCGAACAACGGTTGAGCGACTTCATGCTGTGGCAGAGCGCCCACAGCGAGTTCTACTTCGTCGAGGCCTTCTACCCCGACCTGCGCGAGGTCGACTTCCTGCGTGCCGTGCGCGACTTCGCCCTCCGGCACCGCCGCTACGGCAGCTGATCGGGGCGCGGCTGCCGGCTCGGTGACCGGGCTGGTGTCGGCAACTCCGGAGTTCGGCTGCACCGCGCCTCCTGACGGGGTTCGGGTGTGCCGTTCTCCTGAGTTGCCGACGGCCTGATCGACGGGCGCGGGCGGGGGTGCGAGCGTGGGCGCAAGCGCTGGCGCCGGTGTGGGGTGGGCGGGAGCGGGCTGGTGTCGGCAACTCCGGAGACGGGCTGCACCGCGCCTCCTGAGGGGCGTCGGGTGTGCCGTTCTCCTGAGTTGCCGACGGCTCGCCGACGGCCGCGCACGCGCCTGCGCCGACGACGGGACGAGGAGGCGCGGGTCGGCGAACCACGGACGGCACTACGGTGGACCAGTCACCGCCGCCTAGGAGAACACCGTGAAGACCATCGACGACCTCGCCTCGGGTTTCACCGACGAACCCGGATACTTCGACTTCGCGAAGTGGGGACCCATCTCGAGTGCCGTCGCCGACGAGCAGCGCTCGCTGGTCGAGGTGCAGGCCCGGGCCCGCTTCGGGTCGGAGATCGCCCTGACCGAGCAGGCGGGGCGCGTCGGACGGGCGATCTCGTCGATCGTCGGCTTCGCACCCGACCACGTCGTCTTCCAGCCGAACACGAGCGCGGGGCTCACCCACACGCTGTTCGGTCTGACCGGACAGGTGCTGATGTCGCCGCGGGACTACCCGAGCATGCCCATCGCGGCGACGCGATCGGCCGAGGCGCTGCGCGTGCTCGAGCCGGTCTGGATGGACCTCGACCACGACGTCGTGACGCCGGCCGTGGTGCAGCGCCACCTCACCGACTCGGTCACCGCCGTCGCCGTCAGCCTGGTGGACTACCGCACGGGGTACCTGGTGGACCTCGAGGGCATCCGCCAGGTGATCGGCGACCGGTTGCTGATCGTCGACGCGATCCAGGGGTTCGGCGTGGTCGACGCGCCCTACGCCGTGGCCGACGTCGTCGCGTCGGGCGGCCAGAAGTGGGTCCGGGCCGGGTGGGGAACGGGGTTCCTGGCCTTGAGCGATCGGGCCCTCTCGGCCTTGACCCCGGTGTTCAGCGGTGTCGCCGGCAGCGACCTGGCCCTCGGCGGTTCGTACCACGAACGGCAGCCGACCCGTCCGGGTGCCGCGGCCTTCCAGCTGACGAACCCCGACCCGATCGCCCAGGCGCGGTTCGCCACGGCGCTCGAGGACCTCGCCGACGTGGGCGTCGCCGCCGTCTCGCGAGCCGTGGCCGAGCGGGCCACCCGGGTGATCGACCTCGCCGACGAGTTCGCCGTGCCCGTGGTCTCACCCCGCGACGAGGCGGAGCGCGCCGGCATCGTCGTGCTCGAGCCGGCCCTCGACCAGATGACGACGCTGACGGCCGCATTGATCAATCACGGGGTCACGGCGACCGTCCGCGACACGACCGTCCGGCTGAGCGTGCACGTGTCCACGGGCGACGAGTCGTTCGAGATGCTGCGGGGCGCGTTCACCTCGTTCGGCACGACCGTCTTCTACTAGGCGGGTCCGCCCTGCGGGGTGGGGCTCGGCACCCAGCACCCTCGACCGCCACATGAGGGTCGTTCACCTGATCGTCACACGACACGGTGGCGTCGATGATGCGGATATCGGAGGCGCGTCGTAGGTTCGTCACATCGGGCAAGGAGCCCGATCGAGACGGCCACGAAAGTTCGCCTCGCAACTGCTCCGCGGCCGTCTCTGCCGAAGGTACCCGGGTGCCCAGCCGCCCGAGGACGGAGTGGTCGTGACCGCGTCGAACATCACCTCAACCGAACGCAACACCCCATCAGCCACGGGGGGTGACCAGGCGGTCGCCCAGCGCACCTACGTGCTCGACACCTCGGTGCTGCTGTCCGATCCGCAGGCTCTCTTCCGCTTCGCCGAACACGACGTGGTGCTGCCCGTCGTCGTCGTCAGCGAACTCGAGGGCAAACGTCACGACCCCGAACTGGGCTACTTCGCGCGTCAGGCCCTGCGCCTCCTCGACGACCTCCGCGTGAAGCACGACCGTCTCGACTTCCCGGTGGCCGTGGGCGACGGGGGTTCGCTGCGAGTCGAGCTGAACCACTCGAACATGTCGGTCCTGCCCTCGGGCCTGCAGTTGAACGACGCCGACTCGCGCATCCTCGCCGTCGCGTCGAACCTCGCCGCCGACGGGCTGGCCGTCACGGTGGTGTCGAAAGACCTGACCCTCCGGGTGAAGGCCGCATCCATCGGGCTCGCCGCCGAAGAGTACCGGGCCGAGCAGGTCGTCGACAGCGGGTACACCGGGCAGGCCTCGATCGACGTCTCGAGCGAGCAGATGGCCTCGTTCTACGAGTCCGAGAAGATCTCCGCTCGATCGCTCGCGGACGTCCCCGTGAACACCGGGGTGGTCCTGCACTCGGATCGTGGTTCGGCGCTGGCGCGGGTGTTCGCCCGCGGCGAGGCACGTCTCGTCCGCGGCGATCGCGACGTCTTCGGGCTGCACGGCCGCTCGGCCGAGCAGCGTCTCGCGATCGACCTGCTGCTCGACCCCGAGGTGGGCATCGTGTCGCTGGGCGGCAGTGCCGGCACGGGCAAATCGGCCCTCGCGCTCTGCGCCGGCCTCGAGGCCGTGCTCGAGAAGCAACAGCACAAGAAGATCATGGTCTTCCGCCCGCTCTACGCGGTGGGCGGCCAAGACCTGGGGTTCCTCCCGGGCGATGCCGGCGAGAAGATGAACCCCTGGGCGCAGGCCGTCTTCGACACGCTCGGGGCCATCGTGTCCCAGAACGTCCTCGACGAGGTGGTCGAGCGGGGCATCCTCGAGGTGCTGCCCCTGACGCACATCCGGGGACGATCGCTGCACGACGCGTTCGTGATCGTCGACGAGGCCCAGTCCCTCGAGCGCAACGTGCTGCTGACCGTGCTCAGTCGCATCGGCCAGAACTCGCGGGTGGTGCTGACCCACGACGTGGCGCAGCGCGACAACCTGCGCGTCGGCCGGCACGACGGGGTCGCCTCGGTCATCGAGACGCTCAAGGGCCACCCGCTGTTCGGCCACGTGACGCTGACCCGCTCCGAGCGGTCCGCGATCGCAGCCCTCGTCACCGAGATGCTCGAGTCGAACGATCTGATGTAGCAGGGACCGCAGGAGGCGCTGGTCACCCGACCCGCGCCTCCTGCCGGTTCGGGCGGTACGGGGTGCGCTCGGGGTGAGCGGGGCAGGGGTGGCGAGCCGCGCGCCGCGTCGGCAACTCCCGAGATCGGCGCGCTGACGGTTGCCAGCGCCGCACCTGGACCTCGTTCTCCGGAGTCACCCGCGGTGCTCGCGGTCTCGTCGTGCTCTGCCGTCCGCGACGGGCCCTTGCGGGGCGTTCCGAACGCCGCGGGGCTGCGGCCTGCCGAGTCGGCAATTCAGCACGTCGGCAGGGTTCGAGGGCGGATGGAGGTTCGCGGGCCTCATTCTCCGGACTTGCCCACACGGGTGGGCCGGGCAGGGCGGGCCGGGGCCGGCCCGGCCGCCGACAGGAGCAGCTTCGGACGGAGGCAAGGACCCTCGGAGTGGAGGTTGGCGGGGAGCTCGTGTGCCGGTGAACCCCTGAGCCGCGTGCGGAACGCCCCGGCCCCAGCTCGTGCGACACCCTTCTTCTCCACCGGTGGGCTCTCACGCACCGCCGAGGAGGCGCGGGCCGCGTCACCCTGTCGGCATGCAGCAGATCGCGACCCACGTCAGGAACGCCGGCGGCGTGCTCCACAAGCGGGATCTCGTCGCCCTCGGAGCCACCGACCGGATGCTCACCGCAGCCGTCCGCTTCGGGCACGTGCATCGGGCCCGCCGAGGCTGGTACACGACGTTCCCGCCGGGTGACGTGAGGCACGAGGCCGTGCGCATCGGGGGCAGGTTGACCGGGGCGTCGCTTCTGGCCCTGCTCGGGGCGTGGATGTGGACGGCTGCTCCCACCGTCAGCGTCGTGGTGCCCCCCGGGGCGTCACGACTTCGGCCACGGCGTGGCGCGACGGTCCGGTGGCGGTACGACGGGCGAGTGCCCCCTCGTCCGTCACCAGGGACAACGCCCCGTCACCCCGACGACGACGACCACGCGGTGGACGACGCACACCGGGCGGCCTGGGCGGTGCCCCTTCGAATTGCGCTGGTGGACGCCGTCGTGGCCGCACCTCTCGACGAGGCGGTCGCCATGCTGGACTGGGCGCTGTCCAGCGGTCACTTCTCGGTCGTCGGACTGCACGAGGCCTTCGCGGAGGCTCCGGCTGACGTGAGGGGCATCGTCGACTGGGCCGATGCCCGGAGCGAGAGCTTACTCGAGAGCGTCATGCGGGTGACCTTCGTCCATCTGGGGCACCGGGTCGACTCCCAGACCAGAGTCGGCCCGGGCGATCGTCGCCGCATCGACGTCGTCGTCGACGGCGTCGTCGCTCTCGAACTCGACGGCCGCAGCTGGCACGGCGACACGTTCGACTCGGATCGTCTGAAGGACCTGGCCATCACGATCCAGGGTCGGACCGCCCTTCGAGCCAGCTACGAGATGGTGCGCGACCATCGACCGCTCGTCATCGAGGCCGTCCACGCGGTGCTCGAAGATGCCCGACGGCCTCGACGCCGTCTCGTCGCGCCCCGCGGACGTGCCCGCCGTCCTGGTGTCCGGCGCACACGGGGGCGACGACCGTGGCATCTGGTTCGACCGGCTCGGGAGCGCGTCTCGCCTTGGGGTCCACCTGGGCCGGTGACGGCTTCGACGTCGGGAGCGACATGACCTCGTCCGACGGTCCGGAGGACGGGACGATGTCGTCGGACGGACCCCGCTCGTCGGACGGACCCCGCTCGTCGGACGGGGGAGCACCTCGACGCAGTGGCGGGCCGCTGCCGGAGCGAACACAGGCTCGCGAAGCAGTCGCCGTGGCTGCGCTGTCGGCGGTCGCGGTTGCTGCCGCGGCGGCCACGCCTCACGCCGTTCCGCTCTCGGGCGCGGGCGCCGACGCGGGGACGGTGACGCTCGTCGGCTTTCTCGGAGTCGCGGCCGTGACACCGGCCCTGGTCCGGATCGACCTCGCCGAACGTCGACTGCCCAACGTCCTCGTCGGAGCGGCCGCGGGTGCGTGGGGGGTGTCGACGGCTCTGCGCGTCGCCGGGGGTGACTCCGCCGAGGCGGCGACGAGCCTGGCCCTCGCCCTGGCCGCGGCCGGGTTCGGTCTGCTGGCCGCCCTCGCGGGTGGCCTGGGCATGGGGGACGTCAAGCTCGGGGCCGTCCTGACCGGGCTCCTGTCCACGAGTGACCCGACGGCTCTGCTGGGTTTCTGGGGCCTCGCAGGAACTCTGGCCATCGGCGTGGCCGGCATTCGGACGTTCCGCACGAGGCGGCGACGGTCACGCTCGCATCCGGCGGCGGACTCGGCACGCGCCGGTCGGGGTGTCCCCTTCGGGCCATGCCTGCTCGCGGCGTTCTGGTGTGTGGTGGTCGTCCGTTCGGGCAGCGTCGGCATCGATGCCGTCGTGACGCTTCTGTGAGGACCGTGCCGCGGTCCAGCCACGGCCACACGACGAGGACGAGGACGAGCACGAGAAGTGGCCGTGACGCCGAGGAGGTGCGTGTCCGTCGCCCACGGGCGCGCACCTCCTCGACGTGCTGCGGGCGCGACGACCGGTCGGGACGCCCGGGTCGGGGACGCCCCGGTCGGCGACGCCCGACGGGCTGCCGCCGGGGGCGGCGACCCGGGCTCGGTGCCGCACGTTGGACGCAGCCCGGCAGGGTGGGGCAGGGCGCCCCGCCGGCCGGGGCGCAGCCCGGCAGGGTGGGGCAGGGCGCCCCGTCGCGCTGGGCTCAGCCCGGGTGGGTCATGCTGAGCACGTCGAGGGCGGTGTCGAGCTGCTGCTCGGTGACCTCGCCCCGCTCGACGAACCCGAGATCGACGACGGCCTCGCGAACGGTGAGCTTCTGGGTCACCGCGTGCTTGGCCACCTTCGCCGCGGCCTCGTAGCCGATGACCCGGTTGAGCGGCGTCACGATCGAGGGAGACGACTCGGCGAGGGCACGGGCGTGCTCGACGTTGGCCTCGAGCCCGTCGACGGTCTTGTCGGCCAGGGCACGGGTGGCGTTCGAGAGCAGGCGGATCGACTCGAGCAGCGCCGTGCCCATCACGGGGATCGCCACGTTGAGCTCGAAGGCTCCGGACGCGCCGGCCCAGGCGATCGTCGCGTCGTTGCCGATCACGCGTGCCGAGACCATGAGCACGGCCTCGGGGATGACCGGGTTGACCTTGCCGGGCATGATCGACGAACCGGGCTGCAGATCGGGGATGTGCAGCTCGCCGAGGCCCGCGTTGGGACCCGAGCCCATCCACCGGATGTCGTTGTTGATCTTCGTGAGGCTCACGGCGAGCACTCGCAAGGCACCGGAGGTCTCGACGAGCGCGTCGCGCGCCCCCTGCGCCTCGAAGTGGTCGAGCGCCTCGGTGACGGGCAGGCCGCTGTCGTCCGCGAGGACGGCGATGACCCGTTGCGGGAAGCCCTGGGGCGTGTTGATGCCGGTGCCGGTGGCCGTTCCGCCCAGGGGCACCTCGGCCACGCGGGGCAAGGCGCTCTGCACCCGTTCGATCGCGAGACGGATCTGCCGTGCGTAGCCGCCGAACTCTTGACCGAGCGTGACCGGAGTGGCGTCCATGAGGTGGGTGCGGCCGGCCTTCACCACGTCGGCCCAGGCCGAGGCCTTCTTCTCGAGGGCGATCGCCAGGTGGTCGAGGGCGGGGATCAGGTCGTGCAGCAGGGCACCCGTGACGGCGACGTGCACGGAGGTCGGGAAGACGTCGTTCGACGACTGCGATGCGTTGACGTGGTCGTTGGGGTGGACGGCGACGCCGTCGACCGTTCCGGCGAGGGTGGCGAGCACCTCGTTCATGTTCATGTTCGAGGACGTGCCGCTGCCGGTCTGGTAGACGTCGACCGGGAACTGGTCGTGATGGCTGCCACCGATGATCTGGTCGGCGGCCGAGACGATCGCGGCGGCGACGGGTCGGTCGATGATGCCCATCTCACCGTTCACCAGGGCGGCCGCCCGCTTGATGCGAGCGAGCGCGACGATCTGCGCAGGCTCGAGTCCGGCCCCGCTGATGGGGAAGTTCTCGACGGCACGCTGCGTCTGGGCACGGTAGAGGGCCGATGCGGGCACCCGCACCTCGCCCATCGTGTCGTGCTCGATGCGGTACTCGGTCTCGGATGTGGTCACGACGTCGTGGTCCTTTCCTCGGGCCCTGCCGGGCTGCTGCGCCCGTCGAGGGCGCGGGGCGTCGGAGCGTTCGCCCCGACTCGGTTCAGAGTCGGCCGACGACGACCGAAGGGTCGACCCGCCCGTTGGCGAGGTCGTAGTTCGCGCCGACCACGGCCAACTTACCGTCCGCGACGGCGGACGCGATGAGGGCGGACCGGTCGACGAGCGTGCGGACGGACGCCTCGATGTGCAGCTGGCCGACCGTGCGGGGGTCGAGGTCAGCACCGTTCTCGAGGTCGATCTGCGCCTGCTCGACCGACGGCATGATCATGTCGATCAGCCCACCCAGGAACTCCGACCCGGGAGCGGCGTCGGAACCGATCGAGTCGATGGCCGAGGCGACGGCACCGCAGCTGTCGTGGCCGAGGACCACGATGAGGGGGACGTGGAGCACCGAGACGGCGAATTCGAGCGAGGCGATGACGGTGTCGCCGACCACCTGGCCGGCGTTGCGGACGACGAAGAGGTCACCGAGACCGACGTCGAAGATGATCTCGGCGGCGAGTCGCGAGTCGGCACAGCCGAAGAGGGCGGCCACCGGTTCTTGTCCGGCGGCGAGGGACGATCGGCGGTCGCTGTCCTGGTGAGGGTGATGCGGTGCCCCGTCGACGAAGCGGTGGTTGCCCTCCACCATGCGGCTCCACGCGGTACCGGGAGCCGAATCCTCGGTGGGGTGGGTCGTCGGAACGTCCGTCGAGGCGGAACCGGAGGGGGAGCTGGAGGCTGAAGGGGTGTCGGCGGGGTCGTGTCGGGTCACGTCATTCGCTTTCTTGGCTGGAGATCTGTTCGGCCAGGGAGGTGGCCAGGACGTCGAACTCGGCGTCGTCGGCCGTGCCGTACAGCACGTACGAGCTGCGGTCGACCGTCGTGGTCAGGGCGTAGGCGTAGTTGCCCGGGTCGTCGGCGTCACGCCGGTCGTAGACGTCCCAGGTGAGACCGCCGATCGACCGGGTCGACGTCGCCGCCGCGTTCTGCACCTGCAGGCTGACCCAGGTCGGGTTGGCGTCGATGCCCTGTTCGAGGCCGATGAACTGCTGGGCGGGCGTGATCAGCCCCACGTACCAGGTCGGCACGTCGTCGCGGGTCGTGGACCGGACCTCGGCGGCGTTCGAGCTCCAGCCGTCGGGCAGCGGAGGCGCGGCCAGGGGGGCGTCGACGCTCGCCTGGGCCTGTGAGGCGACCTGGACGTAGTCGATCTCTTGCCGGTTCACGGTGCCGCTCGGGCGGACCACGACGAGAACGAGGAAGAGCACGATGCCGAGCGAGGCGACAATCGACAGGGTCAGGTTGATCGCCGTCTGGTTCGCGTAGTGCTTGCGCGTGTTCTCGGCCTTGCGCGCCGCGGTCTCGTCGGGGGTCTCGGGCCGGCCGAGCTCGGCGACGACGCGGGGCTCCCGAGGGCGTCGCGGGCCCCGGGGGCCGCCGTCGGAGGGGGAGGTCATTCGGCGGACACCTGGCGGCGGGCCGCCTCGAGGCGCTCACGCGCCCCCATCAGCCATTCCTCGCAGCGCCGGGCGAGTGCCTCGCCGCGTTCCCAGAGGGCCAGCGAGCGTTCGAGGGTCGATGCGCCCTGCTCGAGTTCGTTCACGACGGACACGAGCTCGTCGCGGGCCTGCTCGTAGCTGAGCGAGGAGACGTCGGGCGGGGTGCTGGTCGGGGTGGTGTCCACGGGACGATCCTAACGAGGGGTGGTGACCGAGGTCGTGACGGACGCCACGGGCGAGGACTCGCTCGCCGCAGCGGAGCCTGGGGAGGAGGCGCCGGTGCTGACGGCGCCCACCGCGCCTCCGTCGGTGGTCACGACGAGCCGCGTCTCGGCGGGGGCCTCGTCGGGGGACCGCAGGACGCTGCCCGACGGCAGCTGGACGATCGCGTAGCCGCGACGCAGCGTGCCCTGCGGCGACAGGGCGCGCAGCTGTGCCGTCAGCTCGGAGACCCGGGTGTGCGCCCTCTCGACGGCCCGCCCGACGAGTTCTTCACCCCGGGCCACCGCCCGGACGACCTCGTCGGCCCGGACGTCGACGAGGGTCTGGGGTGAGGCGAGCACGGGCCGGCTGCGGATCTGTTCGAGGCGGTCGATCTCGGCGGCGACCAGCGACGTCAGCCGCACGCCGATGCGGGTGCGCGCCTGTTGGACGCGTGACAGTTCTTCTGTCACGTCGGGGACCACCCGCTTGGCGGCGTCGGTGGGCGTGGACGCGCGCAGGTCGGCGACGTCGTCGAGCAGCGGCCGGTCGGCCTCGTGTCCGATGGCGCTGACGACCGGCGTGGTGCAGGCCGAGACGGCGCGGACGAGTCCTTCGTCGCTGAAGCCGAGCAGGTTCTGGAAGTCGCCGCCGCCTCGGGCGACGATGATGACGTCGACCTCGTCGTCGGCGTCGAGACGCTGGATCGCCGCCGTGACCTCGCCGACCATGCGGTCGCCCTGCACCGCCGCGTGCACCACCCGGAACGAGACCGAGGGCCATCGCAGCTGGGCGTTGCGCAGGACGTCCTTCTCGGCGTCGCTGTCCTTGCCGGTGACGAGGCCGATGCACCCGGGGAGGAACGGCAGGGCCCGTTTGCGTTCGGGGGAGAAGAGCCCCTCGGCCGCGAGCTGGCGGCGGAGGCGTTCGAGACGTTCGAGGAGGTCGCCGATCCCCACGTGGCGCATGTCGAAGACCTGCATCGTGAGGCTGCCGCCCTTGACCCAGTAGTTCGGCTTGACGGCGGCGATGACGCGGTCGCCCTGCTTGAGGTCGGCGGGCACGCGCGACTTCACGCTGGACCAGATGGAGAACGACACGGTGGCGTCCTGTTCGAGGTCGCGGAGCTTGCCGTAGACGTTGCCCCCGGAGACGTTCCACTGGGTGATCTCGCCCTCGACCCAGGCCGTGCCGAGGCGGTCGATCCAGTCGCGCACCTTGCTCGCGAGGAGCCCGACGGGCCACGGGGACTCGGCGGTGGGGGGAGGGGGAACGATCGTCATGGAGCTCCGTTCGAGGGGTGGTCGACACCGGCAGGACGAGCGACGGCCAGGGGCGATCGATCGATCGCGCTGCCGCTCCCAGTACGCGACCAGTCGGGCACACCTAGACTCGTCGGGTGAGCCACATCTCCAACGGCGCCCTCGCCATCGACCTGCCGACACCGCGTGTTCCTGCGGTGCGGAACAGGCTAAAGGATACCCCCGTCAACGGACGCAAGCGGGTGCTGCTCGCAGCACCTCGCGGGTACTGCGCCGGCGTCGACCGAGCCGTCATCGCGGTCGAGAAGGCGCTCGAGCACTACGGCGCCCCCGTCTACGTCCGCAAGCAGATCGTCCACAACGTCCACGTCGTCGCGACCCTCGAGAGCCAGGGTGCGATCTTCGTCGACGAGGTCGACGAGGTTCCCCAGGGGTCGCACATCGTCTTCAGCGCGCACGGCGTCTCGCCGGCCGTCGTGAAGGGTGCGGCCGACCGCGAGTTGCAGGCCATCGACGCGACCTGCCCCCTCGTCACCAAGGTCCACCGCGAGGCCGTGCGCTTCGGCAACCAGGGCCGGCACATCATCCTGATCGGCCACGCCGGGCACGAAGAGGTCGAGGGCACGATGGGTCACGCGGCCGACCGCACGACCCTCGTGCAGAACCCGGCCGAGGTCGACGACCTCGTCGTCGCCGATCCCGACAACCTCGTCTGGCTGTCCCAGACCACCCTCAGCGTCGACGAGACGATGGAGACCGTGCGTCGTCTGCGCGAGCGCTTCCCGACCATCCAGAACCCCCCGAGCGACGACATCTGCTACGCCACGCAGAACCGCCAGGTCGCGATCAAGAAGGTCGCCCAGGGTGCCGATCTCGTCATCGTCGTCGGCTCGGCGAACAGCTCGAACAGCGTGCGTCTCGTCGAGGTCGCCCTCGAGCACGGGGCCAAGGCCGCTTACCGCGTGGACTACACGAACGAGATCAAGCAGGAGTGGCTCGACGGTGTCGAGACGGTCGGCGTCACCTCCGGCGCGTCGGTGCCCGAGGTCCTCGTGGACGAGGTGCTGGCCGACCTGTCCGACGCCGGCTACGTCGACGTCCAAGAGGTCGTCACGGCCGAAGAAGACCTGATGTTCTCGCTGCCCAAAGAGCTGCGCAAAGACGCGACGGGCCAGGTCGACGCCCGCGGCCTCGGCGGTCGCACCCGATGACCGACGACCGTCCGAAGCCGCGCTACGGCGAGTACGCGCCCGAGGGCTGGGTGAATCCCGTCACGGCCGAGGCCGACACCGCCGAGGAGGTGCGGGTCGCCGGTCAGGACGCGCGGCCCGCGGTCTCGACCGACGTGCGCCCCGGTGACGAGACCCGCACCGCGCCTCCTGCGCTCTCGACCGGGCAGCGCATCGACCGGGTGGCGACGTTCGCCCTGATCGGGCTGGGCGCCTTCGGGGCCATCCAGGCGATCGCCCGCGTGCCCGGCTACGCGACGACGCAGCTCGCCCAGTTCGAGACGTTCGGGCTCGACCTCTCGGGGTTCGGCTCGTCGGCCGCGCTGCAGACCTTCGGTGTCGTCATGGCCGTGCTGGCCGTGGCGTTGTTCACCGTCTCGACCTGGTGGACCCTCCGGCGGCTGCGCGCGGGGCGTCTCGGATTCGTCGTGCCCCTCGTCGCCGGTGTCGTCTTCGGTCTCGTGCAGGGGTTCGGAGCGGCGGCCATCCTGATGGGCGACCCGGCCTTCGCCGAGGCGATGCAGAGCTTCACGAACGACTACTTCTCGGGATCGAACTGACCCTCGCCGCACGCCTCGACGACGAAGCCCCCGAGCACTCGCTCGGGGGCTTCGTCGTGCGACCAGGAGGCGCGGGTCAGCTCGCCGACTGACCGTACGACCCGAGCTGCTTCGTCGCCTCGACGACGCGGGCGGCCATGGCGCTCTCGGCGACCTTGCCCCAGGCGCGGGGGTCGTACTGCTTCTTGTTGCCGACCTCGCCGTCGACCTTGAGGAAGCCGTCGTAGTTCTTCAGCACGGTGTCGGCGATGGACCGGCTGAAGGCGTACTGCGTGTCGGTGTCGAGGTTCATCTTGACGACGCCGTTCGAGACGGCCTCGGCGATCTCGGCGTCGGACGACCCCGAGCCACCGTGGAAGACGAGTTCGAGGGGCTTCGCGGCCGTGCCGAACTTCTCTTGGATGCCCTGCTGGATCTCGCCCAGCAGTTCGGGACGGAGCTTGACGTTGCCCGGCTTGTACACGCCGTGCACGTTGCCGAAGGTGAGGGCGGCGATGTAGCGGCCGTGCTCGCCGAGGCCGAGCGCCTCGACCACGCGGGTGACGTCACCCACCGTGGTGTAGAGCGCGTCGTTGGTGCCCTCGTGCTGCACACCGTCTTCTTCGCCGCCGACGACGCCGATCTCGACCTCGAGGATGGCGTTGATCGCCTTGGTGCGCTTCAGCACGTCCTGCGCGATCGAGATGTTCTCGTCGAGCGGGACGGCCGAACCGTCCCACATGTGCGACTGGAACAGCGGGTTGCGTCCGGCCCGGACCTCTTCTTCGGAGGCGGCGATCAGCGGCAGCACGAAGCCGTCGAGGGCGTCCTTCGGGCAGTGGTCGGTGTGGAGGGCGACGGTCACGGGGTAGTTCTTCGCGACCTCGGTCGCGAACTTGGCGAAGGCGATGGCCCCCGCGGCACGGTTCTTGACGGTGTGGCCGGCGAAGTAGTCGGCGCCGCCGGTGGTGACCTGGATGATGCCGTCGCTGCCCGCCTCGGTGAGACCCTGCAACACCGAGTTGATCGTCTGCGACGACGAGACGTTGACGGCGGGGTAGGCGAAGCCCTTGTTCTTCGCCTTGTCGAGCATCTCGGCGTACTGCTCGGGGGTTGCGACGGGCATTGAATCTCCTTCGATCACGACTGGTGGCTCGTCCACCCTAGTCAGCGCACGTCTGTTCGTCCTGGTCGCCGGAGCCCGGTCGGGAGGCGCGGCGCGGGTAAGATCCGGAGCATGGCTGACACGGATTCCGGAACCCTCTACTCGCACCCCGACCGCAACCTCGGCATGGAACTGGTGCGGGCCACCGAGGCGGCCGCGATCCGCTCGGCGCCGTTCATCGGCAAGGGCGACAAGAACGCCGCCGACAAGGCCGCGGTCGACGCCATGCGCAAGTTCCTCGGCACGGTGGCGTTCGACGGCGTGGTCGTGATCGGCGAGGGCGAGAAGGACGAAGCCCCGATGCTCTTCAACGGCGAGCACGTCGGCAACGGCTTCGGGCCGGCCTGCGACATCGCCGTCGACCCGATCGACGGCACCAGCCTCACCGCGGCGGGACGCATGAACGCCCTCTCGGTGATCGCCGTCAGCGACCGCGGCAGCATGTACGACCCCAGCGCCGTCTTCTACATGGACAAGATCGTCACCGGCCCCGAGGGCCGCGGCATCATCGACCTCGACCGTCCGATCGGCGAGAACATCACCGCCCTGGCGGCGGCCAAGGGCATCGCCGTCGAGGACATGCAGATCGCCGTGCTCGACCGTCCCCGTCACGCGGACCTCATCGCCGAGATCCGGGCCGTGGGCGCGTCGACCCGCCTGCTGCTCGACGGCGACGTGGCCGGCGGCATCAACGCCGCTCGTCCCGACTCGCGCATCGACATGTGCGTCGGCGTCGGTGGCACGCCCGAGGGCATCATCACGGCCTGTGCGGTGAAGGCCCTCGACGGCCTGATCCTGGCCCGTCTCGCTCCGAAGGACGACGCCGAGCGCCAGAAGGCGATCGACGCGGGTCACGACCTCGACCGCGTCCTGGACCAGGACGACCTCGTCACGGGCGACAACGCGTACTTCGTCGCCACGGGTGTCACCGACGGTGCACTCGTCGCGGGCGTCACGCGCAAGCAGGGCATGATCCGGACCTCGAGCATCGTGCTGCGCTCGCACTCGGGCACCATCCGCCGGGTCGAGGCCGACCACCTCGTGTCGAAGTGGTACGGCGAGAAGGCCTGACCTCCACGCCACCTCACGACACGACGAACGCCCGGCCTCGGCCGGGCGTTCGTCGCATCGGGGGTCAGTCGCGGTCGGTGCTGCCCTCGCCCAGGGCCGACGCGAGCTCGGGGGCGGTGAGCTCTCGGGGTGACTCCTCGACGGTCGTCGGGGTCGCGAGGACCTTGGACTCGTCGAGCATGCTGAGCCGCCGGGCCGACGGGAGGACCGTTCGCTCGAGCGAACCGACGAACCGGTTGTAGTCGGTGACGCCGGCGCGCAGCGACCGGCCGAGCTTGTCCACGTGACCGGCCATGGTCGACAGCCGCCCGTAGAGCTCGCGGCTGAGGTCGAACAGTTCTTTGGCCTCGGCGGTGACGACGTCCTGTTGCCAGCTGAACGCGACGGTCTTGAGCACGGACCAGAGGGTCACGGGCGAGGCGAGGGCGACGCGCTTCAGGAAGGCGTAGTCCATCAGGGCCGGGTCGGCCTCGAGGGCGGACGACACGAGCGACTCGCTCGGGATGAACGCGATGACCAGCTCGGGCGAGGACTCGAGCCCGGCCCAGTAGGTCTTGCCCGCCAGGGCGTCGACGTGGGCCCGCAGTGCCTTGACGTGCTGCCGGACCAGCTGGTCGCGTCGTGCGCCCTCGTCGCCCGTGGCGGATGCGGGGATGGCGCTCGCCTCGAGGTAGGCGGAGAACGGCACCTTGGCGTCGACCGCGATGTTCTTGCCACCGGGGAGGTGCACCACCATGTCGGGCCGGCCGGAGCCGGCGTCCGACGAGATCGACGTCTGCACGTCGAAGTCGACGCGCTCGACGAGGCCGGCGGCCTGCACGACGTTGCGCAACTGGGTCTCGCCCCAGACGCCGCGCGTGCTGTTCGACTTCAGCGCGGAGGCGAGCGACTCGGCCGTCCCGCGGAGCCGTTCACCCGATTCGGCGGCGGTGCGCAGCTGCTCGCTGAGGGCGCCGTATTGGAGGGTACGTTCGGCTTCGAGTTCGGCCACCTTCTGCTGGACGGCCTGCAGGCTCTCGGCCACCGGGCTGAGCGCGACGAGCACCTGGCCGTCGGTGCGCGCCCTCTCGGCCTCGGCGATGCGGACGTCGCGGAGGCGGTCCTGGAACTCGCGGAGGCGGTCTTCTTGCTGCGCGATCTGTCGACGGTACTGGTCGTCCTGGCCCTCGAGGCGCTCGCGCGACGCGTCGGCCACGGCGCGGGCAGCGGCGAGGTCGGACGACAGGCGTGCCGTCGCCTCGGCCGCGCGGGTGCGGGCGACGAGTGCGCCGACGGCGACGCCGAGGACGAGACCGAGCAGCAGGGCGAGGAACAGCGCGAGCGGAAGGGGCATGGCGGAAGTGTGGCAGCGGCCACCGACACCGACCGGGAGTCGACGCGGTGGGGTCGGGGATGCCCGACGCGCCTCACGGCGTCGGGCTGGCGTGGGAGAGGCACCTAGCCGAAGGCCATCGGGCGTCGGTCGGCCCGGGGCACGGCGGGCGCCGTCCGCGCCCCGGCCGGCTGCAGCACCTTCACCTTGACCGAGGCGATCGTCGCGAGCTCGCCGAGGTCGGAGGCGCCGTGGAACAGCGCGGCGTGGGCGACGATGGCCGCGCAGGCCTCGGCGTCGGCGAGGGCGTCGTGGTGCGAGAAGGCGTCGAACCCTGCGGCCGTCGCGGCGACCGGAAGCCGGTACGAGTCGAGCGAGTAGGTCTTGCGGGCGACCTGCAGGCTGCAGAGGTACGACCACGGGGGAGGGGTGAGCCCGGTGGCCGCGCAGGCGGCCTTGATGACGCCCATGTCGAAACCGGCGTTGTGGGCGACGAAGACGTCGTCGCCGGCGAAGTCGGCGAGCAGCTCGAACTGCTCGGCCCAGCCGAAGGCGCCGATCACGTCGCTCGCGACGATGCCGTGGATGCGGGTGTTCCACTCGGAGAACTCGTCGTGCCCGGCCGGCGGCTGGATCAACCAGCCGACCTTGTCGACGACGACCCCGTCGCGGACCTTGACGAGGCCGACGGAGCAGGCACTGGCGCTGCTCGAGTTCGCGGTCTCGAAGTCGATCGCGGTGAAGTCGATGGGCATTGACTCATGCTCTCACGCGCCTCCGACACCGCCTCCCCAGGCACGGTCGGATGCCGTTCCGTCCCCAGCCGGCGCGACGCCGACGGCACGGCTCGGCAGGCCCGGTACGCTTGACCCTCGTGGCTCTCACTATCGCGATCGTCGGACTGCCCAACGTCGGCAAGTCCACCCTGTTCAACGCCCTGACCAAGAACCAGGTGCTGGCGGCGAACTATCCGTTCGCGACCATCGAGCCCAACGTGGGCATCGTCAACCTGCCCGACCCGCGCCTCCAGGTGTTGGCCGGTCTCTTCGGCAGCGAGAAGATCCTGCCCGCACCGGTGTCGTTCGTCGACATCGCCGGCATCGTCAAGGGGGCGAGCGAGGGCGAGGGGCTCGGCAACAAGTTCCTGGCGAACATCCGCGAGGCCGACGCCATCGCCGAGGTCGTGCGTGGCTTCGACGACCCCGACGTCGTGCACGTCGACGGCAAGGTCGACCCCGAGAGCGACATGGGCACGATCAACACCGAGCTGATCCTCGCCGACCTCGAGACGGTCGAGAAGGCGCTCGTCCGGTACGAGAAAGAGCTGCGGCTGAAGCGCGTCGAGCCGATCGTGCACGAGACGGCCGTGGCCGCCAAGGAGGCGCTCGAGCGCGGGGAGGCGCTCTCGGCCACGAGCATCGACCTCGAGCCGATCCGCGAGCTGGGACTGCTCACCGCGAAGCCCTTCATCTACGTCTTCAACGTCGACGAGGCCGTCCTCACCGACGAGGCGCGCAAGGCCGAACTGCAGGCCCTGGTCTCGCCGGCCGAGGCGATCTTCCTCGACGCGCAGGTCGAGTCCGAGCTGATCGGCCTCGACGACGAGGACGCCGCCGAGCTGCTCGCGTCGCTCGGCCAGGACGAGTCCGGTCTCGACCAGCTCGCCCGCATCGGCTTCGAGACGCTCGGGCTGCAGACCTACCTGACGGCGGGCCCGAAAGAGACCCGCGCCTGGACGATCGGCAAGGGCTGGAAGGCCCCGCAGGCCGCCGGGGTCATCCACACCGACTTCGAGAAGGGCTTCATCAAGGCCGAGGTCATCTCGTTCGACGACCTCGTCGAGACCGGCTCCATCGCCGAGGCCCGTTCGGCCGGCAAGGCCCGCATCGAGGGCAAAGAGTACGTCATGCAGGACGGCGACGTGGTGGAGTTCCGCTTCAACAACTGACACCCCGGGCTCGGGGGCGAGCGCCACTCATCTACTCTCAAGCATGAGCCAAACGGATTTCACGCCCACCGGCACCACCTCCGGCGCCCCCGCACTGCTGCGCCTCGGCGTCCTGGCCACCTCGCGCAAGCCCGACGAGCGGCGCCTGCCGATCCACCCCGCCCACCTCGACCGCATCGACGCCGATCTGCGCGCGAACATGACCCTCGAGCGCGGCTACGGCCTGCGCTTCGGCATCCCCGACACCGACCTCGAGCCCCTCGTCGCGATGGCCGACCGCGAGCAGATCGTCGCGGACAGCGACGTCGTCCTGCTGCCCAAGCCCCAGGCCGCCGACCTCGAGGGCCTGCGCGACGGTCAGACCCTCTGGGGCTGGCCGCACTGCGTCCAGGACCGCGAGATCACCCAGCTCGCCATCGACAAACGGCTCACCCTCATCGCGTGGGAGGCCATGAACCACTGGCAGTCCGACGGCGGCTACGCTCTGCACGTCTTCCACAAGAACAACGAACTCGCCGGCTACTGCTCGGTGCTGCACGCCCTCCAGCTCTGCGGCTCGACCGGCGACTACGGCCGTCGCCTCAGCGCCGTCGTCATCGGCTTCGGTGCCACCGCCCGCGGTGCCGTCACGGCCCTCAACGCCCACGGCATCCACGACGTCCGCGTGCTGACGAACCGCAACATCGCCGCCGTCGGCTCACCGATCCCGTCGGTCGACATCTTCCAGTTCGAGCACGACCCCGAGACGCCCGGCGCCAGCACCGTGAACACCCCCGACGGGCCGGTCGCCCTCGCTCCGTTCCTCGCCGCCGCCGACATCGTCGTCAACTGCACCCTCCAGGACCCGAACGCCCCGCTCACCTACCTCCGCGAGACCGACCTCGACGCCTTCCGCCCCGGCAGCCTCATCGTCGACGTCTCGGTGGACGAGGGCATGGGCTTCGACTGGGCCCGGGCCACGACCTTCGCCGAGCCGCTCGTCACCGTCGGCGCGACCACGAACTACTACGCCGTCGACCACAGCCCCTCACTGCTCTGGAACTCCACGACGTGGGAGATCAGCGAGGCCCTCCTGCCCTTCCTCCGCACCGTCATGGAGGGGCCGACCTCCTGGGCGGCGTCCGACACCATCCGCCGCGCCGTCGAGATCGCGGAGGGGCGGGTCGAGAACGAGGCGATCCTCGAGTTCCAGCACCGCGCCTCCTCGTATCCGCACGCACCGCTCGGCTAGCGCAGGCAGGCAGGCAGGCAGGAACGCAAGGCGGACAGGCCGGGCGGTCTCGGCGGGACCGGGCGTTCGTGAACGCCCGTTCGCCACGAAGCCGCCCGTCCGTCGGGCGGCTCAGACCGCAGGAGGCGCGGCGAGGGCCGCCAGGACGCGCTCGGCCCCGAAGTCCCACGCCTCGTCGACGTCGCCGCCCAGCTGGAAGCCTCCGTTGAGCTCCATGATGACGAAGCCCGCCACCCACGCCGTGAGCGTGCGGGCTGCGTCGAGGGCTCGCTCCGGCCCGACGAGCTGTTCGCCGACCCGGAGGGCGGCAGCGCTCGCCGCGGCGCCGAACTCGCGTCGCGCGGTGGGGACGCCGGGCCCGGGCGTCATGACCAGTTGGAACGCAGCCGGGCGTTCGTGGCCGAAGGCGCGGAAGGCGTCGAGCACCTCGCGGGCCGACCCCGCCCCGTCGAGCCGCGCGGCCAGGTCGGTGAGGGTGGCCTCCGCGACCGACCGCAGCAGCGCCTCCCGGTTCTCGACCCGCTTGTAGAGCGAGGGGGCGCGGACGCCGACCCGTGCCGCCACGGCGGCCATCGTCAGGCCGGCGGGGCCGTCGGCCTCGAGCAGCTCGCGGGCGGCGAGGAGGATGGCGTCGAGCGAGGTGCGGTCCGGTGTGGGCATCCGTCGAGTATAGCTATTGACAATAGCCATGATGGCTAAGTACCGTAGCCATCATGGAACTCGCCCCCTCCCTCCACCGCATCGGCAACGACATCGTCGCCGCCTACCTCGTCGTCGTGCCCGAGGGCGTGACCGTGATCGACGCCGGCCTGCCCGGCCTCTGGTCCGAACTCGTCACCGAACTCGCCTCGGTCGGACGCACCCTCGACGACGTGAAGGGCGTCGTCCTGACCCACGGCGACTCCGACCACGTCGGCTTCGCCGAACGGCTGCGCCGCGACCACGGGGTGCCCGTGTACGTCCACGCGGCCGACGCCTCGCGGGCGAAGGGCGGACCGAAGCCGAAGAACGGCATGCCACCCATGAAGCTCGGCCCCCTGCTGGGCTTCGCCGGGTACAGCCTGCGCAAGGGCGGGGCGAAGACCGCCTGGCTCACCGAGGTCGTCGAGGTGCACGGCGGCGAGACGCTCGACCTGCCGGGCTCACCCCGGATCATCCCGATGCCCGGACACTCCGAGGGCAGCATCGCCGTCTTCGTCCCGGGCGTCGACGCCGTCTTCGTGGGTGACGCCCTGACCACGCGACACGTGACGACCGGCCACGTCGGGCCCGCACCGGCTCCGTTCACCGACGAGCCCGAGCAGGCGCTGGCGTCGCTCGACGCCCTGCTCGACACCGGTGCCACCTGGGTGCTGCCCGGCCACGGCGCCCCCTGGGACGGTGGCGTGGCCGCGGCCGTCACCGCCGTGCGCGCCGCCGCCCGCTGACCCGACGGAGCAGAACGGGCCTGTTCGGGAGACCCGGGCGTCGTCGACCGCCCGGATGCCGCGAAGTCGCCCGTCATCGGCGTGGGCGTCGGTCCGCCCCGACCGGACGTCGTCGCCGCGCGCCGCCGATCGCCGACGCGTCGGCCCGGGCTCAGACCCCGACCGGCACCTCCGCCGGCGTCACCCGCACCAGCACCGCCTTCGACACGGGCGTGTTGCTGCCGATCGACGCGCTGTCGAGGGGCACGAGCACGTTCGCCTCGGGGAAGTACGCGGCGGCGCACCCGCGGGCCGTGGGGTAGGCGACGATGCGGTAGTCGCGGAGCACCCGCTCGACGTCGTCGGTCCAGACCGTCGACACGTCGACCTTCTGGCCGTCGACGAGCCCGAGGTCGTCGAGGTCGAGCGGGTTGACGAACACCACGTGCCGACCCTTCTTGATGCCGCGGTAGCGGTCGTTGAGGCTGTAGATCGTGGTGTTGTACTGGTCGTGCGAGCGCAGCGTCTGCAGCAGCAGCGTGCCCTCGGGGCGTTCGACGTGCTCGAGGTCGTTGACCGTGATCATCGCCTTGCCGGCCTTCGTCGCGAAGGTGCGCGAGTCGCGCGGCCCGTTCGGCAGCACGAAGCCGTCGCGGCTGCGGACCCGCTCGCTGTAGCGCTCGAAGCCCGGCACGACCCGGCTGATGTGGTCGCGCAACGTGTCGTAGTCGTCCTCGAAGCCCTTCCAGTCGATCTCGAGGTCGGCCCGGTCGCCGAGCGTCGCCCGCGCCAGGCGACTGACGATCGCGACCTCGCTGAGCAGGTCGGGCGCGACGGGCGGCACCTGGCCGTGGCTGCCGTGCACCGAGCACACGGTGTCCTCGACCGAGACGAACTGCGGCCCGGCCGCCTGCACGTCGATCTCGGTGCGGCCGAGCGTGGGCAGGATGAGCGCCTCGGCGCCTACGACGGCGTGCGACCGGTTCAGCTTCGTCGACACCTGCACGGTCATGTCGGTGCCGCGCATCGCGGCCTCGGCGAGCTGGGTGTCCGAGATCGCGGCCACGAGGTTGCCGCCCATGCCCATCCAGAACTTGATCCGCCCCTCCTGCATGGCCTTGATGCCCTTGAGGGCGTCGACGCCGTGCTCGCGCGGCGGGTCGAAGCGGAACTCCTTCTGCAGGGCGTCGAGGAACTCGTCCGAGACCTGCTCCCAGATGCCCATCGTGCGGTCACCCTGCACGTTGCTGTGCCCGCGGATCGGCGAGGCGCCGGCGCCCGGCTTGCCGATGTTGCCGCGCAGGAGCAGCAGGTTGATGATCTCCTTGATGGTGTCGACGGCCTTGCGGTGCTGCGTGATGCCCATCGCCCAGGTGATGATCACCCGGTCCGAGGCCAGGTAACGGTCGGCCAGCTCGTCGATCTCGGCGCGGTCGAGCCCGGTCGCGAGCAGCACCTCGTCGTCGTCGACCTGCGCGATGTGCTCGCGGAAGGCCTCGAGCCCGACGGTGTGCTCGGCCAGGAACTCGTGGTCGAGCACCGTGCCGGGGGCCGCGTCCTCGGCCTCGAGGACGCGCTTGGCGACGGCCTGCAGCAGCGCCATGTCGCCACCGAGCCGGATCTGCAGGAACTGGTCGGCGATCTCGGTGCCGCGACCCGCGACGCCCCGCGGAAGCTGCGGGTTCTTGTAGCGACGCAGGCCGGCCTCGGGCAGCGGGTTGACCGCGACGATCTTCGCTCCCTTCAGCTTGGCGTCCTCGAGGGCCGTCAGCATGCGCGGGTGGTTCGTGCCGGGGTTCTGGCCCAGGATGACGATCAGGTCGGCCTGTTCGAAGTCGTCGTAGGCGATGGTCGACTTGCCGATGCCGACCACCTCGGCCATGGCGAGGCTCGTCGACTCGTGGCACATGTTCGAGCAGTCGGGCAGGTTGTTCGTGCCGAAGGCGCGCACGAACAGCTGGTACGCGAACGCCGCCTCGTTCGAAGTGCGGCCCGAGGTGTAGAACGACGCCTCGTCCGGGCTGTCGAGGGACCTCAGCTTGTCGCCGACGATGCGGAACGCCTCGTCCCACGACACCTCGCGGTAGTGGTCGCTGCCGGCCGGCTTGTGCACGGGCTTCGTGAGGCGGCCCTGCATGCCGAGCCAGTACTCGGTCTTGTCGAGCAGGTCGGTCACCGAGTGCTCGGCCCAGAACGTGTCGGGCACGAGCACCGGGTTGGCCTCCCAGGTGACCGCCTTGGCGCCGTTCTCGCAGAACTCGGCCACCTTGCGGTGGTTCGGGTCGGGCCAGGCGCAGCTCATGCAGTCGAAG
The DNA here is from genome assembly GCF_000878135.1 of Frigoribacterium sp. MEB024. Lineage (GTDB taxonomy): Bacteria > Actinomycetota > Actinomycetes > Actinomycetales > Microbacteriaceae > Frigoribacterium. The sequence continues at coordinate 52,212 of NZ_JXQZ01000135.1, forward strand.
CCGTCCTTCTGGTTCAGCGACGTCATGAGCTTGACGGTGCGGGCCAGCCCGAGCTGCTTGATGGCCGGGTCCATCGAGTGCAGCACGCCGGGCACGCCGGCGGCCCACTCGCGCGGGGGGCCGACCTCGATGTCGGCGTCGGTCACGTCGGAGACGGGCGGTTTCTCGGTCACGGTCTGGTTCCGATCGTCAGGGGGACGGGCGAGGAGGCGCGCGTCGCGCCACCGGGGGAGTCGAGGGAGGACGAGGAGGCGCGGGCCGCCTCGCCGGGGACGCCCACGTCGGCCGCGGGCTCGGTCCCGTCGGGCTCGCCGAGTCGGTCGGGCCGTGAGTACACGACCATGGACCGCCCGCGGAGGAACCCCACGATCGTGACGCCGAGCTCGGTCGCGAGGTCGACGGCGAGCGACGACGGCGCCGACACGGCGGCGAGCACCGGGATGCCGGCCATCGAGGCCTTCTGGGTGAGCTCGAACGAGGCGCGACCCGAGACCATCAGGACGGTCCCGGTCAACGGCAGCCGCGCCTCCTTGACGGCCCAGCCGACGACCTTGTCGACGGCGTTGTGCCGGCCGACGTCCTCGCGGAGCACGAGCAGCTCGCCGGTGCGGCCGTCGAAGAGCGCCGCGGCGTGCAGCCCGCCGGTCTTCTCGAATACGTCCTGACCCTCGCGGAGGCGGTCGGGGAAGGTGGCGAGCAGTGCGGGGTCGACGACGAGGGGGTCGTGCAGCACGTCGTGCTGCGACGTCGTGCGGACGGCGTCGATCGAGGCCTTGCCGCACAGCCCGCACGAGCTGGTCGTGTAGAACGCCCGCTCGAGGCTCGGGTCGGGCGCCGGCACCCCGGGCGCGAGCGTGACGTCGAGCACGTTGTACGTGTTGAGCCCCTCGGCGGTGGCCCCGGCGCAGTAGCGGGCGGCGAAGAACTCGTCACCGGTCGAGATGACGGCCTCGGACACGAGGAACCCCGCGGCCAGGTCGAAGTCGTGACCGGGTGTGCGCATGGTGATGGCGAGCGAGGTGCCGCCGACGCGGATCTCGAGGGGTTCCTCGACCGCGAGGGTGTCCATGGTCTTGCGGACGCCGGCGCTGCCGTCGTCACCGACCGTGATGCGGGTCACCGGTTTGCGGGACGTGATGCGTGCCATGGGTCAGGTCTACCCCTCGAACCCCGGAATCGAAAGCCGGCGGGGTCCGCGCCTCACCACGGGAGGCCGAGCGAGGGGACGACGTCGCCCGCCCGCGCCCCGCCCTCGGGCACGACGAGCAGCCCGTCGGCGTCGGCCAGGCCGCGCAGCATCGCCGACGACTGTCGCTCGGTCGGCACGGCTCCGTCCGTGGTCGCCCGGTACGCCTGCACGAGCGCGCCGGGTCGGGGGTGGGCCACGTCGACGGCGAGCGTGACGGACCCGGGAGGCGCGGGTCGCCTCCCGAGGAGGCCGTCCACCACCGCGGTCCCCACGACCACGAGCCCGACGTAGGCGGCCATCGGGTTGCCGGGCAGGCACAGGTAGAGCGTCCCGCCCCGCCGCGCGACGACCAGGGGCTGCCCCGGACGCATGGCGAGACCGTCGATGATCAACTCGGCGCCCAGCCGGTCGAGGGCGGCGCGCACGTGGTCGGTCGGGCCGTGGGCGGTGCCTCCCGTCGTCACCACGAGGCGACTGCCCGGGCGGTCGAGGGCGGCGACGGTGGCGTCGAGGTCGTCGGCCACGCGCGTCGTCGTCGCGGGCGCCGTCCCGAGGGCCTCGAGGAGGCGCGGCACCGGCACCGAGAACACGTCACGGACCGTGCCACGCGCGGGCACGCCCTCGGCGACGACCTCGTCGCCGAGCACGGCCACGGCGACCGACGGCCGCACGACCACGGACACGTCGTCGTGCCCGCCGAGGGCCAGCACGGCCACGCGGGGCGGGGTGAGGAGGGCGCCTGCGGCGAGCAGAGCGTCGCCGAGGTCGATCTCTTCCCCGGCCCGACGGACGTGCGACGGGCGGCGCGGGTCGTCGTCGGCCGTGAGGACGTCGTCGGCGACGTGCCCGGACTCCGAGCGCAGCACGCGGTCGGTCCCGGTCGGCACGACGGCCCCCGTGGTCACCGGTCGGGCGATCCCGGGGGGCAACTCCTCGGCATCGTTGGCGACCCGGCCCGCGACGATCGACGGGCCGAGGCGCCACGGGCCCTCGCCGGCGACCGCCCAGCCGTCCATCGCCGAGACGTCGGAGCCGGGCACGCGCGCGAGGCTCGTGACGTCGTCCGCCACCGTGCGACCGACCGCGTCGGCGAGCACGACGGTCTCGAGGTCGCGGGGCAGGGCCCGTCCGGCGTCGGCCGCCTCGGCGCGGGCGACCC
>NZ_JXQZ01000136.1 GCF_000878135.1 Frigoribacterium sp. MEB024
CCGTCCAGGACGAGATGCTCGTCGGCGTCGCGAAGATCACCGCCGCCACGGAGTAACACCCGTCCGGCCGGCCACCCGCCGGCCCGGCCCCAGGGCCGCACCCCGCCTCGCGAGGTGCGGCCCGGAACCCGGGTCGTCTCCGTGACGACGCACCGGCCCCGCCCTGCTCGACGGGGTCGGCGATCCCGGTGGACCCCGCCTCGTGCTCACGCACGGGGCGGGGTTTTTCCGTGTCCCGCCGCCGCGCGCCCCGCGCCCCGCGCCCCGCGCCCCGCGC
>NZ_JXQZ01000014.1 GCF_000878135.1 Frigoribacterium sp. MEB024
GCCGAACGGGCCGCCGCCGCCGCACCCGCGGTCGGACGGCCGAGAGCCGAGGAGGCGCGGCGCCGCTCGGACGCACCGGCGGCGTCTCCGAGGCGGCGAGCCCCGCCCCCGGGGCCGACGTCGGCTCACCGGCACCGACCCGCACGAACGACGAGAAGGGGGAGCGCGCATGACGCTCACCGAACCGGTCGACCGCACCCGCGCCTCCTCGGCTCCGGTGCTCGAGGTGCACGACCTCACCGTGACCTTCCCGACCCCGGACGGCGACGTGCGCGCCGTGCGCGGCGTCGACCTGACGCTGCGCCGCGGCGAGGTGCTCGGCATCGTCGGCGAGTCGGGCTCGGGCAAGTCGGTCACGAGCCTCGCCGTGCTCGGGCTGTTGCCGGCCACTGCCAAGGTCACCGGCTCGATCACGCTCGACGGCGAAGAACTGCTCGGCCGCGGCGACAAGGCGATGTCGGCGATCCGCGGCAAGCGCATCGCCATGGTCTTCCAGGACCCGCTCTCGGCCTTCACCCCCGTCTACACGGTGGGTCAGCAGATCGCCGAGACCGTGCTGATCCACCGCGGCGGCACGAAGAAGCAGGCCCGCGAGCGGGCGATCGAGCTGCTGGGACTCGTGGGCATCCCCGAGCCGGAGCGACGCGTCGACTCGTTCCCTCACGAGTTCTCGGGCGGCATGCGGCAGCGCGCGATGATCGCCATGGCGATCGCCAACGACCCCGACGTCATCCTCGCCGACGAGCCGACCACGGCCCTCGACGTGACGATCCAGGCCCAGGTCATCTCGGTGCTGCGCACGGCGCAGCGCGAGACCGGGGCCGCGCTGCTGTTCGTCAGCCACGACCTCGGCGTCATCGCCGGGTTCGCCGACCGCATCGCCGTGATGTACGCCGGCCGCGTCGTCGAGACGGCGACGGCCGACGACCTCTTCGCCCACCCGCGCATGCCCTACACCGTGGGTCTCATCGGCGCGCTGCCGCGGCTCGACCAGCGGTCGGACCAGCCGCTCGTGCCGATCCCGGGGACGCCGCCGTCGTTGCTCTCGCTGGCCCCGGGGTGCCCGTTCGCGGCACGGTGCCCGCTGGTGACGGCCGAGTGCCGAGTCGACGAGCCCGCGCTCGAGCAGGCCCCGGCGGTCGAGGCGGGTCACCGCGCGGCGTGCCTGCACGCCGACCAGCTGGTGGGCGAGGGCACCGACCCCGAGGACGTCTACGACCTGCCGCCCGTGCCGACCTCCGGCCTGGCTGCGGTGCCGCGGGCGTCGCGGGACCGGGTGCTGCACGTCGACGGGCTCGTCAAGACGTTCCCGCTCACCAAGGGGTCGGTCTTCAAACGTCGCGTGGGCAGCGTCTGGGCGGTCGACGGGGTCGACCTCGACGTGCGCGAGGGCGAGACGCTCGGCCTGGTCGGCGAGTCCGGCTCGGGCAAGAGCACGACGTTGCACGAGATCATGGACCTCCGGGTGCCCGAGGCCGGGACCGTCGAACTGCTCGGCACGGCCCTCGACCGCAAGCTCGACGGATCGACGGTGAAGCGCCTGCGCGGCGCGGTGTCGATGGTCTTCCAGGACCCGATGGCGAGCCTCGACCCGAGGCAGCCGGTCAGCGACATCATCGCCGAGCCGTTGCTCGCCATCGGTCGGCCCCGCGACGAGGTGTCGCGTCGGGTGCCCGAGCTGATGCGCCTCGTGGGGCTCGAACCCGCCGCCGCGACGCGCTACCCGCACGAGTTCTCGGGCGGGCAGCGGCAACGCATCTCGATCGCGCGGGCGCTGGCCGCCGATCCGAAGCTGATCGTGCTCGACGAACCGGTGTCGGCGCTCGACGTGTCGATCCAGGCCGGCGTGCTGAACCTCCTGGCCGAGCTCAAGGCGAAGCTCGACCTGTCGTACCTGTTCGTGTCGCACGACCTCTCGGTCATCCGCCACGTGGCCGACCGCGTCACGGTGATGTACCTCGGACGCACCGTCGAGACGGGCCCGGTCGACGAGGTGTTCGAGCACCCGCTGCACCCGTACACGCAGGCGCTGCTGTCGGCCGTGCCCGTGCCCGACCCGGTCAAGGAGCGGGCACGTGAGCACATCGTGCTGCCGGGTGACCCGCCGACGCCGACGGTCAAGCAGACCGGCTGCCGGTTCCGCAGCCGCTGCCCGCTCTACGCGATGCTGCCCGAGGCGCAGCGGTCGCGCTGCGAGGACGAGGTGCCCACGATGCTGCCGCACGGCCGCGACGGCGCCGACCACACGGCCGCCTGTCACTTCGCCCGCGAGAAGCAGCTCGTCTGAGGTCGCGAGACCCCAGGATCTCGCCGAGACCCCCGTGCGCGCACCGGGGTCTCGGCGGATGCCTGGGGTCTGAGCTCGCCGAGGGTCAGCGGAGGAGCGCGAGCGTGAGGGCGACCACGAGCACGTCGACCGCGACCGTGGCCCAGAAGGCGAGCTGGAACGACCGCTTGCTCGTCTTGTGGCGCAGCAGCTGTTGGGCGACGAGGGCCGCGGGCCAGCCGCCGAGCAGGCCGAGCAGCAGAAGCGTCCGCTCCGGCATCCGGCGCCGTCCTCTGCGGGCCGCGGACTTGTCGAGTGCGTAGACGAGGGCCGTCAGCGCGTTGACGCCGACGAGTCCGCCGACCAGCCAGGGCGCGAGTCCGTCGAGTTGCGGGGACGTCGAGTCGCGGGTCAGGGTCCAGACGGCTGCGGCGGCGCCGAGCGTGACCACCAGTCCGACGACGAGGGCGACCGTGCCGGACCGCGTGGGACGGGGTGCCCGGGCACGAGGCGCCGACCAGCGCGAGCCGACGGCGGCCACCCGCACGGCCGCCGGGCCTCGGTCACCGTGGCGGTCGACCTCGTACGAGAACGTCTCGCCGAGCCGTGGTCGGGCGGTGCCGCGGCCGAACGCCGTGATGTGGACGAACGCGCGGCCCCGTCCCGAGGTCGGGGTGAGGAACCCGAAGCCGCGGTCGTCGTCCCACGAGGTGAGCGTGCCCTCGATCCGGGCCGGGCTGCCGGTCATGCGCCCGACCCTAGCCCGCGTCGCCCGTGCCGCATTCGGCCATCCCGCCACGAGGTCGACATCCCGCCACGATTTCGCGTGGCGGATTGTTCACTTCGTGGCGGCGTGGCGGCGTGGCGGCGTGGGGGCAGATCCGAGGAGGCGCGGCACGGGTCAGTCGCGACGGATCGCGGCGTAGGTGCCGCCGGTGGCGCGCACGAGGTCGTCGGGAGCGATCTCGATGTCGAACCCGCGCCTCCCGCCGCTGACGAAGACCGAGGCGAGGGAGGCGGCGCTCGCGTCGACCACGGTCGTCGCGGCGGTCCTCTGGCCCAGCGGGCTGATGCCGCCGACGACGTAGCCCGTGCGACGTTCGACCAGGGCGGGCTCGGCCAGCGAGGCCTTCTTCGCCCCGACGGCGGCCGCGAGCGCCTTGAGGTCGAGTCGGCCCGAGACGGGGACGACGCCCACGACGAGGGTGCCGTCGGCGTCGACCACGAGGGTCTTGAAGACGCGGTCCACGGATAGGCCGAGCTCGGCGGCGGCCTCCTCGCCGAAGTTCGTCGCCGTGTCGTGGTGCTCGTAGGTGTGGGCCGTGAACGGGATGCCGGCCGCGGTGAGCGCGACGGTGGCCGGCGTGGCGGGGCCGCGCGCGCCTCCTGCGTGTTTCGTGCTCACGGGGCGGACTCGACCGTCGTGGCGCGGAACACCACCACGGTCGGCCCCGAGACGAGCAAGTCGTCACCGGGGGCCGACGCCTGTGGCAGGCTGCGGTCGTCGCTCGACCAGAGCGCCTCGTACGCCGTCACCCCGTCGTGCCGGGGGAGCGTCACCGGGACGGCGGTCTCGGCGGCGTGCACCACGACGAGCACCGTGTTGGGGGCCTCGTGCTCGGGCGTCGAGGCCGCGAGGTACTGCATCGTGCGGACGCCGGGGTCGTTCCACTCGTCGGGACGCATCTCGTCGCCCGAGGCCGAATGCCACGACATCTCGTTGGCGCTGAGCGTGCAGGCGCCGTCGAGGCCGAACCTCGACGGTCGCAGGGCGGGGTTCTCGGCCCGCAGCCGGGTCAGCGTGGCGACGTCATCGTGGAGGGCCCGGTGCCAGGGTTCGTCGGACCAGTCGACCCAGGTGAGCTCGCTGTCGGTGCAGTACGCGTTGTTGTTGCCGTGCTGGGTGCGACCGCGTTCGTCGCCGGCGGTCAGCATCGGGATGCCGGCCGACACGAAGAGGGTGGCGAGCAGGTTGCGCATCGACCGGCGGCGGGCGTCCGAGATCCAGGGGTTGACGCTGTCGCCCTCGACGCCGTGGTTGAACGACCGGTTGTCGTCGGTGCCGTCGCGGTTGCCCTCGCCGTTGCTCAGGTTGTGCTTGCCGTCGTACGAGACGAGGTCGAGCAGGGTGAAGCCGTCGTGCGCCGTGACGAAGTTCACGCCCGACAGGGGACCACGCTCGTGGGCGTAGACGTTGCTCGACCCGCTGAGCTTGGAGGCGAAGCTGCCGAGCCCCGACGGGGGAGCGCCCTGCGAGCGGGCGGCGGCGATGTCGGTCAGCCAGAAGTCGCGGGCCCGGTTGCGGAACCGGTCGTTCCACTCGATCCAGCCGTCGGGGAACGCGCCGGTCTGCCAGCCGCCCAGGCCGACGTCCCACGGCTCGGCGATCATCTTCACGCCCTCGAGGGCGGGGTCGTCGACGATCGCGTGCAGCAGCGGGTGCTCGGGGTCGAAGACGTGGTCCGCGCCGCGACCGAGGGTGGCGGCGAGGTCGAAGCGGAACCCGTCGATCTGCACCTCGTCGGCCCAGTACCGCAGGGAGTCGAGCACGAGCCGCGAGGCGGCCGGCGTGCTCGTGTCGAGCGAGTTGCCGCACCCCGTGACGTCGACCGGCCGCCCCTCGGCGTCGTGCCGGTAGTAGGCCGACCCGTCGAGACCGCGCAGGCTCGTGACCGGGCCGCCGACCTCGCCCTCTTCGGCGGTGTGGTTGTAGACCACGTCGAGGTAGACCTCGATGCCGGCCTCGTGCAGCAGGCGCACCATGCCCTTGAACTCGCGCAGGACCGCCGAGGCGCCGGCCAGCTGCGCGTCGCGGCTCGCGTAGGCGGCGTGCGGGGCGAAATAGCCGAGGGTGTTGTAGCCCCAGTAGTTCTCGATGCCCTGTGCGACGAGGCGCTGCTCGTCGACGTGTTGGTGCACCGGCAGCAGCTGCACGGCCGTGACGCCGAGGCCCGTCAGGTAGGCGATGGTCGACTCGGCGGCGAGGCCGGCGTAGCTGCCCCGCAGCTCTTCGGGCACGAACGGGGCCAGCCGGGTCAGGCCGCGGACGTGCGCCTCGTAGACGACAACCCGGTCGAGCGGCGTGCGGGGCTTCGCCACCCCGCCCCAGTCGAACGACTCGTCGACGACGGTCGACTGCCACGTGCCGCGTCCGGTGCGACCGAGGCCGCGTGCGTACGGGTCGAGCAGCTCGAGCGACGGGTCGAAGGCGTTGCCGCCCCCGGCGGGACCGTCGGCGCGCAGCCAGTAGCGACGCCCCGGGGTGAGGGCGCCGTCGGTGGCGCTCCACACGTCGTGCTCGTCGCGCACCATCGGGACGACACGGTCGTGCGGGGCGTCGTCGACCACGACGTCGACGCGGGACGCCGACGCCGACCAGACGCGCAGCGTCGGCCCGTCGGGGCCGGGACGGATGCCGAGATCGCGCAGGGGGTCGGGGTCGGTCACGCGTTTACAGTAGAGGAGGCGCGTGTCGGCCCCGAAATCATCGAGCGTCACCGCCCCACCCAGCCTGAGGACCCGAACATGAGCGTCTACCTCGACCACGCGGCCACCACGCCGATGCACCCGGCGGCCATCGCCGCCTACGCCGAGGCGCTCGGCACGGTCGGCAACCCCTCGTCCATCCACTCGGCCGGCCAGAACGCCAAGCGCGTCCTCGAGGAGGCCCGCGAACGCGTCGCCGCGACCCTCGGCTGCGACCCGATCGAGGTCGTCTTCACCTCGGGCGGCACCGAGGCGGTCAACCTCGCGATCAAGGGACTCTGGTGGGCGAGGCAGTCCGACCGACCGCGCCCGCGCCTCCTCGTCCCCGCCGGCGAGCACCACGCCACCGTCGACACCGTCGAGTGGCTCGAACGGTACGAGGGCGCCGTCGTCACCTGGCTGCCGCTCGACGAACAGGGTCGGCTGCGCGTCGACGCCCTCGCCGCGGCCCTCGACGAGCACGACGACGTCGCCCTCGTCAGCCTGCTCTGGGCCAACAACGAGGTCGGCACGATGCAGCCCGTCGACGAGGTCGTGGCGCTCGCCGCGGCCCACGGGGTCCCGGTGCACTCGGACGCCGTCGCGGCCTACGGGCAGGTGCCCATCGACTTCGCGGCCTCCGGGCTCGCGGCGCTCAGCGTCAGCGCCCACAAGATCGGCGGACCCATCGGCATCGGTGCGCTCGTGCTGTCGCGATCGGCGACCGTCGTGCCCCTGATCCACGGCGGCGGACAGCAGCGGCAGGTGCGGTCGGGCACGCAGGACGCCCCGGCCGCCGTCGCCTTCGCCGTCGCGGCCGAGCAGCCGCACGGGGCCTACGAGCCGTTGCGTGACCGACTGATCGCCGGGGTGCTGGCGTCGGTGCCCGGGGCGGTGCTGCGGGGCGACCCCGTCGACCGGCTGCCCGGCAACGCCCACTTCACCTTCGACGGGTGCGAGGGCGACTCGCTGCTGTTCCTGCTCGACGCCGCCGGCGTCAGCGTCTCGACCGGTTCGGCCTGCCAGGCCGGCATCCCCGAGCCGTCGCACGTGCTGCTCGGCATGGGCCTGCCCGCGGACGCGGCCCGCGGCGCGCTGCGCATGACGATCGGGCACACGAGCACCGACGCCGACGTCGACGCGCTGCTCGCGGCGCTGCCGACGGCCGTCGCGCGCGCCACGACGGCCGGCTACGCCGACCGGGCCCCGGTGCTCGGCGCCCGCTGATCCGACGCCGGGACGGCGTCCCCTGCGGCGCCCCCCGAACGGGTGGGTTGTCGCCCCCGCGCGGGGGTGGTGTACTCGTCGTCAACACACGTGAGCACGTCTCACCGGCCGGGCCCCACCATCCCTCGCCGCCGCCGCATCCCGGCACGCCGCCCGCTCACCACGGGCGTCCATGGCACCACCCGAGCGCCGCCCTCACCAGGCTGCGCGGATCAGGAGCACCACCATGCCGCAGCACAGCCCTGCCTCCGACGCCCCTCGCGACGACGCCTCCCTCGACGACGTGGCGACGCTCGACCGGGCCACGCCGAGACCACGGCGCCTCCGCAAGATCGCGGCGCTCACCGCCGGCGGTGCCCTCGTCGTCGGCGGCCTCGGTTACACGGTCGCCGCCTGGACCGACAGCGAATGGGTCTACGCCGGCGACGGTTCCGGGGGCCCCGGCATCGGCACGGGCACCTTCGAGGTGCAGCAGAGCGTCACGTCGCCCTACACGGCGGGCTTCGCCGACTTCGAGGCCAACCCCGGCCAGGCCATGCTCTTCACCCCGGGCTCCCAGACCCTGAGCCCCGGCGAGAGCGTCTACGCCGGCGTCGCCCTCCGCACGACCGCGACGACGACCGTCCCGGCCGACGTCCAGGTCCGGGCCGCCGTCCCCGCGACGGGCGTGACCGTCGCCGACGCCGGGGGTTCGCTCTTCTCCGCGCTGACGGTCCGCGTGGCCACCGTCGCGGTCTCCGGCACGGGAGCCGCCCCGACCTGCACCGCCGCCGCCTTCACCGCGCCGACGACCATCGGCACGGGTCCGCTCGCCTCGACGGGTGCCACGGCGCCGCAGCGCCTCGCCGCCGGGTCGGCCAGCACGCAGTTCTACTGCTTCGAGGTGACCCTGCCGCAGAGTGCCGCGACGGCCGCGTCCACGGCCCTTCAGGGCCGCACGGTCGCCCCGGCGTGGGAGTTCGCCTCGACCAGCGTCGAGTGACGGGCCGACCGATGGTCGACATCGAGACCCGGCCCCGAGCGGAACGCGGGGCCTCCGGGGTCGAGCCGCGCCGGGCGGACCGACGTGAGCGCCGTCGCCGTCGGCCGCGCCGTCGTGCGGTCGAGGTCGCGAGCACCGTCCTGCTGTCGGTGGTCGGCCTCGTCGGTGCGATCTGCCTTCTGTGGCTCGCCGTCTCGACGGTCCTCGGCCTGTCGCTCGTGGTCGTCCTGACCGGTTCGATGAGTCCCACCGTGCCCGCGGGCGGTGCCGTCGTCACGCGGCCGATCGCCGCGGTCGACGTGCGGCCCGGCGACGTGGTCACGGTGCCCCGGCCCGGCTTCGAGGTCCCGGTGACCCACCGCGTGGTCTCGACGAGTGCCGTGCCCGGGGACGCCGCCGCGCGATCCCTCGTGCTGCGGGGCGACGCCAACGACACCGACGACCGCGATCCCTACGTCGTGCGCGACGCCCGGATCGTCGTCGCCTCGGCCCCGGGCCTCGGCTTCGTCCTGACGACGATGTCGACCCCGCCGGCGCGAGGCCTCGCGGTCGCCGTCGTCGGTGCCGCCGTCGTGCTGGCCTTCTGGCCGACGCGACGCGGCGCGGCCCGTCGAGGGTGAGGACGACCGTGGACCCGGCGACCGGTGCGGACCGCGGGACCGCCACCCGCGGGCGCCGCGCCGCGCCGACGCTGCTGGCCGTCGTGGGGACGGCCGCGTTCGTGCTCGGCGGTGCCCTCACCGTCCAGGCCGGCACCGCCCGGGCCCTCGAGCCCGTGCCCGAGACCGGCCTCGACGGCCACCTCGTGCTGGCCGACGAACTGGTCGGCACCGAGGACATCGCCCCCGCGGCCCCGGGGCGCTGGCAGATCGCGACCGACGTCACCACCGGCGACCGGGTGGCCCTCGGCCTCGAGCTGGTCAGCTCGGGCTCGCTCGTCGACGACGAGGCCGGACTGACGTTGGGGGTCGAGACCTGCGACGTCGAGTGGCAGCAGGTCGAGACGACGCCGCTGTGCGCGACCGGGGCGCGGACCGTGACCGCCCCGACCCGCGCCTCCTCGTTCGTCGACGGCAGCCCCTCGTGGCCGGTGCGTTCGGTCGGCAGCACGGGCCGGGTCTTCGTGCTCGTCAGCCTCGGTCTCGCCGGAGGACGTTCGGCGGACGACACCTCCTCCATGGGTCGGACCGCCCGCGTGGGCGTCGGCATCACGGCGACGGCCCTGGACCCCGTCGAGACGCTCCCGGCCGAGCCCGTTCCCGAACCCACCGTCACCGCCACCCCCGGTGACCCGGCGGAGCCCGGGCCCGACGCGACGGACGAGGCGGCACCCGGCCCCGCGATCGACGGCTCGGACGACGGACGCCCCGGCGACGGACGCCCCGTCGGCGTGACCCTCAGCGGTGTGGCTGCCCCGCGCTCCCTCGCCTTCACCGGAGGCCTCTCGCTCGGTCCGGCGATCGCGGGTGCCGGCGCCCTGCTCGTCGGCCTCGCGTTGCACCTCCGGGGACGACGCCGGGCGGTGACGTCGTGACCGGCACGCACGCCGGGCGACGACGCCCGACGGGTGCCGGCCGTCTGGTCGCGGCGCTCACCGCGCGCCGGGCTGTCGTCGCGGTCGCGGCCGTCGTCGCCGTCGTGGGCGCCGTCATCGTGCCCCCGCCGCCCGTGACGACCGCCGCCTGGACCGACTCCGAGCGCGCGTACGGGCTCGTCGGTACCTCGAAGTTCACCTGCGGCACCGACACCGGCTACGCGGCCGCCGCGTCCAGCCGGTTCGTGCGCGGCAGCCTGGCCGGCACCGACCTCGACACCGTCGCGGCCGTGCGCGGGGCGGACCTGACGCGCACCCGATCCGGCGTCGTCACCGCGGTGCCGACGTCGCCCGCCCCGACCACGGACGCCGGAGGCACGACGACCTTCCGCAATCCCCTCTCGGCGAGCGCGGGGTCGGGTCTCGTCGGCCTCGACCTGGCCGGGCTCGGCACGAACCTTCCGGCGGGATCGGCCGGGGCGCTGAACCAGTTCACGCGGGTCGCCCCGACCGGCACGGCGGCCGCCGCCTCGGGCCTGGTGAGCGATTCGGGCGGTCTCGGCGTGACGTCGACGACCCCGGCGTCGGCCCTTCCCGGCCCGGCCCGTGTCGGCCTCACCTCGGTGCTGCCCGCCTCGACCGCCCTCGACCGGGCCGACCTGACCGTGGGGGCGGTGGCGTCGACGGCGACCCTCGACGGGTGTCGGGCCCTCGAGAGCCGCATCTGGGGCGACGGCAGCGTGACGGGCGTGACCCGCGACTACGGCGTCGCCGGTCTCGCGCTCGAACTGCGCAGCCCGGCGGTGGCGGGGCTGTCCGGACAGGTGTCGAGCACGGTCACGAGCCTGAACACGGCCGCCGCCGGGTTGACGGGCGTCAACGGCACGATCTCGAGGACCATCCGGGACGGCGTGCTCGCCACCGTCAACGGCCTGACGAACCTGCTCAGCCTGGGCGGGGTCTCGGGTTCGGTCACCCTCACCGGCCTGAACCTCCAATCGGCCGTCGACCCGGTGCTCGCAGGGTCGGTCACGAGCACGGACGGCACGGTCACCATCACCCCGTCGACCGGTGTGGTGTCGGTCGACCTGGCCAAGCTGGTCGGCCAGCCCGGCGGTCTGAACGGACTCGCCCCGAACACCGAGCTCGTGCTGAGCGCGGCGGCGATGGCCTCGATCACGACCACGGTCGGGTCGATGCTCGACGGCCTCACCCAGCGGGTCGTGGCGGCGCTGCAGTCCGCCGTGTCGGCGGCACAGCTGTCGGTGGCGCTCACGGTCACGCTGAAGGCGAGCGTCCTGGGCCTGCCGGTCAACGTGTTGGCCGTCAACGTGTCCATGAGTGGCTCGCTGGGACAGCTGTTCGCGTCACCGTCGACGGCGACGGCGGTGGTGACCACGCAGGTCCTCGACGGCGCACTGTCCACCCTGCTCGGCAGTCTGCTCAACCCGCTGCTGTCGGCGCTCGTGGGGTCGGCCGGGTCGCTGCTCGCGTCCGTGGCCACGCTCGTCCGGGGTGCCCTCGTCACCCCGATCACGACCCTGGGCACCACGCTCTCGACCACGCTCACCCCGGTCGTCACCGCGGTGGGCGCCCTGACCACCCGTCTGCCGTCCGTGCTGTCGCTGCGCGTCAACCTGCGCCCCGACCAGGCCGGCTACCCCGGGGGCGTCGTGACCACCGCGCCGGCCGACAAGTGGTCGACGAGCCCGTACCAGGTGGGGGCGCTGCGGGTGGCCCTGTCGGCCGGTGCGACGACGGTCACCTCGATCGACTTCGCGACCTCCCGCGTCGGCCCCGTCAGCACCCTGCCCCGGTAGTCGCCGCGCCGGCCACGGCGACGGCGTCGACCCGAGGAGGCGCGGGTCGGGCCGCGCAGGCCCCCTCGCGTCAGACTGGGCCCATGCAGCTCTACTCGGCCTCGCCCCTCGTCCGTACCCGCCAGGTGACCGGAGACGTGGTCGCGATCGGCCTCGTCGTCCTCTTCGTCGTGCTCGGGGTGAGCATCGCGTCCTTCATCGGCTCGTTCGCCGACCTCGGCAGGCAGCTCGAGGAGGCGGGGGCCGGCTTCCAGGGCACGATGCAGGACGCGTCGCGCGCGCTCGAGGGGTTGCCCTTGGTCGGCGGCGCCGCCAGCGCACCGTTCGACGGGGCCAGCGGCGCCGGACAGTCCCTGGCCGACGCCGGACGGCAGCAGCAGGAGGGTGTCGCCCGGGCGGCACTGGTCGCCGGACTCGTCGTGGCCGGGGTGCCGAGCCTCGTGGTGCTGTGGGTCTGGCTGCGCGGGCGGATCGCGTTCGTGCGCCGCGCCTCCTCGGTCCGTTCGCTGCTCGCCCTGCCGGGCGGCGAAGACCTGCTCGCGCTGCGGGCCCTGACCGGCCGCGACGCCAAGGCCGCCCTCGCCGTGTCGCCCGACCCCGTCGCGGCCTGGCGTGCGGGGGAGCCCGCGGTCGTCCGCCGTCTCGCCGACGTGGCCCTGCGCGAAGCGGGCGTCGCCCGGCGCTGACCGGCGCCGGCCGGTGCCGCACCGGGGGAACGGGACGAGGGAACCTTTCTGGCCGATCGGACATGTAGGGGAAGCGGCAACGGATCAGAGGGGACGTCGACATGACGACGAGAAGCGAGCGCGACGGATGACGGCGACGGGGGACGACGAGGTCTGGGCCCGGGCGGTCGCCGGGGACGCGGCCGCCTTCGGGGCCGTCTTCGACCGCCACCAGGACCGGGTGCACGGTCACGCCCTGAGGTTGTGCCGTCACCGGCACGACGCCGAGGACGTCACGGCCGTGGTGTTCCTCGAGGCATGGCGCCGTCGGGACGCGGTCCGCGTCGTCGACGGCTCGGTCCTCGCGTGGTTGATGGTGACGACGGGCCACGTCGCCCAGAACCTCGCGAGGTCCACCCGTCGCCATCGTCTCGCCCTGGCCTCCCTGCCGCCGCACCCCGTCGTCGACGATCCCGCCGACGGCGTCGCGGCGCGACTCGACGTCGTCGATCGGGACCGGCGGCTGCGCCTCGCCCTCGACGGCCTCGCGAAGGCCGATCGTGACGTCCTCGGGCTCTGCGTGCTCGAGGAGTTCCCGATGGCGACCGCGGCCGAGGCGCTCGGCGTGCCGGTCGGCACGGTCAAGTCCCGACTGTCGCGGGCCAAGGCACGACTCGCGCGAGCGATGTCGGCCTCCGAGCCGTCCACCGAACGACCCGTCACCCTGAACGGAGAGACCCGATGAGCGACGCACCGAACGTCCGTCCCGACGACCGGCACGACCGGCCCGGCCTCGATCGTGATCGTGCCGAGGCCATCCGCGGCCTCCTGACCGAGACCGTCGAGCGCGAACCCGAACGCGTCCGTTCGACCCGTCGCCGCCGGGTCGTCCTGCTGTCGGTGGCCGGGGTGGCCGCCGTGGCGCTCGCCGTCGGGGGCGTCGCGCTCGCCGGGGGTGGCCCCCTGCCGTCGGGAAACGGTGAAGCGGCCCCCACCTCGCTCCCGTCCGATCGACCCGAGGACGATCCCGGCACGTCGCCGGGTGTCGTCGAACCGGCCGGGACGCCGTCGGCGACACCGGTTCCACCACCGGCACCGACACCGGTGGTGGACGATCCGACGGCCCCGTCGACCTGGGTCGTGTCCACCGATCGGATCGGGCCGCTGGTCCTCGGCGGCCGGCTCGAGGAGCAGGCCGCCCGGCTCACCACCTTCGACCGGCACGCGGACGACGGCTACGGCTGCCCGGCGTCGTTCTTCTCGGACGGCCGGGGACTGAGTCTCGCCCTCTCGCGCGGGTCGTCTCCGGACGCGACCGAGATCGCGACCGTCTCCGCCGACACGACGTTCGACGACCCGGCCGCCCTCGCGAGCGCCACCCCCCGGACCGCGTCCGGCATCGGGCTCGGCGACGACGAAGCGACACTGCTCGCCGCCTACCCGGATGCCGAACTCACGCTCGACCACCACGAGAGCTACGGGACGCAGTACGCCGTCGCCGGCGACGACGGACAGTACCTCGTCTTCGTGGTGGGGACCTCCGACCGGATCACCGACATGAGCGTGGGCACGACGCGCATCGCCCCGCCCGAGTACTGCGGATGAGACGAGACCTCACCCTGTCGTCGGGAGGCGCGGGGCGGGTGGCGCGAGGCGGGCGGCGGGCGGCGCGGGGCACGGGCAGGCCCGGCCCACCCGGGCCGGGTAAGCTCGGGGACCATGATCGCACTGGATTTCTCTGAGCAGATTGCCGCCCTCCGGGCCACGTTCGAAGACATCCGTGCGGTGATCGGGCAAGACCGTCTCGTCGCCGAGATCGCCGAGCTCAGCGAGCAGGCCTCTGCCCCCGACCTGTGGGACGACACCGACAACGCCCAGAAGGTCACCAGCGCCCTCAGCCACCGGCAGTCCGAGCTCGAGAAGCTCGAGACCACCGAGGCGCGGCTCGACGACCTCGTGGTGCTCGTCGAGATGGCGAACGACGGCGACGACCAAGAGAGCGCCGACGAGGCGCAGGCCGAGCTCAAGGCGTTGCAGAAGATGATGGACGTCCTCGAGGTGCAGACCCTGCTCGACGGCGAGTACGACCCGCGCCCGGCCGTCATCACGATCCGTGCCGGGGCCGGTGGCGTCGACGCCGCCGACTTCGCCGAGATGTTGTTGCGCATGTACCTGCGCTACGCCGAGAAGCACGGCATGTCCGCCACGGTGATGGACACCAGCTACGCCGAAGAGGCCGGCATCAAGAGCGCCACCTTCGAGATCGACGCCCCGTACGCGTTCGGCACGCTCAGCGTCGAGGCCGGCACGCACCGGCTCGTGCGCATGAGCCCGTTCGGTGCCGCCGGCAAGCGTCAGACCAGCTTCGCCGCGGTCGAGGTCATCCCGCTGATGGAAGAGACCGAGTCGATCGACATCCCCGAGAACGACATCCGCGTCGACGTGTTCCGGTCGTCGGGCCCCGGCGGTCAGAGCGTCAACACGACCGACTCGGCCGTCCGCCTGACGCACATCCCCACCGGCACCGTCGTCTCGATGCAGAACGAGAAGAGCCAGATCCAGAACCGGGCCGCCGCCATGCGCGTGCTGCAGTCGCGCCTCCTGCTGCTGCAGAAAGAGGCCGAGAACGCCAAGAAGAAAGAGCTGGCCGGCAACATCACCGCCAGCTGGGGCGACCAGATCCGCAGCTACGTGCTGGCGCCGTACCAGATGGTCAAAGACCTCCGCAGCGAGCACGAGGTCAACAACCCCTCGAACGTGTTCGACGGTGACCTCGACGGCTTCATCTCGGCGGGCATCCGCTGGCGCAAGCGCGACGACCAGGACTGACCAGGCGTCGCCGGCCCGGCGGCTCCCAGCACATCCATAGCCGCCTCGCCGCAGCGAGTCGCTGCGATGATCGTCGCGGACCGCGCTTAGGGTGATCCCCGTCATGATTCGGTTTGATGAAGTCACCAAGGTCTACGTCGGCAACCCCCGACCCGCGCTGAACGCCGTCACCCTCGAGATCCTCAAGGGCGAGTTCGTGTTCCTCGTCGGGGCGAGCGGCTCCGGCAAGTCGAGCTTCTTGCGGCTCGTGCTGAAGGAAGAGAAGCCGTCGCAGGGGCAGATCCACGTCCTCGGCCAGCGTCTCGGCACCCTCTCGAGCCGCAAGGTCCCGTACTTCCGGCGCAACCTCGGGGTCGTGTTCCAGGACTTCCGGCTGCTGCCGCAGAAGAACGTCTTCGACAACGTCGCGTTCAGCCTGCAGGTCATCGGCAAGAGCAAGGGCTTCATCCAGGAGGCCGTCCCCGACGTCCTCAAGATGGTCGGCCTGGTCGGCAAGCAGCACCGTCTGCCGCACGAGCTGTCGGGTGGCGAGCAGCAGCGCGTCGCGATCGCCCGCGCGATCGTCAACAAGCCGGCGATCCTGCTGGCCGACGAGCCCACCGGAAACCTCGACCCCTCGACGAGCGCCGGCATCATGACCCTGCTCGAGCGCATCAACGCCGGTGGCACGACGGTCATCATGGCGACGCACGACGCCGGCATCGTCGACCAGATGCAGCGTCGGGTCATCGAGCTCAGTGCGGGCAACATCCTCCGCGACGAGCGTCACGGTGGTTACCAGACCCAGGCGGTGCCCATCCAGGCCATCGGGGTCGAGGACCTCAGCACGAGAGGAGCCGACGCATGAGACTCGGACTCGTCATGAGCGAGGTCGGCAGCGGCCTCCGTCGCAACGCCTCGATGGTCGTCTCGGTCGTGCTCGTCACGTTCATCTCGCTGACCTTCGTCGGCACCGCGGCCCTCCTGCAGATGCAGATCACGCAGATGAAGGGCTACTGGTACGACAAGGCCCAGGTCGCCGTCTACCTCTGCACCGACACCGACACGACCGGCAACTGCACCGGCGCGATGGCGACGAAGGACCAGATCGACGGCGTCCGCGCCCAGCTCGACAGCGACGTGCTGACGCCCTACGTCGACAAGTTCTACTTCGAGGACCAGACCCAGGCCTACGACCGCTTCAAGCAGCAGTTCGCCGACAGCCCGGCGACCGAGTTCGTGCAGCCCGCCTACCTCAACGAGACCTTCTGGGTGAACCTGAAGGACCCGACGCAGTCCGACGTCCTCACCGAGAGCCTGTCGAGCCTGGCCGGCGTCCAGAGCGTGGTCGACCAGCGCGGGTACCTCGATCCGATCTTCGCGGTGTTGAACGCCGCGAGCTACACGGCCATCGGCATCGCCTCGCTGATGCTGATCGCAGCCGTGCTCCTGATCGCCACGACCATCCGATTGAGCGCGTTCAGCCGGCGACGAGAACTCGGCATCATGCGCCTGGTCGGTGCGTCCAACCGGTTCATCCAGACGCCGTTCATCCTCGAGGGGGTGATCGCGGCCCTCGTGGGATCGTTGCTTGCGGGAGGGGCGATCATCGCGATCGTGAACTTCTTCGTGAAGGGCTACCTCGCGGTGACCTTCCAGGGCACGCCGTTCATCGGCCTGCGCGACGCGGCCCTCGTCGTGCCGATCGTCATCGTCGTCGGCATCCTGCTCGCGGCCCTCAGCGCGAACGTCGCCATCAGGCGCTACCTCAAGGTCTAGAAGCCGGCCACGTGAAGGAGGCGCGGTGCCCGTCAGTCGGGCACCGCGCCTCCCGCGGTGGAGTTGGGAGAATCGCGAAGCGATTCCGCGACCCCAGCGCCGAGGGAGCCTGCGACCGAGGGTCGGCATCAGGTGAGGAGAGGCTTTTGTCGTTCGACGTCTCCTGTATACTGAACGGCTGCCTGTCGGCAGCACCCCCACCCGAACGACCAGGAGGCCAGCGTGGCGAAAGAACGCGGTGAGAAGGTCGTGGCCACGAACCGCCGCGCGCGCCACGACTACACGATCGACACCACCTACGAGGCGGGCATCGTGTTGAGCGGCACCGAGGTCAAGTCGCTGCGACAGGGTCGTGCGTCACTGGTCGACGGGTACGCCTTCGTCGACGCCGGCGAGGCGTGGCTCGACGCGGTGCACATCCCCGAGTACACCGAGGGCACCTGGAACAATCACGCGCCCCGACGCAAGCGCAAGCTGCTGCTGCACCGCCACGAGATCGACAAGATCGGGCAGAAGACCAAAGAGGGCGGCTTCACGGTCGTGCCGCTCAAGATCTACTTCAGCGACGGCCGGGCCAAGGTCGAGATCGCCCTCGCCAAGGGCAAGCGCGAGTACGACAAGCGCCAGACCCTGCGCGAGCGCACGGCGACCCGCGAGGCCCAGTCGGCGATGTCGGTGCGCAAGCACCTGGGGGAGTGACCGACCGGTCGTCACCGGTGGCGCGAAGGCGTCCGACGACGTAGACTGATGGGCCGCACGGAAACGTGCGTTGGTAATTCAAGAGCGTGTGACGACGGCCCCCTCATGGGGATGATCGGTTTCGACATCGCCTGTGTGCGAACGAGAAGCGGGCCGAGGATCCAGGGTTATCTCGTAAACGATCTCTGGAAAACAATAAGTGCCAATAACAAGCGCACTGACTTCGCTCTCGCTGCGTAAGCAGTAGAGCCACATGGAGTCCGTCAGTCTGGTGACCGCCTTCTAACCAGATCCTGACGTCATTTAGATGGCTTGCTGTGTGACTACGCCTGGGGGTCACACGGGACTTGCACTCGGGCTGGGCTCGTCGACCTAGAAGCCAGTAACAAAGGTCGGAGCCGAGCAGAACGCCTCATCTGGCTACGCCCGTAGAATGCGTGCAATCTCAGCGATGGACGGGGGTTCAATTCCCCCCATCTCCACCATCGGTCGTCGTCACACCCTCTCGAACACGAACGCCCCCGCCTGATCAGGTGGGGGCGTTCGTGCGTCCGCGGCCTGACGTTCCGCGCCGTGTCGCACCGCCGGATGAGCATCGCGCCGCCCATTTCGACGGTGCGATGGTCATTCGGCGGTGCGACACCCCTGCGGCCACGTCGGGTGGCCGCCGCCGGACGCGGAACGGCCCCCGCCGCTGCCGAGGCAGCGACGGGGGCCGTCGTCGTGGTGCGGGTGTTACTCGCCGGCCACGTCGCTGGTCGCGAGCTTCGCGCGACGGCGAGCGAGGACCATCAGCGTCGAGCCCAGCAGCAGGACGGCGGCGCCGATGCCGATGGCGGCCTCGGTGCCTTCGCTACCGGTGAAGGCCAGGCCCGTGGGGGTGGCGATCGGGGTGGCGGGAGTGCCGGCCGGGACGACCGCGGCGATGAGGCTGAAAGCCACGTCGGCCGAGGGGTCCGAGACGATCGGCTGACCGGCGGCGTCGAGCACCGGCAGGCCGTCGGCGTCGAGGAGGAACGACACGGCGGCAGCCGTGTAGTCGTTCGGCGTCAGGGCGAGGGTGACGGTCCAGTTGCCGGCGGCGTCGACGACGATCGGGTCGGCGGGGTCGGCGGGGACCGCAGCGGCGGCGGCGCGTCCGTTCTCGGCGGCCTCGAGCTCGTCCAGCTGGTCCGTCGGGACGACGGCGAGCAGGATGTTCGAGCCGGGGGTGCCGGTGCCCTCGAAGGTGACCTGGTCACCGACGACGACCTGACCCTGGGTGGGCGAGGTGATGACCGGGGCGTCGAGGACGACGGCGGTCGGGGGAACGACCACGGCGGGCAGGCTGAACGAGCGGGTGACGTCACCCGAGCCGGCGCCGCCCGTGATCTGGGTCACGTTGACGGTCTGCGCCACCGTGGCGTCGTCCGGGTAGGTGTAGTCGAGCGACCACTGTCCGTCGACGACGGCGACGGCGCCGGTACCGGGGAGGCGGTTGCCGTCGGTGTCGAGGACGTTGACGGTCGAGCCGGAGGTGCCGGTACCCGAGAAGGTGACGGTGCGCGTGGCGGTGGTCGTGCCCTCGGCGGGCGTGACGACGTCGAGCGTCTGGCCCTGCGGCAGGACGAAGGCGACGGGGGTGTCACCCGTGCCGGCGCCGCCGGTGACCTGGGTCACGCGCACGCTCTGGTTGCGGTCGACGGTCTCGGGGTAGGTGTAGACGAGCGACCACTGGCCGGCGACGACGGCGACGGCGCCGGTACCGGGGAGGCGGTTGCCGTCCGTGCCGAGCACGTTGACGGTCGAGCCCGAGATGCCGGTGCCCGAGAAGGTGACGGTGCGCGAGGCAAGCTGCTGAGCGACCTCGGGGGTCGTCACCGAGAAAGTCTCGGCCGGGGTGACGGCGGGCAGGACGAAGGCGCGAGCCTGCGGGTCGCTGAAGCCGCTGCCGCCGTAGAGGCCGGTGACGTAGACGCTCTGGTTGACGGCGTCGGTGTCGGCGTACGTGAGCGTCGTCGACCAGGTCGTCGAGTTCCCCGTGTTGATGCGGTCCGCGCGGGTGCCCGAGTCGTCGGTGCCCTTGTAGACGTCGACGGTGGCTCCGGCCGCGACGGTGCCGGACACGACGACGGTCCGCGACGTCGTGGTGGCGCCGGCCTCCGGGGTCGAGATGACCAGCGAGGCGGGGGCGGCCTGTGCCGCGGTGACGGAGAGGAGGGCCCCTCCGAGGGCGAGCGTGAGGACGGCCGGAACGGCCACCGCACGGCGCCAAGAGAACTTGGTGATCACGTGGTGAGTGCTTTCTTGATCGGTGGTGCAAGCGTCATCGCTTGTCCGCCACGGCCCAGCGCCGGGTGAGACACGCAGTGCCGGCCCGGAGGGCAGCACCCCCTCAAGCTATCTTCAACCTGAGAGAACCACACTGTTCGGTGCAGGAAGCGCCGGGTGATTTCAAAGACACCCACGCATCACCCCTGCGCGGGGGCCATTCAGCCCGGAATCTGCTATCGACCTGTTCGGGGGGTGATCATGCCGGTGCCGGTCCCGACGACCCCCGCCGCACGAGTGACGCGGGCGGCGCCTCGACCGACGCCACGCCCTCGCCCGCCAGCACGGCGAGCAGCATGCCGGCCGCCACCTCGCCGATGCGCTGCACGTCGTGGCTGACCGCCGACAGCGACGGTGTCGACAACTGGCACTGCGAGGAGTCGTCCCAGGCGACGAGCGTCAGCCGGGTCGGCACCTCGACCCCGAGGCGCTGCGCCGCGGCGAGGCCGCCGAGCGCCATCTGGTCGTTGTCGAAGACGACGGCCGTCGGCGGCATCGGCTGCGAGAGCAGACGCGAGAGGGCGGCCGCGCCGGCGTCCCACGAGTAGTCGCCCTCGATCGTCCGGACGACGGACGAGGAGGCGCGACTCGCGGCGACCAGCGCCTCCTGCCTCACCTGCGTGTGCAGCAGCGCCGCCGGGCCCGACACGTGCGCCAGCCGACGGTGCCCGTCCGCGACGAGCGCGGCCACCGTGTCGCGCATGGCGACGCCGTCGCCGGTCCAGACGGCGGGCAGGTCGCCCGAGAGCGCGGGGTCGCCGAGCACGACCGCGGGCAGGCCGAGCTCGCGCAGCAGGGCGGGGCGGGGGTCGTCGTCGGTGAGGTCGACCAGCACCACCGCGCCGAAGTCGCCCGAGGTCGCCCACCGCCGGTAGGCCGCCAGTTCGGCGTCGCGATCGGCGAGGGCCTGCAGCAACAGGGTGTGGCCCCGGGGACGCAGCACGCGTTCGATGCCGGCGATGAGTTCGTGGTAGAACGGCTCCGCCCCCAAGATCTCGCCGGGGCGGACGAGGGCGAGACCGACGCGACGGCGGTCGCCCGGCCCGGCAGGGGCCACCCGGGTGTCGACGATCGAGTCGGTCATGCGCCCGAACCTACAGCCCCCGACAGGTCGGAGCGACGCCCGTGGTGACCCGCGACCCCGATCCGACCGCGCCTCGGCCCGCCTCGTACCCGCGGCCCACGACGCAGTCCCCGGCGCAGCCCGCACCGCAGACGAGCCGCGAACTCGTCGTCGACCTCGTGCGGTCGTCGGGTCCGATCAGCCGGGTCGAGCTCGCGCAGGCCAGCGGCTTGACGCAGGCGTCGATCTCGACGATCGTCCGGCGGCTGCTCGACGAGGGCCTCGTCCGCGAGACCGGTCGGGCGGCGTCGACGGGCGGCAAGCCCCGCACCATGGTCGAGATCAACCCGCGGGCCGTCTACGGCATGGGCGTGCAGATCGGCGCGGACTCGCTCACCTACGTCGTCACCGACATGCGCGGGGGAGTCGTCGGCCGCCTGCAGGTCGACGCCGGACCGGCCGCGTCCGACGACGTCACGGCCGCCGCTGTCCGCGTCGTGGACGGCTTCCACGACGTCGTCGGCAGCCTCGGACTCGCGAGCGGGGCGGTGGCCGGCCTGGCCGTCGTCGGTCCGCGGGCGACCCTCGCGCACGGTGTCCGCACGGGCCCGCGCTCCACCGAGAGCGCTCTCCACGCCGGGCTGCACGCCGCGCTGGCCCTGCGCCTCGGTCTGCCCGTCATCGTCGACAACGACGCGGCGGCCGCGGCGCTCGGCGAGTTCTGGAGTCGCCAGGTGCCGCGCTCCGAGACGTTCGCCTGCGTGTACCTCGGCACGGGGGTCGGATCGGGCATCGTGCTCGACGGGGCGCTGCACCGCGGCGCGAGTTCGGGCGCCGGCGAGCTCGGCCACGTCTCGATCGACCTCGACGGTGAGCCCTGCTACTGCGGCAACCGCGGCTGCCTCGAGCTCGCCGCCTCGCCGGGGGCCGTCGTGGCCCGGGCGCACCGCGACGCCGCCGCGTTCGACGACCTCGGCCTGACCTGGGCCCCGGGCGGGGTCGCGCGGGACTTCGACCTGCTCGCGCGGGCCGCGATCGCCGGTCACGTCGCGGCCGACGCCCTGGTCACCCGGGCGGCCGGGCAACTCGCCGCGGGCGTCGTCACCCTCGCCAACCTGCTCGACCTCGACCGCGTCGTCCTGAGCGGCCCCGGGGTCGCGGTCGCCGGCTCGATCTACGCCCGCGCGGCCGTCGACGCCCTGGCCAGCACGGCGTTCTCGCGGGGCGTCCACACGACACGGGTCGAGGTCTCGACCGACCCGCGCGACGCGGCCGCGATCGGCGCGGCCGCCCTCGTCGTGCAACGCGCCATCTCGCGCTGACCCCGCGGCGCGGTGCGGCAGGAGGCGCAGGTCACGATCCCGACACGGGCTCACGACTTTCTTGACTCGCTTACGTAAGTCGTCTAAGAAAGACCCCGGGACCAGGCGACGGCGCCTGGCCAGACGAAGGGTCGACGATGCCTCTCTCCATGACCAACCGCCGACGGGTCGGATTCGGTGCGATCGCACTCGCGACCGCCGCGGGCCTGGCGCTCACCGGCTGCACCGCCTCGAGCGGAGGCGACGAAGGCGGGATCACCGCCAACACGGGCCCCGCGGGCGACCTCACCGCCAACTTCAACCCGTTCTCGGCCACGGCCGACAGCACCTCGCAGGGCCTGCTCTACGAGCAGCTCTTCTACTACAACGTCCTCACGGGCGCCGACCCCAAGCCGATGCTGGGCGAGGACTACGAGTGGAACGACGACGGCACCGAGCTGACGGTCGACCTGCGCACCGGCGTGCAGTGGAGCGACGGCGAGGACTTCACGGCCGACGACGTCGCGTACACGTTCCAGACGATGCTCGACAAGCCCGAGCTGAACCGCGTCGGCTTCGAGGGCACCGTCGAGGCCGCGGACGACGACACGGTGGTCTTCACGTTCGACGACACCTCGTTCGTCAAGGGCCCCGACATCCTCGGCCAGGCCGCGATCGTGCCCGAGCACGTCTTCTCGAAGCTGTCCGACATCGCCACCGACCCGGTCGAGAAGCCGGTCGGCACCGGCCCGTACATGCTCGACACCTTCACCCCGCAGAGCTACGTCTACAAGGCGAACCCGAACTACTGGCAGTCGGGCAAGCCCGAGGTCAAGAGCATCCGGTACATCGCCCTGGCGAACAACACGTCGGCCACCGACGCGATCGTCGGCGGCGACCTCGACTGGTCGAGCATCTTCATCCCCGAGGCCGACAAGGTGCTCGGCAGCAACCCCGACGTCAGCTACGTCGCCACCCCGCTGCAGCAGATCACGTTGATGACCTGCTCGAACGCCGACCTCGGCTGCACCGGCCCGCAGACCGACCCGGCCGTGCGCCAGGCGATCTACAAGGCGATGAACCGCGACCAGCTGAACGACCTGGCCTTCTCGGGCACGAACAAGCAGATCTCGCCGACCTTCATGACCCTCGGTCGTGACGACGACTACATCAGCCCCGACGTCGAGAAGGAGACGCCGATGACGGCCGACACCGAGGGCGCCGACGCGCTGCTGCAGTCGGCCGGCTACGCGAAGGGCTCGGACGGCATCTACGCCAAGGACGGCCAGAAGCTGCAGCTCGAGATCCAGGTCGTCACGGGCTACTCGGACTACATCGCGGCGATCGACGCCATGGCCGAGCAGCTGCGCGCGGTCGGCATCGAGATCACGCAGAGCGCCAAGTCGTACAACGAGTGGGTCGCCGCCCGCAACAACGGGCAGTTCCAGCTGACGATGGACTCGCTCGGCCAGGGCCCCTCGACCGACCCGTACTACCTCTACAACGGCAACTTCGACTCGACGACGACCTCGCCGGTGGGCGAGCAGGCGATCAACAACTTCGCCCGTTACTCGAACCCGACCGTCGACGCCGCGATCGTCGCGGCCGAGCAGACGGACGACGTCGCGGCGAAGACCGAGCAGTACTTCACGATCCAGAAGGAGATCGTGAAGGACATGCCCTACATCCCCGTGCTGCTGCAGTCGACGCTGACCGAGTTCAACTCCGCGAAGGTGACCGGTTGGCCCACCGGCGACGACGACACCGAGAACTTCCCGGCGACGTGGAAGACCTGGGACAACGCCCAGACCGTCCTGAACCTGAAGCTCAAGTGATCGTGGTCGGAACCGAGAAGGTCAGGAGGCGCGGGTGAGGTACGTCGCCCAGAAGGTCGGCTTCTACGCGGTCGCGTTGTTCGCGGCGCTGACGCTGAACTTCTTCATCCCGCGGTTGCTGCCCGGTGACCCGGTGGACATCCTGCTGGCCAAGATGCAGCAGAAGGGACCGGTCAGCGAGGCGACCGTGACCAGCCTGCGCCTCCTTCTCGGTTCCGACTCGGACGAACCGCTGTTCTCGCAGTACGTGCAGTACCTCGGCAACCTGGCCCGGGGGGACCTCGGCATCTCGGTGTCGTACTTCCCGGCCGGGGTGTCGACCATCATCGGCCAGGCCATCCCGTGGACGATCGCCCTGATCGGCATCGCGACGATCCTGTCGTTCGTCTTCGGGGTGGGCCTCGGCACCCTCGCCGGGTGGAAGCGCGGCTCGGTGCTCGACAACTTCATCCCCGTGACGACGATGTTCCAGGCGGTGCCGTACTTCTGGCTCGCTCTCATCCTGTTGTACGTGTTCGGCAGCATCCTGCGGGTGTTCCCGCTGTCGGGCGGTTACAACGTCTACGAGGCGACGCCGGGGCTCAACTGGACGTTCGTCCAGAGCGCGGTCCTCTACGGCACGCTGCCGGCGCTGACGATCATCATCTCGTCGGTCGGCGGCTGGCTGCTCGGCATGCGCAACATGATGGTGTCGACCCTCAGTGAGGACTACATCGTCACCGCCGAGGCCAAGGGCCTGTCGCCGATGCGCATCCGGCAGTCGTACGCGGCCCGCAACGCCGTGCTGCCGCAGTTCGCGGGCTTCGCGATCTCGCTCGGGTTCGTCGTGTCGGGCTCGATCGTGACCGAGCAGGTGTTCTCGTACCCGGGCATCGGCAACGCGCTCTTCACGGCGACGCAGAACAACGACTACGCGCTGATGCAGGGCATCTTCCTGGTCATCACCCTCGCCGTGCTGGGGACGAACTTCATCGTCGACCTGATGTACGGCTTCATCGACCCGCGCACGCGCGTCAAGCGTTAGGACGACGAGCATGTCCACGATCGACCTCGGCCAGCTCGCCGACCCGAACTCGCCCACCGGTGACAGCGGGGCGGGCGCCGGCCGGAAGGGCCTCACGCGGGTCTTCCCGCACGTGACGCCCAAGCTCTGGGTGGGGGCCGGCATGATCGCCGCCATCGCCCTGTTCGGCCTGGTCTTCCCGTTCGTCGTCCAGAACCCGCAGGCCATCAGCGACGTCGGCCTGAGCGCCCCGAGCGGTGACCACCTGCTCGGCACCACGCAGACCGGGCAGGACGTCTTCGCCCAGCTCGCCTACGCCACTCGCGGCTCGCTGCTGATCGGGGTGCTGGTCGGCGTCGTCGCGATGGCGTTGGCCATCGTCTTCGGCGTCATCGGCACCTACGTCGGCGGGTTCGTCGACGAGGCGTTCTCGTTGTTCTCGAACGTCGTGCTGGTCATCCCCGGCCTGCCGCTCGCCATCATCGTGTCGAGCTACGTGCCGCAGAAGGGCCTCGTGGTGATCGCCTTCGTGATCGTCATCACGAGCTGGGCGGCCAGCGCCCGAGTGCTGCGCGCCATCACGCTGAGCCTGCGGTCGCGCGACTACGTCGCCGCGTCGCGGGTGTCGGGCGAGAAGACCTGGCGCATCGTCGCCGTCGAGATCCTGCCCAACGTGCTGCCGGTGCTCGCGAGCCAGTTCTTGTTCGCGGTGATCTTCGCGATCCTCGCCGAGGCGGGTCTGTCGTTCCTGGGGCTCGGCGTCTCGGGACAGTTCACCTGGGGCTCGATGCTGTACTTCGCCCAGAACGGCCTCGCGCTGCGACTCGGCGCCTGGTGGTGGTTCGTGCCGCCGGGGCTGATGATCGCCCTGCTCGGCTGCGCGCTGTCGCTGATGAACTTCGCCATCGACGAGATCATCAACCCCAAGCTGCGCGACCAGACCCGGGCCGGCGTCAGCCGGGCCGACCGCAAGCGACTGGCGCGGGCCGAGGCCGCCGCCGGCACCACCGAGGGGGCCACCGCATGAGCACCGTCCTGACCGTCGAGGACTTCAGCGTCGACTACGCCGTCGAGCACCCCGTCCACGCCGTCAAGAACGTCAGCTTCGAGCTGGCCCGGGGCGAGATCCTCGGGCTGGCGGGGGAGTCGGGCTGCGGCAAGACGACGCTCGCCTACGGCATCAACCGGCTGCTCAAGTCGCCGGCCGTCATCACGGGCGGTCGGGTGGTCTTCCACGACGCCGAGGGGGCCGACATCCTGCTGCCCGAGCTCGACGACAAGGCCCTGCGGGCCTTCCGTTGGGACAAGCTGTCGATGGTGTTCCAGGGGGCGATGAACGCGCTCAACCCGGTCACGACGATCCAGGCACAGCTCGAGGACGTCTTCAAGACCCACCGGCCGTACTGGAAGAAGGCCGACCGCGTCGAGCGGGCGGGCAAGCTGCTCGAGACCGTCGGGGTCGACCGCAGCCGCCTCAAGTCGTATCCGCACGAGCTGTCGGGCGGCATGCGCCAGCGCGTGATGATCGCGATGGCGCTCGCCCTCGGCCCGCAGATGATGATCATGGACGAGCCGACGACCGCGCTCGACGTCGTGGTGCAGCGCGAGATCCTGCGCGAGATCAAACGGTTGCGCGACGAGCTCGGCTTCGCGGTGATCTTCATCACGCACGACCTGCCGTTGCTGCTCGAGATCAGCGACCGCATCGCCGTGATGCGCGCGGGCGAGATCGTCGAGATCGGCGAGTCCACCGAGCTCTACACGAACCCGCAGCACGAGTACACGAAGAAGCTGCTCGGGTCGTTCCCGAGCCTGACCGGAGACCGCGGGGCGTTCATCCGCAGCGGGGTCGACGAGACGGCCGGGGGCGACGCGACCCGCGCCTCCTCGGGGCACGAGCAGGCGACGTCCGTCGCCACGAGCACAGGAGGCGCGGCGTGAGCACGCTCGAGTTCCGCAACGTCGTCAAGGACTACCGGGTGCGCGGGGGACGGGGTGAGAAGGGTCGCCTCCGCGCGGTGGACGACGTCAGCTTCACGCTCGAGGCCGGCAAGACGGTCGCCCTGGTCGGGGAGAGCGGCAGCGGCAAGTCGACGATCGCCAAGATGCTGCTGCAGCTCGAGCGGCCGACGAGCGGGTCGATCGTGCTCGACGGCGCCGTCGCGCCCCGTCACGGTGACGCCCTGCGGCGCTACCGCAGCGACGTGCAGATGGTGTTCCAGGACCCGTTCGCGTCGCTCAACCCGTTCCACTCGATCGGGCACCACCTGGCGCGGCCGCTGTTGCTGCACGGCAAGGCGACGCGGTCGACGGTCGACGAGAAGGTGCGCGAGCTGCTCGGGCGGGTGCAGCTCGGTCCGGCCGCCGACGTCGCCGCGCGTCGACCCCATGAGCTGTCGGGCGGGCAGCGGCAGCGCGTGGCGATCGCCAGGGCCCTGGCGCCCGAGCCGCGCATCCTGATCGCGGACGAGCCCGTGTCGATGCTCGACGTGTCGATCCGGCTCGGGGTGCTCAACCTGCTGGCCGAACTGCAGCGGCAAGAAGACCTGGGCGTGCTCTACATCACGCACGACCTGGCGACGGCCCGCCACTTCTCGGACGAGATCCTCGTGATGTACAAGGGGCAGGTGGTCGAGCGGGGGACCCCGGACGACGTGATCCTGAACCCGCAGCACCCGTACACGCAGCAGCTCGCCGAGGCCGCGCCCGACCCCGAGAAGCGCATCGCCGAGCGGCGCGCCGCCCGCGCCTGACCGGCGCCGCGCCTCCTGCCGTCCGCCCCCTCACCCGCCCTGACGCGACGAACCACGTTCCGTGCCATGAACCACGAACCTTCGTGGTTCATGGCACGGAACGGGGTTCATGGTGGGGCGAGGCCGCCCTGCCACCACCACCCCTCACTCGATCGCTGGGAGCGACATGAGCACCACCGAGACCACCACCACGGGCACCACCCCAACCACCACCACCGGCACCACGACCCGCGCGACGCAGCGCACCGCCCGCACCCTGCACACCGGCTGGAGCCTGCGCAGCACCGCCGGCCCCGTGCCTCCCGAGATCGCGGCCGTCGACGTGCCCGCCACCGTCCCGGGCACGGTGCACACCGACCTGCTGGCGGCCGGCCTGATCGTCGACCCCTACCTCGACGCGAACGAGCACCTGCTCGCCTGGATCGGGCAGGCCGACTGGTCGTACACGTCGTCCTTCGACTGGCGGCCCGACGGGCACGACCGCCACGAGCTGGTGTTCGCGGGCCTCGACACGGTGGCCACCGTGCTGCTCAACGGCGAGGTGGTGGCCGAGACGCGCAACCAGCACCGCACCTACCGCGTCGCGGTCGACGGCCGGCTGCGCGAGGGGTCGAACGACCTCGAGGTTCGGTTCGGCTCGCCGGTGGCCTACGCCGACGCGCAGAGCCTGGCGCTCGGTTACCGACCGCACGTGAACCACCACCCCTACAACGCGATCCGCAAGATGGCGTGCAGCTTCGGCTGGGACTGGGGTCTCGACACGGCGACCTCGGGCATCTGGAAGCCCGTGACGCTCGAGTCGTGGTCGTCGGTCCGGCTGGCGGCGGTGCGACCGGTCGTCACGGTCGACGGGGCGCGGGGCGTCGTCGACGTGCACGTCGACCTCGAGCGCGCCGGGGCGGACGCCGGGCCGGTGACGGTCCGGGCGACCGTCGGCGACGTCACGCAGGAGGCGCGGGTCGAGCCGGGCGCGGACTCCACCGTCCTGCAGGTGGTCGTCGACGACCCCGAGCTGTGGTGGCCGCGCGGTCACGGCGGGCAGCCGCTCTCCGACGTGAGGGTCTCGGTGACCGGGGGAGCGGGCGGGGACGCCAGCCGCGCCTCCTCGGGGGGTGACGGCGACGGGGTCGACGCGCCGGGGGCCGAGGCGCCGGCCGGCGGGGGCTCGGCGGACGACGTGCTCGACGAGTGGTCGTCGCGGATCGGGTTCCGGACCGTCGAGGTGCAGGTCGACCCCGACGACATCGGCACGAGCTTCACGGTCGTCGTGAACGGCGAGCCGCTGTGGGTCAAGGGGGCGAACTGGATTCCCGACGACGCGTTCCCGCACCGCATCGGGCGCGACCGCTACCGGGAGCGCATCGAGCAGGCCGAGTTCGGCAACGTGAACCTGCTGCGGGTGTGGGGTGGCGGCATCTTCGAGTCCGACGACTTCTACGAGCTGTGCGACGAGCGCGGCATGCTCACCTGGCAGGACTTCCTGTTCGCCTGTGCCGCCTACGCGGAGGAGGACCCGCTGCGCGGCGAGGTCGAGGCCGAGGTGCGTGACAACGTGACGCGGCTGATGACGCACCCGAGCCTGGTGCTCTGGACGGGCAACAACGAGAACATCTGGGGTCACGACGAGTGGGGTTGGGAGCGTCGGCTCGACGGGGCGACCTGGGGGCTGGGCTACTACCTCGACCTGCTGCCGGCGTTGGTGGGCGAGCTCGACCCGGGGCGTCCGTACGCGGCGGGCAGCCCCTGGTCGGGCAGCCTCGACGTGGCGCAGAGCGACCCCGACCACGGGTCGGTGCACCTGTGGGAGCAGTGGAACCGCAAGGACTACCCGACCTACCGTGACGTGGTGCCGCGCTTCGTGGCCGAGTTCGGCTGGCAGGGGCCCCCGACCTGGTCGGCGATGACGCGGGCGATCCACGACGAGCCGCTCACCCCCGAGTCGCCCGGCATGATCGTGCACCAGAAGGCGATGCAGGGCAACGACAAGCTGACCGACGGGCTGCTGGCGCACTACCCGCTGCCGAACGAGATCGAGGCGTGGCACTGGGCGATGCAGTTGAACCAGGCGAATGCGGTGCAGGTGGCGCTCGAGCACTTCCGGTCGCACGCGCCGCGGTGCAGGGGGGCCGTGGTGTGGCAGATCAACGACTGCTGGCCGGTGACGTCGTGGGCCGCGGTCGACGGCGACGGGCAGCGCAAGCCGCTGCTCTACGCGATGCGGCACGCCTTCGCCGACCGGCTCGTGACGATCCAGCCCCGCGACGGCGGTCTCGCGGCCGTGGTGGTCAACGACACCGAGGAGGCGCTGGCCGGCCCGCTCGTGCTGCGGCGCGTCGCGTACGACGGTCGCGTCCTCGCCTCGGAGCAGGTGTCGCTCACGGTGGCGGCCCGAGACACGGTGACCGTGTCGGTGCCCTCGTCGGTGGCGGAGTTCGGGGCGCCCGAGTCGGAGCTGCTCGTGGCGTCGGCGGACGGGGTGGCGCGCGGGCTGTGGTTCCCGGTCGAGCCGCGGGATTCGGCGCTCGCCGCGGCGTCGGTGTCGACGTCGGTGACGGCGCTGGCCGCGGGTGCGGGCGTGGAGGCGGGCGCGGGCTACCGGGTCGAGGTGACGGCGGGTTCGCTCGTGCGCGACCTGGCGCTGCTCGTCGACAAGGTCGACCCCGCGGCGACGGTGGACGAGATGCTCGTGACCCTGCTGCCGGGCGAGACGGCCGTGTTCACGGTGGCGTCCGACGTGGTCGGCGTGGAGGAGGAGTTCGTTGCGCAACGGGTGTTGCGTACCGCGAACGAGTTGGTCGGGTGAGGGAGGCCGTCGTTCGGGGCGGTGAAGTCCGGCGAGGAATCGTCGGCTCCTTGTTATAGTCAGATGCGCTGTGGCCGAGATCCGTGACCGAGTGCTAGGGGAGCGAGCCGCATGAGCGACATCTTCACGCTGACGCCGGACGAGGGCGACGGTGGCGAGCCGACGCCGCAGAAGAAGCGCAAGCGGCGTCGCTCGAAGCCGGTCATCGCTCTGATCACGCTGGCGTCGGTGCTGGTGGGGGTCATCG
Source organism: Frigoribacterium sp. MEB024 (assembly GCF_000878135.1). GTDB lineage: Bacteria > Actinomycetota > Actinomycetes > Actinomycetales > Microbacteriaceae > Frigoribacterium. Next base: position 30,561 of record NZ_JXQZ01000014.1, read on the forward strand.
TGATCATCGGGGTCGTGGGCGGCGTCTACGCGTCCCGGCTGGCGAACTCGTTCAACGACAACGCGACGAAGATCGAGCAGGCCTTCCCCGAGGAGTCGACGCGTCCGGCGCCGGCACCCGACGGGGCGATGAACATCCTGCTGATGGGTTCGGACTCCCGGGCCGACGCGACGACCATCGACGACCCGTCGTCGTCGGACCAGCGGACCGACTCGATGATGCTGGTGCACGTCGACGCCGACCGCGAGAACGTCTACGTGATGTCGATCATGCGCGACCTCTACGTGCCGATCCCTGACCACGGCTCGAACAAGATCAACGCGGCCTTTGCGTACGGCGGTTCGCCCTTGACGGTCCAGACGGTTGAGCAGCTGCTCGGCGTCCGCATCGACCACGTCGCCATCATCGACTTCGAGGGCTTCAAGGGCATGACGACGGCGCTGGGCGGGGTCGACGTGTTCTCGCCGCAGGCCTTCTCGACCAAGGGCGGCTTTTCCTACGTGGCCGGACTCAACAAACTCGAAGGCGACGCGGCGCTGGCGTTCGTCCGTGAGCGCTACGCGTTCGCGGACGCGGACTTCACCCGGGTCAAGAACCAGCAGGCGTTCGTCAAGGGTCTGGCCAACACGATCCTGAGCCGGTCGACACTGACCGACCCCGGCAAGGTCTCGGCCTTCGTCACGGCGATGTCGCCGTACCTCACCGTCGACAGAGAATTCGACATCGGAACGATCGCCTCGCTCGGCGTCAGTCTGCGGTCGATCGACGCATCGAAGATGCACTTCTTCACGGTGCCGACCGCTGGCACCGGCTCGGTGGGCGGCCAGTCCATCGTGAACGTCGACCAGTCCGGCCTCGACGCCGTCAAGGCCGCTCTGGCCAACGACTCGTTGAACACCCTGCCGATCGCGCAGAACTGATTCGGCAGCGTCAGTCGACGACTCGGTCGGTCCTCTCGGCATCAGCCGGCCCTCGTCGTTTCTCACCACCTCGGCGCGGTCACCTCAAGAGAAAGCCAGTGCACATGAACGAAGCCGTCGCGACAGAGGGAAGCCTTGCTCGCCTCCCACCGACCGGTTCTGGCCGATGAGCTTCATCGCCGACTCGGCACAAGTCCACCCGACCTCGAGGATCGGTTCGGGTACGAAGATATGGGACCTCGCCCAAGTGCGCGAGCACGCCGTGATCGGCCTCGACTGCGTCGTCGGTCGCGCGGCCTACATCGACGAGGGCGTGCGCTTGGGCGACCGGTGCAAGGTGCAGAACGCGGCCCTGCTCTACGCCCCCGCGGTACTCGCCGACGGCGTGTTCGTCGGGCCCGGTGTGATCTTCACGAACGACACCTACCCCCGAGCCGTCAATGCGGATGGTTCGGCCAAGGATGCGGACGACTGGACACCGACAGGGGTGTCCGTTTCGGAGGGTGCATCGATCGGCGCCCGCGCCGTGTGCGTCGCCCCGGTGGAGATCGGACGATGGGCCACCGTCGCAGCCGGTGCAGTGGTCACGCGAGACGTGCCCGACCACGCACTCGTCGTCGGCGTTCCCGCCCGACGCATCGGGTGGGTGGGCAAGAGTGGTCGTCGGCTGGTCACCGAGGGCACCGCCTGGCTCGACGAGACGACTCGAGAACGATACAAAGAGCGCGATGGCGTGCTGATGGAGATCACGAAATGACCATGGAATTCATACCGTCCGCACGCCCGCTGATCGGTGACGACGAGCGAGAGGCGGTCGACGCCGTCCTCCGTTCCGGCATGTTGGCACAGGGGCCGGAGGTCGCTGCGTTCGAGCAGGAGTTCTCGGCCGAGCTAACTCGCGGTCGTTCATCGGTTGCGGTCAACTCGGGCACCTCCGCCCTCCACCTGGGCCTCCTCGCTGCGGGAGTCGGGCCTGGTGACGAGGTCATCGTCCCGTCCTTCACGTTCGCGGCCACGGCGAACTCCGTTGCCCTCACCGGAGCGACGCCCGTCTTCGCCGACATCGACCCCGCGACGTTCTGTCTCGATGCAGCCTCTGTCGAGTCGTTCGTCACGGATCGCACGGTCGGAGTGATGCCCGTGCACCTCTATGGGCAGTCCGCCGACATGACCGCCCTCTCGGCCCTCGCCACGGACAAGGGCCTCCGCATCTTCGAAGACGCAGCCCAAGCGCACGGTGCGACGTGGGACGGCCAGCAAGTCGGCACGTTCGGTGTGTTCGGGGCGTTCAGCCTCTACCCCACCAAGAACATGACTTCGGGAGAGGGCGGCATGCTCACCGTGGACGACGCGACTGTCGAACGGACGATCCGCCTGCTGCGCAACCAGGGGATGGACCGCCAGTACCAGAACGAGCTGGTGGGCTTCAACATGCGCATGACCGACCTCCACGCCGCCATCGGCAGGACGCAACTCCGCAAATTGGCCGGTTGGACGCAATCGCGTCGGGCCCACGCGGCCGAGTTCGATCGCCGGCTCCGGGGAGTGGTCACGCCTCCCGTTGCTGCAGGCGCCGGTCACGTCTACCACCAGTACACGATCCGTGTCGAAGACGACCGAGACGGCTTCGCGGCAGCGCTCAAGAGCGAATTCGCTGTCGGAAGCGGCGTGTACTACCCCGTGCCGAACCACCGACTGCCGTCCTTCGCGCGCGGTGTCGATCTTCCGGAGACCGAGAAGGCAGCACGCGAGGTGCTCTCGATCCCCGTGCACCCGTCGCTCAACGAGACCGAGATCGATCGCATCGTCGACGCCGTGAACATCCTCGCCACGGCAGGTGCATGATGGGGGCGGTCATCAAGGTCGCTCTGGTCGGCCTGGGCATGATGGGCCGCCATCATGCGAGGGTGCTTCGGGGAGTGGACGGGGTCGAACTCGTCGCGGCCGTCGACGCCCAAGGAGACACACACAGGGCGCTCGGCCAGGGTGTTCCCCTGTTCACCACCGTCGAGCAGGCCATCGAGCACGGCATCGACGCGGCCGTGGTCGCGGTGCCGACGATCTTCCACGAAGAGATCGGTCTTACCCTGGCCGCGGCGGGGGTCCACTGCCTGATCGAGAAACCCGTCGCGCACGACGTCGACGCCGGCCGGCGACTGGTCGAGGCCTTCGACGCCGCGGGCCTGGTCGGTGCCGTGGGGCACATCGAGCGTTACAACCCCGCCCTGCAGAGCCTCCGGTCCCGCATCGCGGCAGGCGATCTCGGCGAGGTCTACCAGATCGCGACGAGGCGGCAGGGTCCCTTCCCTGCCCGGATCGCGGACGTCGGTGTCGTCAAGGACCTGGCCACGCACGACATCGACCTTACGGCCTGGTTGGCACAGAGCGGATTCGAGACCATCTTCGCCCAGAGTGCCCATCGCAGCGGCCGCCCTAACGAGGACCTCGTGTCTGTCTCGGGTCGCCTTCGCAACGGCATCGTCACGAACCACCTCGTGAACTGGCTCTCGCCGTTGAAAGAGCGCGTCACGACGGTCACGGGGGAGAAGGGAACGTTCGTCGCCGACACCATCACGGCCGACCTGACCTTCTTCGCCAACGGAACCGTGTCGACGAGCTGGGATTCGATCGCCGCGTTCCGGGGGGTGTCCGAAGGCGAGATGGTCCGCTATGCCCTGACGAAGCGGGAGCCGTTGCTCGTCGAGCACGAAGCCTTCCGCGACGCCATCCTTGGTCGCGCGAACGACATTGTCACTTTGCGGGACGGGCTCGACACGCTCCGAGTCGCCGAAGCGGTCGTCGAAGCGTCGCGCACCTCCACCGCCATCACGATCTGAACGGGAACCCATGAGCAAGAACGTCCTCAACATCTCCGTCGTCGGCCTCGGAAAGATCGGCCTGCCCCTCGCGGTCCAGTTCGCGTCCAAGGGCCACGCGGTCTCCGGCGTCGACATCGACCAGAGGGTCGTGGATCTGGTGAACGGCGCTGTCGAGCCGTTCCCCGGCGAACACGGTCTCGCCGACGCACTGCGTGACGTGGTGCCTCGCGGGCTGCTCAAGGCCGTCACAAACTACGGCGATGCCATCGCCGACAGCGACGTCGTGGTCGTCGTCGTACCGCTGTTCGTCGACGACGAAGCACGACCCGACTTCGGGTGGATGGACTCCGCCACGCGGTCGATCGCCGAGCACATGACCCCGGGAACCCTCGTCTCGTACGAGACGACCCTGCCTGTCGGCACCACCCGAGACCGATGGGTTCCACTCCTGGCTGAAGGTAGTGGACTCGCCGAAGGCACGGACTTCCACGTCGTGTTCTCACCCGAACGTGTCTTGACCGGGCGCGTCTTCAGCGATCTGCGCAAGTACCCGAAACTGATCGGCGGGCTGAGCGTCGAGGGTGCGCGCCAGGCTCGAGACTTCTACGAGGCCGTCCTCGACTTCGACGAGCGTGCCGACCTGCCGCGGGCGAACGGCGTGTGGGACCTGGGCAGCGCGGAAGCGGCCGAACTCGCGAAGCTTGCCGAGACGACCTACCGGGACGTCAACATCGGACTCGCGAACGAGTTCGCGCTGTACGCCGATCGTGTGGGCATCGACGTCCACGCAGTGATCGACGCGTGCAACTCGCAGCCCTACAGCCACATCCACCGGCCCGGGATCGCCGTCGGAGGGCACTGCATCCCGGTCTACCCGCGTCTCTACCTCTGGAACGACCCTGGGGCCACGATCGTCAGCGCGGCCCGTGCCGCGAACGTCGCGATGCCTGCTCGCACCATCGATGCCTTGGCGGCGCTGCACGGAGACCTGACGGGCGAGACCGTCGCCGTCCTCGGGGCCGCCTATCGCGGTGGCGTCAAGGAGACAGCCTTCTCGGGCATCTTCGATGCCGTCGATGCACTGAGGGCACGAGGGGCTCGTGTGCTCGTCAATGACCCCCTCTACACATCCGATGAGCTGGCGGCGTACGGATTCGAGTCGTTCCAGGAGGGACAGGCCGCTGACGCGCTCGTCCTGCAGGCGGATCACGAGGTCTACCAGAACTGGAGCCACGAGCAGGCGCCCGGCGTGCGCACCGTGATCGACGGTCGACGGGGTCTTGATTCGGGGGCCTGGGGCGAGGCAACGTTCGTCCGATTGGGTGATGGCGCGGCCGCGCGCTCTGGCGACATTAATCGCAGCGCCGTCTGACCCGGAGCCGGTAAAACCGGCACAAGCATCAGCGTGGAACATTCAGGAGGTGAGAACAGGTCGTTGCCAAAAGCCAAATTTCGCCTGCCCACGCGGCTGAGAAGTGGTGTCGCTCTCATCCTGGCCGGCAGCATTGCCGGTCAAGGCATCATCGTCCTGTCCTCGCCCTTGCTCACCAGGCTCTATGACGCCGCAGATTTCGGATCTCTGGCCGTGATCACGTCCCTCTCAGCGATCGGAGGGGCCGTGGTCACGTTGAATTGGGAACGTGCTGTCGTCGTGCCCCGGAGCCCGGGAATCGCCAGGTCGCTCGTGTGGCTCGCTCTGGCCTCTGCCGTTGTCCTATCCAGCGTGCTGGCGCTCGTGGCCTGGCTTTCGAGAGACTGGCTGGCGACGACCTTCAGTGCACCGTTCCTGACGCGAGACTGGTGGTTGATCCCCGTCACCGTCATGGCCATCGCGCTCTTCAAGATCTACTCGAGCACGCTCACCCGCCGCCAAGCTTATGGCCGCCTTGGGATCCGGAATGCGATGCAGGGATGGGCTCAGGTCGCTTTCAACATCCTGATGGGGTTGGCAAGCGTCGGTGGTTCTTTGGGGCTCACCCTCGGAACAGCTGTCGGTCGGATCTTTGCGGTGGGTGGTGCGGTGAGGGTCCGCAAACCCGTTACGGAACTTGTTCCACGTACAAAGCCCATTCCTCCGGGCCGCATGTTCGCAGTGGCCTCAGCAAGATTCCGCCGACTGCCACTCGTCTCCACGTGGTCCTCGTTGCTCAACGTCGTGGGGCTTCAGGCGCCCATCCTTGTGTTGACGGCCGCTTACGGGCTTTACGAGATAGGTTTCGTTGCGTTGACGATGCGCGTCCTGGCTGCCCCTGTCGGCATCATCGCTGACGCTACAGCTCAATACGTCGAGGGCTCTCTTGGTGTCCTCATTCGTGGACGTGCACGCATCGGACCCTTGCTGAACCGAACCGAGTTTTTCTTGGCCCTCATCGTCGTTCTACCACTAATCGCAATCATCGTGGGCGGGCCGTCGATCTTCTCCATTGTCTTCGGCGACGAATGGCGAACGGCAGGCCAGTACGCACGTATTTTCGCCCTCACGTATGCCCTCCAGTTGGTGGTGGTGCCCGTAAGCCGGGTGCTGCTGCTCATCGACCGAACGAAGGTCCAGCTCGCTTGGGACCTCAGCCGATCGATCATCGTCATCGGCGCAGTTGCCATGGTGAGCAGCCTCGGAGCGTCGCTCACGACGGCCATCGTTGTTCTCGCGAGCGTCCAATCGATTATGTACGTGGCGCTGTTGGTCCTCATTCGCATAACTGTCGCTAACCACGATGGGAGGGGAGAAATCGATGTCTCAAGCGTTTCCTAGACGGGCCAAGCAAGCCTTGGCGTCGTCAACGTTTTCGAGCACCGCCGGCGAGCCATCTCTCCTGCAATACTGCTGCCCACCCGGTTGGCACGTTGGTGCCAGCGGTAAGGAGTCATAGTGCGTAAGCAGAATGGAGCTCTTACCAGAGCCCATGTCGTAGACGCCGTGGTCCCGTTCTCCTGCGTTCTTCTTCTCTTCTCAGGTGCTGTCAAAAGCAGCCCAGCCCTCGGTTGGCTGCCGTTCGATCTAACGCTCGCGAGTGCCTCGCTTGTCGTCCTGGGAATAGCTATACGGCTTGTCAGGGCCGGGACGTCGTTCGTTGTTGAGCCGAAAGCCGTTCTGTTTCTGGTGGCTTTTCTGCCGGGCTGGTTCTTTGGGGTTCAGAACGATTACGCGAGCGACAAGCTCCAGGGGATGCTGTTGACGGTGATTGCCGTGGCAGGGTCGTTCTATCTTCTAGCCAACGAGCGACGTCGGCGCTATTGGGTCATGTGGTTTGTGGTGTTGGGTGCGGCCGTCCTCCTTAACGGTCTTATTTTTCCGAATCTCGAAGTCACCCTGGGGCGGCTTGCCGCAGAGGGGTCGAACACGATCACGGCCGGCCGCGCCACAGGAGCTGCGCTCGTCATCGCCTTCAGCCTTCTACTGGTGTCCCGCGGCGCCTCTCGGATCGCTCTAGCCGCCCTGGCTGTCGTGTTCGCCTACGGCATGTTGGAGTCGGGCTCACGAGGACCAGTGTTTGCGGCCGCTCTAGCTGTCGTGGCTGTGGCGGTGTTCGTCAGTCGCCAGGGCAAGTTCCGGCGAATCCTGCTTGTTGCCATTGGACTAGTTGTCGCATGGCTGTTCATAACGAGGAGCAGTAGCTCGGGTATTGAGCGAATCCAGGGTGCTTTCGCTTCTGATGGCTCTGCCACAGCTTCGCGAGATGCCATCTGGGCTGCGGCAACGCGATACATCTCCGACGTGCCCCAGTCTTTCACCGGTGTGGGCTGGGCCAACTTCTCCTCTGTTCTTCGCAATGGTGAAGCATTGGACTCCGGTGACCGCCAGTATGCGCACAACGTCGTGCTCGAAACCCTCGTGGAAGGTGGCTGGATCGCAGGTCTGGCGACTGTGGTGTTTTTGGTCCTGTCCTTGGTTCGATTGCGTCGGCAGGCCGTGACCCCAGTCGGAGTGGTCCTGTTCGCGATGGGCGTCTATTTCGTTGTGAATGCCATGGTTTCAGGCGACGTGAATGACAACAGAATGATGTGGGCCACGTTGGCTCTGTCTTGGATCGTTCCCCTTGACCACCGTAGAGACGGTGTCGTAGACGCACGAAGTCGACCTGACAAGAGTCTGCAGCGACACTAAAAAAGCCTGCTCAATGCACGAGCGATTAGGACACGTCCGAGGCTGCTCGTTCATGGGCGCGTAGAAGCAAGCCCTCGGCCCGACAGCAAACCATTGTCCGACTATGCCCATTCGTTAGCTCTCGGCCGCATAGGAGTCGAAGGTCTGACGGACCGCCAGTCAAAGGAGGGTTGATTCTCGTGGTTCAGAGGTCAGCATGGCCGAGCCGTAAAAATTGAAGACAATCGTCAGGCGAGACAGCGCATTACTTCTTCTGGACGGTTGGCACGCTGACGAGGAGTTCGTAAACCGCTAGGAGAGTCTTCTCCTGGCTGGTCCAGTTGAGTTCCGCTAAAGCTGCTCGCTTCGCATTCTCTCCATGACGGTGAAGTAGCTCCAAGTCGTTCGCGTACGCAGACACAGCGATGGCGACCGCCTCGGATGAAGTCTCGTCGACAAAGGTCGCGCAGTCGAGAGGCTCGAGGATGGAGCGCCAGAGGGGAAAATCGGACGCTATGACTGGCAAGCCGGCGGCCATGTACTCGAACATCTTCGTCGGAAGGGAGTCCCGGTACGCCACTGTGTCCTGGAGCACGACGAGACCAACGCGGGCCTGGACGAGGAGGTCGCGTGCTTCGGCGGGCGAAACCTTGCCGTGCACTTCGGTGCGTTCCACATGCAGAACGTTCGAGAACAGGTCGGCCGTGCTCGCAGGCACGAAGTGACCGGCAAGACTCAACTTCCAGTCAGAAGGGAAAGCGTTGTCGTCCACGGCAGCAGCCATGACTTGAGCGCCGCGAGTGTCGCTGATGGCTCCGACGTAGACCACGTGCAGGGGACGGTCGTCCAAGTTAGGGAGATCGGCGTCTTGCTGTCGCAGTCTCGGGTAGTTCTTCACGACGGTGGTCTTTGCGGCGGGAAACCTGCGGGCAATGGTCTCGGTGGCGGCGATCACGTGGTCACTCGACGACGCGACGAGGGTGAGAATTCCGGCAGCTCGAGCGACAGCACTGCGCAAAGGCTTGGGCAGGTAGTGCTTGTCCATTATCTGAGAGGGCAGGTCTTCGTGGGCGTCGAAGATGACCTTACGCCCCAGCGTGCGAAGCACCGGGATAGCCCAGATGAGTTCGGGATCGTGCAGATGTACGACTGACGCCTGCGACCTTACGGCGAGAAACACGGCCTGCAGGCTGCTGATGGTCAAACGCCGGAGACGCGTCCGTCGAGGAATGAGTTTCACTTTGACCGAAGAGAGCTGGGCTTTTTCGCTCGACTCAACCGCGATGAGGACGACGTCGTATCCCGCGTCGTGAAGAGACACGGCCTCACGAAGATGCACTCGGTTGTCGGTCCAAGGGTGTGCGGAAGAGACGTGAGCGACGCGGTTGCGTTGTTGAATCATGGCTATCAATCCGGAGGCGTAGTTGGGGCGGTATGAGTCGCCGATTTCGGCTCCAAAAGGGGGACCAGGGCCCGAGACAGGCGCCGGGCGAGGACCGAGTAGTCGTATTCGCTCTTGACGTACTCTCGACCGCGCGAACCCATTGCGGCTCGTTCGGCGGCTGGGGTGTCTTGCAGCTGCTGCATCGCTTCGGCGATCGCCGAGACGTCGTTTGCGGGGACCACGAATCCAGCGGAGGCATCCGCGACCGGATTGTTGGATGCGTTGCTAGCGAAGATGATCGGACGGGCGGCAGAGAGGTACTCGAACAGCTTGTTCAGCGATATCCCGTACTTGTAGAGGGGCAGATCGAGCATGTTGGCAATGAGTGCGTCACTGTCAGCCGAGATCTGCGTGAGCTGAGATTGCGGCACTGCACCTTGCAATCGAATCTGAGACCCCCATTGCGAGGTCGTGGCCCGGCGCTTGATCTCGTCGAAGTCGGCCCCGTCACCCACCAGTCGGAGCCGCGCATGCGGGCTTCCGCCCCTGGCGAGGTACAACTCGAAGGCCTCTACTAACGTGTCGACAGCGTTGGCTCGGCCGATCGAGCCGAAGTAGGTGAAAGTCGGGCCGGCCGCCTCGTCGGCAGGTGGCGTAGACGCTTCGCCGGGCTCGACACCGTTGCTGATCCAGACGAATGGCACGTCGTGGCCCCAGGCTTTGAGATAGTCACCCACCCCTGGCAGAGGTGAGATGACCAGCTGCGAGCGCTCGATGGTTCTCTTCTCGATCCACCTGAGAATGTGGGCCAGCGGATGGTGGCGCGTGATCGCCCCCATGTCGATGAGAGTCTCTGGCCAAAGATCACGCGTCTCGAAGACGAATGGGACCGCCTTGCGTCGGGCCACGGTGGACGCAGCCCAAGCCGCGAGCGGATGAACCGTACTTCCGATCACGAGGTCAGGGGAGTCGAGGTTTCGCAAGGCGAGGAGTCGCGCCGAGAACGTGACCATGTTGATGACTCGACTGAAACCACCTTTCTCGTACGCAGGCGCCTCGAGCAGGCGGAAGAGGGGGCCGTGTTCGTCACCACCCAGCGTGGCACCGCGGGGAGACAGCTGACGTCCACTTGGATGATCTGTGCTGGCCGCGATGACAGTGACACGCCAACCGAGGCTCTCGAGGTGCTGAGCCAGCCTGTAATGACGTCCGCTTCGGCCATGGACGTCCGGGTGCACGGCGTAGTGGTTGACGAACCACAGGTGTGGTCGGCGTCGCTCCTCGGTCATCGTGCGGGAACACCTTTCACGGTGGTAAAGGCCGGTACATCACGCGTAACGCAGGCAGCGGCACCGACCGTCGCGCCACGACCCACGTGGAGGCCCTGCAGAATCACAGCACCGGCGCCGACCAGACTTTCGTCCAGGATGACGACGCCTCCTGAAATGATTGCGCCTGGATTCACCGAGACGCAGGCTTCCAACCGAGCGTCGTGCCCGATCGTCGAGTTTGGATTGAGGTGCACGTGCGGACCGATCTCGACGCCCGTCGACACTTGAGTCCCGGCACAAATGACCGACCCTTCACCTACGCTCGTCAGAGTGCCGATCTCAGCTCTGGGATGAATCACCGTTGCGGCGGTGAGGCCATGGGAACCGATCTGATCTGCGATCTGGGCTCGACTCGCTGGCGAACCGACCGCGATGACATAGGCCGCTGACGGGTTCGTGAGAAGCCACTCGGCAAGAGGGCCCAACCAGCGGATGCCGCGTCGAGAGAGGAGAAGGAGGGCGGACTCGGAGGGGGCGTCGTCCACGACGCCGAGAACATGCCAGCTCCCCGGGGACTGCTTCTCGATGGCGTCCAGGACGTCCAGCGTCTCGCGCCCGAAACCGCCGGCCCCGACGACGACGATGTCAATGTTCATGGAGCACGCCCCCATTGCCGACGAATTCAGCCGACGTCACCGAGGTCGAGTCCGTGATGCCCTCCCGGCGGAGGACTTTCCTCACCGTCGACAAGAGAATCCGCAGATCACCTACGAACGACCTGGTCTCGACGTAGCGCACGTCGAGCTCGAGCTTGTCCGCCCACGAGATCGCATTGCGGCCGTTGACCTGGGCGAGTCCGGTCACGCCGGGGCGGACGTCGTGACGGCGAGCCTGCCTGGGGGAGTAGCGCTCGAGATAGCGAACGAGCAAGGGGCGCGGTCCGACGAGGCTCATGTCGCCCCGCAGCACGTTCCACAACGTGGGTAGTTCGTCGAGGCTCGTCGAGCGCAGGATGGCTCCGAAAGCCGTCATGCGGTCCTTGTCCGTCACCAAGCCGCGGGCCTCGTCGACGGGCAACATCGTGCGGAACTTCACTAGGTCGAAGACCTTGGCGCCCTTGCCCGGGCGCGCCTGGACGAACAGCACCGGCCGCCCTAGGCGTCGGGCGATGACGGCGGCCAACACGAGTTGGACGGGGGCGGTGACGACCAGCCCGCCACCGGCGACGGCGACGTCGATTGTACGCTTGGCAATTCGATCTGCGAGCCCTGCCTTCATGAGGCGTCCAAGAAGGACTGGATGCGGTCCTGGACGCGATCTCGCTGCCCGGCGTCGAGAGCCGAACCGCTCGGCAGCGTCAGCCCGAGCTCGAAGAGTCGCTCGGAGGCACCCGTCACGCGCGCACGAGCCGACACGAACACGGGCTGCAGGTGCATGGGCTTCCACAACGGACGCGACTCGATCTGCACCTCGGCCAACCAGGCCGACAGATCGGCCGGCGCCCAACCGGTGACCGAACGGTCGACGAGGATCGATGTCAGCCACACGTTGTCGAATTCGTCGCCGTCGCGACCGAAGATCTCGACACCCTCGACCCCGGCGAAGAGCGAGGCGTACAACTCACGCATCTCTCGGCGCCGAGCGATCATCTTGTCGAGTCGGGTCAGCTGTGCCCGTCCGAGGGCCGCCAACAGGTTGCTGAGACGGTAGTTATAGCCGATCTCGGTGTGCTCGTAATGGGCGACGGGCTGTCGGGCCTGCGTCGACAGGTAACGCACACGCTGCGCCAGGTCTCCGTCGTCGGTCAGTAACATGCCGCCGCCCGATGTCGTCATGATCTTGTTGCCGTTGAACGAGACCGCGGACGCATCGCCGAACGATCCGGCGGCACGTCCTCGATGAGATGCGCCGAGCGACTCCGCTGCGTCGACGAGCAGTCGCACGCCGTGTCGATCGGTGAGCTCGGTGATGGCGGTGTAGTCGACGGCCTTCCCGAGCAGGTCGACGGGCACGACCGCGCCCACTCGTTCGCCCGAGGCCGTGAGCTCGTCGAGAACACCGGAGAGCAGGACCGGGTCCATGTTGCCGGTCTCGGGGTCACAGTCGACGAAGTACGGCTCGGCGCCCGTGTAGGCGATGGCGTTCGCCGTTGCGGCGAAGGTCATCGAGGACGTGGGCACGACGTCACCCGGTCCCACGCCCCAGGCGACGAGAGCGACGTGCAGGGCCGACGTGCCCGAGTTGAGGGCCACGCCGTGCCCTACCCCGACCCGCTCGGCGACTTCGCGCTCGAAGGCGTCGACGTCCGGGCCCAGGGGAGCGATCCAGCCGCCGGCCATGGCCGCCAGAACGTACTGCTGCTCGAGTTCGCCCACGTCGGGCGAGCTCATGTAGATCCGTTCGGTCACTCGGGTACTTCCTGTTTCGGGTTGAGACTGAGCTCCGCGGTCCACGGGCCCGAGTGAGCGTGCACGCCGTCGAGTTGAGACGGGTGCAAAGCGGGGACGGCAGTGTGCGAGATCTTCGGGTGGACGGGACGGTTGTCGCTCTCGCCGAGGCCGACGAGTTCCTCGTGCATCTTCTCGCCCTCGCGCAGACCGGTGTAGACGATGCCGATGTCCCTGCCCGACATGGCGATCATCCGCTCGGCGATGTCGAGGATGCGCACGGGCTCGCCCATGTCGAGGATGAGGACCTCGCTGGGCGCCCCAATGCCACCGGCCTGCACCACGAGGTGGCACGCCTCGGGAATGGTCATGAAGAACCGCGTCACGTCGGGGTGTGTGACGGTCAGCGGGCCACCGGCCTCGATCAGGGACGTGAACACGGGCAGCATCGACCCGCGGCTGCCGAGCACGTTGCCGAACCGCACCGACAGGTAGCGCGCACCGGTCTCGTCCGCGGCCCACGCGGTCAACCGCTCGGCGAGCCGCTTAGAGTGCCCGAGCACGCTCGTCGGGTTCGCGGCCTTGTCGGTCGAGATGTTGACGAAGGTCGTCACCCCGACCGCCTTGCTCGCGTCCAGCACGTTCTGCGTGCCGAGCACGTTGGTCTTCCACGCCTCGTCCGGGTACTGCTCGAGCATCGGCAGGTGCTTAAGTGCCGCCGCATGAAAGACCACCTCGGGTCGACGGTCCGCGAAGATCGCTCGCAGCGCGTCCGCGTCCCTGATGTCGGCGAGCACGACCTCTCTCGTGTCGAGCAGGCCGTTGCCCGAGATCGACAACTGTGACTGCTGCAGGCCGGTCTCGTCACGGTCGAGCATGATCAGCTCGGACGGGCCGAACTTGGCGATCTGGCGGCACAGCTCGCTGCCGATCGAGCCGCCGGCGCCGGTCACGAGCACGCGCTTGCCCGCCAGGTAGCCCGCGATCGATTCGACCTGAGTGTCGACGGGGTGGCGGCCGATGATGTCCTCGATCGCGATGTCGCGCACGTCGCCGAGTCGCGACCTGCCCTCGAGGATCTCGTCCAGCAGCGGCAGCACCATCACCCGAAGGCCGGCCTCGGCCGCCCGGTCGGTGACGTCCTGCAACAGGGGAGCATCGGCCTTGGCGATGCCGACGATGATCGCCTTCGCCCCACTCCGCTCGGCCGCGGCGACGAGGTCGTGACGCGTGCCCACGACATGGACGCCCTCGATGCGCAACCCCGCCCGAGAAGGGTCGTCGTCGATCAGGCCCACGGGGAGGTACGGCGATTCGGGGTCCGTCAGCATGCGGCGGATGAGGTGGTTCGCCAGACGACCCGCGCCGAAGATCAGAGTCGGCTGGGCTCCCTCGCCCGGACGGTGCTGACTGTCGACGTAAAGGCGCGCCACGTAGCGCAGCGCCCCCATGAAGACGAAGGCGACCGGCAGGGCGATCAACATCGTGCTTCGCGCCAGCATGATCTCCGTCCCGAACACCAGCACCGGGACACCCACGGCGATCCCGGTCACGACCACGACCCGCATGATGGTGCGCACCTCGGCGAAGCTGCCCGGTACGAACCGGCGACGGTAGAGCCCGGTCGCATAGCCGAGCGCCGCGCCGAGCAGGACGGTCACGGTGGCGACGCCGAGGACCGCGGTCCACGTGACGGCGTCGTACGAGAAGTCGTAGCGCAGCGACACGGCGAAGACGATCGCGACGACCCAGACCAGGGCATCGAGCGCGACCTGCAGGCCGGTGCGCCGGGCCGGTGAGGCCATGAACCGGTCGATCACCAGGTCACCCCACCGTTGGTCGAAATCAGCACGGTGTCGTCGGCCCACAGCCACAAGGCGTCCGTCCCGGCGGACAGGGTGACAGAACCCGGGGTTGCGGAGGATGCCGGAGCGCAGCCTACGCGTGTCGAGTCGGCGCCCGGTGCGGACGCGGGTACGGAGACCGCGGTTCCCTCGCAGTCGGCAGCGCCGACCGAGGCGACGAGGTAGGTGCCCACGTCCGCGGTCACGGCCACTGCGCCCTCGACTGCCGTCCCGGAATCCCAGGTGCTCGCGCCGTCAGTCGTCCGGAAGAACCGGCGGTCGCTGCACAGCACGCCGGCTTCGGTGTCGCTGATGACCGCGAGGTCGACGACCGCCGCGCACGGAGCTGGACGGTCACCCGCAGGGGAGTGCACGGTGCCCGGGGTGGACCGCGCGACGAACCACGAGGCGGCCAGTCGCTCGGGGTAGTCGCGGAACTCGGCCCCGCCCGAAAAGGTCTGCGAGAACGCCGTGGCGCAGGTCGTGCCGGCCGGGCCGACGACGAAGGCCGATACCGCGTCCATGGCCTGCACCCGGTCGATGGCAGCTGGGTCTCCGCTGGTGGACACCGACAGCGGCGACCAGGTCGCCCCGGCTGACGTCGTCAGTTCGAGCGTGGGGGACGGCCCCGCCCTCCCGGGCGTGCACGTGCCGGACTCGGCCCGCCATGCGGTGACGGCATCGACCGCCGACAGCAGTCGCGTCGGGGTGACGGCCTCGGCCACGGGCGTCGGCGTCTCGGTCGGTTCCGGCGCGACTGTGGTCTCGACCGGCACGGGCGTCGGCGTGACGGCGGGTTGGGCGTCGGCAGCCAGACCAGACGGTTCGCGGGTGAACGCGAGCGCGACGAGTCCGAGGTCGACGAGGGCGAAGGCGCCGATGCCGATCAGGGCGAGTCGGCGGCGGGCCCGGGCTTGCGAGCCCCGCTTGCGACGAGCGTCAGGCATCAGCGGTCACCCCCGTCGAGGGCGGCGGCGCGGGTCAGCAGCTCGACGAGCGTGTCGGCCGCGGGCACCAGTTGGCGACCCGACGCGGCGAACGTCTCGTCCGAGCGGCGATACGGGTCGACCACGTCGTCGTCCAGTGGATCGTTCGGAGCCTCGACCGAGCCGCGTCGCGAGGCGAGCAGGGCGACGGTGGCCCGCAGCCGGTCGGCCACCGTCGAGGCACCCGCCGGCAGGGCGTCGGCGAGCTGCACATCGGTCACGTCGCGAGCGAGGCGGGCGGCCTCGCGAAGCGTGAAGGTGTACCGGCTGGACCGGGGGTGCATCGAGACCACGGCGCGACGGTGTTCGCGGGCCAGGGCGATGACGAGGTCGGCGCCGCGGACGTCGCGCTCGAAGAGGAAGCGCGCCCGATGCTCGTCGGGTTCGAGGTCGAACGACCGGGCCAGGGCCCTGGCCTGCTCGGGCATCACGTCGTCGTCGACGGCCATGGTGCCCGCGCTCGACACGGCGACGTCGTCGAGGGGCGAGAGACCGCGGCGCAGGTAGAGCTCGGCCAAGGGCGACCGGCAGATGTTGCCCGTGCAGACCGTGAGCAGCGAGAAGGTGGACGGCGTGGGCTGGGGGATCAGGAACGACATCTCGCGCCTACTTCGCCGTGCGTGAACTCGTCTTCGGAGCGGCCGGCAGGTCGCCGACGCCGGCCTCGGGGGTGTCCTGCTCCATGCCGTAGTACGCCCCGTAGTTGCCGTAACCGTAGGCGTCGGGCCCCTTCGTGGGCAGCATGGTCAGCACGATGCCGTGCACCTTGCTGCCGATGTGCTCGAGGTTGCGCAACGCGGACTGCAGCTCGTTGCGAGTCGTACGGCCCGCGGCCGACACGACTATCGCACCGCCGGTCAGCTTGCTGAGGATGGCCGCGTCGGTCACCGGCAGCAGGGGAGGTGCGTCGATGAGCACGTAGTCGAACGACGTCGTCAGCGATTCGATGAGCGCCGACATGGCCTTCGAGCCGAGCAGCTCGCTCGGGTTCGGGGGAACGCGACCGGCCGGCAGCACGTACATCGTGCCGCGGCCCCAAGGCTGCAGGACGTCCTGCAGGTCCGCGCGGCCGATCAACACGTCGGTCAGCCCGACGACGCCCTCGAGGCCCAACGTGTCGGCCAGGCGGGGCAGCCGCAGGTCGCCGTCGACCACGGCCACCGTGGCCCCGGTCTCGGCGAGGGCCACCGCGAGGTTGGCCGTCGTGGTCGTCTTGCCCTCACCGGGCAGCGACGAGGTGACGACGAAGCAGCGGCTCTGCGACTCGACGTTGACGAACTGCAGGTTGGTCCGCAGGGTGCGGAACGACTCGGACCGCGGGTTGCGCGGATCGACGTGCACGATCAACGGGTGCTTCTTCGCCCCGGGGTCGAAGCTGATGCCGCCGACGATGGGCGCGTCGGTCACGAGTTCGACGTCGTGCGAGCCGTGGATGCGGGTGTCGAGGGTGCTGCGCAGCACCGCTGCACCGACGCCGAGGGCCAACCCGATCAGGAGGCCCAGACCGAGGTTGAGGGCGGTGCGGGGGGTCGCGGGTGTCGAGGCGACCGACCCGGGGACGATCGTGGCGATCTTGACCAGGCTCGCGCCTCCACCGGTCGGCGTCTCGAGCTCGTTGACGACGACGTCGGTGAGGGAGGTACCCACCGCGTTGGCGATGTCGGCGGCGCGTTGGGCGTCGGTGTCGGTCACCGTGATGTTGATCAGCACGGTGTTGAGGGGTGATTCGGCAGTGATCATCGAGGCGAGGCCGGCCGCCGTGGTGTCCAGGCTGAGCTGGTCGATCACCGGGTCGAGCACCGCGTCGCTCGTCACGACGTCGACGTACGACCTGACCTTCTGTTGGGCTGCGCTGCTGCCCTGCACGGCGTCGACCGTGGTCGACGAGTCCTGCGCCTGGACCGAGACGAACAACCGGGTCGACGACACGTAGGTCGGCGTCGCCAGGATCGAGCTGAGCGCTCCCGCAGCGAGGCCGACGAGCGTCAGAGCGGCGATGAAGATCCAGCCCTTACGGAGAATGCGGATGTAGTCACGGAGTTCCACGTGGCTGAGGTCCTGTCCTGATCGGGTTCGGGCACCGTTGCAGGAACCCCGGCAGTCGTAGCACGGACCATGCCTCCCGGCACCCTGATGGCTCCCCGCGACTCTGCGCCGTGACCAATACTCACACACGGGACGCCCGGAAGGGGTACATATGTTGTCCGATCCGGCGAAGTGGCCCCCGAACGGGGGTGCACAGGGCCGTACCGCGACACCCGTCGCTGAACGTCCGCCTGAACGCTCGCTGTGATTCGGGCGCACCGCCCGACCCGCGCAATAGCCTGCCGACGACGGGCACGTCCCGTGCTCGCACGTGATCAAGGAGGATCACCATGGCAACGAATCACGCGGTCGCCTACAAGGGCCCCGGCCAGGTCGAGGTCATCGACGTCGACTACCCGACCTTCGAGCTGAAGGACGGCCCCGGCGTCAACCCGGCCAACGTCGGGCGCAAGGTCAACCACGGCGCGATCCTGCGCACGGTCGCCACCAACATCTGCGGTTCCGACCAGCACATGGTCCGCGGCCGCACCACCGCCCCGACGAACCTCGTCCTCGGCCACGAGATCACCGGCGAGGTCGTCGAGGTCGGCCCCGACGTCGAGTTCATCAAGGTCGGCGACATCGTCTCGGTGCCGTTCAACATCGCCTGCGGCCGCTGCCGCAACTGCAAGGAACGCAAGACCGGCATCTGCCTCAACGTCAACCCCGACCGTCCCGGCAGCGCCTACGGCTACGTCGACATGGGCGGCTGGGTCGGCGGTCAGGCCGAGTACGTGCTCGTGCCCTACGCCGACTGGAACCTCCTGAAGTTCCCCGACGCCGACCAGGCCATGGAGAAGATCCTCGACCTGGCGATGCTCTCCGACATCTTCCCGACCGGCTTCCACGGCGCCGTCACCGCGGGCGTCGAGGTCGGCTCGACCGTCTACGTCGCCGGAGCCGGCCCCGTCGGCCTCGCCGCCGCCACCGGAGCCCTGCTGCTCGGTGCCAGCGTCGTCATCGTCGGCGACATGAACGCCGACCGCCTCGCGCAGGCCCGCAGCTTCGGCTGCGAGACCGTCGACCTGACCAAGGGCGACCCGGCCGACCAGATCGACCAGATCCTGGGGGAGCCCCTCGTCGACTGCGGCATCGACGCGGTCGGCTTCGAGGCCAAGGGGCACGGCGGCGGGTCGGGTGACGAGGCGCCCGCCACGGTGCTGAACTCGCTGATGGACATCACCGCGGCGGGTGGCGCCCTCGGCATCCCGGGGCTCTACGTCACCGGCGACCCGGGCGGAGTCGACGAGGCCGCCCAGAAGGGCTCGCTGTCGCTCAGCCTCGGCACCGGCTGGGCCAAGTCGCTGTCGTTCACCACGGGCCAGTGCCCGGTGATGAAGTACAACCGACAGCTGATGATGGCGATCCTCCACGACCGCACGAGCATCGCGAAGAACGTCCACGCCCAGGCGATCAGCCTCGCGGACGCCCCGCGCGGCTACGCCGAGTTCGACAAGGGCGCCGCCACGAAGTACGTCCTCAACCCGAACGACCTGATCAAGGCGGCCTAGCGCCCGTCGCCCCCGCGCCTCCTCGGCTCTCGGTCCCCACGACCGACAGAGCCCGGGAGGCGCGGGTCGGCCCACCCGGGCCGCCCCGTTCCGCAGCCACTCGCGTCGTTGCATGCCGTGCACGGTGTATGACGGAACGATCCCATGACGAAGACATCCGACACCCCTGCCCCGGGAGGCGCCGACGCCGCCCGCCCCGCCTCCGGCCACGGCCGCGCCGCCCGCTCCGACGAGGAACGCCAGAAATGGCGCGCGTTCGCCGTGTGCGTCGGCGTCGCCGCCCTGACGATCCTCGACCTGTCGAAGGTCAACGTCGGACTGCCCAGCATCGAGGCGTCGCTCGGCGCCGGGCCCACCGCCCTGCAGCTGATCGTCGCCGGCTACGCCCTCGCCTTCGGTCTGTCGCTCGTGCCGTCCGGCCGCCTCGGCGACCTCAAATCGCGCCGCATGATGTTCGTCATCGGCCTGACCTCGTTCACCGTCGCCAGCCTGCTCTGCGCCCTCGCCCCGACCATCGAGTTGCTCGTCGCCGCACGCATCCTGCAGGGCGTCGCCGCCGGCATCCAGATGCCGCAGGTGCTCGGACTCATCCAGCAGCTCTTCCAGGGCAAGGAGCGCGGCCGCGCCTTCGGCTTCTTCGGCGCCATCATCGGCGTCAGCACCGCGTTCGGCCCGACCCTCGGCGGCCTGCTCATCGCGATCGGCGGCCCCGAGGACGGCTGGCGCCTGCTGTTCTGGATGAACATCCCGCTCGGCCTGATCGCCATCTTCTTCGCCCTCAAGCTGCTGCCGAAGACCCGCACGGCCTCGAACGGCCACAACGAACTCGACCTGTTCGGCATCGTGCTGCTCGGCCTGACGATCTTCACCCTCATGCTGCCGTTCGTGCTGACGACCGGCCAGGGGGACGACCCGCTGCGCTGGCTCTTCTTGATCGGCTTCGTCGGGTTCGGCGCCGCTTTCGTCTGGTGGGAGCAGCGCTACAAGGCCCGCGGCAAGTCGCCGGTCGTGCACTTCAGCCTGTTCTCGCTCGCGTCGTACCGCAACGGCACCCTGATCGCCACGGTCTACTTCTGCGCGCTGCCCGCGACCTTCCTGCTGACGACGCTGTACCTGCAGCAGGGGCTCGGCCTCGAACCCGTCTACGCCGGCATGGTCACCATCCCGTTCGCCCTGACCAGCGCCGTCGCCGCGTTCTACGGCGGACGCCTCGTCGACCGCTTCGGTCGCAGCCTGGTCGTGCTCGGGCTCATCCTCGTCGCGGTGGGCTTCGTCGCCCTGCTGCTCGCTGCCGTGCTCACCCCGCGCGACATCACGCCCTACGCCATGGGCATCGGCATGCTCATCGCCGGCACGGGTGGTGGCTTCGTCATCTCGCCGAACCAGACGCTGACGCTGGCCGAGGTGCCCGTCGAGATGGGCGGCGTCGCCGGCTCGATGGGGCAGGTCGGCCAGCGCGCCGGCACGGCCATCGGCACGGCGGCCGCAGTCTCGACGTTCTACTCGGTCATCGCCGGGGCCGGGGGAGCCGAGGGCGCCGACCTCGACATCTACCACGAGGCCTACCGCAACGGCTTCTTCGTCACGATCGCCCTGGTGTCCGTGGCGCTCGTGCTCGGGCTGATGGACCTCCGTGCCCGCAAGAAGGGGCGCGTGGGCGACGGGGCTGAGGCTGCTGCTGCGTAGTCGGTGACCCGCGTCGTCGGGGTGACCCGCGCCTCCTCGCTGAGACGCGCCTCCTCGGCGAGGCGCGCCTCCTCGCTGAGACGCGCCTCCTCAGCGAGACGCGCCGGGTGGCGCGCCCCGCAGGTCAGAGGCGGGCGAAGGCCTCGACGACGTAGCTCGTGACGTCGACCTGGCGCGTGCCCGGCAGGGCGATCGACGCGGGGTCGACCGAACCGGCGGCGGTGCTGGTGGTGGCGGAGACGGAGACGGCGGGCGTGACGAACATGGTGGGCCTTTCGGTCGGCTGATGAGGCGGTTGACGGGGCCCGGCCGCCCGTCACAGGGAGACGGGCGGCGGAGCCCCTGACGTCCCTGCCCGAGATGCTCGGTGCTCCTGCTGGAGCCGGCGACGTCGTGCGACCAGTCAAGCCGTCCGGACGTTGCGTGAACATGAGCGCAGGGCTGAGTCGCCCTCCGTCGCAGGGATGAACCTCGACCGCCGTCATCCCGCCACGAAAAACGAGCCGCCACGTAAAAACGTGGCGGCTCGTGTACTTCGTGGTGGCGTGGGCCCCACAGCGGTCAAGCAGGAGGCGCGGCCACGACCTCGAGGACGCTCTCGTGCAGCAGTCCGTTCGTCGCGATCGCGGTGCCGTGCCAGGGGCCCGGCTGGCCGTCGGCGCTCGTGAAGCGACCGCCGGCCTCCTCGACGACGACGGCCACGGCGGCCATGTCGTAGGGCTGCAGGTCGAACTCGCCCGCGATGTCGAGCGCGCCCTCGGCGACGAGCATGTACGACCAGAAGTCGCCGTACGCGCGCGTCCGCCAGACCCGGCCCGTCAGCTCGAGCAGCTGCGGCAGGCGCCCGGCGTCGATCCAGTACTCGAGCCCGTTGAAGCTCAGCGACGCGTCGGCCAGGTCGCGCACGCCCGACACCCGCAGCGGCCCATCGTGCTCGGTCGAGAAGGCGCCACCACCTTGCGTCGCCCACCAGCGCCGGTCGAGCGCCGGAGCGCTGACCACGCCCACCACGGGCACCCCGTCGACGACGAGCGAGATCAACGCCGCCCAGACCGGCACCCCGCGCAGGAAGTTCGCCGTGCCGTCGATCGGGTCGACCACCCACTGGCGGTGCGAGGGAGCGTCGTGGCCGTACTCCTCGCCGTAGAAGGTGTCGTCGGGGCGGGCGGCGGCGACCCGCTCGCGGATCGCCCGCTCGACGGCCTGGTCGGCGTCGGTCACGTGCGACCGGTCGGGCTTGAGCGACACGTGCAGGTCGGCCGACCGGTACCGCTCAGTGCTGATCGCGTCGGCCAGGTCGGCCAGCTCGAGCGCGAGCGCCAGGTCGTCCGCCCACGGCGTCCCGGTCGATCGGTCGGACGAGGAGGCGCGGGTCGGCTCGGCAGCATCGGTCACCTCGTCAGCGTACCCAGCCCGCCCTGCTCGTCCGCGCGCTGCCCGCCTGACCGACCCGCGCCTCCTGGGCTGGCGTCGCCGAAGCGGGCGTGTTCGTCGACGGCGGGCCTGCGCGGCCGCCCGTCGAGCACGGACTCGCCCGCTTCACAGGTCGCGGCGGTGCGCTAGCCGAGCTCGTCGCTGCGCGCGTCGTCGGCGGCTGCCGCGAGGTCACGCGCGCTCACGCCGCCCTTGGACGCGAGCAGCGACTGCAGCGACTCGAGCCGTTCGCGACCGACGTCGCCGAGCTCGCCGGCCTCGATGCGGTCGACGATCTCCCAGTCGTGGGCCTCGGCCAGCGGGATGCCGTCGACCGGCTCGCCCTCGGCCGGGATCGCGTGCGCCGCGAACGACTTGAGGATGTTCTCGGGGTCGACGTGCCCGAGCCCGAACGAGCGGACGCCCGGGGTGTCGACGATCCAACCGCCGGTCGGCACCTTGAACGACACCGTCGACGACGACGTGTGCCGCCCTCGTCCGGTGACGGCGTTGACCACGCCGACCTCGCGCCGCGACCCGGTCAGGGCGTTGACGAGGGTGGACTTGCCGACGCCCGAGTGGCCGACCGTGACCGTCACGTGCCCGTCGAGGATGCCGCGCAGCTCGTCGAGCGCGGGGGAGACCTGCCCGCCCGGAGCGACCTCATCGAACGAGGTCGACGTCGTCGTCACGATGCGCAGGTCGAAGCACGAGAAGTGCGCCGCGAACGGCGCCGGGTCGGCGAGGTCGGTCTTGGTGATGCAGAGGATCGGCTCGACCCCGGCGTCGAACGCCGCCACCATGTAGCGGTCGACCAGGCGGGGCCGGGGCTCGGGGTCGGCGGCGGCCACGACGATGAGCATCTGGTCGGCGTTGGCGACGATGACGCGCTCGACGGCGTCGCTGTCGTCGGCACTGCGCCGCAGCAGGGTCGTGCGCTCCTGCACCTTGACGATCCGCGCGAGCGACCCCTCGGAGCCGCTCGTGTCGCCGACGACGCCGACGCGGTCGCCGGTCACGACGCTCTTCTTGCCGAGTTCGCGGGCCCGGGCCGTCGTGATCTCGCGTTCGTCGGGCGTGCCGGCGTCCATCAGCACGCCGTAGCGGCCACGGTCGACGGTCCAGACGACCCCCTCTTCGGCGTTGGCGTAGGCCGGTCGCTGCTTGGTGCGGGGCTTGTTGCCCTTGGGGTTCGGGCGCACCCGCACCGAGCTCTCGTCGTACTCGCCGTAGTCGCGCTCGTCGTCGGCGTCGTCGCCGTCGTTCCACCAGCTCATCGTGCCTCGCTCATCGTCGACCGTGCCTCGCTCGTTCCGTGCCGTGCCCCGCTCATCGTCGTCGGCCCGGCGCCTAGAGGAACCCGAGCAGGTCGATGTCGGCGGGGCTCTGTCGGACGGTGCGGCCGAGCATGTCGTCCCACAGCTCGACGAACTGCGGCAGCGTCTTGGCGACGACGCGGACGTCGTCGAGCTCGACGCCCTCGACCGCCAGGCCGATGATCGCCGCGGCGGTCGCCATGCGGTGGTCCTCGTAGGTGCGCCACTGGCCCGCGTGCAGCGGGGACGGCTCGATGCGCAGGCCGTCCTCGAGTTCGGTCACCGCGCCTCCGAGGGCGTTGATCTCGGCCGCCAGGGCCGCGAGGCGATCGGTCTCGTGACCGCGCAGGTGGCCGATGCCGGTGATCGTGCTGGGGCCCGACGCCAGGGCGGCGAGGGCGACGAGTGCGGGGGCGAGCTCGCCGCCGCGGGACAGGTCGACGTCGACTCCGGGCAACGAGCCGCCGCCGACGAGGCCCACGCCGCCATCGACGGTCAGGGTGTCGCCGTCGAGCGTGACGGTCGCGCCCCAGAGCGGCAGCAGGTCGATCAGGTCGGCCCCGACCTGGGTCGTGTCGGCGGGCCAGTGCGCGATGGAGACGGTGCCGCCCGCGACCAGGGCGGCCACGAGGAACGGTGCCGCGTTCGACAGGTCGGGTTCGATGACGACCTCGCGTCCCTCGATCGGAGTCGGCGGCACGATCCAGGTGCCGACGGCGGGCGAGGCGACCTCGACCCCGCGCTGAGCGAGGGCGTCGACGGTCATCTCGATGTGCGGCAGGCTCGGCAGGCGTTCGCCGGTGTGGGTCAGGGTGAGGCCGCGCTCGAAGCGGGCGGCCGAGAGCAGCAGGCCCGAGACGAACTGGCTCGAGGCCGACGCGTCGATCTCGACGTCGCCGCCCTCGACCTCGCCGGTGCCGTAGAGGCTGAACGGCAGGGCGCCGCGGCCGTCGTCGTTCACCTCGACGCCGAGGGCACGGAGCGCCTCGATCGTCGTGCGCATGGGTCGCTTGCGGGCGCTGGCGTCGCCGTCGAACGTCACCGGGCCGAGGGCGAGCGCCGCGACCGGGGGCAGGAACCTCATGACCGTGCCGGCCAGGCCGCAGTCGATCGTCGCCCCGCCCTGCAGGTCGCCCGGCGTGACGACCAGGTCGGGCCCGAAGGGGGAGTCGTTGGGTAACTCGGTGACCGTCGTGCCCAGCGCCTTCAGCGCCTCGATCATCAGCGCCGTGTCGCGCGAGTGCAGCGGCAGGCGCAGCGTCGAGGGCGACGACGCCAGCGCCGAGAGCACCAGTTCGCGGTTCGTCAGCGACTTCGACCCGGGCAGGGACGAGGAGGCGCGCAACGGCCCGGAGGCGGTGGGCGCCACCCAGCGCCCCTCGTCGACCTCGGGAACCTTTCCGTCGCCGTAGGGAGAGAACTCGGGCCCGGAATACCTGTACACCTGCATCGGTTCACCACAGTAATGCAGCAAGAACCTGGAGGACCTGTGCCTGTCGCACTCGCACCGAGGGAAATCACCGTCGCCGAACTAGAATCGGCCCTGATGAGCACCCCCGAGGGCCACGAGCCCACACCGACCGATGCCGCCGTCGAACCGACCGAGGCCGACGTCGACGCCGCCCTCGAGGCCGTCGACGCCGACGCCGTGAAGCGCGCCCTGTTCGAAGAGCAGGCGCTTCCGTTCATGGACCAGCTCTACGCCGCGGGCATGCGCATGACGCGCAACCCCGCCGACGCCAGCGACCTCGTCCAAGAGACCTTCGTCAAGGCGTACGCGGCGTTCGCGCAGTTCCAGCAGGGCACCAACCTGAAGGCCTGGCTCTACCGCATCCAGACCAACACGTTCATCAACACGTATCGCAAGAAGCAGCGCGACCCGTACCAGGGCACGATCGACGAGTTGGAAGACTGGCAGATGGGCGGCGCCGAGTCGGCGACCCGCGCCTCCGGCTCGACCCGCTCGGCCGAGGCCGAGGCGATCGACCACCTCCCCGACAGCGCCGTGAAGGACGCCCTGCAGAAGGTCCCCGAAGACTTCCGCATGGCCGTGTACTTCGCGGACGTCGAAGGCTTCTCGTACCAAGAGATCGCCGACATCATGAAGACCCCCGTGGGCACCGTGATGAGCCGCCTGCACCGCGGCCGTCGCCTGCTCCGTGAACTCCTCGCCGACTACGCGCGCGATCGTGGCATCGCCGTCCCCGTCGGCCCGTCGAAGGGCGCAAAGAAATGACCGATTGCGGTTGCACCAAGGCCAAGGCCGAACTCGAGGACTACCTGCACAACGAGTTGTGCCGCGAGGACGCGGCCGACATCCGCGAGCACATGGCGAACTGCGGCGACTGCTCGGGCGAGCACAAGGTCGGCGTCGTGCTGACCGAGGCCGTCCAGCGCGCCTGCCGCGAGACGGCACCCGAAGACCTGCGGGCGACCGTCCTGGCACGGTTGCGCGAGCTGCAGTCGGCGCACCGCTAGTCGTCGCGCTCCGTGCCGAGCCGGTCGTCACATGACGAACGGCTGCGCTAGCGTCGAGGCATGACCGCAACGGTGCAGCCCCTCGGCATCCCGACCACCAGCGACCTCGACGACCTCGTGTCGTTGATCGGCCTGCTCGGCTACGCGCTCGACGCGGACGTCCTCTCGCGGCGGCTGGCACGGCTGACTGCCGACGCGGGGCACGAGACCTGGGTCGTGCGGGGCGACGACGGGCGCATCACGGCCGTGGCAGGCGGTCACGTCGTGTGGGCCTACAACGACGATGCGCCGACGGCTGAGCTGCTGCTGCTCGTGGTGTCGGCCGAGGCGCGCCGCGACGGCGTGGGGTCGTACCTGCTCGGCCACTTCGAGTCGTGGGCCCGGGGGCACCAGGCGCGCGTGCTGAACGCGGTCTCGGCTGCCGCGACCGACTCGGCCAACCGCTTCTACCGCAAGCGTGGTTACCACGAGGCCGGCGTCCGCTACTCGAAGCTCGTCTGACCGCCGCGGCTTCCCGCCGCCGAGACGGCGGCGTCATCGTCGGCTGAACCTGCCGCCGGCGGTCGGCAACTCAGGACTCACGGTGCGCTGAACCCGCGAAGACGCCAAGAGGGGCACGTACTCCTCAGTCGCCGAGGACGGACCCCCGTGGCCGCTGATGTCGCAGGTCGCGCGTCGCCTGTCGCCTGTCGCGCGTTCTGGATGGTGTGTCGGGTGTCGCGGTCGGCAATTCCTGGCCGGTGTCGCGCAGCGGTCTGAGCGGTCTGAGCGGTGTTGAGCGCACAGGAGTCCTGAGTTGCCGACGGCGGGCCGGGGCCGGAGCGGCGGGGTCCGGGTTCTGCTCGACCACGGGCGTGGGAGCCGACAGCGTGAGGTGTGGGCGGGCCGGTGTCGGCAACTCAGGAGAACGGTCGCGAATCAGGCGGCTGGCGCGCGGCGAGGCGACAGGAGTCCTGAGTTGCCGACGTGCGACGGGCGACGTGCGACGTCGGCGACGTGCGACGTGCGACGTGTGACGTCGGCGACGGAGACGAGGGACGAGGGACGAGGCGGAACGATCGGACACGCGAGACGACCGTGGCCGCGCCCCCGGCAGGAGGCACGGCCACGGTCGAGCGGGCAGGCGACCGTCTAGAGGTCGAGCGCCTCGGCGATCAGGGTCGCCTGCTGCGCGGCGCTCGCCTTGTTCGACCCGGCGGCCGGCGAAGCCGACGCGGGACGCGACGCGACGCGGATCTGTCGGTCGAGGTGCTTCTGCAGCTCGAGCACGACGAACGGCCACGCGCCCTGGTTCTCGGGCTCTTCTTGCGCCCAGACCAGCTCGGCGGATGGGTAGCGGTCGAGCACGCGGCGGATCTCGTCGAGCGGCAGCGGGTAGAGCTGCTCGAGGCGGACCAGCGCGACGTCGTTCTGGACGCCCCGCTTGTCGAGCTCGGACGAGAGGTCGTAGTGGATCTTGCCGCTGTGCAGGACGACGCGCTTCGTCGACTCGGGTTCGGACACCCGCGTGCAGTCGAGCACCGGCTCGAAGCGACCCGAGGTGAAGGCGTCGACCCCGCTGGTCGCCCCGCGCAGCCGCAGCATGGCCTTCGGCGTGAAGACCACGAGCGGACGACGCGGGCGGGCGTAGGCCTGACGGCGCAGCAGGTGGAAGTACGACGCGGGCGTCGACGGCCGGGCGATCGTCATGTTGTCCTCGGCACAGAGCTGCAGGAAGCGTTCGATGCGGGCGGACGAGTGGTCGGGGCCCTGACCCTCGTAGCCGTGCGGCAACAGGAGCACGACGCTCGAACGTTGTCCCCATTTCTGCTCGGCCGACGAGATGAACTCGTCGATGACGGTCTGGGCGCCGTTGCTGAAGTCGCCGAACTGGGCTTCCCACAACACGAGTGCGTCGGCCCGTTCGACCGAGTAGCCGTACTCGAAGGCCATGGCCGCGTACTCGCTGAGCAGCGAGTCGTAGATCCAGAGCTTCGCCTGGTTGTCGGCGATGTTCTGCAGCGGCAGCCACTCCTGGCCGTTCTCACGGTCGTGCAGCACCGAGTGCCGTTGCACGAAGGTGCCGCGACGGCTGTCCTGACCGGCGAGGCGCACGGGCGTGCCCTCGGTCAGCAACGAGCCGAAGGCGAGCAACTCGGCGAAGGCCCAGTCGATGCCGCCGTTGCGGCTCATGTCGACGCGCTTCTTCAGCAGTTGCTGCAGCTTCGGGTGCACCGAGAACCCGGCCGGCGGGTTGTCGTGCGCGTCCCCGATGTCGTGCACGAGCTCGAGCGAGACCCCCGTGGTCTCGGGCTCGCCCCGGGCGTCGTCCTGCTGGGCGACGGGACGCTCCAGGTCGGCGACGTCGCCGTCGTCGCTCGTGACGACCGGGATCGACCCGGTCTGGGCGGCGTGCGTCTCGGCGAAGGCGCGCTCGAGGCGCTCCTGGAAGTCGCGGTGGGCGCCGTCGTACTCGTCTTGCGTGATGTCGCCTCGACCGACGAGGGCCTCGGTGTAGAGGGTGCGCACCGAGCGCTTCTGCTCGATGAGGTTGTACATCAGCGGCTGGGTCATCGAGGGGTCGTCGCCCTCGTTGTGGCCGCGTCGGCGGTAGCAGACGAGGTCGATGACGATGTCGCGCTTGAACTGCTGACGGTACGAGAACGCGAGCTCGGCGACGCGGGCCACGGCCTCGGGGTCGTCGCCGTTCACGTGGAAGATCGGCGCCTGGATCGTCTTGGCGACGTCGGTGGAGTACACCGAGGTGCGCGACTCGGACGGCGGCGTCGTGAAGCCCACCTGGTTGTTGATGACGATGTGGATGGTGCCGCCGACGCGGTAACCGCGCAGCTGCGACATCTGCAGCGTCTCGACCACGACGCCCTGACCGGCCATGGCCGCGTCGCCGTGGATCAGGATGGGCAGCGTGCTGAAGGCGCCGGTCGTCCCGCGGTCTTGCTTGGCGCGCACGATGCCCTCGAGCACGCCGTCACCGGCCTCGAGGTGCGACGGGTTCGCGGCCAGGTACACCGGGATGGTCTCGCCGACGGCGCTCGTGAACTCGCCCTCGGTGCCGAGGTGGTACTTGACGTCGCCCGAGCCCTGGACCGTCTTGGGGTCTTGCGTGCCCTCGAACTCGCGGAAGATCTGACCGTAGGTCTTGCCGGCGATGTTCGTCAGCACGTTCAGGCGCCCGCGGTGGGCCATGCCGATCGCGACCTCGTCGAGGCCTTCGCGGGCGGCGTGCTGCATGACCGTGTCGAGCAGCGAGATCGTGGACTCGCCGCCCTCGAGGCTGAAGCGCTTCTGGCCGACGTACTTCGTCTGCAGGAAGGTCTCGAAGGCCTCGGCCTCGTTGAGCTTCGCGAGGATGCGCATCTGCTCGTCGTGCGAGGGCTTCGTGTAGGGCACCTCGAGGTGGTCCTGGATCCACTTGCGCTGTGCCGGGTCCTGGATGTGCATGTACTCGACGCCGATGGTGCGGCAGTACGAGTCGCGCAGGATGCCGAGGATGTCGCGCAGCAGGGCATGGGTGCGGCCGCCCAGGCCGCCGGTGACGAATTCGCGGTCGAGGTCCCAGAAGGTGAGCCCGTGGCTCTCGATCGCGAGGTCGGGGTGCGTCCGCTGGCGGTACTCGAGCGGGTCGATGTCGGCCATCAGGTGGCCGCGCACGCGGTAGCTGTTGATCAGCTCTTGCACGCGGGCCGTCTTGCTGACGCGCTCGGCCAGGTTGACGTTGATGTCGGCGTTCCAGTGGATCGGCTCGTACGGGATGCGCAGCGCCGCGAAGATGTCCTCGTAGAAGCCGCGCTGCCCGATCAGCAGCTCGTGCACCTTCTTGAGGAACTCTCCCGAGCCCGCCCCCTGGATGACCCGGTGGTCGTAGGTGCTGGTCAGCGTGATGGTCTTGCCGATGCCCAACTCGACCAGGGTCTTCGAGGCCGAGCCCTGGAACTCGGCCGGGTAGTCGAGCGCACCGGCGCCGATGATGGCCCCCGCGCCCTTCATCAGACGGGGCACGCTGTGCACGGTGCCGATGCCACCGGGGTTGGTCAGCGAGATCGTGTTGCCCTGGAAGTCGGCGGCCGCGAGTTTGTTGTCGCGGGCCCGCTTGACGATGTCCTCGTAGGCGGTCAGGAACTCGCCGAAGTGCATCTCTTCGGCCTTCTTGATGCCGGGCACGAGCAGGGCACGGGTACCGTCGGGCTTCGGGATGTCGATCGCGAGGCCGAGGTTGACGTGCGCCGGCGTGACGACCGACGGCTTGCCGTCGACCTCGTCGTAGTAGACGTTCTGGCTGGGGAACTCTTTCAGGGCCTGCACCAGGGCCCAACCGATGAGGTGGGTGAACGACACCTTGCCGCCGCGGGCACGCTTGAGGTGGTTGTTGATGACGATGCGGTTGTCGATCATCAGCTTCGCCGGGATCGTGCGGACGCTCGTCGCGGTGGGCACGGTGAGGCTGGCGTCCATGTTCGTGGCGAGCGACTTGGCCATGCCGCGCAGGGGCGAGACGACGTTCTCGGCCTCGGGCGTGGGCTGCTCGCCGGGGGTCGTGGGCTTCGCCTTGGCCTTGTCGGGCACCTGGGCCGGGATCGGCTTCGCCGCCGGCTCGACCGAGGTGGTGCGCGCGGCGGCCTTCTGACCGGCGGCGGCAGCAGCGGCGGGTGCCGGGGCCCCGGCCGCCGGAGCGGCACCGGAGGACGCAGGAGGCGCGGGCGCGGTCTCGACGGACGGTGCGGCGGGCGACGTGGGCGCGGACCCGCTCTCGGGCGGCGTGTAGGCCTCGAGGATCGGCCACCACGACTCGTCGACCGAGTTCTTGTCGACCACCCACTGCTCGTAGAGCTCGTCGACGAGCCACTCGTTGGCCCCGAACTCGGCTGCAGCGCCGTCGTCAGTTGTACCGGTCACGTGGCTTGACACAGCCGATCGCCCACTCTCCGTTGATTGTTGATCAGTGCGTGGGCTGCGACGCCCACCTCTGCCAGCTTAAGCGCAAACGGCCGGTCCTCGGCGGGACGACTCACAGGGATTACCGTGGACCCATGCGGTTCTACGAGACGACCCCCACGCACGATCTGACCTACTCCGACGTGTTCCTCGTCCCGAGCCGGTCGTCGATCACCAGCAGGCTCGACGTGTCCCTCGCCCCGGGCGACGGCACGGGGGCCACGATCCCGATCGTGTCGGCCAACATGAACTCGGTCACGGGCCCTCGCCTGGCGGCGACCCTGGCCCGTCGCGGCGGGCTCGGCGTGCTGCCGCAGGACATGCACCTGCAAGACCTCGACGCCGCCATCCGCTGGGTCAAGGCCCAGCCCGTCGACTACGACACGCCCTACTCGCTCGACGCGGGGCAGACCGTCGAGCAGGCGCTGTCGGTCGTCCCGGCCGTCGAGGGCCACGGCATCGTCCTGCACGACGGCACGGGGGCCTACCTCGGCTGCATCGCCACCTCCCGTCTGGCCACGGCCCCGCGGGACGCGGTGCTCGGCGACCTGCTGCACGGCGCCCTGACCTCCCTCGACGCGGACGACGTCGACAGCCCGCGCGACGCGTTCGACCGCATGGTGGCGGCCGACATCCACTTCGCCCCCGTGCTGCGGCACGGTCGGGTCGTCGGCACGGTGAGCCGCAAGAGCGCGCTGCGGTCGACGATCTACCAGCCCGCCGTCGACGCCGACGGCCGGCTCCGCGTCGCCGCGGCGGTCGGCATCAACGGCGACGTCGCGGGCAAGGCGAAGGCCCTCGCCGCGGCAGGCGTCGACGTCCTCGTGATCGACACGGCGCACGGCGACCAGGACGGCATGATCCGGGCCGTCCAGGCGGTGTCCGCCCTCGACCTGGGCCTGCCGATCGTCGCGGGCAACGTCGTCACCGAAGAGGCCGTGAGGCACCTCGTCGCCGCGGGCGCGTCCATCGTCAAGGTGGGCGTCGGGCCGGGTGCCATGTGCACCACGCGCATGATGACCGCCGTCGGTCGTCCCCAGTTCTCGGCCGTGCTCGAGACGGCGGCGACCGCCCGTGCCCTCGGGGCGCACGTCTGGGCCGACGGCGGCGTGCGCTACCCGCGCGACGTGGCGCTCGCCCTCGCGGCGGGCGCGTCATCGGTGATGATCGGCTCGTGGTTCGCCGGCACCATCGAGGCTCCGGGCGAGCTCGCGAGCGACGAGCGAGGCCTCTACAAAGAGAGCTGGGGCATGGCGTCGACCAAGGCCGTGCGCGGTCGCTTCGAGCGCCTCGACCCGTACGAGCTGGCCCGCAAGACGCTCTTCGCCGAGGGCATCTCGTCGTCGAAGATCTACCTCGACCCGCTGCGTCCCGGCGTCGAGGACCTCCTCGACATGATCACGTCGGGCGTCCGCAGCTCGTTCACCTACGCCGGGGCGACGTCGGTCCCCGAGTTCGCCGAGCGTGCGCTCGTCGGCGTCCAGTCGGCGGCCGGGTACGAAGAGGGCAAGGCGCTCCCCGTCAGCTGGTGAGACGGGGCCGAGATCGCGCGACGGGAACCGTCCCGGTGCCGTAAGATCGCCCGTCTATGGATGACCCTCCGTCTCAGACGACCGCACCCTCCCACCATCTCGCGCCGTGCCTCCTGACCACGGGCCCTTCGGCCGCCGAGCGGGGTGACTCCGCCCGGTGAACGAGTGGATACTGCTCGCGTTCGGCCTGCTGCTCACCGTCGGCACCGGCCTCTTCGTGGCCAGCGAGTTCTCGCTGGTCAACCTCGACCGGTCCGACCTCGAGGCCCGTCAGTCCCGAGGTGAGAAGGGGCTCGCCCCGACCATCGGGGCGCTGCGCATCACGTCGACCCACCTGTCGAGTGCCCAGCTCGGCATCACGCTGACGACCCTGCTGACCGGCTACACGATGGAGCCCGCGATCTCGCGCCTCCTGTCGCCGCCGCTCACCGCGGTCGGCGTGCCCGAGGGGGTCGTCGCGGTCGGTGCCCCGATCGTCTCGATCGTCGTCGCGACCCTGCTGTCGATGATCATCGGCGAGCTCGTGCCCAAGAACTTCGCCCTGGCCCTCCCGCTCAAGACGGCGAAGCTGGTCATCCCGTTCCAGGTGCTGTTCACCACGGTGTTCAAGCCCGCGGTCGCCCTGCTCAACAACACGGCCAACGCCGTGCTGCGGGCCATGGGCATCGAACCGAAAGAAGAGCTGTCGGGTGCCCGGACGGCCGAAGAGCTGTCGTCGCTCGTGCGCCGCTCGGCGACCGAGGGCAGCCTCGACCGCGACACGGCGACCCTGCTCGCCCGCACGCTCGTGTTCAGCGACCACACCGCCTCCGACGTCATGACCCCGCGGCCCCGCCTGTCGACCGTCGCGCGCGGCGACTCGGCCGAGACCGTCCTCGAGTTGGCTCGACGCACCGGCTACTCGCGATTCCCGGTGACGGACGACGGCATCGACGACGTCGTGGGCCTCGTCCACGTCAAGCAGGCCGTCTCGGTGCCGCGCGAGAAGCGTGCCGACGTGCCCGTCTCCGCGCTGCTGACCGACGCCGTCCGCGTGCCCGAGACGATGACCCTCGACAACCTGCTGGGCGAGGTGCGCGGTCGCGGCTACCAGATGGCCGTCGTCGTCGACGAGTACGGCGGGACCGCCGGTGTCGTCACCCTCGAAGACCTGATCGAAGAGCTGGTCGGCGAGGTCAGCGACGAGCACGACCGCAGCCGGGTCGACGTCGTCCGCTCGCGCAACTGGCTGACCTTCCCCGGCCTGCTGCGGCCCGACGAACTGCTCGAGCGCGCCTCGGTCAAGGTGCCGGAGGACGGCCCCTACGAGACCGTCGGCGGCTGGCTGATGAGCGAGCTCGGCCGCCTGCCCAAGGTCGGCGACGTCGTCGAGACCGACGACGGCGCGTTCCGGGTCGAACGGCTCGACGGCCGACGCATCGACCGCATCCGCTTCACGCCCACGCCCGACGACGTGCCCGAGGTCACGACGACCGAGCCGGGCCGACGCGACGGCCGCGGGCGGGACGACCGCGACCGGTCCGGTCGCCGTGACCCGAAGGCACCGCCCGAGGAGGCGCGGCCCGAGAAGGTGCGCACTGGCGTCGAGGACGACCGCCGCGCGGTCCGCACGAAAGAGGTGACCCGATGAGCAGCGACTGGTGGGGCATCGTCTGGCTCGTGGTGCTGCTGGCCGGCAACGCGTTCTTCGTGGCGGCCGAGTTCGCCGTGATCTCGGCCCGCCGGTCGCAGATCGAGCCCAAGGCCGAGGCCGGCAGCCGGGCCGCCAAGACCACGCTCTGGGCCATGGAGCACGCGACGATGATGCTCGCGACGACGCAGCTCGGCATCACGATCTGCTCGCTGCTGATCCTCAACGTGTCCGAGCCGTCGATCCACCACCTGCTCGAGGGGCCGCTCGGCTGGACCGGGCTCAGCCCCGAGCTGGTCAGCGTCGTCGGTTTCGTCATCACGCTGGTGCTCGTGTCGTTCCTGCACGTCGTGTTCGGCGAGATGGTGCCGAAGAACATCTCGTTCTCGCTGCCGGACCGTGCCGCGCTGCTGCTGGCCCCGCCGCTCGTCGCCATCGCCCGCGTGCTGCACGTGGTCGTGCTGGCCCTCAACCACTCGGCGAACGCCGTGCTGCGGGCCTTCAAGGTCGAGCCGAAGGACGAGGCGACGAGCGCCTACACGGTCGACGAGGTCGCGACGATCGTGGCCCAGTCGCAGCGCGAGGGCATGATCACCGACGCCACCGGCACCGTGCGTGCGGCGTTCGAGTTCACCGAGAAGACCGTCGCGCAGACGGCCGTCCCGATGGACGAACTCGTGACCCTGCCCGAGGACGCGACGCCGCACGACGTCGAGCGCGCCGTCGCCCAGCGCGGCTTCTCGCGGTACGTGCTGGTCGACGACGGCGGTGACCCCACGGGGTACCTGCACCTCAAGGACGTCATCGACCTCGACGAGGACGAGTTCGCCGACCCGGTGCCGCCGAAGCGCATCCGGCAGCTGATCTCGATCTTCCAGGGCACCGAGCTCGAGGACGCCCTGGCGACCATGCGCCGCAGCGGCGTCCACGTCGCGCGGTCCTTCGACGAGACCGGCGCCACGCGCGGCGTGCTCTTCCTGGAAGACATCCTCGAAGAGCTCATCGGCGAGGTGCAGGACGCGACCCGGCGTCGCTGAGCGAGCCTCCGCAGACGACGCGACCCGCGCCTCCTGACCCGA
The DNA here is from genome assembly GCF_000878135.1 of Frigoribacterium sp. MEB024. GTDB lineage: Bacteria > Actinomycetota > Actinomycetes > Actinomycetales > Microbacteriaceae > Frigoribacterium. The sequence continues at coordinate 65,918 of NZ_JXQZ01000014.1, forward strand.
GAGGGTGAGGAGGCGCGGGTCGCGTCGTGCGGGGCCGTCGCGGCCCCGGGCGGCTCAGCGCACGCGGAACGGGGCTCGCTCGTACTGCGACGGCACGTAGTCGAGCTCGACCCCGAGTTCCGCCGCGGCGCGCAGCGGGAAGTGCGGGTCGCGCAGGAACTCGCGAGCCATGAGCACGACGTCGGCGCGACCGCTGGCCACGACCTCGTTCGCCTGCTCGGCGCCGACGATGAGCCCGACGGCGCCGGTCTCGACGCGGCCCTGGGTGCGGACGTGCTCGGCGAAGCGCACCTGGTAGCCGAGGCCGACCGGGATGCTCACGCCGGCGACGAGGCCGCCGGTCGAGATGTCGAAGAGGTCGGCGCCGGCGTCGTGCGCCCAGGCGGCGACGGTGGCGGTGTCGTCCTCGTTCCAGCCGCCGTCGGCCCAGTCGGTCGCCGAGAAGCGGACGAGCAGCGGGTACTCGTCGCCGACCTCGGCTCGGACGGCCGCGACGACCTCGAGCAGGAACCGCGCACGGTTCTCGAGCGAGCCGCCGTACCGGTCGTCGCGCTCGTTGCTCAGCGGCGAGAGGAACTGGTGCAGCAGGTAGCCGTGGGCGGCGTGCAGCTCGATCAGCTCGAAGCCGGCGTCGACCGAGCGGCGCGCGGCGACGCGGAACGCCTCGACGAGGTCGCCCACCGCCTCGGTGGTCAGCGCGACGGGCTCGTCGTAGCCCTCGAAGGCGACGGCGGAGGGGGCGACGGTGGTCCAGCCGCCCTGTTCGGCGGGGACGGTGCCCTGCGTCTCGCTCCACGGGCGGAAGGTCGAGGCCTTGCGGCCCGCGTGGGCGAGCTGCACGCCGGGCACGGAGCCCTGCGAGCGGATGAACGCCGTGATCGGGCGGAACGCCTCGACCTGCGCGTCGTTCCAGAGCCCGAGGTCTTGCGGCGAGATGCGGCCCTCGGGCGTGACGGACGTGGCCTCGGCGATGACCGCACCCGCGCCTCCTCGGGCGAGCGAGCCCAGGTGCACGAGGTGCCAGTCGGTGGGGACGCCGTCCTCGAGCTCTGCCGAGTACTGGCACATGGGGGCGACCCAGAGGCGGTTGCGGAAGGCCTGGCCGCGCAGGGTGATCGGGTCGAAGAGGCCGACGCTCGCGCCGGTGGGCGCCGCGGTGGCGTCGGGGGTGGTCGTGGGGACTGCGTCCGTCTGGGTCACGAGGGGGGTCATCGCCTTTCGGTGGGGAGGGCCGCGAGCTCGTCGACGAAGCGTCGGAGCGGCTCGGGCCCGGTGTAGAGGTGCCCGGTGATGCCGAGCGCCTGGGCGGCCTCGACGTTGTCGGACCTGTTGTCGATGAACACCGTGGCGGCGGCCGTTGTTCCGAGTTCGGCCAGGACGTGCTCGAAGATGGTGGCCGACGGCTTGAGGTCGTCGAGTTCGGCGCTGACGAAGACGTGCTCGAACAGCTCGCCGAGGGGCGAGTGCCGGAACGGCGACGCGAAGTCGAGACCGGCGTTCGAGAGGATCGCCAGGCGCGTGCCGCCGTCGGCCAGGTCGGCGATGACGTCGAGTGTGCCGGGCTCGGGGACGAACCACGACGGGAAGTCGGCCGCCCAGAGCTCGTGCACGCGGGTGCGGGTCCAGGCGGCGCCGGTGTCGGCCTCGATCGCCCGCCAGTACGCTCCGGCGCTGAGCGTGCCGCGGTCCAGGGCATGGCGGTGGCGACCGTAGCTGGGCCAGAGCACGTCCGGGTCGACGCCCGCGAGGTCTTCGATGCGGCGGCGCGACGCGTCGTCGGGGAACCGCGCGATCACCTCGCCGTAGTCGAAGACGACGGTGCGGCCGGGGAGTGAGATGCTCATCGGCCCACCGTATCGGCGGGCACGGGTCGGTCGGGGCCGACTACCGTCGGGGCGTGACCTCCGACACCCGCTTCACCGACTGGACCTCTTCCGACGCCGCCGACCAGATTGCCGTCCCCGCGGTCGACGACGACAAGTACAGCCGCGGCGTGCTCGGCGTCGTGACCGGCTCGAGCTCGTACCCAGGCGCCGCCGTGCTCGGGGTCGAGGCCGCGCTGCACACCGGGGTCGGCATGCTGCGTTACCTCGGCCCCGCCCGCGCGTCCGACTTCGTGCTGCACCGTCGACCCGAGGCCGTCACGAGCCCGGGTCGCGTGCAGGCGTGGTTGCTCGGCTCGGGGGTCGACCCGGACCACCTCGACGACGAGACGCGCGACGGGTTCGCGACCGCCGCCTCCTCGGGGGTGCCGCTCGTCCTCGACGCCGGGGCGCTGTCGCTGCGCGAGCACGCGACCGGGCCCGTCGTGCTGACACCGCACTTCCGCGAGCTGGCGAAGGCGTCGGGACGCGAGGTGGACGACGTCGCGGCCGACCCGGCGGGCGCCGCCGAACGCACGGCGGGGGAGTGGGGTTGCACGGTGCTCGTGAAGGGCCACCGCACGTACGTCGCGTCGCCGGGCGGCACGCGGCTGGTCGCCGCCAGCGCCCCGTCATGGCTCGCGACCGCCGGTGCGGGTGACGCGCTCGGAGGAGTCCTCGGGGCCCTGGTCGCGACCCACGCCGACGAGATCGCCGGGGACGAGGAGGCGCTGGCCCGGTTGGCCGCGACGGCTGCGGTCGTCCACGGCCTCGCGGCGTCCCGGGCGGGTGCCGGGGGACCGTTCACCGTGCTCGGCCTGGTCGACGCCCTGCCCGCCACGATCGCGGACCTGCTGCGCCGGGGCTGAGCCCGGCCGTGGCGGGCCCGACGCGAGCGCCCGAGGGTCAGGAGGCGGGGGTCGCCGCCACGAGGAACTCGACCGTGCCCTGGTCCTCGACCTTGACGAAGCCGAGGCTCGGCGCGTCGACGCCGTAGTCCGAGAAGGTCACCGGGATCGATCCGCTCACCTGCACGCCGTCGCCCGAGAGCGCCGCCTGCAGGGGTACGGTGACGGTCTTCGTGACGCCGTGCATGGTCAGCTCGCCGGTCGCCTCGACCTTGGCCACCTCGCCGTCGGACGGGACGGCCGCCTCGATCGGCTGGGTCAGCGTGAAGGTGGCCGTGGGGTACTGGTTCACCTGCATGGCGGTGCCCTTGAAGTAGTCGTCGCGGTTGCTGCTGTCGGTCGCGATCGAGGCGACGTCGACGTCGATGGTCGCGGCCGAGATGGTCGTGCCGTCGACGGTGATGGTGCCGGAGACCTGGTCGGTCTTGCCGACGACGGTGACGTCGGTGCCGTTCAGCACCTCGTCGACGCGGTAGCCGGCCGTGCTGCCGTCGCCGATGCTCCAGTCGCCCGTGAGTTGGCTGGGGTCGAGCGTGCTCGAGCCGGGGGTGAGCGAGGCGGTGGGTGCGGCGTCGGGTTCACCGACGATCACGTCGCGGTAGAAGGCCGGCCCGGCGAAGGCCGCGGTGGCCCCCAGGACGACGACGACGGCTGCGGCGATGCCCAGCCCGATCTTGGTCTTCTTCTTCATGGTGTCTTCGTCCTTCGGAGGGGTCGGCGTGACGCGCGGCGAGTCCACGGGGCTGGCTCCGATGGTGGCGTGCCTCTTTTGCAAGAACCTGGGAGGCGCGGGTGAAGACGGTGGGCGTCAGGGCGCGGTGAAGCGGGTGAGGAACTCGCGGGTGCGGGCCTCGCGCGGCGCCGTGAACAGCTGGGCGGGCGGGCCCTGCTCGGCGATGCGGCCCCGGTCGAGGAAGACGACCCGGTCGGCGACGTCGCGGGCGAAGGCCATCTCGTGCGTCGCCATGAGGATCGTCGTGCCGACCTCTTTCAGCGTGCGCACGAGGTCGAGCACCTCGCCCACCAGCTCGGGGTCGAGCGCACTCGTGATCTCGTCGAGCAGCAGCACGGCGGGGCGCGGGGCCAGGGCCCGGGCGATGGCGACCCGCTGCTGCTGACCGCCCGAGAGGCGGTCGGGGTACGCGCCGGCCCTGTCGCCGAGGCCCACGCGCGTGAGGACCTCGAGGGCGCGCTCGTTCGCGGCGGCCTTGGGCTGGCGCAGCACGTGGCGACTGGCGAGCGCGACGTTGTCGAGCACGGTCAGGTGCGGGAAGAGGTTGAAGTGCTGGAAGACGACGCCGATCCGGGCACGGACGGCGTCGACGCGCACCCGGGGGTCGGTGATGTCGTCGTCACCGAGCACGATGCGGCCGTCGTCGATCTGTTCGAGCAGGTTCACGGTGCGCAGCAGGGTCGACTTGCCCGAGCCGCTGGCCCCGATCAGCGCCACGACCTCGTCTCGCGCGACGTCGAGGTCGATGCCGTCGAGCACGACCGTGTCGCCGAACGACTTGCGGACGCCTTCGAGGCGCAGCACCGTCTCGGTGCGGTGAGCGTCGGGGGTGACGGGCACCGCGCCTCCTGCGGTGGGCTCGGGGGTGGGGGTGCTCATACGACGCTGCCCGCCTGTTCGCGACGACGGAGGCGCGCCGACAGCCAGTCGGTCAGCCAGATGGTGGGCAGGGCGAGCAGCACGAAGAGCAGCCCCGCGAGCACGTAGGGCGTGAAGTTCGCCGCGGTCGCCGTCTCGATCTGCGCGGCGCGGACGGCGTCGACGGCCCCGAGCACCGAGATGAGCCCGACGTCTTTCTGCATCGAGACGAAGTCGTTCATGAGGGCGGGCGTCACCTTCCGCAGAGCCTGCGGGAACACGACGAGGCGCAGGGTCTTGGCGTGGCTGAGACCGAGGGACCGTGCCGCGAGGCGCTGCGACGGGTGGACGGCGTCGATGCCGGCGCGGATGACCTCGGACACGTAGGCCGAGTAGGTGAGGATCAGCGCGATGGTGCCCCAGAACTCGGCGGGCAGGCGTGGGATGCCGAGGCCGAGGCCCGGCACGCCGAAGCCCACGAGGTAGAGCACGATGATCAGCGGCATGCCACGGAACAGGTCGGTGTAGCCCCGCACGAGTGCCCGGACAGGGAAGAACACCGGCCCCCTGAGGGTGCGCAGCGCGGACAGGACGGTGCTGACGACGGCGACGCCGACGGCCGCGACCAGCAGGACCCGTACGTTCAACCAGAGGCCCTCGACGACGCGGGGCCAGGCCGAGGCGAAGGTCGCCCCGTCGAGGAAGCTGAACTGGACGCGGGACCAGCCGGGCGTGCTGGTGACCGCCCACCAGGCGAGGGCGGCGAAGGCGACCGTGCTGACGGCCGCGATCACGACGGAGCGGGTCGACTGCCGTCGCCGGAACGCGCGTCGGTCGAGTTCGAGGTCGCTGACCACCACCGGGTCGGCCGCGACCGTGCGAGGCGCTACGACAGCTCTTTCACGTCGTAGTCGGCGAGCCACTGCTGCTGCAGCTCGGCGAGGGTGCCGTCGGCCCGGAGGTCGTCGACGGCCTTCGTGACGTCGGCGGTCAGCGAGCTGCCGAGCGGAAGGACGATGCCGAGCTGGTCGCTCGCCCCGTCGGTCGCGGGCAGCTGACCCAACACGACGCCGCCCTCGACGAAGTAGGTGGCGGTCGGGACGTCGAGGACGATGGCGTCGACCTGACCGGCCTCGAGCGCCGCCTTGGCGTCGTCGTTCGAGTTGTAGGCCTGCACTCCGCCGTCGGGGTCGATGGCGTTCTCGGCGGCGGTGAAGCTCGTCGTGCCGCTCTGGGCCCCGATCGCGAGGCCCTTCAGGTCGGCGATGGAGGTGGCGTCGGCCGCGGCGGTGCCGGGCAGGGTCACGACCGCCTGGCGCGTCTCGTAGTAGGCGGGCGAGAAGTCGACGGCCTTCTTGCGCTGGTCGGTGATCGAGAACTGCTGCAGGTTGAGGTCGAAGGTCTTCGGCCCCGGCGCGATGGCCTCGTCGAACGTGGTGCGCACCCAGACGACGTCGGAGTCGTCGTAGCCGAGCTTCTCGGCGACCGCGTAGGCGACGGCGGCCTCGTAGCCCTTGCCCGAGGTCGGGTCGTCGTCCTCGACCCACGGGCCGTAGGCCGGCTCACCCGTGGCGACGGTGAGCTCGCCCTCGGTGACAGGGCCGACGGCCGCGGCGCCGTCACCCGAGCCCCCGTCGGACGAGCAGGCGGCGAGCGACCCGGCCAGCACGAGGGCGGCGGCGGTCGCGACGAGTCGGAGGGAGGCGGGTCTGCGCATGAGTGGGATCGTAGCGGCGACCGCCGACCTCGGCCGACGCATGACGCCCGGTGTCGGGACCGACGGCTAGCCTGTGGGCATGCCGACCCCCGTGCCCTCCGCGTCGGCCGACCCCGGTGCGCCCGCCGTCCGTGACGCGCGGTCGTCGGGCACCCGGCCCGTGGTCGACGGTCGCACCGCGTTCGTCGAGCGGGCGAGGTCGCTCGCGGCGTCACCCGTCGTGCTCGGCATCGCCTTCGTGCTCGTGCACGCCTGGCTCGTCCGGCTGAACCTCGTCGGCGGCAACCGCACCCTGGGCGACGTCGACGTCGTCTACCGCACCTGGATGCAGCAGGGCATCGGGGGCGGCGACTGGGTGGGCGTCGACCGACCGTGGGTCTACCCGCTGCTCGCCGCGGTGCCGATGCTGGTCGCCCGGCTCGGTGGCGACTCGGGCTACGGGGCGGTGTGGCTCGTGCTCGTGTCGCTCCTGAACGCCGCGGCCTTCGTCGTGCTCGTGGCGCGGCGGCGCGCCGGCTCCGTGGTCGCCGCCTGGTGGTGGCTGGGGTTCCTCGTCGCCCTCGGGCCGATCTCCCTCGGTCGCATCGACGCCGTGACGGTCGCGATCGGCCTGGTGGGCCTGCTCCTCGTCTCGACCAGGCCCTCGCTCGCGTCCGCCCTGCTCACGATCGCGGCCTGGGTCAAGGTCTGGCCCGCCGCCCTCGTGGTGGTCGCCGTCCTCGCGGTGCGTCGCCGGGTCGAGGTCGTCGTGGCCGCGGCGGTGACGAGCGCGGTCGTGGTCTCGATCTCGCTCGTGCTCGGCAGCGGATGGAACGTGGTGGGCTTCGTCGGTCAACAGGCCGGCCGCGGTCTGCAGGTCGAGTCGCCTGCGGCGGTGCTCTGGCTCTGGCGCGCCGCCGCCGGGGTCCCCGGCACCTTCGTCTACTACGACCGTGAGATCCTCACCTACCAGATCGCCGGTGACGGGGTCGGGTTCGCCGCGAAGGCGATGAGCCTCGTGATGGCCGCGGTCGTGCTGGGCGTCGTGCTGCTGGGGCTGCGGGCGGTGCGCCGCGGGGTGACGGCCACGCGCCTCCTGGGTCCGCTGTCGCTGGCCGTCGTCGTCGCCCTGATCGTGACCAACAAGGTCGGCTCGCCGCAGTTCGTGGCGTGGCTGGCGGCGCCCGTCGTCGTCGGGCTCGTGCTCGCGCGGTCGGGCGGGCCGCGGTTCGCCGTGCCGGCGGTGCTGGCCGTGGTCGTGGCGGGGCTGACGCAGGTGGTCTACCCGCTCGAGTACGACGCCCTGCTCGCCGCGCGAACCGACCTGGTGGCCGTGGTCACCGTGCGGGCCGTGCTCGAGCTGGGTCTGTTGGCGTGGACCGTCGTCACGCTCTGGCGCGTGCGTCCGGCACACGCGAGGATGGACGCATGATCGTCGCGTTCTCCGTCTCGCCCAGTGGTGCCGCCCCCGAGGGCGGGCCGTCCGCCGGCTCCGAGCCCGACTCGGTCCACTCGGCCGTAGCGGCCGCCGTCGCGGTCGTGCGGGCCTCCGGCCTGCCGAACCACACCTCGTCGATGTTCACCGAGATCGAAGGCGAGTGGGACGAGGTCATGGCCGTCGTCAAGGCCGCCACCGAGGCCGTGGGGGCTTTCGGCTCGCGCGTCTCGCTCGTGCTCAAGGCCGACATCCGACCGGGGCGCACCGGCGAGCTGACCGGCAAGGTCGAGCGGCTCGAGGCGGCGCTCGGCACCACGGATCACGCGGCCTCGCCGGTCGCGGCCGCCCCCGGGGCGTAGGCCTGGTGCCGAGGCGACCGAGCCGCCGCGGGACCGCCCTCCTGGCCGGCGGCGTCACCGTGGTGCTGGTGGCCGCCGTCGCGATCGGCGTCGGTGTGTCCCAGGGCGAGCCGTCCGCGTCGTCGACGAGCGTGAGCCCGACCGTCGCGGCCGCACCCACCCCGACACCGACGCCGACGCCCGAGGCCGTCCCCGCGCCTCCGTCGCCCGAGGCCCTCGCGGGTCTGCCGCTGGCGTTCTACGACGCCGTCATCCCCGCGCTCCTCGGCGGTGCCGACGTCACGCCCGAGAACGCCTGGGCGGTGGCCACGCCGACCGCGCCGCTCGTCGCGCTGTACGCGAGCGCTGCGGCCGACGCCGTGCCGGTCGCCACGCTCTCCTCGACGGTGCCGACCCTGAACCTTCCCGCGGCGACGGCGGTCTGGGGCTCCCGCGAGGGTGCCGACGGCGGCATGCTGCTCGTCTCGACACCGTCCCGCAACGCGACGCCCGGTGACGGAGGCGTGCCGGCGGCGCCGAGTGCGACCTTCGGGTGGGTGCGCGCCGCCGACGTGTCGGTGGTGGGCGCGGCGTCGAGCGTCGTGGTCGACACCGCGGCGTCCACCCTCTCGATCGTCGGGCCGGACGGGGTGGCGTCCGCCTCCGAGGCCGTCCGACTCGGCACGCCGGACGACCCGACCCCGTCGGCGACGGCGACCTACATGCAGGCGAACTACGTCGACCGCTCGATCGGGTACACGCAGGGCAACCCCATCGCCCTCACCGGGGCCCACTCGTCGCTCCTGCCCGAGTACGGCGGCAACTCCGCCCTCACGGCGATCCACTTCTATCCCGACCCGACCGGGGCGTCGCACGGGTGCGTGCGGGCGTCGGCGGCGATGACCGCTGCGCTGGCCGCCCTGCCGGTCGGCACCGCGATCACCTTCACCTGACCTCGTCGCACACCGATCGGGTCCCCGACTCCGATCGGGCGCCCGAGACACTGGTGCCGCGCGCCGCCGGGGTCGTAGACTCGTCTTCGCATCGCGCGGTCGAATCGATACGACCCGACGTCGAGCACCTGCCGGGTGTCGACGCCGCCCTCGGGCCCGCGCCCCTCCCAGCTCGACGGCGAGCCGTGGCAGGCTCCCTCGCTGACACCCCTCGAACTCGAAGGCCCTCGCTCGTGACCCACCTCTCCCGCCGTCGTCGCACGGCCGCCCTGATCGCCCTCGCCCTGGGTGGTTTCGGCATCGGCTCGACCGAATTCGTCGCCATGGGCCTGTTGCCGAACATGGCGGGCGACCTGCTCCCCGACCTCTACTCGCGGTCGGCGGACGCCGGCATCGCCCAGGCCGGCTGGTTGATCAGCGCCTATGCCCTCGGCGTCGTCGTGGGGGCCCCGACCATCGCCGCGATGTCGTCGCACTTCCCGAAGAAGAAGCTGCTGCTCGCGCTGCTCGCCGCCTTCACGGTCGGCACCATCGCCTCGGCCCTGCTGCCGTCGTTCGGTTGGGTGCTCGCCGCCCGCTTCGCCGCGGGCCTGCCGCACGGCGCCTACTTCGGCATCGCGTCCATCGTCGCCGCGTCGATCATGGGCCCCGGCAACCGAGGCAAGGGCGTCGCACTCGTGCTCAGTGGCCTGACGATCGCGAACGTCGTCGGCGTGCCCTCGATCACCTGGCTCGGTCAGCAGTCGGGCTGGCGGGTGGCCTACCTCGCGGTCGCCCTCATCTTCGCGCTGACCTTCGTCGCCGTCGCCTTCGCCGTGCCGCACCAGGACGGCGACGCGTCCGCCTCGATGAAGCGCGAGCTGCGGGCGTTCAAGCAGCCCCAGGTGTGGCTCGTGATGGGCATCGGGGCCATCGGCTTCGGCGGCTTCTTCGCCGTCTACAGCTACATCGCCAACGCCGTCACCGAGGGAGCGGGCGTCTCCCAGGGCATCGTGCCCTGGGTGCTCGTGACGGTCGGCGTCGGCATGACCATCGGCAACCTGCTCGGCGGCTGGCTCGCCGACCGCTCGCTCAAGCTCGCCATGTACCTCGGCTTCGTCGGCCTCATCGCGGCCCTCTCGGCCTACGCGCTCACCTCGAGCTCGATCGTCGGCATCTTCGTCAGCACGTTCTTCGTCGGCCTCGTCGGCTCGAGCGTCGGCCCGTCGGTGCAGTCCCGCCTGATGGAGGTCGCGGGCGAGAGCCAGGTCATCGGCGCCGCCCTGAACCATTCGGCCATGAACCTCGGCAACAGCTTCGGCGCGTACCTGGGCGGCGCGGTCATCGCGGCCGGCCTCGGTTTCTCGGCGCCCGGCTGGGTCGGCGTCGTGCTCGCCCTCGCCGGAGTCGTCCTCACCATGATCAGCTTCGGCATGCAGCGGGTCGACGACCGACGCGGTGGGGCCCGGGCCACGGCCGCCGAACGCGAGTCGGTCTCGGCGTAGGCGTCCTCGGGGCGCCGGCCCGCGCCTCCTGAGGTCGTGCGCGACCGCCTGCGGGAGCGGATTGCCGGTCGCTGCACGACCGACGTCCCCGTCGTCGTGCCGAACCCGATCGCGCCCTCAGGCGTGCCGATCCCGACTCGTCTCGTTCATTCGGCCGTGCCGAACCCGACTGGTCTCGGGCCGTCGGGCGTGCCTAACGTGACTTGTCTCGGACCGTCGGGCGTGCCTTACCCGACTCGTTTCGGGCCGTCAGGCGTGCCGAACCCGACAGAACGTGTTCGACACGCCGCTCAAGTCCTGGATCCACCCCGTGTCGGGCGCTGGCTTGGCGCGATTTGCACAGGGCAGGGCAGGGCAGGGCAGGGCAGGGCAGGACAGGGCAGGGCGGGGCGGGGGCAGGGCGGCGTCGCGGGGGAGCGGCGGGTCAGGAGGCGCGGGTCGCGCACACGACGAACGGCCCGGCCCACGAGGGGGCCGGGCCGTGCTCCGGGGTGACGCCGGGCGTCAGAAGCTGGTCTGGGCCGGCGTGTCGGTCTGCAGCAGGATGCCGTCCTGGATGGCGCGCTTCCGCAGGGCGACCTTGGTGCCCACGTCGTAGCCGGCCACGCGGTACTTCTCGCGGATGCGCTTCAGGTAGCTCTTCGCGGTCTCTTCGCTGATGCCCAACTGGTAGGCGACGGCCTTGACCGGCTCGCCACCGCCGTAGAGCGCCATGACCCGGCGTTCTTGTGCGCTGAGCTTCGGCACGCCGCCGACCTCGGCGGCGTTCAGGGCCAGGTCGAGTTCGGCCGAGATGTACGACTCGCCCTTGGCGGCCGAGCGGATCGCCTCGACGATCATCTCGGCGTCCTCGCTCTTGACGAGGTAGCCCAGGGCGCCGGCGGCGAGGGCCTCGCGCACCACGTTGGGCTCGGAGTAGGTGCTCATCAGGACGGTCTTGACGCCCGTCGTCTTGAGCGTGTTGATCTTGAGCGAGATCGGGATGTTGTCCTTGAGGTCGAGGTCGAGCAGCACGACGTCGACGGGGAACTCGGGGTGCGTGAGCAGCTCGGGCCAGGACGCGACCGCGGCGACCATCGAGATGTCGCTCGCGGCACCACGGATCCACTCGCTGAGGGCGCCCAGGAGCATCTTGTGATCGTCTACGAGGGCGAGGCGGATGCGGTCGTCGTGGTCTGACACGTCGGGACCTTCTTTCAGGACGGTGTGGAGTTCATGCTACGGGCGGGGGTGGTGATCGGGCCGGACCACGCGGGGTGCTCGGCGGCTCAGGCCTCGGCGGGGTTGTCGACGATGCAGCTGACCGAGATCTTGACGCTCGATTCGTGGGACGACACCACGTACTCGCCGGCGCGCTCGAGGGCGTTCCAGGTGGCGGGCGTGACGCGGTTGCGGCGGATGCCCGTCGTCGAGATCACGACGGGTACGCAGACGCTGCGACCGGCGAACGACTGGGACGCGGCGGTCACCGGGCCGAGGGCCAGCTGGATGGTCGTGCCCGGTGCGCGGCTCTTCGAGTCGCCGAGCAGCAGCCAGACGCCCTGCAGCAAGCCGTCGCGCTGTGCCGGGGCGAGGAGGCCGGCCAGCGACGACGGGTCGACCAGCGTGACCGACCGGCCGAGGTACTCGGACTCGGTGACCGCGTGGTGCAGCCAGGTCTCGCGCCGCCCCTCGATGAGGTGCAGGCGGAGTTCGGTGGCGAGCGACGCGGCCTGCGAGGCGACCTTGGGCGATAGGGGCAGCGGCACGTCGCCGTTGGCGACGCCGTCGAGCAGCTTCTCGGCCGCGAGGTCGAGTCGCGCCAGTTCGTCGCTCGCGAGCATGCCCACCGCGAAGCGGGGTTGCGACACGTTGCTCTGCACGAGCACCCGGTCGAGCTCGACCTGCACCATGCGACGGAACCGGTGGACCGCGAAGGTGGCGATGGCGCTCGGCAGGACGGCCAGGGCCACGACGGTGATCTGCTGCGGGCCCGAGTCGCTGGTCACGGGGGTCGAGAGCGCCACCATGACGACGAGCGCCACGAACAGCAGGGCGGTGGCGATGACGACCTCGCGCACGGGCCTCAGGGTGACGATCGGCAGCAGGCCGAAGCCGACGGCCACGCTCGAGGTGGCGTAGGCGCCCACGTCGTGCAGGGGCCAGATGGCGACGAAGTCGAGCGCGACGACGACGGCCAGGACGACCCCGATCACCGCGAACACCCCCGTGGTGAGTCTCTCGCCCCGCACGGTCACGAGCACGGCCGTGCCGATGAAGGTCGCCACGTACAGCAACCACGAGATCAGGACGGGGGCCACGTCGGGATAGGCCGACAGGTGACTGAGGAAGAAGGCGAGGCCGTAGACGGCCTGGAGTGCGGCGACGACGGCTGCGCCGACGCCGAGGTAGCCGGTGCCGAGGGTCGCGCCGGCCGCTCGCGCCTGGCGCAGCGAGCGTGCGCCGGTCGAACTGATCGGCAGGCCGCGGGCGGCTCGGCGGCCCCGGACGACTCCGAGGGTGTTCTCGTCGATGCTCATCGTGGGGCCTCCAGGACGACGGTGGTGCCCGAGCCGGGGGACGAGAAGAGGCGGGCGCTGCCGCCGACCTCGTGCAGCCGGCCGACGACGGACTCCTTGAACCCCAGGCGTTCTTCGCTGATGCCCGCGAGGTCGAAGCCGACACCGGCGTCGGTGACCATCGCGCGCACCATCGAGTCGTCGTGGATGATCGTGACGTGGGCCTCGGTCACCCCGGCGTGACGACGAACGTTCTCGAGGCACTCGGCGAGGGCCAGCAGGAAGGCGTCGAGCACGTGCGTGGGCAGCAGCACCTGACCGGTGCCGTGCCAGCTCACCTCGAGACCCATGCGGCCGAAGCGCTGCTTGACCGACTCGAGTGTCTGGCCGAGCGGGGACTCCTCGACGGTCTCGAGGCTGTAGTCGCCCGAGGCCTGCGGTTGGGGTGTGCCGCCGAGACGCAGGTGGCGCAGCAGGCGGGCGTCCTCGGCGGCCTGGTCCTGCAGGGCCTGGGGCGTGACGCCGAAGCCCGAGTGGGCGAGCAGGGTCAACGTGGCCAGCACCGTGTCGTGCAGCAGGCGTGCGCCCTGTCGTCGTTGCGCCTCGGTCTCGCTGGCCTGGCGTTCGGCCCGGTGGGCGTTGCCGATGCTGTAGATGCGGCGGGCCGCCAGGGGCACGGCGCGCCCGAGCCAGAGGCCCGTGACGAAGCAGGAGACCCAGCCGAGCAACACGGCGGCCACCGGGAAGGTGAGGAGCGAGCCGGTGGCCAGGGCCACCAGGGCCAGCTCGACGACGAAGGCCACGATCGCCGTGGTCAACCGCGGTCGGCTGGACGAGAGCATCAGGCTGAAGGCGGCGGTCGCACCGCCGGCCAGGGGGATGATCGCGGTGGCGAGCGGGCCGTCGTCGGGCCCGCCGGCGGGCAGCAGCGCCACCACGGTCGCCGCGATGCCCGAGGCCAGTCCGACCGGGACCCAGACGCGGGCGCGCGGCCCGGTGACGAAGAGCAGCGACACGACGAGCAGCGCGACGAGCGGGGCGATGGCCGCGAGGTGCAGGGGGTCGGTCACGCCGGGGATCGCCAGGGCCACGATCGAGACCGCCGCGCAGGCGAGCCCCAGGGTGCTGGTCGTGCTGCTGAGCAGACGATCGCGCTCTTGGGCGAAGATGTCCATGATTCGTGAGTGGCTTCCGACGGTGGCGTCACGGCTGCCGGGTGGCTGGTGACTCCTCATGTTTTCACACCCAGCCCCTTCTCAGGGGGTCGTGCGGGGCCCGAATCGCCGACTGCCGAGGTAACGATCCGGTCGCGACGCCGAACTGTACCCCGCGGTGTCCACCGAACTGGGGTCAGGCGAGCAGGCGACGCAACTGGGCGCCCACCGCGTCGCCCTCGATGAGGAATCCGTCGTGTCCGTAGGGGCTCTCGACCACGGCCACGTCGTCGCCGTCCAGCCCGTGCCGCAGGTGTCGTGCGATCACCCGCTGGTCGGACACGGGGAAGAGCCGGTCGCTGTCGACGCCGAGCACGAGCGTCCGGGCCGTGATGCGGTTCAGGGCCGCCGCCACGCCACCACGGTCGCGCCCGACGTCGTGCGAGTTCATCGCGCCCAGCAGGGTCACGTAGCTGCCCGCGTCGAAGCGCCGGGTGAACTTGTTGCCGTGGAAGTCGAGGTAGCTCTCGACCTGGAACCGCCCCGGGCCGCCGAGCGGCGAGATCTCGCTCTGCCAGCTGCGACCGAACCGGGCGTTCAGCTCGTCGGGCGAGCGGTAGTTGAGCAGGGCCATCCGCCGGGCGAGCGCGAGGCCTCGGTACGGGCCGTCCACGGAGTCGTAGTAGTCCCCGCCGTCGAAGGCGGCGTCCATCCGGATCGCCTCGTACTGCACCGTGTTCAGGGCGATCTGGTCGGCGCTCACGACCGGCGGCGCGGCCAGCACGGCGAGCCGGTCGACGCGCGCCGGGTGCGTGACGGCCCACTCGAGGGCGTGCATGCCGCCCATCGACCCGCCCACGACCGCGGCCCACCGCTCGATGACGAGGCGGTCGGCCAGTGCCGCCTGGGCGGCGACCTGGTCGCGGATCGTCAGGTGGGGGAACCTCGACCCCCACTCGACGGCGTCCGGCGCGAACGACGAGGGGCCGGTGCTGCCCTGGCAGCCCCCGAGCACGTTCGGTGCGACGACGAACCAGCGGTCGGTGTCGATCGCGAGCCCGGGGCCGACGACGCCGTTCCACCAGCCGGCCGTGGGATGGCCGGGGCCGGCCGCTCCGACGACGTGGCTGTCTCCCGTCAGGGCGTGCGAGACCAGCACGGCGTTGCCGCGGTCGGCGTCCAGCTCGCCCCAGGTCTCGTAGGCGATCCGTGGGCGGGGCAGCGTGACGCCGCTCTCGAGCTCGAGGTCGTCCAACGCTTCGAAGAGCCGGGCCCCGGGATCGTCCCCGTCGCGCCAGGCGCCGGTGACCGGTGGGCGGCCGAGCATCGCCAGGCGCGTGCGCTCGCTGATGACGCTCGACGGGACGGTGTCCTCGGGTGTGCTCTGCCAGTCCATGTGACGTCCATCCTGGACGAGCCGAGGAGGCGCGGTGCGTTTGTTACGCGCACCGCGCCTCCTCGGGGCTGCCGCGTCCCGCGCGGCCTCGTCGTCGTCCTAGCTGCTGCGGAGCGCCTCCCGGGTGACGGCGCGCGCCGCCGCGAAGCCGGCGTCGAGGTCGGCCTTCAGGTCGTCCACGTTCTCGAGGCCGACCGAGAGGCGGACGAGCCCCGGGGTCACGCCGGTCGTCAGCTGCTGCTCGGGGGTGAGCTGCGAGTGGGTCGTCGACGCGGGGTGGATGACGAGGCTCCGCACGTCGCCGATGTTCGCGAGGTGGCTGAACAACTCGAGCCCGTCGACGAGGGCGCGTCCGGCGTCGACCCCGCCCTTCAGCTCGAACGACAGCACGGCGCCGACGCCCCTGGGGGCGTACTTGTTGGCCGCCGCGTACCACGGGCTGGTGGGCAGACCCGCGTAGTACACCGCGGCCACGTCGTCACGCGAGTCGAGCCACTCGGCGATCTCCTGGGCGTTCTGGACGTGCCGCTCGATGCGCAGGCTGAGCGTCTCGATGCCCTGGATCAGCGAGAACGCCGTGTCGGGGCTGTTCGAGGCGCCCAGGTCGCGCAGGAGCTGCACCCGTGCCTTGATCACGTACGCGAGCGCGTCGCCGACGGCCTGCGTGTAGACGGCTCCGTGGTACGACGGGTCGGGCTGCGTGAGGCCGGGGAAGCGCTCCGCGTTTGCCGACCACGGGAACGTGCCGCCGTCGACGATGAAGCCGCCGATGACCGTGCCGTGTCCGCCGAGGAACTTCGTCGCGGAGTGCACGACGATGTCGGCGCCGTGCTCGAGCGGCCGGATCAGGTACGGCGTCGCGATGGTGTTGTCGACGATCAGCGGCACGCCCTCGGCGTGCGCGACGCCCGACACCTTCTCGAGGTCGAGGATGTTGATCTTCGGGTTGCCGATGGTCTCGGCGAAGAACAGCTTCGTGTTCGGCCGCACCGCACGGCGCCACTCGTCGGCGTCGTCCTGGTTCTCGACGAACGTCGTCTCGATGCCGAGCTTCGCGAGCGTGTACTTGAAGAGGTTGTAGGTTCCGCCGTAGATCGACGACGACGACACGATGTGGTCGCCCGCCTCGGCGATGTTCAGCACGGCGAAGGTCGACGCGGCCTGGCCCGACGCCACCAGCAGGGCACCCGTCCCGCCCTCGAGCGCGGCGATGCGCTTCTCCACGACGTCGTGGGTGGGGTTCATGATGCGCGAGTAGATGTTGCCGTTCTCGGCCAGGGCGAAGAGGTCCTGCGCGTGCTGCGCGTCCCGGAAGACGTACGACGTCGTCTTGTAGATCGGCGTGGCACGGGCGTGGGTCGTCGGGTCGGGCTGGGCCCCGGCGTGGATCTGCTGCGTCTCGAACTTCCAGGCGGGCTGGGCGTCGGTCATGGTCTGCTCCTGCGGTCGGGGTGCGTGAGGTGGGGTCCGTCCGCCGGGTGGTCGGCGGGGTCTGCGGTGACAGCCACGGTACGGACCGGGCCCCCGACCGTCCACGATGCCGGACACGCGACGTAACGGGGCCGCTAGCGTGGGCCGGGTGCGTCCGCAGCGGGCGACGACGACGAACGACGCAACAGGAGGCACACGTGACGAAGCGGGTCGTGGTGACGGGAGCCAGCTCGGGCATCGGAGCGGCGACGGTGCGGCTGTTCCGCTCGCGCGGCTGGGACGTCCTGGCGGTCGCCCGGCGCGAGGAGCGCCTCCGTGCGCTCGCCGACGAGACGGGGGCGACCTGGTTCCGGGCCGACCTCACGCGCGACGACGACGTGGCCGCCCTGCGTGCCCACGTCGAGTCGACCGGGCCGTTGCACGCCCTGGTCAACAACGCCGGCGGCGCCTTCGGTCTCGACAGCGTCGAGAACGGCTCGATCGACGACTGGCAGCGCATGTTCGACGTGAACGTGCTCGGCACCAAGCGGGCGGTCACCGCCCTGTTGCCCTCGCTCCGCGGCGGAGCCGAGGAGGCGCGGGGCGCCGACATCGTCACGGTCACCTCGATCGCCGGTCACGTCGCGTACGAGAACGGCGGCGGCTACAACGCCTCGAAGTTCGCCGAGCACGCCCTCGTGGCCGTGCTGCGGCTCGAGCTCGCGGGGGAGCCGATCCGGGTGATCGAGATCGCCCCGGGCATGGTGCACACCGAGGAGTTCTCGCTCGTGCGCTTCGGCGGGGACCAGGACCGAGCCGACGCCGTCTACCGCGACGTCGAGGCGCCGCTGACGGCCGACGACGTCGCCGAGGCGATCGTCCACTCGGTCGAACTGCCCGCCCACGTCAACCTCGACCTGGTGACGATCAAGCCAGTGGCACAAGCGGCGACCTACAACGTGGCCAAGGGCGAGCTGAAGGTCAAGAAGGACTGACCGGGCCGGGGGAGTCCGCGGACCGGGCGGCGCGCAGCCGGGCGAGGTCGCCCTCGACGAGGTCGCGCAGCCGCTCGTGGCGTCCGTCGTCGTAGTCGTCGTCCGGACGCGCCGCCCAGCCGAGCCGATCCACGACGGTCTGGCCGACGTCGTCCCAGGCACGTGACCGGGCGGCCGCCACGACCTCGGCCACGAAGTCGTCGTCGTCCCGGCGCGAGGCCAGCGCCCGGGCCACGCCCTTCGAGGCGGCCTCGCGCAGCTTGAGCGCGTCGACGTCCTCGGGGCGGTAGTCGAACTGGTGTCGGGACTGCCCGTACGACCGGCCGGTCATGCGCCGCAGCCGACGCACCCGCACGGCGGCCGCGGCCTGCTCGGTGGTCAGGCGGTCGATCTCGTCGCGGGTGACCCGGGTCGCGACGGCCTCGTCGAACGGCAGGCGCTCCTGCAGGGCGCGGCGGATGATCTGGTTGGTCACGGCGACGACCAGGGCGGAGCGGACGATCAGCAGGCCCTCGTCGACGGCGCGCTCGAGCGCCGTGCGTTCGGCGCGTCGGCGCGTTCCCGGTCCGTGGGGCACTGGTCGACGTCCTCTCGTGGTCTGACGGGTGAGGCCCCGACCTTACCGGCGTGCCGGGGGCTGCCGACCGAGTGGTCGGCCCGGGCGACGGGGGTCGGGGCGACGCACCACACGGGTCACGAGCGGGTGGTTCCGACGCGGGACGGCCCGGCGGACGACCGGGCGGACCTCGCCGACGGTGCCCGCGCCTCCTGCCGTCCGGTGGCCCGGGGGCCGCGGAACCGCGCAGGACGGCGGGCATCACCCGGGGGGAGCCGACGCGGGTCGGGCCCCACCCGGACGTCACCCGGACGAGGCCCCCTCGAACGGGGGACCCCCTCGTGCCTCGTCTTCCCAGGAGGCGCCCCGTAGCGTTGTCGAGGTCAGGATGCTCCGAACCCGAATCCGGGGCGTGCCTCTGCCGCGGTCGCCCGAATCGACCACCGGCCGACGACGCCGGGCCACCCACCCGACGACGTCCCCCGAACGCACCCTCCGACGATGGTCGCCACCCGAACGCGCCGCCCCGCGGCGTGACCGGCGCCCGTCGACGACCCCAGAGGAACCCCCGTGACCCTCCGCGTCCGCACGCCCCTCCCCGCCGTCCGCCCGTCCACCTGCCGCTCCCCCCGGGGAGGTGTCGCGTGAACCGCCCCGCCCCCCGCGTCAGCGTCGTCGTCTGCGCCGACGAGTCGACCCCGTTCGACGGTCTGACCGCAGCGCTCGACTCCGTCCTCCGCGACGGGGACGTGCACGACGTCCTCGTCGTCGTCGACCGTGCGCCGCGACTCCGCGACCACCTGCGCCACCGCTACGACGACCTCGTCGTGGTCGACAACACCCGCACGCCGGGGCTCGCCGGCAGCCGCGACACCGGCATCGAGTCGGCGCGAGGCGACGTCGTCGCGTTCCTCGACGCGGACTGCGTCGCCCACGCAGGCTGGGCCCGGGCGCTCGCCGCGCCGTTCGACCAGGTCGATGTGATCGCCGTCGTCGGCCGGACCGAGGCGACCTGGTTCGGTGCCGCCGCGTCGGCACTGCCCGACGACCTGCTCTGGGCCGTCGACTGCACGCCCCGCTCGCGTCCCGACGGTCTCGTGGGGCTCGACGACGTGGCGGGGGCGACCGTGGCGTTCCGCCGCTGGGACCTCCTGCAGGTCGGCGGCCTGGCCAGCGGGGTCGACGTCCGAGACGCCGTGCCCCGCGGTGCCGAGTTCGTCGAGCTGTGCCTGCGCCTGGCGGCGGACGAGCCGGAGGCGCGGGTCGTGTCGACCTCGTCGGCCCGCGTCTCGCGCACCGTCCGTCCCGGTGAGACGAGTCGGCGGTCCGTCGTCGGCGCCGCCGTCGACCGTGGTGTCGCCCAGATCGCCCTGCGACGCGCGGTCGGAGGGGACGGCGACGCCGACACCGACCGACGTGTCACGGCCGGCCGACTGGCCCTCGGTGCGTGGCGGACGCTCCTGCGCCGTCGTCGCGGGGCGACCGTGCTGGCAGCCGGGTCGATCGGTCTCGTGACCGGACGCGTGCTCGGTCTGGTGCGCGGGACGCGCATCGGCCTCCCGGTCGACCAGCTCGAACCGCTGCGCTCGGCCACCGTCCGCCACTGACCGGGGCCAGGACCTCGACCTCGACCTCGACCTCGGGGACGGGGCGGGTCGACGGCTCCGGCGTCCACCGCACGCCTCCCACGGACGAGGCCGGTCGGCACGGCCCGGGGGGTCGCAAGATGGGGGCGTGCCCATCCCGACCAGAGTCGCCGGCCTCGAGGCCCTCGACGAGTTCCTGCCCCGCGCCGGTTCCGCCTACGCCCGTGATCGCAATCATGACCTGGGGGTCTCGCGGCGCACCGTCTCGGGGCTGTCGCCGTACCTGCGCCACCGCCTCGTGACGGAACGCGAGGTCGTCGGCGCGGTCCTCGAGCGGCACACGCTCGGTGCTGCCGAGAAGTTCGTGCAGGAGGTGTTCTGGCGCACCTACTGGAAGGGCTGGCTCGAGCAGAACCCCGAGGTGTGGCGGCGGTACCGCCGGGACGTCGACCGCGCCGTCGACGCCGGCGTCCCCGCGGGGTACGAGGAGGCGGTCGCCGGCCGCACCGGGATCGACGCGATGGACGCCTGGGTGCGTGAGCTCGTCGACACCGGGTACCTCCACAACCACACGCGCATGTGGTTCGCCAGCATCTGGATCTTCACGCTCGGCCTGCCGTGGCAACTGGGCGCCGACTTCTTCTACCGACACCTGCTCGACGGCGACGCGGCCTCGAACACCCTGTCGTGGCGATGGGTCGCCGGCCTGCAGACCGCCGGCAAGACCTACCTGGCGACGGCCTCGAACATCTCGCGCTTCACCGACGGCCGGTTCTCGCCCGCCGGCCTCGCCACCACGGCCCGGGCCCTCGACGAGGAGCCGCTGCCCCCGCGGACGCCCGTCGAGGCCGCCGACGTCGTCGGTTCCCCGGGCACCCGGGTTGGACTCCTGCTCCACGACGAGGACCTCGAGCCCGAGAGCCTGCTCGCCGAACGCCCCGGTCTCGTCGCCCGGCTGTCGGCCACCGCCGTCGTCGCCGACCCCGGGTCACGGTCTCCCCAAGGGGCCTCGGCCGCCGTCGTGGCCTTCACGACGGGCGCCGTCGACGACGCGGCGACGCGCACGCCGGACGCCGGCGGTCGGCCCGCCCGGACGCTGTCCGACGCGCTGCCCGCCACCGCCGTCGAATGGGCACGGTCCGAGGGCCTCGACACGGTGGTGACGCCGTACGCGCCGGTCGGTCCGGTCCAGGAACGTCTCGAGACCCTCCGTGCTGCCCTGTCGGTCGAGGGGATGGAGCTCGTCACCGTCCGACGGCGCTGGGACGGCGAGGCCTGGCCGTCCGCCTCCCGGGGCTTCTTCCCGTTCCGCGGTCGCATCCCCGAGCTCGTCCGCCAGCTCTGAGGCGGCTCGGGGGAGGGCTGGGGGCGGCAGCTCGTCCGAGGCTGTGGACCGTCCAGGCGGTCGTCCGTACCGTGGAGGTCATGGACCAGACCACGCCGGGGGCCGAACCCGATCCGGTGTCCCGCACCGCGCCTCCGTTGCTCCGCCCCGCGTTCATCCGACAGCACTGGGGCGGTCTGGCCTTCGCGCACTGGCGGGTCGAGCCCGACCGTGTCGCACCGTTGCTGCCGCCCGGCACGCGGCCCGACGTGTTCGACGGATCGACCTGGGTCGGGCTGATCCCGTTCAAGCTGACCGGCAGCGCCTTCGGGCCGCTGCCGGCCGTGCCCTGGGCCGGGGACTTCCTCGAGACGAACGTGCGGTTGTACTCGGTCGACGCCCTGGGCCGTCGGGGCGTCGTGTTCCGCACCCTCGAGGCCCAGCGTCTCGTGTCGGTGCTCGCCGCGAACGTGGGCCTCGGCCTGCCGTACCGGTGGGCGTCCATGCACGAGTCCCGGGCCGACGGGGTCGTGACGTACCGCAGCACGAGGCTCGGGCCGGGGGCGAACCCGTCGTCACGCCTGTCCGTCCGACCCACCGACGAGGTGGTCGAGGGTGATCCGCTCGCCGAGTTCCTCACCGCCCGATGGGGCATGCACGTCGCCCGGGGCGGGCGCACGAGGTACTGGCCGAACCGGCACGACACCTGGTCGCTGCGCCGGGCCGAGCTGGTCGACCTCGACGACGAGCTGGTGGCCGACGGCGGCCTGCCGGGCGTCACCGACCGCGAGCCCGACTCGCTGCTCTGGTCCGATGGCGTCGACACCGTCTTCGCGCCTCCCGGGGGTGCCTGGGTCCCCGCGTGACGCGTGGTGGCCTGCGCGCGTTACGGTTGTCGGCATGGTCACCCCACCCGACGACAGCCAGGCCGCCCCCGCACGACCCGAGGTCGAGGCTCCCGAGAGGGAGGTGCTCGGCTGGCTCGAGTTCGGAGAGGCCGCGCGGCACCTGGCCTCGGACGTCGTCCAGGCGGGGTTCACGCCCGACGTGATCGTCGCCGTCGCCCGCGGGGGGCTCGTGCTCGCCGGGGCCGTGGCCTACGCGCTCGACACCAAGATGTGCGGCTCGATCAACGTCGAGTTCTACACGGGCGTCGACGAGCGACTGCCCGAGCCCGTCCTGCTGCCCCCGACCCTCGACGCCCCGTCGCTCGAGGGCAAGAAGGTGCTCGTCGTCGACGACGTGTCCGACTCGGGGCGCACCCTCGTGCTCGTGCGCGACCTGCTCGCCGAGGTGGCCGCCGAGGTGCGCACCGTCTGCCTGTACAGCAAGCCCCGCACCGTGCTCGAACCCGACTTCGTCTGGAAGCGCACCGACCAGTGGATCACCTTCCCGTGGAGCGCCCAGCCGCCGGTCACGCGTGAGGTCGGCGCGGGGGTGAGCGCGTGAGCATCCACCTGGTGGGCGGCGGCTGGTCGCCCGACGACACCGAGCTCTACGACCTCTTCGTGGCCGAGGCCGCCGTCCGCGGGGCCGCCGTCGGCCGGGGCGTGCCGCGCATCGCCGTGCTCATCGTCGTCGCCGACGACTCGCCGTCCGCCGAGTTCCGCGACGGCTACCCGGCCATGCTCGCCGCGGGCGGCCGCTGCGAGGCCCTCACCACGATCGTCGCCGCGGGTGACGAGTTCGACACCCGCGTGCTCAGCGACGTCGACGGGTTGCTCGTCGCGGGCGGGCTCACCCCGGCCTACCTCGACGCCGTCGCGCCGCTGATCGACCAGGTGCGCCTGCTCGTCGCCGACGGGCTGCCCTACCTCGGCTTCTCGGCCGGTGCGATGATCGCCGCCGACCGTGCCGTGCTCGGCGGCTGGTTGATCGGCGACGTCCCGGTCTGCCCCGAGGACGCCGCCGAAGACCTGGACGAGGTGACCCTCGCCGACGGACTCGGCCTCGTCGACCTCGCCATCGACGTGCACGCCGCCCAGTGGGGCACCCTGACCCGACTCATCGCCGCCACCGAGGCCGGACTCGTCCGCGGCGGCGTCGCCATCGACGAGAACACCGCCCTGGTCGTCGGCGAGGGCGCCCTCGCGGTGCTCGGCACCGGCAGCGTCTGGCGGGTCGAACCGCAGCTCGACGACGACGGCGAGATCGTCGGCGTCTCGGTCGGCACGCTCGGGGTCGAGTGACCGTCGAGGCGCACGACCACCGTCGACCCCTCTCCGAGCAGATCGACCCGTCGTGGGCGACCGCACTCGAGCCCGTGGCCGACCGCATCGCCGACATGGGCGAGTACCTGCGGGCCGAGGTTCGGGCGGGGCGTGGTTACCTGCCCGCCGGCGCGGACGTGCTGCGCGCCTTCCGTCAGCCCCTCGACGAGGTGCGCGTCCTGATCGTCGGTCAGGACCCCTACCCGACGCCCGGCCACCCGATCGGGTTGTCGTTCGCCGTCGACCCGCACGTCCGACCGGTCCCGCGCAGCCTCGCGAACATCTACCGCGAGCTGCACGACGACCTCGGCGTGCCCGTCGTCGAGCACGGTGACCTGACCTCGTGGTCGCGCCACGGCGTGCTGCTGCTCAACCGGGTGCTCACGGTGCGTCCGGGCGAGACGGCGTCGCACCGCGGCAAGGGCTGGGAGCCGGTCACCGAGCGCGCCATCGAGGTGCTGGCCGCACGGGGCGGGCCCCTCGTGGCCATCCTGTGGGGCCGTGACGCGTCGGCGCTCAAGCCGATGCTCGGCGACGTCCCCTCGATCGAGTCGCCGCACCCGAGCCCCCTGTCGGCGTCGCGCGGGTTCTTCGGGTCGCGGCCGTTCAGCCGGGCGAACGAGCTGCTCGTCGCCCAGGGTGGCGAACCCGTCGACTGGACGCTGCCGCCGGCCGTCTGAGCCGTGACCGGTCGGCGTCCGACCCGGAAGCGGGCGTGTTCGTCGGATGCGGGCCGCCCCGAGCGCCCGGCGACGACGAACACGCCCGCCTCCGCGCCGGGCCGACGTCCGGCGTGGCAGAGTGGGCCCGTGCTCGAAGAGGAATACCAGCCCCGCCGGCGCCTTCCCCGGGCACTGCAGCCCCCGGTCCCGGTCGAGCCCGGGTTCTCGTTCGAGATCCGCCCCGCGACGCCCGCCGACCTGCCCTACGTGCGTGAGATCTACAACCACTACGTGGCGAACTCGTCGGTCACCTTCGACGAGGACGCCATGACCCTCGCCGAGTGGCGTCGCAAGTACGCCTTCGTCACGAAGCTCGGCATGCCCTTCCTCGTCGCGGTGAACCCGTCCGGCGAGGCCCTCGGCTACGCGGTGGCGACACCGTGGGGTGGCAAGGCGGCCTATCGATACACCGTCGAGAGCTCGATCTACCTGCGGGCCGCGTCGACCGGCAAGGGCCTCGGTCGTGCCCTGCTCGAAGCACTCGTCGAGGCCTGTCGTGACGCCGGCATCCGCGAGATGATCGCGGTCATCGCCGACAAGAACGCCGAGGCGTCGATCGGCCTGCACGAGCGGATCGGCTTCACCGAGGTCGGTCGCATGGGCCGGGTCGGCTTCAAGTTCGGCCGCTGGCTCGGCACGGTCACGATGCAGAAGTCGCTCAAGAAGCGCCGCCGCGGCTGAGCCTCAGAGCGACGGCCCGACGATCTCGCGCAACACGCGTTCGGTCGCGTCCGCGGTGGCGGGCTCGCCGCGCCAGAGCATGCGGACGATCAACCCGTCGACCGCCAGGGCCACGACGTCGACCCGCTCGGTGGGCACGCCCGCCCGCCTCAGCGCGTGCTCGAGCGACGAGTACCAGAGGTCGGCGTCCTCGCGCAGCGACTCGTCCCGCATGGCGGTGAAGAGCAGCTCGTACTGCGCCCGGGCCGACCCGCGCTCGGTGATCGCGTACCGGACGAGGGTCTCGGCCAGGTCGGCCAAGGAGGCGCGCTCGAGTCGGTCGAACGACCGCACCCAGTCGGTGGTCGCGTGGCGCAGCGCCGCGCGCAGCAGGTCGTCGCGTCCGGCGAAGTAGTACGTGGCCGCCGAGACCGGGACGCCGGCGGCGCGGGCGACCGCCCGGTGCGTCACGGCCGAGGGGCCGCCCGCCTCGAGGACGGCCAGGACGCCGTCGAGCAGCGCGCGCCTCCTGGTCTCGCCCTTCGGGGTGAGGGCCTGGCCACCGGGGCTGGCGGAAGGGCCGCCGGGGCCGACGGACGGGCTGCCGGGGCCGGGGGCCGAGCCGCCGCGGGCCCGGCCGTCACCCGCCGTCGTGTCGGTCACCGGGGTCAGGCCGCGGCCTCGTGGCGACCGCCGAGCTCGAGCATGGTGACGCCGCCGATGACCAGGACGATGCCGCCGAGCTGGACGAGGGTCAGGGGCTCCTTGAAGAAGATCCAGCTGATGAGGGCGACGAGCACGACGCCGACGCCGGCCCAGATCGCGTAGGCGATGCCGAGCGGCACGCCCTTGGTCAGCGACTGCGAGAGCATCGCGAACGCGAAGACGTAGCCCACGACGACCGCCGCGTACTGCCACCACTTGGCGTCGGGGCCGCTGGTGACCTTGAGGAAGCTCGTGGCGAAGACCTCGCCGACGATGGCGAGCGCGAGGAAGAGGTAACCCATGACGGTGTCCTGTCGAGACGTGCGACGGTCCCGGCGGCGACCTGCGGCCGAGGGAGCACGAATGGGACAAATGTACCAGAAACAGCCGTCCGTCCCCGGGGCCGCGGCCTAGGCTCGACGGGTGTTCGAACTCCACCACCTGAGCGCCCACGAGCAGTGGGACTGGCTGCGCCGCGGCGAGGTCTCGCCCCGCGAGCTGACCACCCACTACCTCGAGCGCATCGCCCGCCTCGACGGCGACCTCGGCGCGTTCGTCACGGTGACCGGCGAGGCCGCCCTCGGGCGGGCCGACGCCCTGGCCGCCGCCGGGCCCTCGGTCGCGCCGCTCTGGGGGCTGCCGCTGGCCGACAAGGACCTCAGCGACCGGGCGGGCGTGCCGACCTGGTCGGGATCGCGGCTGAGCAGGGGGCGCGTGCCCGAGGCGTCGTCCGAGATCACCGAGGTGCTCGACGAGGCCGGCGCGATCAGCGTGGGCAAGACGGCCACGCCCGAGTACGGGCTGACCGCGTACACCGAGACGCTCGTCGGTCCTCCGACGCGCAACCCGTGGTCGCTCGAGGCGGGCGCGGGCGGCTCGAGCGGTGGGGCCGCGGCCGCCGTCGCCGCCGGGCTGCTGCCGTTCGCGCCCGGCTCGGACGGCGG
>NZ_JXQZ01000015.1 GCF_000878135.1 Frigoribacterium sp. MEB024
GGGCGCGACGGTCGGGGTCGCGCCCGAGCCGGTCGTGGCGCCGACCTCCACGGGGTCGCCCTCGGCGGCGAAGGCCGTGGCGGGCGCGAGGACGAGGGCCGCGGCCAAGGCGACGGCGGGCAGGGCGGTGGCGGCGCCGAGGCGGCGTGATCTGGACATGGTTCCCCCGGGGACGAGTGGCGCCGCGCGTCGGGTGAGCGCGGTCGGTCGACTGTAGACAGCACGGTCGGGCCGGGCGAGAGGCGGATTCGGCTCCGGGCCTCGTCGTGATGAGACCGTGATCGATTTGTCCCCCGGGCGCCCGCGAGCGGGTACGCGACGGAGCGGCGTCAGCCGCCGATCAACTCGAGGGTGATGCGGCCGGCCCGCCGGTCGCGGTCGCGCATCACGGTGAGCTCGGTGCGGATCTGTGCCGTGAAGGCCGTCGTCATGGGGTTCGGCCGACCGGAGAGCCAGAGCATCGAGAGGGCCGTCCGCGCCCAGTCCTCGGCGATCGTGACGAAGCGGACGCCGGGGATCGGGATGTACGACGAGAGGTAGGGCATGAGCGAGACGCCGAGGCCGCAGGCGACCGTGCTCAGCATCGAGAGGTCGTTGACCGCGTGGATGGGGATGCGAGGGTTGAAACCTGCCCGGACGCACGACATGACGATGCGGTCGTAGGCCTGGGGTGCGTCCTCGCGGTTGAACATGATGAAGTCGTCCTCGGACAGTTCGCCGAGGGGCACCGAGGTCTCACCGGCCAGCCGGTGCGTGTCGGGCAGGGCCACGACCAGGGGCTCGAGCGCCAGCTGCTCAACCTCGAACCGGTCGTCGATCGACCGGACGCGCGTGAAGCCCAGGTCGACCGACCCCCGCACGAGGTCGGACAGGATCGCCTGTTCCTCGCTCTCCTCGACCAGCACCCGGGCCCCCGGGTGCGACGCCGAGAACGCCCGGACCACGGTCGGCAGCAGGCCGGCGAGCACCGAGCTGATGCTGCCCACCCGCAGCGGTTGGACGTCGGCCACGACCGAGTCGAGCAGCGACTCGGTCTGCTCGATCTGGTGCAGGATGCGCTTGCCCTCACGCTTCAGCAGCTCACCCGCCGGGGTCAGTCGGGGGGCCGTCCGCGCCTGCCGCTCGAACAACCGCGTGCCGAGCTTCGCCTCGAGTCGCGAGATGGCCTGGCTGAGCGGCGGCTGGCTCATCTGCAACCGCGCGGCGGCCTTCGTGAACGAGAGGTCGTCGGCGACCGCCATGAAGTAGGTGAGCTCTCGGATCTCCATGACGGGCCTCTCGTCGGTCGCGCCTCATACGCAGCGGGTATCAGATCATCCCTTTTTGGTATTTGAGGGCGCAAGTGCCGACGCAATAGACAGGGGCCATGAACGACGCCACCACCGCCTCCTCGGTACCAGGACCCACCGACCCGTCCCTCGACGCCGACGTCATCGTCGTGGGGCTCGGCGCCTGGGGGGCACAGGCGCTCTGGCGCCTCGCCGAGCGGGGACGGCGCGTGATCGGCGTCGAGCGTTTCGGCATCGGCCACCCGATGGGCTCGACCCACGGCGCGACCCGACTGTTCCGCATCGCGTGCATGGAGCACCCGGGGCTGGCCCCGATCGCGAGCCGCGCCCGCGACCTCTGGTACGACCTCGGCGAGCGCACCGGTCAGACCCTCTTGCGTCAGACCGGCGGCGTCATGGTCGGCCCCCGCGACGGCCACGTCGTCGCCGGCACCCTGCGTGCCGTCCACGAGGCGGGGCTCGAGTCGACGGTCTTCGAGCACGACGAACTCGTCGCGCGGTTCCCGCAGTACGCCGGCTTCGGCCCCGACGACATCGGCGTGTGGGACCCCGCCGCGGGCATCAGCTACCCCGAGAAGGGCGTGCGGGCCGCGGTCGAGGTGGCCCGGTCGCTCGGCGCGACCGTGCTGACCGACACCCGGGTGACGGCGATCGACCCGGTCGACGGGGGAGTCGAGGTCACGGCCGGCGGGCGCGTGCTGCGGGCCGCCCGCGTGGTCGTGACGCTCGGGGCCTGGACCCCGCAGTTCGTCGACCATCCCCTCGTCGCCCGCCGCACCCCGCTCTTCTGGTTCGAGGGCACGACCCCCGAGGCGACGGCACCGGGCGGCGACTTCGACCTCGCGGCCTTCCCGGTGTTCATCCGCCAGCTGCCCGACGGCACCACCCTCTGGGGGCACGGCGCCGACCGGGCCGACGGGGACGGCTACGCCGTCAAGATCGGCCTGGAGGACTCGGGCGGCGCCTTCGAGGACGCCGAGGCCGACACCGTGGACCGGTACATCCATCCGGCGGCGGACTACGGCTTGCTCTCGGCAGCCGTGGCCCGGGCCTTCCCGGGGCTCGACCCGACCCCTGCCATGGCGATCGCCTGCATGGTGACGAACTCGCCCGACCGGCAGTTCGTCATCGGCCACCCCGGCGGCGACACCCGCGTCGTGGTCGCCGGCGGCGACAGCGGCCACGGCTTCAAGCACGCCCCGGCGATCGGGGAGCTGCTCGCGCAGCTGGCCGTCGACGAGGAACCGTTCACCGACATCGACTTCATGAGCCCCGACCGCGGCTACGACGGCACGTCCTGGCTCGACGAGGACGACCACCCGACCGCGGCCACGACCGACGCGACCGACACGGTCGACCGCCTGGCCGTGCCGTCCTGATCCACCCGGCCCGCGCCTCCCGAACCCACCCCGCACTCCCCTCGCACCGCCCTGACAGGAGAGAACCATGACCAGACGAACGACCACCCGCCTCACGGCCGCCCTCGCCGCGGTCGCCGCCCTCGGCCTCGCCCTGACCGCCTGCTCGTCGGGCGGCTCCGAGGCCGGCGCCTCGAACGAGCTGGGCACCGTCTCGGCCGGCACGTTGCGGATCGGCACGACCGGCGACACCAAGCCGTACGCCTACACCGAGGACGGCGAGCTGCAGGGCTTCGACGTCGAGATGGCGAAGGAGGTCGCGAAGCGCCTCGGGCTCGAGACCGAGTTCGTCACGCAGGAGTTCTCGGCCCTGCTGCCCGCCGTCGCCAACGGGCAGCTCGACATGGCGGCCGCGTCCATCAGCGACACCGAAGAACGCGAGAAGACCGTCGACTTCAGCGACCACTACTTCATCGGGTACATCTCGGTGCTGGCCGCCGACGGCTCGGGCATCACCGACGACGAGTCCTCGCTCGACGGCAAGCGCCTCGGCATCGTCCAGGGCACGATCCAGGACAGCTACGCGCAGGAGAACTTCACCGGTGCCGAGCTCGTGCGCTTCCCCGACAACAACAGTGCCGTCGCCGCGCTGGGCTCGGGCACGATCGACGCGCACTTCCTCGACTTCCCCGTGGCCGAGGAGTACGCGGCGGCGTCGAACGGCTCGCAGACCATCGCGATCAACGTCGCCGTGCCCGAGTTCCCGGTGGGCTTCCCGATCGCGAAGGGCAACGACGCGCTGAAGACGGCCGTGGACGGGGCCGTCGCCGACATCGTCGCCGACGGCACCTGGCTCGAGATCGACCAGAAGTTCTTCCCGGACCAGCCCGTGCCCGACGAGTTCCAGCCGAGCGAGTGAGCAGGGGGCGACCGTGAACTTCTCCGACGCGCTGGCCAACATCGGCCGCAGCTTCTTCGACGGCGAGGCGATGCTCCGCACGTTGCCCGACATGCTCGCCTACGGGGTGTGGAACACGCTGCTGCTGGCCCTCTGCGCCACGGCGATCGGCATCGTCGTCGGGCTGCTGCTCGCGGTGATGGGTACGAGCCGCCACCGCCTGCCCCGCGTGCTCAGTCGCATCTACACCGACGTGTTCCGCGGGCTCCCCGCCATCCTGACGATCCTGCTGATCGGGACGGGCCTGTCGCCGCTGTTCAACCTGTTCACGCGGGGGAACCCGTACCCGCTGGGCATCCTGGCCCTCAGTCTGATCGCCAGCGCCTACATCGGCGAGATCTTCCGGGCCGGCATCCTCGCGGTCGACCGCGGCCAGCTCGAGGCGTCCCGGGCGCTCGGCATGAGCCACGGCGACTCCATGCGGCTCGTCGTGATCCCGCAGGGCATCCGCCAGGTGCTCCCGTCGCTGGTGAACCAGTTCATCGCGATCGTCAAGGACTCGTCGCTCGTGTACTTCCTCGGCCTGATCACGTCGCAGCGCGAGCTGTTCCGCATCGGGCAGGACGCGGCCATCACCAACGGCAACCTCTCGCCGCTCGTGCTGGCGGGCGTGTTCTACCTGATCATCACGGTGCCGTTGACGCACCTGGTCAACGTCATCGACCGCCGGCTGCGCGAGGGCCGCTCGTTCGGGCGGCGCCCGTCGGGCACGGTCCCACCGGCCTCCCCGCCGACGTCGGCGGGAGCGGTCGCGACGGTCGCCCCCACCACCTCGGCCGCAGCCGCCCCCACCGCTGAACCCCTCGCCCCCGCCACGTCTGGAGCCCCTCGATGACCGCCCTCACCGCGCCTCCTGCCGTGTCCTCGGTCCCGACCGCCGGCGACCTCGAGATCCGGGGCCTGACCAAGGACTTCGGCGCCACCCGGGTGCTGCACGGCATCGACCTCGTGGTGCCCGCCGGTACGACGACCTGCATCATCGGCCCCTCGGGGTCGGGCAAGTCGACGGTGTTGCGCTGCATCAACCGCCTCGAGGAGCCCTCGGGCGGCGAGGTGCTGCTCGACGGGACGGACGTGCTGCACGGCTCCGAGGATGCGCTGCGTCGTCGGGTCGGCATGGTGTTCCAGCACTTCAACCTGTTCCCGCACCGGACGGTGCTCGACAACATCGTGCTGCCGCTGCGCCGGGTCCGTCGGGTGTCGGCGGCCGAGGCCCGCCGGGTCGCGCTCGAGCGCCTCACCGAGGTCGGGCTCGCCGAGAAGGCCGACGTGCGGCCCGCGTCCCTCTCGGGCGGCCAGAAGCAGCGCGTCGCCATCGCCAGGGCCCTGGCGCTCGGACCCGAGGTGATGCTCTTCGACGAGGCCACGTCGGCGCTCGACCCCGAGCTCGTCAAGGGCGTGCTCGCCCTGATGAAGGGGTTGGCCGGCGCGGGCATGACCATGGTCGTGGTCACCCACGAGATGGGCTTCGCCCGCGAGGCCGCCGACCAGGTCGTGTTCATGGACCGCGGCGTCGTCGTCGAGGCCGGGCCGCCGGCCCAGCTCTTCGACCACCCGCGCACCGACCGGCTGAAGACCTTCCTCGACCAGGTGCTCTGACCGCAGGACCCGAGGACCCGAGGACCCGAGGACCCGAGGACCCGAGGAGGCGCGGTGTCGGCACGACCGGCACCGCGCCTCCTGCAGTCTCCGCACTTTTCCCGTGCCCCCCGTTCGCGTACTGGACAGGGGGGTCTTGTTTCGTCGTCGAGGCGGGCGTACGGTCCGAACGGGTGGCAAAGACGCCACCGGAGACGAGAAGATCATGAACAGACGGATGAGGACTCTGATCGCGGCGGGGGTCGCCGCGAGCGTCGTGGGGGCGGTGCTGCCCGCGCTCGCCGCGCAGTCGGCACCGGCCGTGACCACCAGCGAACGGCCGGACTTCGGCCCGAACGTGACCGTGTACGACCCGAGCGTGCCGGCCTCGACGATCCAGACCGACATCGACGCGGCCTTCGGCGCGCAGCTGCGCAACCCCACGGCGCAGTTCGGCGACCAGCGCCACGCCTTCCTGTTCGAGCCCGGCACCTACGGCCGGGTCTTCGCGAACCTGGGCTTCTACACGGCGCTGCAGGGCCTCGGCAAGGACCCCGACGACGTCACGATCCAGGGAGCCGTCAACGTCGACTCGGGCTGGAACTACGGCGACGAGAAGAACGCGACCCAGAACTTCTGGCGGTCGGTCGAGAACCTGGCCGTCGAGCCCGAGTCGGGCGTCGATCGCTGGGCCGTGTCGCAGGCGGCCCCCATGCGTCGCGTCCACATCAAGGGCGACCTGACCATGGGGCCGTCGAACCAGGACGGCGGCCAGGGCTACTCGTCCGGCGGCTACATCGCCGACAGCAAGGTCGACGGCACCGTCAGCTCGGGTTCGCAGCAGCAGTGGTACACGCGCGACTCGACCCTCGGCTCGTGGCAGGGCGGCAACTGGAACATGACCTTCTCGGGTGTGCAGGGCGCGCCCGCGAACGACTTCTCGAAGAGCTACACGACCCTCGCCACGACCCCGGTCACGCGCGAGAAGCCGTACCTCTACGTCGACGACGCGGGGGACTACCACGTGTTCGTCCCCGCGCTGCAGCGGGACTCGGCCGGGGTCACCTGGCCGGGCACCCCCGGCACCGACCTGCCGATGCGGGACTTCTTCGTCGCGCACCCGGGCGACTCGGCCGCGACGATCAACGGTGCCCTGGCGCAGGGCCTGAACCTGTTCTTCACGCCGGGCACCTACTCGCTCGACCAGGCGATCGAGGTCACGCGGGCCGACACCGTCGTCACGGGCATCGGCTTCCCGACGCTCGTCCCGACCAGCGGCGACGCGGTGCTGACCACGGCCGACGTCGCCGGGGTGAACGTCTCGGGGCTCGTCGTCGACGCCGGCACGCAGAACAGCGACCAGCTGATGCGACTCGGCACGACGGGCTCGCACGTCGACCACGCGGCGAACCCGCAGAGCGTGCAGGACGTGTACTTCCGCGTCGGCTCGAGCATCCAGGGCAACGCGACCACCACGTTGCAGGTCAACTCGGACGACACGATCGTCGACCACATCTGGGCCTGGCGTGCCGACCACGGCGGCGCTCCCACGGGCTGGACGGTCAACCGCGGTGCGACCGGCGTCGAGGTGAACGGTGACGACGTCCTGGCCACCGGCCTGTTCGTCGAGCATTACCAGCAGTACCAGGTGGTGTGGAACGGCGAGCGCGGCCGCACGGTCTTCTTCCAGAACGAGCTGCCCTACGACGTGCCCGACAACGCGTCGTGGCAGAGCCCGACCGGCGAGGGCTGGGCGGCGTACAAGGTCGCGGACGGCGTGACCAGCCACGAGATCTGGGGTGGCGGCGTGTACTCGTTCTTCAACGCCAACCCGCAGGTGCGCCTGGCGCAGGCCTTCGAGGTGCCCCGGGCGTCGGGCGTGAAGGCCCACGGGGTCTTCACGGTCTCGCTCGGTGACGTCGGCACGATCTCGAGCGTCATCATCGGCGTCGGCGATTCGGTGCCGACGCCCGCGGGCAACACCGTCCCGAGCCGGGTGGTGACCTACCCGTGACCGGACGCCCGGACGACACGAACCGACGCACGGACACGAACCGACGCACGGACACGAAACGACGCACGACGACGAGCGGAGACATGATGAGGACCCACCAGCACCTGACGCGACGCGCACCGACACGTCGTACCCTGACCGGCGTGGGCCTGGCCGCCGCCGCCGCGCTCGCCGCGACCACGGTCGCCGCCGCGCCCGCCCCGGCCTCGGCCGAGACCTCCGCCCAGCAGGCGATCGTCTGGTCCCAGGAGTTCGACGGCGGCGCCGGCAGCGCGCCCGACCCCTCGGTCTGGAACCTCGAGACCGGAGGGGGCGGCTGGGGCAACGGCGAACTGCAGAACTACACGAACTCGCGGTCGAACTCGGCTCTGGACGGCAACGGCAACCTCGTGATCACGGCGAAGCGCGAGGGTGACGGGTCGTACACCTCCGCCCGGCTGACCACGCAGAACAAGTACACGGCGCAGTACGGCCGGGTCGAGGCGCGCATCCAGATCCCGCGCGGCCAGGGCATCTGGCCGGCCTTCTGGATGCTCGGTGCCGACCTTCCGACGAACGCCTGGCCGAGCGCGGGCGAGATCGACGTCATGGAGAACGTCGGCTTCGAACCGCACCGCGTGCACGGCACCGTGCACGGCCCCGGCTACTCGGGCGGCGAGGGCCTGACCAGCACGTGGCAGCACCCTCAGGGCTGGTCGATCGCGGACGACTTCCACACCTTCGCGGTCGACTGGGCCCCCGGCTCGATCACGTGGTCGGTCGACGGGCAGGTCTACCACCAGGTCACCCCGGCCAGCACCGGCGGCGACCCGTGGGTCTTCGACAAGCCGTTCTTCCTCATCCTCAACGTGGCGGTCGGAGGTGCCTGGCCCGGCTACCCCGACGGCAGCACCCAACTGCCGCAGCAGATGAAGGTCGACTACGTGCGCGTGTACGGGTAGGCGACGCCTCGAGGAGGCGCGGTGTGAGCAGGTCTCGCACCGCGCCTCCTCGCGTGCTCGCGAGACCCCGGGAACTCGCCGAGACACCCGTGCGCGCGGAAGGGTCTCGGCGACTTCCTGGGGTCTCGGCGGTTCAGCGCGAGCCGGGGGCACCGCCGCCACCGGGTGCGGCACCGGCGGTGGGCGCCGTGCCCGTGTCGACGCGGACGGCCAGGGCCAGCGCATAGCCCGAGGTCGCGTCGCCGGTCACCGTCGGCAGCTGCAGCGCCCCGCTGTCGTCGCTGAACACGTTGTCGCTCGCGAGGCTCACCTGGCTCAGGTTCGCCGTCGAACCGTCGTACTCGGTCAGCGCGTAGACGGTCCGACACGCGTCCTCGGGCAGGGCGAGCTGTGACGTGGCGATCGCGTTCGTCGGATCGGTGATCGATCCCACGTCGGGGTAGACCTCGAAGTGGATGTGCGGCCACCGCCCCGAGTAGCAGGCCGGGAAGACCGACGAGAAGGTCACGGTGCCGGAGGCGTCGGCGATCTGCACGCCGCGCAGGTAGGTCTCGTCCGTGATGCCGTCCGAGTACATCGAGTACCCGCCGGCCGCGTCGCAGTGCCAGACGTAGACGGCGACGTCGGCGAACGGCACGTCGCCGTTCGCCATGTCGAGCACCGTCATGCTCAGCGTGATCGGCACCCCCGCCGCGGTGGTGCCTCCGTCGAGGCTCGACCGGATGTCGCTGCGCACGATGCCCGACCGCTCGAGCACGTCGGCGCCGTTCGACCCGTCGCCCGGATAGGGCCCGGCGGTCTCGTCGGGGATCTCACCCGCCGGCAGCGTGCTCGCCGTGCCCGCGGACGCGCTCGGGCTCGGCGTCGCCGTGGCGGACGAGGAGGCGCCGGTTCCACCCGTCCCCGTGGCCGACGTGCAGGCGGCGAGCACGACGCTGCCCGCACCGAGCCCGATCAGGCTCAGCACGCTGCGGCGCGAGACCAACGTCCGCAGGTCGAAGGCGACGCCCTGGTCGACGACCTCGTCGTCGACGCGGTCGAGCAGCCGGCCCTCGTAGGCCGGGCCCTCGGGGGTGCGGTCGGGTTCGGGGATGCGGGTGGGGCGGGGGTCGCTCATGGTCACGCTCTCGGCTCGGGGCTGGTCGCCTCGGATGGGATCGCCGTCAGCCTGACGCCCGTCCCGATGACCCGGCCCTGCGCCTCCGATGAACGACCCATGAGGGAGGCGCGGTGCGAGACCTCCTCGCACCGCGCCTCCTTCGATGGTCGCCGAGACCCCAGGAACTCGCCGAGACACCCGTTCGCGCGGTAGGGTCTCGGCGACTTCCTGGGGTCTCGGGCCTGCCTTCCTCACGCGGAGGGGATCGCGGATCAGCCGGCGAGCGCTCGCAGCTGCGCGGTCGGGCACGAGAGAGGGGCACGGCCGCGGAAGAGTCCGCAGCCGTGCCCCAGATGCCGATGTTGTCGCATGAGCTTCACGGGCAGGGATGCAAGCAACACCGGCCAATGAAGACGCAAGAAAACGCCTTCGACCCGTGTGACGTTACGCCTCCGTCGGCGATCCTGTTCCCAGGTCGGCGCGGGTCAGGCCGAGTTCTTGCCGCCGGCCGAGCGGGACATGCCGCCCGCTTCGCCGCGAGGGCCCTCGTGCCGGCGCTCGGACTCGGCCTGGGCACGGACACCGGCCCCGGGGTCGGTGGCGTCGAGGCGGGCGGCGATCGCCCGGTCACGTCGCCCGCGCCGCACGACGCCGACGGCGGCCACGATTCCGACGGCGACGATCAGGGAGACGACGACGACGGTGCTGACGTCCACGATGCTCACGGTGTCGGCACCCCCGACGACACGACGACGATCATGGCGACGGCGAATCCGAGAACGGTCAATCCGAGGTAGAGCCAGAGAGGCGCGGCACTGCCGCCGGCGCGGCGGCGGACGACGACGCTGCGCCCGATCAGGTAGACGAGGGGCCCGAGCAGGGCCCACGCCCAGGGGAAAGGCCGCTCGAGTCCGCGGTCGCGCAGCGTGCGGTGGTCGAGCCAGGCGAGCAGCACGATCCCGAGCCAGAGCACGAGCGAGGCGATCTGCACGACGCCCAGGTCGCCGGCGTCGACGCCCGTCCGGCCCGGGATCGCCAGTTCGAGAGCGCGTCGCATGGTCACCACCACGAGGCCCATCGTGATGATGGGCGACAGCGCGATCGCGGTGACGAACGGGGTCGCCGTGAGGGCGATCCGTGGTTCGACCGGGGCTGCCCCGGCGCCGGTGTCGCCCTGGCCGAGGCCTCGGTGGTCGGTCACGATGTCCCCCTCGTTCCCGGAGGGGAGTGCTCCCCTCCGTCGTCCGCCCGGACGTCTGCGTGCCGGGCCCGGTCTCGACCCTACGACACCGACCGGTACGACCGCGTCCCGCCGTGGACGGAGCCGCCACCACCGGGGGATAACCCCCGCGCGGGTCCGTGGGTGCACGTGATGTTCCGGTACCGGGCCCCGCGGCGAGGATCGTAGACATGAACGACTCGACCTCCGCGACCATCGCGACCCGCGCCTCCTCGTCCACCACCACCCGCCGCCGCGGCGCCCTCGCCGCCGGTCTCGGCCTCGCGGCGCTCGCCGCCGTCACGCTCACCGGCTGCTCGGGCATGGCCGGCGCCGCGAAGAGCGCGCTCGGCGCCGAGCAGGTGCAGGAGCGCCACTTCGACACCGCGGCCGACGCGCCGAGCTCGACCGACTCGACCGACGTCGCCTGGTTCCTGCCCGAGTGGGTGCCCGCCGACGCCCGAGACGTCGGCGTGCGCCTCGACACGCAGGAGCCCGGCTACGAGCTCTCGTTCACCTCCGAGACCGGCCCCGACCTCGCGGGGTGCACGCCCGTCGACGGCGACCTCGGCGGCCCCGCCCTCGAGCCGACGACGCTGCCCGAGCCCCTGCCGACCTCGGGGCTCGTCAGCTGTGGCGACGGCCGCGTCGTCGCCCAGGTCGACGGACGCTGGGCCAGCTGGACGACCGTCGACGCGGTGCCCGGCGACGACGTCAACTCGACGCTGCGTCACTGACCTCACCACCGACCCACGACCCGCACAGGAAGACCACGATGACCCCCTCCCGCCAGCCCCAGCCCGTCACATCCCGCGGTCCCGCCGACCCGACCCGAGGAGGCGCGGGCCCCGTCGCCCGCGTCCGGAACGTCACGAAGTCCTTCGGCCAGGGCGACGGTCGCGTCGACGCGCTGCGCGACGTCTCGCTCGACCTGCCGGCCGGGCAGTTCACCGCCGTCATGGGCCCGAGCGGCTCGGGCAAGTCGACGCTGATGCACATCACGGCCGGCCTCGACTCGGCCACCTCGGGGCAGGTGCTGCTCGGCGACACCGACATCACCGGGCTCGACGACACCCAGCTGACCCTGCTGCGCCGCCGTCGCATCGGCTTCGTCTTCCAGGCGTTCAACCTCGTGCCGACCCTCGACGTGTCGGCCAACATCGAGCTGCCGTTCCGACTCGACGGGCGCCGCGCCACCGCCGACGAGCGGGCCTGGATCGACTGGCTCGTCGCCACGCTCGGCCTCGGCGCCCGGCTGACCCACCGCCCCCACCAGCTCTCGGGCGGGCAACAGCAGCGCGTCGCGATCGCCCGCGCCCTCGCCACCCGGCCCGACCTGATCTTCGCCGACGAGCCCACCGGCAACCTCGACTCGAAGGCCGGCCGCGACGTGCTCGACGTGCTGCGCACCGCGTCGACCGACCACGGTCAGAGCATCG
The DNA here is from genome assembly GCF_000878135.1 of Frigoribacterium sp. MEB024. Classification (GTDB taxonomy): domain Bacteria; phylum Actinomycetota; class Actinomycetes; order Actinomycetales; family Microbacteriaceae; genus Frigoribacterium. The sequence goes on from NZ_JXQZ01000015.1 coordinate 11,896, forward strand.
CGATGGTGACCCACGACCCGGTCACGGCGAGCTACGCCGACCGCGTGGTGTTCCTCGCGGACGGCCGCATCGTGCACGAGATCGACCGCAGCACGGCCGCCGAGATCTCGGGCGTCATGCTCGACCTGGAGCGTGTCGCGTGAGCGCCCGGGACCAGCTGCGCGAGCACCGTCCGAGCATCCTCGTGGCCGGTCTCGGCACGACGTTCGGCGTCGGGCTGCTCGGCGTCACCCACGTGCTCGAGCAGATCGTCGCCTCCGACCCCGCGGTCGCCGCGAGCGGCACGGTCTCGACCATGCTCGGCTTCGTCGCCGCGGTCTTCGTGGGGCTCGCGCTCTACGTCGGCGCGATCGTCACGGCCAACACCTTCACCACCGTGGTCGCCGGCCGCACGCCCACCATCGCCCTGATGCGCCTGCTCGGCTCGTCGGCGCGCGACCAGCGTCGCGCCGTCGCCGGCGAGGGGCTCGTGGTCGGCGTCGCCGGCGCCGTGCTGGGGACGCTCGCCGGCCTCGCGCTCGTCGTCGTCGCCGTGCGGGTGCTCGTGGGGCGTGGCGACCTCCCCGACCTCGCGTACTCGTACGTCTCGGTGGGCGGTCTCGTCCCGGCCGTGGCCGTGGTGCTGGCGACGGTCGCCGCGGCTTGGGTCGGCTCGCGCCGCGTGCTGCAGGTGACGCCGCTGCAGGCGACCGACGCCGCGCAGGACGCGCCCGTCTCGGCCCGGTCCCGCCGCGTCGTGCGGACCGTGTTCGCCGCCCTGCTCGTCGTCGGCGGTGGTCTGCTGCTCGTCGCCGGGGTCGTGGTCGGACTGGTCGACGCGATGGGCGTGCTGATCGCGTTCTTCGGTGGCGTGCTGTCGTTCACCGGTGTCGTCGTCGGCGCCCACGCGCTCATGCCCGCCGTGCTGAGCGCCGTCGGCCGGACGTTCGGCACGAGTCAGGTGGCCCGCCTCGCCGCCGAGAACGCCCTCCGTCAGCCCGAGCGCAGCACCCGGGCCACGATCGGCATCGTGATCGGCGTGACCCTCGTCACGACCCTGTCGGTCGCGCTCGAGACGCTGCGCTCCTTCATCTACTCGATCGAGCAGGACCCGTCGTACGCCGCCGAGCTCGACCAGGTGTTCACGACGACGTTGCTGATCGTCGCCGCCCTCGTCGGCTTCTCGGCCGTGATCGCCGCCGTCGGCATGGTGAACGACATGTCGCTGAGCGTCCTGCAACGGAGGCGCGAGCTGGGCCTCCTGCGCGCGATCGGCTCGACCGCGGGTCAGGTGCGCCGCATGATCCTGCTCGAGGCGACGCAGATGGCGTTGACGGCGATCGTCGTCGGGGTCGTGCTCGGCGTCGTCTACGGCTGGGCCGGAGCCCAGGCGCTGCTCGGTTCCGCGAACCAGGGTCTGCTCATCGCGCCGACGCTGCCCGTGCCGCTGCTGCTCGGGCTCGCCGTGACGGCCGCCGTGCTGGCCGGGGTCGCCGCCCTCGTCCCGGCCCGCCGGGCCACGTCGGTCACCCCGGTCGAGGCGCTCGCCGCCCGCTGACGCGCGCGCGGCCCGACCGCCTACGGATTCATCCGCGGGTCCTCGGTCGGGTCGCGGAACATGGGCGGGCACCCCTGGTCGGCGGCCTCGGGGCGCAGCTCGTAGTGCCACGACTCGTTCTCGTAGATCTGGCAGAGGCCGTACGCGGCCCCGTTCCCCGAGAGCCACGACGTCGCGTCCCACGAGCCGACGTCGACCGCGTCGCCATGCACGTGGGCCGACGTCTCGGGGGTCGCCACCCAGCGGGCCGCCTCGGTGCGCGAGCCGTACTGGACCACCGCCTCGTCCAGCAACTGCTCCTGGTAGGCCGCCGACCGCCAGCCGCCGTTCACGACGACCACGACGCCGGCGGCGGTCGCGTCCGTCGTGGCGTGCTGCAGGGCGTCGAGGAGGCGCGGGTCGAGTCCCGAGACGGCCGGCACGTCTTCGTCGAACGGCGAGGTCCCGGGCGGGACGACGCCGCCCGCCTCGCCCGTCGCTTCGTCGCGACCGAGGGCGGCACCGACCGCGGCGGTCCCGAGGAGCCGGCCCGCGCCTCCTGGTCCGTCCACCGTCGCGGCGCGGGAGACCGCGACGGCCACGGCCAGCAGGACGACGAGCGAGAACGCGATCGCGCCGGCGACGACGGCCAGGACGACGGCGGGGCGTCGTCGGTGCCGGGCGGGGACGGGACGTGTGGAGGGCGACGTGTCGAGGTTTCGCATGCCCCCAGTCGACGAGATCCGCCGTTGCCGGCCCGTATGCGTTTCTCGATACGTGGACGATACGGCCCGGCTCGTAGCATCGGGACGTGCGTGTGCTGATCGTCGAGGACGAGCCCCTGTTGGCCGAGGCCATCCGCGACGGACTCCGTCTCGCGGCCATCGCGTCCGACGTCGCGGGCGACGGCGACACCGCACTCGAACTGCTGAGCGTCAACGAGTACGACGTCGCCGTGCTTGACCGCGACGTGCCCGGGCCCTCGGGCGACGAGATCGCCGAGCACCTCGTCGCGACCGGCAGCGGCACGCCGATCCTCATGCTGACGGCCGCCGACCGTCTCGACGACAAGGCCTCGGGCTTCGAGGCGGGCGCGGACGACTACCTCACCAAGCCGTTCGAGCTGCGCGAACTGGTGCTCCGGCTGCGCGCCCTTGACCGACGTCGGGCGCACCACCGGCCGCCGGTCACCGAACTCGCGGGCCTGCGCGTCGACCCGTTCCGCCGCGAGGTGCACCGTGACGGTCGCTACGTGGCGCTCACCCGCAAGCAGTTCGCCGTGCTCGAGGTGCTCGTCGGCGCGGGTGGCGGGGTGGTCAGCGCCGAACAGCTGCTCGAGCGGGCCTGGGACGAGAACGCCGACCCGTTCACGAACGCAGTCCGCATCACGGTCTCGGCGCTGCGCAAACGACTCGGCGAGCCCTGGGTGATCGCGACCGTGCCCGGCGTCGGCTACCGCATCGAGGCCGGCCCGGTCGACATCGCTCCCGTCGGTGTCGCTTCCGTCGGCGTCGACCCCGTCGAGGAGGCGCGGGGTCGTGGGTAGGACGCGCGGCCCCAGCGTCCGCCTGCGTCTGACCCTCAGCTATGCCGCGGTCGTCGTCGTGACCGGCGTGCTGCTGCTCGGCGTGGTGTGGCTGTTCCTGTTGCGCTACGTCCCACAGGAGTCGCTGTCGGGCGTCGCGGCGGGGTTCGTACCGAACCGGGGCGACCTGGTGCGGGCGTTCCTGCCGCGGGCCGTGGGTGCACTGGTCGTGCTGCTCGGGGTGGGGCTGCTGGGCGGCTGGCTGCTCGCGGGGCGCCTGCTCGCCCCGCTCGACCGGATGACCGGGGCGGCGCGGCGGGCGGCCGAGGGGTCGCTGTCGCACCGCATCGCGCTGCCCGGACGGGACGACGAGTTCCGCGAGCTCGCCGACGCGTTCGACACGATGCTCGAGCGACTCGAGGCCCATGTCTCGGCGCAACGCCGGTTCGCGGCGAACGCCTCGCACGAGTTGCGCACGCCCCTCGCCATCTCGCGGACGCTGCTCGAGGTCGCGCACGACGACCCGGGCGGGGACGCTCGGGTGCTCACGGGTCGACTGCGCGAGGTCAACGACCGGGCGATCGACCTGACCGAGGCGCTGCTGGTGTTGAGCCGGGCCGACCAGCGGTCGTTCGACCGGTCGCCCGTCGACCTGTCGCTGCTCGCGGACGAGGCGGTGGAGCTGCTCGCGCCTCTCGCCGACGACCGGGGAGTGGCCCTCGAGGTCGAGGGCGAGGTGGCGCCGACGGCCGGGTCGCCCGCCCTGCTGCGTCAGGTGGTCACGAACCTCGTGCACAACGGCATCGTCCACAACGTCGCGGTGCCGGGGTCGCGCGCGGGGGAGGCGGAGTCGCCAGGGGTTCCGGAGCCGGCGTCCGAGGTCGGCCCCGGGGTCCGTCGACGGGCGGCGTGGGTCTCGGTCGCCGCGGCCCCGCACGGTGCCGGGGTCGTCCTCGTCGTGGAGAACTCGGGGCCGGTCGTGCCCCCGGAGCTCGTGGCGACGCTCATCGAGCCGTTCCAGCGAGGCGATGCCCGCGTGCGGGGCGACCACCAGGGCTCCGGGCTCGGCCTGGCGATCGTCGACGCCATCGTGCGCGCCCATGACGGGACGCTCGACGTGCGGCCCCAGGTCGGCGGCGGCCTCCGGGTCACCGTCGAGCTGCCCACCCTCTCGGGCTGACCCACGTTCTGGGGTGCCCCGTTCTCCCCAGGCGGGGGGCGGCCGCTCTAACCTTCTTCGATGAGCGTCAATCAGGTGAGCGACGACACGCTGCGCCCCAGCGTCTGGGGGGACTCGGGTCTTCTCGGGCGAGTCATGTCCGCCGGCTCACGACGGCACGTCCCGGTGCTCAAGCAGGGCTTCGTCTTCTTCTTCGTCCTGATGGCCGCTCTCGTGAGCACGGTCATCCCGTGGCTGCCGGTCACCGACGCACCGACGATGTGGGCCGGGGTCTCGGCTGCTCTGTTCGGTGTCGCCTTCGCCGCAGCCGCCTCGTGGCGTCCTCGACTGCTCGCGTGGGAGATCGTCATCCCGGCAGCCGACTTCGTGGCGGTGGGGTTGCTGCGATACGGGACGGGTGACAGCCGGTCCGTCTTCGTGCCGATCATCCTGCTGCCCATCGTCTGGATAGCCGTCTGGGCAGGCCGGTCGAACATCGTGTGGCTGCTCGTCGGATCGGCCGTGACCTTCCTGCTGCCGTTCGTCATCGACCCCGGTGGTCGCGCGCCCAGCGAGTTCATCCGCATCGTGTTCTCGTTGGCCATCTACGCCACCGTCGGACTCGCCATCAACGAGCTCGCACGCCAGGCCAGTCGCAGGGTCGAACTCTCTCGTGCGCAGCAGCACGCCGTCGAACGCGAGATCGACAAGGCCGCGACCATCCAACAGTCACTCCTGCCTCCGAAGACGAGCCTTCTCCCGGACATGTTCGCCGTTCGAGGGACGTGCATCCCGGCGCGGACCGTCGGGGGAGATTTCTACGACTGGTATCCGACTCCGGACGGCATCGCCCTGACCGTGGGGGATGTCATGGGCAAGGGAGTGGGGGCCGGGATGATCGCGGCGGCCGTGCGTTCCGTCATCCGGAGTTCGTCGGACGACCTCGACCCCGCCGTGGCGCTGCGTCGTGCCACGACCGGTCTCGCGAGCGGTGACAGCGATGTCGACATCCAGTTCACGACCTGTTTCCACGCGCGCATCACCCCGTCGGGCGAGGTCCGGTGGGCCGACGGTGGGCACGGCCTGGCGCTCATCCGGCGGGCCTCCGGTCTCGTGGAGCGGCTGCGATCGTCGGATCTGCCCGTCGGCCTCGGGGATCACTGGGTCTCCCACACCGACCAGTTGCAGCCAGGAGACACGATCGTCTGCATCAGCGACGGGGTCCTCGACCTCTTCCCGGACGAACTGCTGGCTTTCAGTGCCTTCCAACTCCTGCTCATCTCGACCGGTGACTCGAGTGAGATCGTGCAGAGGGTCGCCGAACTCGTCGGCGACGACGAACAGGCCGACGACGTCACCGTCGTCGTGGCGACCTTCGCCCCCGCCCTCGCACGGGCCTGACGTGCGTCTTTCCCTGACGGCCCTGGCCTGGCGAGGCTCAGGGGTTTTGTGCGCGTTGCGTCCCGCAGCTGAGTGCGGCGGGAGGCACGTCGTCCATGTCGGTCGGTCCCACGTAGGCCGGCTCGAGAGGTGGAAGGTTCGTCACCTCGGTTGCGGCACCGAGTGCGAAGACCGCCCCGTCGAACGCAGGTGAGGTGGGATCGTCAGCTGTGGCGAAGACGACGAAGTAACCGCCCTCGGTTCCTTGGGCGGTCTCGACCAGGCCGGTGAGGGTCCATTTCCCGAGGTCCGGATCGGGGTGGGCGCTCAGCCAGGGCAGCGCGGACACGACGGTGCCGTTCGCGGAGGCCGTGTCGAGGATCGATTCGTTGACGGTCGTCAGGACGGCCGACGAGGCGTCTCGGCACGACGGGGTGTCGCCGTCGGCGCCTGTCGGCCACTTCTCGGCACCGTCGCTCGCCGGAGCGGCGGACGTCGCGCCCGCTGCTCGAGGCGGCGTCTCGGTCACCGGTGCGGTCGACGCGCAACCGGTCAGCAGACCCGCGACGGCCGCCAGTGCGACGAGAGTGGTCGACGCTTTCTTCTGAATCCCCATGCCGTCAGGTTAGGGGCCGCGGGGTGTCCGGGGTGCCCGCCTCGCCCGCGGGTGTCTCGTCGACGTCGGGGATGACGAGCAGCTCGGAGATGCGGCGTCGGTCCATCTGGGTCACCTGCAGGCGGGCACCGTCGATCTCGACGACGTCGCCCACGGCCGCCAGGCGCCCGAGGGTCTCGATGACGTAACCGGCGACGGTGTCGGAGGCGCTCTCGGGCAGGTGGATGCCCGTCGCCTCCTCGAAGTCCTGGAAGTTCAGACGGCCGTCCACGATCCCGCCGCCGGCCTCGAGGTCGGCGGCGGCGAACTCCGTGTCGTACTCGTCGAAGATCTCGCCCACCACCTCCTCGACGAGGTCCTCGAGGGTGACGATGCCGTCTGTTCCGCCGTACTCGTCGACGATGACGGCGATGTGGTGGCCGTCCGCCCGCATCGAGGTCAGCGTCGGGAGGACGCGCGCCGTGGCCGGCAGGTACGAGATCGTCCGCACGATGTCGCGGACCGGCGTCGCCGGGTCCCTCGTGATCGCCTCGAACAGGTCGCGCACGTGCACGAAGCCGATGATGTCGTCGATGGACCGGTCGATGACCGGGTAGCGCGAATACGGCTGGTCGTGGACCTCGCGGGCGGCGTCGCTGACGCTCCCGGTGCCGTCGACGGCCGTGACCTCGGGGCGAGGGCGCATGACCTGGCTGAGCTGGCGGTGCCGAAGGGAGAGCACGTCGTCGAGAATTCGGCGTTCGTCCTCGGGGAGGCCCTCGTGGCTGGAGACGATGTCGCGCAGCTCCTCTTCGGTCATCTCCTCGCCCGTCTTGTGCGGATCGCCGCCGAGCAGACGGACGACGAGGTTCGTGCTGATCGACAGGAGCCAGATGACAGGCCGCATGAGGACGGCGAAGACCGCGAGGACGGGGGCGACGGCGTAGGCGAAGGAGGCGTTCCGCTGGATCGCGAGCCGCTTGGGAGCCAGCTCGCCCAGCACGAGCGAGAGGTAGGCGATGAGAAGGGTCAGGACGATGGTCGCGACCGTGGAGGCGGCCTGTTCGCCGAGCCCGAACCCGACGAGCACGGGCGTCACGGACGGCGCGATGGAGGAGGCGCCGTAGGCGGCGGAGGCGAAGCCGGCGACGGTGACGCCGATCTGCACGGCAGCGAGGAACATGTTCGGGTCGCGGGCGAGGCCCGCGACCTTCTCGCCGCGCTTGCCGCGGGCTGCGATCGCGTTGACCTGGCTCTCGCGGAGGGTGACGAGCGCCATCTCGGTGGCGGCGAAGACACCGCCGACCAGGACGAAGACGACGACGAGGACGATGTTGAGGAGCAGGTCGCCGTTCATCGGGCGGCGAGGGCGATCGACCGGGAGGTGCCCGGGGTCTTCCGGGCGCCCGGACTGTGGCAGTCGGACGAAGGATCTGGGAGGCGCGTCATGGACCGAGATTACCGACCGTGCTCTCCGTTCGCCTGTGACGAGTCCGACGGCCCTGACGCGGCGTCGTGATGGTGGCTCGTCGAGGGGACCGCTGCTAGCTTCCCTGCATGACCTGGCCCGTTCTCCACATCTCGCGTGCGTTCGACCACGACGTCGCCGCCGTCTCGAGCGTCGCCGGCGACCCGGCGAACCTCCCCTCGTGGGCGGCGGGTCTGAGCGCCGGCATCCGTCAGGAAGAGGGGCGGTGGCTCACGGACTCACCCATGGGGGTCGTCGAGGTCACGTTCACCGGGCCGGTGGAACTGGGCATCCTCGATCACGACGTGGTCCTGCCGGATGGAACGGTCGTGAACAACCCGTTCCGCGTCGTGGCCAACGACCAGGGAAGCGAGGCCGTGTTCACCCTCTTCCGCCGTGACGGCATGTCGGAGGCGGACGTCGAGGCCGATGCCCGCCTCGTGCGCGGTGACCTCGAACGGCTGGCGACGCTGCTCGACGAGCGTCTTCCCCGCGGCCGGTAGGGACCGGCCGACGGGCGCGACGGGCAGAGGTCGTTCCGTGAGGTGCGGGGCTGCGCCTCAGGCGCGCCAGCTCCGGCGCCGCGCTCGGACGGCCAGGACGATGCCGACCACGGGGAACACGAGGTAGCCGACCAGGACGACGAGGTGGGTGCCGCCGAGACCCGCCGAGGCCATCACCGTCGCGGCCGCGACGGCGAGGAGGGCGACGCCCGCGGAGGCGAGCCAGGCGGCTGCCTTCTCCCGTCGTGTCCAGGCCTGGGCCTGGCTGACGAAGACGAGGCCGGCGAGTGCGCCGACGACCGGCACCAGGAGTGAGCCGGCGATCAGGACGACCGCCGCGACGATCGAGAAGGTGCGGCCGGGAGGAGGCGCGTCCTGGCTGACGAGGGGAACCCCGGTGGCGGTCTCGGCGCGTGCTTCGGCCGCGATGAAGGCCGGGTCGCCGAGCTGCCGGATGCGAGCGGCCGCGGCGTCTGCGTCGAGACCCCGGAGTTCCTCCGTCACGCCGGTGACGATGTCCTGGTGGAGGTCTGCCGGGAGCTGTGCGAGCTCGGCGTCGAGCTGAGCGAGGTAGGCGGTGGTGATCCCGGGCGTGGTGTCAGTCACGGGTGTCTTCTCCGATGAGTCGGTGGACCGAGGCGGTGAACGGGGCCCACTGGAGCCGGAAAGCGCTGAGCTGAGCGCGTCCGAGGGGAGTGAGTCGGTAGTACTTGCGGACGGGGCCCGTCGCGGACGGCTGGTCGAAGGCGGTGGCGAGGCCTTGGGCCCGGAGGCGGCCGAGGACGGGGTACAGCGTGCCGATGCTGGCGGCGAGACCGGCCTCGACGAGCTGTTCGGAGAGCTGCCAGCCGTACATGGGCTCACGGTCGAGCAATCCTAGGATGCAGTACTCGACGACGCCCTTGCGCAGTTGCGCCCCTCCGTCCGCTGTCATGCGTCACAAGCTACCTTGCGGTGCAAGACAGGTCAAGGGGTCCGCTGATGCGCTGGTCCGCCGAGCAGGCCCGGAACGCGGACGACGGAGGCGCGGGGTCAGTCCCCGGCGCGACGGTCGTCACGACGGAGGCCGACGATGCCGACGACGATCGCCGCGATGCCGACGGGGATGCCCAGGTAGGCCAACGTCCCCGCGCGACCATCGTCCGGGACCGGACCGAATCCGCCGGACAGCGCGATCACCGAGAACAGGAACGCGAGGACTCCGAACCCGATGAGGGCCCACCCCTCGGTCGACTTCCCCCGCCTCGTGAACATGCCCGTCTCCGTTCCGTCGCCGTGGACTCCTCGGCACGAGTCTGCCCGTCGGCGGCCCGCCGGGACCGACGCGTCACGCGGGCAGCTCGTCGGCGAGCATCGCGAAGACGAGGGTGTCGGTCCATTCGCCCTTGCTCCAGAAGTCCCGCCGGTGGTGCGCCTCCTGCCGCATGCCGACCCGGGCCGCGAGTCGGGCGGAGGCCGTGTTGCGGCCGTCCATCTGCGCGGTGACGCGATGGACGTCGTCCCGCGCGAACGCGAGCCGCAGCGCGGCCGCCACCGCCTCGCCCGCGAAGCCCCGACCCCCGTGGTCGGGATCGAGCGTCCACCCGACCTCGAGCGTGCGGGGTTCGGGCTCGGTGCGCCACAGCGCCACCGTGCCGATCAACGCCCCCGCCCGCTCGATGGCGAGGGCGAGTGCGCCGGCGGGCTCGGCCAGGTCCGTCCGACCCAGGCGTCGTTCGAGCTGCGCCCGCCCGGTCTCGATCGTCCAGGGCTCCTCCAGGAGGTACCGGGCGACGTCCGGCCGTGAGTGGATCGCGACGAGTCGCTCCAGATCACCCTCGCGATGCAGGCGGAGGGTCAGCCGGGGGGTCGACGCCAGGGTGTCCGTGTCCATGACGTCGATCCTCCTGCATCACCCGGCCCCGGCGAACGGCTGCCGTCCGCACGATCACGGTTGACATCACGTCGATGTGAGTGTTCACTCAGTCACATGACATCAGGCACCGCGACACGTTCGACGGCGGAGGCGCAGCGGGCGCTCATCACCTCCGCCGCCGTGCACGTCTTCGCCCGCAAGGGCCTCCACGCGACCCCGGTCGCCGACGTCGCCGCCGCGGCCGGGGTCTCGCCCGCCTACGTCTTCCGACTCTTCGACGGCAAGGAGGGGCTGTTCGTCGCGGCCGTCCGGCACACCTACGCGCTCGTCGAGGCGACCATGCGCGACGCCGGGGCGGCCTCCGCATCGACGACGCCGGAGGGCGTCCTCGACGCGATGACCGAGGCCTACGTCCGGTTGATCGCCGACCGCGACCTGATCCTGATGCAGTCCCACGCGCAGGCGGCGACGGACGTGGCCGCGGTCCGTGCGGCCGTCCACGAAGGACTCGGGGCCGTCGTCGAGGCCGTCGCCGAGGGGTCCGGAGCGGCACCCGACGCGGTGCAGCGGTTCATCGCCTACGGGCAGCTCTGCCACCTCGTCGTCCAGGCGGACCTGGCTCACCTGCCGCACGCCTGGGCCTCGACGCTCACCGCCGGCATCCGCCACCGCGACTGATCCGGGCGGCCCGCGCGCTCGTCCCTCTGCATGTCCGCAGTTGTGACTGACTGAACACTAACAAGAAGGAACGTCATGGACACGAACACCTCGCTCCCCACCACGACGACACGGATCGTCCTGCCCGGCCTCGTCGAACCCGACGGACTCGTGGTCGACCTCGCCGCGCCCGTCGGGACGCCCGCCGCCGGAGAACTGCTCGTGGCCGTCGAGGCCACGGGGATCTCGTACGCGGAACAGGCGATGCGTCGCGGCCGGTACTTCGCCCAGCCGCCGTTCCCCTTCACCCCCGGATACGACCTGGTCGGCACCGTGCTCGCCGCCGGCACCGGCGCGGACGGCGGACTCGTGGGTCGACGGGTGGCGACGCTGACGAAGACCGGCGCCTGGACCGGACACGCGATCGTCGCCGCCCGGGACAGCGTCGTGGTCCCCGACGGGCTCGCCGCCGACCTCGCCGAGGCGGTCACCGTCAACGGAGTGACCGCCTGGCAGATGCTGCACCGGGCCGCACGCGTGGAGGCCGGGGACACGATCCTCGTGTTCGGGGCGAACGGAGGCGTGGGCGGGTTGCTCATCCAGATGGCCCAGCACGCCGGCGTCCACGTCATCGCGGCGGCGTCCCCGCGCCACCACGAGTCCCTGCGGGCGCGAGGGGTCGTCCCCGTCGACTACGCCGACCCGGACCTCGCGTCGACCGTGCGCCGGTCGGCTCCCGCCGGGGGCCTCGCAGCGGTCTTCGACAACGTCGGAGGGGAGACGGCGCGGACCTCGTGGTCGCTGCTCGGCCGTGGCGGCACCCTGGTGTCGTACGCGATCATCGCCGCCGTCAGCGGCACCGGCAGCCTCTGGCCGCCGTTCCTGCGCCACCTGGGCCGCATCCTGACCTGGAACGCCCTCCCGAACGGCAAGCGCGCCACCTTCTACGACCTCTGGGCAGGCCACGGCACTCGCGGGAAGTCGTACCGGCGACGCCTCGACGAGGACCTCACCCACGTCCTGGAACGCGTCCGAGACGGTGTCCTCACCGCGAACGTCGCCGCGCGCTTCCCGCTCACGGACATCTCGAAGGCGCTCGAACTCGCCGAGTCCCGCACCCTCGACGGCAAGGTCGTCCTCGTTCCCTGACGACGGCCCGACACGGCTGCTGCGAGCCCGGGGTGACCCGCCGTCTACATTGGGCCAGGCCCCCACGGAAGGAACCCCCATGAGCATGGAAGGCGCGGCCTGGAGCTCGCTCTACAAGATCTCGTCCGCACGGGACGGTGGGCACGGCATCTCGCGCGCGTCCGTCCGGCGGATCATGACGTTCGCGGTGCCCTACCGGTCGAAGCTGGTCGTCTTCATCGCCCTGTCCGTGGTGGGTGCCGTCCTCGCGGTCGCGACGCCGGTGCTGGCCGGCCGGGTGGTCGACGTCATCGTCGCGCGGGGCGAACTCGCGGCCGTCGTGCGGCTCGCCGTCCTCATCGCCGTCGTGGCGCTGGCCGACGCCGGCGTCTCGCTGGTGACGCGCTGGTTCTCGGCCCGGATCGGCGAGGGCGTGATCCTGGACCTCCGCACCGCCGTCTTCGACCACGTGCAGAAGATGCCGATCGCGTTCTTCACCCGCACCCGGACGGGCGCCCTCGTGAGCCGCCTCAACAACGACGTCATCGGCGCCCAGCAGGCCTTCAGCGGCACCCTGTCGGGCGTCGTGACGAACGTCGTGGCCCTGGTCCTCACGCTGATCGTCATGCTCAGCACGTCCTGGCTCGTGACCGTCCTCGCCGTCGTCATGCTGCCGATCTTCCTGGTGCCCGCGCGGCGCATGGGCAGCCGTCTCGCGGCCCTCCGCCGCGAGGCCGCCGACCACAACTCCGCGATGAGCACGCAGATGACCGAGCGCTTCTCCGCGCCCGGGGCCACCCTCGTCAAGCTGTTCGGCCGTCCCGACGAGGAGGCCGAGGAGTTCCGCGTCCGTGCCGCCCGCGTCCGCGACATCGGCGTCCGCACCGCCCTGCTGCAGTTCGTCTTCGTCACCGCACTGACCCTCGTCTCCGCCCTCGCCCTCGCGCTCGTCTACGGGCTCGGCGGCGCCCTCGCGCTCGCCGGCCAGCTCGACACCGGCGAGGTCGTCACCCTGGCCCTCCTCCTCACCCGCCTCTACGTGCCGTTGACCGGGCTCGCGAACGCGAGGGTCGAGATCATGAGCGCGGTGGTGAGCTTCGAGCGCGTCTTCGAGGTGTTGGACCTCGAACCGCTGATCCAGGAGAAGCCCACCGCCGCCTCCGTCCCCGAGGGCCCGGTGAGCGTCGAGTTCGACGACGTCCGCTTCGCGTACCCGTCCGCCGACAAGGTGTCCCTCGCCTCCCTCGAAGAGGTCTCCACCCTGGACACCCGCGGCGGCGAGGAGGTGCTGCACGGCGTGTCCTTCCGGATCGAGCCGGGGCAGACCGTCGCGCTCGTGGGCACGTCGGGTGCCGGGAAATCCACGATCGCGCAGCTGATGTCGCGTCTGTACGACGTCGACGGCGGTGCCGTGCGCCTCGCGGGAACGGACGTCCGCGACGTGACCTTCGCCTCGATGCGCCACACCCTGGGCATGGTGACCCAGGACGGCCACCTGTTCCACGAGACGATCCTCAGCAACCTGCGTCTCGCGAGGCCGGAGGCGACCGACGACGAGGTCTGGGACGCCGTCCGCCGTGCGCGGCTCGAGCCCCTCGTCCGGTCCCTGCCGGACCAGCTCGACACGATGGTGGGAGAGCGCGGCTACCGGCTCTCGGGAGGCGAGCGTCAGCGGATGACCATCGCGCGCCTCCTGCTGGCACAGCCCCGCGTCGTCATCCTCGACGAGGCGACCGCGGCCCTCGACTCGACGTCCGAGGCCGCCGTGCAGGCCGCCCTCAGCGAGGCGCTCGAGGGGCGGACCGCCCTGGTCATCGCGCACCGCCTGTCCACCATCCGCAGCGCGGACCAGATCCTCGTGGTCGAGGACGGCTCGATCGTGGAGCGCGGCACGCACGAGGAGTTGCTGGCCGCGGAGGGACGCTACGAAGAACTGCACCGCACGCAGTTCGCCGTGCAGAAGGACGTCGCCGCGGACGAGCAGGCGCCGAGCGCGCGCTAGCCCTGCTCCGCGGGCGGCCCGTCGACGGGCGCGGTCCGACGTCGCCGCAGCACGAGGGCGGTGCCTGCCGCGAGCAGGCCGGCGGCGAGTGCGCCGACCCCGGCGACCTGTCCGCCGGTGAAGGCGAGGGCTCCGTCGGCGGAGGGCCGGGCCGTGGCCGAGGGGCGCGGCGTCGAGCCCGTTCCCGCCCCGGCACCGTCCGTGGGCGCGGGGGAGGGCGCCGTGCCGGGATCGGTCGGCACCGCGGTCGGGTCGTCCGTCGGCGGCGCCGGGTCGACCTCGGCGCCGGGCACCGACCAGGTCCCCGCGGCGAAGGTCACCGGCAGCGTCGCGGCCACGACGACCGTCGACGGGATGCCCGACTCGACGACGAGGCATTCCAGCGAGAGCGTCGCTCCGCCCGCCTCGACGCCGGCGGCGACGACCTCCTCGAACGAGATCGCCATCGGCACCTCGACCGGCTGCCCCGCGGCCACCGCGACGCTCGGCGACGTGACGACGGTCGCGCCTCCCGAGGTCACCGAGAGTCGGGCGGCATCGTCCGCGTCGGCCGGGCAGCCCGCGGCGAACAGCGCCGAGGCGAACGACGGGTCGGCGCGGGCGTCGCCCGACACGATCGCGGTGCCGGCGGCGTCGCGCAGCACGAGCGGCGCGGGGTCGGCGGGCGCCTGAG
>NZ_JXQZ01000016.1 GCF_000878135.1 Frigoribacterium sp. MEB024
TTCGTACAGCTCGTACCAGGCCTACGGCTATCGCATCCACCCGATCACGGGCGATCGTCGACTCCACGCGGGCGCCGACTTCGGTGCGGCCTGCGGCACGCCGATCTACTCGGTCTCGGCCGGACGCGTCAGCTACGCCGGGCCGTCGAGCGGCTACGGCAACCTGATCGTCGTGGACCACGGCGGAGGGGTCAGCAGTGCCTACGCCCACATGGAGCGGAACGGCATCTACGTCTCGGTCGGCCAGCAGGTCCAGGCCGGCCAGAACATCGCCGGCGTCGGCACCTCGGGCGGCTCGACCGGCTGCCACCTGCACCTCGAGGTGCGGCAGGGCAACGTCGCGACCGACCCCGTGGTCTTCCTCGCGTCGAAGGGCGTCCGCTGACGACCGTCGGGTGTCAGCTGCCGTGAGGCGGGCGTGTTCGGCGGTTCCGGGCGTCCGCATCCGACCGTCTCCGCCGAACTCGCCCGCCGTCGCGCGCTAGTCGGCCGCGCCCGCCAGGTCGTCGTGCACCTGGATCGACGCGACCTCGGCCCGGATCTCGTCGACCACGGTGCGGACGGCCGGGCGGACGGCCCGGTCCGGTCGCATCAGGGCCTCGAGATGGCGCCCGGCGCGGACGTTCTCGAGCGTCGCCAGGTGGAACCTTCCGGGGGCGCGCGACGCGGACGTGTGGCGGGGCACGAGTGCCACCCCGTGCCCCGCGGCGACGAGGTTCTCGATCAGGGGCAGGTGCACCGTGCGGTGGACGACCTCGGGTGCGACGCCCGACTGCAGGGCCATCGACACCAGCACGCGGTCGATCGGGTAGCCCTCGGGCACCCCGATCCAGGGCTCGCGGATGACGTCGTCGACGGCCACCCGACGGCGGTCGGCCAGTGGGTGGCCGAGGGGGAGGGCGACCTCGAGGGGCTCGCGCAGCAGCGACACGACGGTCGTCGATGCTCGGCCCGGCGGCAGCACGCCGTCCGACCGGTGGGCGAGCACCACGTCGAAGTCCGCCGTCAGCGGGGCGAACTCGTCCTCGGAGACGTCGCGGTCGGCCACGTCGAGCTCGATGCCCGGGTGCGATCGCATGCGGTGCAGCACTCCGGGCAGCAGGAGCTCGGCCGCCGAGGCGAACACGGACACCCGCACCACGCCACCCGTGCCTCCGCGGACGGCGTCGAACGCCGCCTCGGCCTCGGCGACCGCGGTAGCGACCCCGACCGACGCCCGAGCCAGGGCGTGGCCCTCGTCGGTCAGCACGACGCCCCGGCCGGCGCGACGGACGAGCTCGACCCCGAGCTGGCGCTGAAGCGTCTTCAGCTGCTGCGACACGGCGCTGGGCGACCGGTGCGTCGCGGCCGCGACGGCGGTGACGCTGCCGCGGTCGGCGAGTTCTCGCAGCAGGTCGAGGTGGGTGAGGTCCATGAAGGCAGCCTACAAAGACGTCGCAGCAATCTGCGCTGGTCCTGAACGGTCCGGCACGCCACGATGGACCGGTGACCGTCCGCGACCGCCTCCTCGCCCTCGTCGTCGCCGTGTGCTGGGGAATCAACTTCCCCGTGACGGCGATCGCCCTCGAGCACTTCCCGCCGTTCCTGCTCGTGGCGCTGCGCTTCACGTTGCTCGCGGTGCCGACCGTGTTGTTGGTGCCGCGTCCGGCGATCCCGTGGTCGCGCCTCCTGCTGGTGGGGGCGACGCTCGGCATGCTGCAGTTCGCGTTCCTCTACCTCGGCATCGCGGCGGGCATGCCCTCAGGGCTCGCCTCGCTCCTGCTGCAGGCCTCGGCCCCGTTCACCGTCGTGATCGCCGGCTTCTGGCTCCGTGAACGCATCACCCGTCGGCAGGCGATCGGCATCGGCATCGCCGTCGTCGGGCTCGTCGTCATCGCGGGCCACCGGTCGCAGGTCGCGGCGCTGCTGCCCGTCGTGCTGACGCTGTGCGGCGCGCTCGGCTGGGCGATCGGCAACGTGGCCGTCCGACGGGCCGCCCCGCCGAACCCGATGCACCTGACGCTGTGGATGTCGATCGTCGCGCCGGTGCCGATGCTCGCCCTGTCGTTCGTCGTCGAGGGCCCCGAGCGCATCGGCGAGAGCCTCGGCACGGTCCTCACGCTCGAGGCGTTGCCGTCGGTGCTCTGCCTGCTCTACCTCGTGCTGATCGCCTCGGTCGTCGGCTACGGCATCTGGACGCGCCTGCTCTCGGTCTACCCCTCGGCGACCGTCGCACCGTTCTCGATGCTGGTGCCCGTGGTCGGCGTGCTGGCCTCGTGGCTGGCGTTCGGCGAGGTGCCCGACCTGGTCGAGCTCGTCGCCGGCGTGGCGGTGGTCGGCGGTGTGCTCTACGCCAGCCGCGTGCCGAGGGCCCGCGCCCGCGACGGCGACCCCGAGGAGGCGCGGGTCGCCCCGCCCGAGCCGGTGCCCGTCCCCGAGACCGGCACCGCGCCTCCCGGGTCGCCCCTCAGGCGGTGACGGGCTTCTTCATCTGCACGGCGGTCGTCTCATAGCCGAGCGACTCGTAGAGGTGGCGGGCGACCTGGTTGTAGCCGAACACGTTCAGGCCGAGGGTCTCGGCGCCGTGACGGGCGGCGGCCTGCTCGGCGAGGAGCATCGTCGCCCGGCCGAGTCCGGCGCCGCGGTGGGCCTCGTCGATCTCGACGTCGAAGACCCACCAGTCCGACGAGCCGGGCACTCGGGGTGCGATCCAGAGGATGCCGACGGGGTGACCCGGCCGGGCGTCGTCGATGACGTCGTAGACGAGGTGCCCCTCGGCCGGCGCCCCGTCGGGAAAGGCCTCGCCGAACGAGCGTCGGGCGGCCTCGGCGGCCTGCTCGGGGGTCTCGCCGGCGAGCACGCGGGATTTCTCGTACTCGGCGGTCGAGCGCCGCATCCAGGGCACGAGGCGGGAGGTGGGCATGGGCACGAGGCTGAGCGTCATGACCGCACGCTAGCGCGCCGTGACCAGGCGCGGCACGCGACGTCACGAGCCGTAGGCGGACCGGTCGGTCGTACCCCGAAACGCTTCGCCACGCGTACCCCGGCGGCTGTCGGAGGGCGCAGGTCGCCCCGGTAACGTGTGCAGCGGCCGGCGGGGGGCGGCCGTGCGATGCCTCACAGGGGCACCGTCTCGACCCGCAGGAGAAACCCACCCGATGCCCCAGCAGAAACGCGCCCAGGCGACCCGCGCCGCCATCATCCGAGGGGCCGCCGTCGTCTTCGACGAGCACGGCTACAGCGAGGCCTCGCTCGACCTCGTCGCCGAGACCGCCACGGTGACCAAGGGTGCGCTCTACTTCCACTTCCGCTCGAAGGCCGACCTCGCGAACGCGGTCATCGCCGAGCAACACGCCCTCTCGCGGGCCTACGCCGACCAGGTGTCCGAGACCGCGGGCAGCGGTGCCGAGGCGCTCATGCTCTCGTGCGCGTCGCTCGCCACGCAGCTGACCACCGAGGTGCTCGTGACCGCGGGCATCCGCCTGACCACCCAGTCGCCGAGCCGCGACCTCCGGGTCGAGCACCCGTACCTCGACTGGCAGGCCCAGATCTCGGGTCTCGTCGAGCGGGCGGTCGCCGACGGGGACTTCCGTGCCGACACCGACGTCGAGAGCGTCGCCCGCTTCGTCGTCGGGTCGTACGCCGGCGTCCACATCGTGTCGCAGGCCCTGACCGGCCGGGCCGACCTCTTCGACCGGCTGCGCGACATGTGGGCCTTCGTGCTGCCGACGGTCGTGGCCCCCGGGCACGAAGGCCTGACCAGCTCGTTGCCCCCGCTGATCAGGCCGTCGGATGTGCCCCCGTCCCCCGACGTGTCCTCTGTGCACCCAGGTTAGATACTGGCCGACCGGTTTTCCAGTCCCCTCAAGGAGGGGGCCGGTCAGGACGGCGGCCGGGGCGGGGTGAGCTCGGCCAGCACCCGCCGGATCTCCGCGTCGTCCGCGGCCAGGGCCGCCGTGTCGATCCCGGAGAGCAACTCACCGTCGTCGTGCGGCACGGTGAGTTGCCGCTGCCACTCCGCCTCGTAGAGGGCGTCGCGGTAGCCGGAGGACTCACGGCACCGGGCGTCGGCCGTCGCGATCTCGGTCTCGTCGTCGGTCGGTGACGTGCTCGAGTCGAGCGTCTCGAACCGGTCGGCCATCTCGAGGGTGGGCATGCCCGACGGGTCGGAGGCCACGTCGCCCACCCGGGCGTCCTGCATGCACCCGCGCCAGTCGTCCCAGGTCGCGGTCACCGTCGGATCGTGGCGGGCTCCTTCGAACGCGGCGTTGTTCAGGCGGACGAGCGACTGGGTGCGGTTCGAGTAGTCGTCCAGTGACGGCACCGTCTCGCGAGCGCGCTGCACGCAGGTGTCGAACCGGGCGGACCTCTCGGCCGTCCAGGGCTGCGACGAGAACTCGGACCAGGCGGCCGCTCCCGCGTCGATGACCGACAGGGCGTGGTAGCCACGGGTCTCGGCCGTCGCCAGGTCGAAGGCCCGGAGGCGCAGCGAGCCGTTCATCGACAGCTCGCCCGCCCGGTCGCCCGCCGCCACGTCCCGCCACGGCACCACGAAGTCGTCGTGGCCGGCCGCGACCATGCACTGCTGCGCGACGAGCAGGAGGGCGTAGGACGACGAGGTCTCGCCGACCGGTACGTATCGGTCGAGCGGCATCGTCCACGCGTCGACGTCCTTCGCCGGCAGGTCGGGCAGGGCGTAGGCGGCGTTGGCCGGGATGCCGTAGGCGACGACGCCGGCGACCACCGCGACCACGGCTGCGAGCGTCACGCGTTTCGCGCGTCGCTGTCGAGGCGAGACGCCGCCGGGCGGGACGTCGCGGGTCGGGACGCTCTTCTCGTCGGTCATCGCGTGGCCCCCTCGTCGTCGCGGGCCGGGCCCACGAGGTCGTTCTCGTAGGCGAAGACGACGATCTGCACACGGTTGCGCATGCCGAGCTTCTGCAGCACGGCGCGCACGTGGCTCTTGACCGTCGCCTCGCTGAGCCACGCGCTCTCGGCGATCTCGGCGTTGCTCAGGCCCCGTGCCACGAGCAGGAAGATCTCGCGCTCGCGGGGCGACAGCACCTCGAGCGGCTCGGTCCGCCGCTTCGGCGACGGGGTCGGCACGGCGAAGGCGTGCACGACGTCGAGAGCGGCGGCCGCGGTCGGCACGGGCTCGCCGGCCGCTGCCGCGCGGATCGTCGTCAGCACCTCGTCGGGCGTGGCGTCCTTGGTCAGGAACGCGTAGGCCCCGGCCTTCAACGCGCTGAACACGGCCTCGTCACGCTGGATCGTGGTCAGGGCGACGACGCGCGGGGCCGAGTCGGGGTCGGTGCCGGCCGCCGCCACGATGCGCGTGGTGGCCTCGAGGCCGTTCATCACGGGCATGCGCAGGTCCATCAGCACGACGTCGGGCCGCTCCCGCTCGACCAGGGCGACTCCGGCCGCCCCGTCGACGGCCGTGCCGACACAGATCAGGTCGGCTTGCGCCTCGATCAGCATCTGCAGCCCCGAGGCGAACAGGGGCTGGTCGTCGACGACGACCACCCTCACGAGGGCAGGAGGCGCGGTGCGCGTCGTCGCGGTCGTCACGTCGGTCATGCGGGTTGCTCCGTCCAGGACTGCAGGAGTCCGATCGGTTCGGGAGTCGGCAGGAAGGAGGTGACGACGAAGACGCCGTCGTCGCCGAGCTCGGCCGTCAGCCAGCCGCCGGCGAGCCGGGCACGTTCGGTCATGCTGGCGATGCCGGTGCCCCGGCCGGTGCCGCGGCGGGCGGCGACGAGCGGGTCGTCGCCCGAGGACGTCACCAGCAGGGCGAGGCCTGGCCCCCGCCAGTCGAGTGCGACGTCGACCGTGCTCGACGAGCCGGAGTGCTTGAGGGCGTTGGTCAGGCTCTCTTGCACGATGCGGAAGACCGCGAGCTCTTGCGAGGGCAACAACTCGGTGGCGTCGCCGAGGTGCCGCAGGGTCACGGTCATGCCCACGTCGCGCATCGTCGTCGCGAGTCGGTCGAGGTCGGCGAGGGTCTCGCGAGGCGTGACGTCGTCGGCGTCCTGCTGGATGCGCTCGACCAGATGCCGCACGTCGACCAACGAGGTGCGGCCGACGTCCGCGATCGTCCGCAGTGCCTGCTCGACGACCTCCGGGCGGGTCGCCGACAGCGCCAGGGCGCCCTGGGCCTGGGACACGACCACCGCGAGCGAGTGGGCGAGGGCGTCGTGCACGTCACGCGAGATCCGCGCACGGTCGTGGGCGAGGCGCAGCTCGAAGTCCGTCTCGTGGAAGCGTGTCTCGGTCCGTTCGAGCACCAGCCCGATGCGGCGTACGCGCAGCACGCTCGAGAGGAAGATGCCGACGGCCCAGGCCGCGGCCGCGGCGCCGAAGAGCGAGGCCGCCAGGGTGATCACGTCGGTCTTCGTGCCCTGGCCGCCGCCGACCCACGACGACCAGACGTACGGCCGTGCGAGGGTGGGCACGGCCATCGCGATCGCGGCCAGCCCCGAGGCGAGGCCGGCGGCGGCCAGCGCGACCAGCCGCACGGCGATCGACCGGGCGAACGCGGCGAAGAACGCCACGAACGCGATGGCCAGGTACGTGGGCCACGTGGTGTCCGTCGGGGGCTGCACCCAGCCGGCGAGCTGCAGGGCCGGGATCGCCACCGTCAAGCCGATCGAGGTCCACGGCATCCACACCGCGAGGCCGACGGCCAGGCCAAAGAGGCCGAACAGGACGACGTTCTCGACGATCTCGCCCCGGCCGGCCTCGGCGATCGTCCACAGCAGCACGAAGACCGCGGCGGCGACGGGGGCCGCGAGGCGCGGCACCCAGGTGCGCAGGTCGTCGGGGATGGTGTCCATGTCGATGACCGTAAGGCGTCGTCGACCGGCCGCGCGCGCCTCCTGCGGGGTTTTCATCCTTGAGGACGAACGCACCGCGGTGGGGACGAGCCGTCGGGCCCCCGGGACGCGGCGACGGCGCGCCCCGGGATGGGGACGCGCCGTCGGCGTGGTGCGGGTGGAGCGACTAGAGCGTGATCAGACCGTCGGTCTTGGTCGTCGCGGCGGCGAGGCGGGCCTCGACGTTGCTCCAGTTCACGATGTTCCAGAAGGCCTTGACGTAGTCGGCGCGCACGTTCTGGTAGTCGAGGTAGTAGGCGTGCTCCCAGACGTCGAGCATCAGCAGGGGGACGAGGCCGAACGGCACGTTGCCCTGCTGGTCGAAGAGCTGGAAGACGCTGAGGCGCTGGCCGAGCACGTCGTAGGCGAGCACCGACCAACCCGAGCCCTGCACGCCGAGCGCGGTGGCGGTGAAGTGGGCCTTGAACTTCTCGAGGTCGCCGAAGTCGCGGCCGATGGCCTCGAGCAGGTCACCGGTGGGCTCGCTGGTCTCGGGGGTGAGGTTCGTCCAGAAGATCGAGTGGTTGACGTGGCCACCGAGGTTGAAGGCGAGGTCCTTCTCGAGCTTGTTGACGTTCGCCAGGTTGCCGGTCTCGCGGGCCTCGGCGAGGGCGGCGTTGGCCGTGTTCGCACCGGTGACGTAGGTGTTGTGGTGCTTGGAGTGGTGCAGCTCCATGATCTTCGCGCTGATGTGCGGCGCCAGAGCGGAGTAGTCGTAGGGCAGATCGGGCAGGGTGTACTCAGCCATGTGGGGTCCTTTCGAATTGACCTGCATCCACCGTACGACCTCCACCCATGCCGGGGTCAACGTTCTCCCAGCGCGGACGCAGCCTCGGGGCCCGGCACCGTCGAGGGTCGTGCGTAGGCTGACGGGCGTGGGACGCACCCGCGACGGGTGCACGTCTCACCGACCGACGACCCCGCTCCACCCCGAGGAGGCGCACCATGGCAGGATTCACCGGCTTCGGCAGGCGGCGCGTGGCCGACCCGCGACTGCCCCCGGGGCAGTACCTCGAGAGCGGGTTCCCGGTCCTGTCGGCCGGCCCCACGCCGAACATCAAGCGGTGGGAGCTCCAGGTCGCGACCGAGACCGGGCAGCGCTCGCTCAGCTGGGCCGACTTCCAGGCGCTTCCGCACGAGGCGATCGAGACCGACATCCACTGCGTCACGAGCTGGTCGAAGCTCGGCACGCACTGGCGCGGCGTCTCGCTCGACACCCTCTTCGACGGCCTCGAGACCACGCACGAGTTCGCGATGGCGACCAGCCACGGCGGGTACACGACCAACCTGCCGCTCAGCGAGCTGCTCGGGGGCAAGGCCTGGGTGGTCGACACCTACGAGGGGCAGCCGTTGCACGCCGAGCACGGCGGGCCCGCGCGCCTCTTCGTGCCCGGGCTCTACTTCTGGAAGAGCGCCAAGTGGCTGCAGGGCATCCAGACCATGGCCACCGATCGCCGCGGCTTCTGGGAGAGCATGGGCTACCACCCGCACGGCGACCCGTGGAAGGAAGAACGGTACGCGTGAGCGAGTCCGTCGCCGGGGCCGGTGAGGCCGGGGTCGCCGGGGCTGATGGGGTCGGCGGAGCCGCCGGGGTCGGTCCCTCGGGTGATCCGTACGCCTGGCTGCCCGCCACGATCGTCTCGTCGGTCGCGCGGACGTCGCGGGCCCGGTCCTTGATCCTGGCGGTTCCCGGCCTCCGCCCCGCGCGAGCCGGACAGCACGTCGACCTGCGGCTGACCGCTGAGGACGGTTACACGGCCGTCCGGTCGTATTCGCTGAGCGACGTCCGGGCGTCCGGGACCTCCGGGGCCTCCGGGGCCTCCGACGTCGACGGTGACGGCGCCGATCCGGCGGCCGGCGGCGCGCGAGGCGGAGGAGGCGCGGGCCCGGTCCCGCAGATCGAGGTCACCGTCGAGCGTCTCGACGACGGCGAGGTCTCGCCCTACCTCGTCGACGCGGCCGAGCCGGGCGACCCGATCGAGGTGCGCGGCCCGATCGGGGGCTGGTTCGTCTGGCCGCCGACCGAGTTCGACCCCGAGTCGGCCGTGCACGCGGTGCTGCCCGAGCCCGAGGGAGCGACCCCGCCGACGTCGGCCCCCGTGCAGTTGGTCGGCGGGGGGTCGGGCGTCGCACCTCTGATGGCGATGGTGCGGGCACGAGGTCGGGACGCACCCCCGATGCGGCTGCTCGCCTCGGTGCGCGACCCGGGTTCGCGGTGGTACGTCAGCGAGCTGGACGAGGCCGCGCGCGCCTCCTCGGGTCGCGACGCGACCGGGCCTCTGGTTCCCCTCGTCGTCGACTGGGTCTACAGCCGCACGGCTCCCGAGGGGCACGACAGGCGGGCCGGCCGACTCACGCGCGACGAACTCGAGCGGTTGGTGCTGCCCGCGTCCGAGCACCCACTCGTCTACGTCTGCGGAGCGAACTCGTTCGTGGCGGTCGTCGCCGGGTGGCTGGTCGAGCTCGGGCACGCCCCGACCCGCGTCCGGACCGAGCGCTTCGGCGGCGTCTGAGCCGGCCCCCGCCGACCCGGGCCCCGCCCGCGCCCGCACCCCCGCCGCTGCCCGCACCCACGCTCGGGTGTGCCGATGCGGTCCGTACCTGATCAGCGAAGAACCCCGTTCCGAACGATGAACCCAGAAGAAAGCGGGTGCATCGTTCGGAACGGGGTTCATGGCCGTCCGGCGGAGGTGCCAGCCCTCCGCCCGAGCGCCGGACCTCAGGCGGGCGTGCCCTTCTCGGGCGCTGTGGTGCGGAGCTCGCCGCGCGTGACGTGCTGCTGCCAGAGCAGCTCGGCCAGCGCCTCTGGGCTCTTGTCGCTGCTCTCGGGCTCGATGCCGCCGGGGATGATCAACTGACCGACGTGGATGCCCTCGCCGGCGAGCTCGTCGTGGAGCAGCTGTGCGTAGGCGGTCAGCCCCGCGAAGGCGATGGACGTGCCGGTGACCTTCGCGCCGGGCGTGACGGCCGAGCCGCCGTTGACGAAGAGGATGGTGCCGCCGCCGTCGGGCAGGAACCGCATGCCGGGCAGCACCTGGTGCACCGCCGCGACCGGACCGTAGATCGAGAACTCGACCGGGCCGACCAGGTCGGCGGGCATGGTCTCGAGCACCGGGCGCATGAAGTCCTTCTGCGGCAGCGGGCTGTACTGCATCACCTGGATGGGCCCGAGCTGCTCGGTCGCCCGCTCGAGCGCGGCCGCGATGCTCGACGGGTCGCGCACGTCGGCGGTGAAGCCCTGCGCGGTGACGCCGTCGGCCTCGAGCTCGGCCGCGAGGGCGTCGAGCCGGCCCTGGTGCCGTGAGATCAGCGCGACGCTGAACCCC
Organism: Frigoribacterium sp. MEB024; assembly: GCF_000878135.1. Taxonomy (GTDB): domain Bacteria; phylum Actinomycetota; class Actinomycetes; order Actinomycetales; family Microbacteriaceae; genus Frigoribacterium. The sequence continues at coordinate 10,181 of NZ_JXQZ01000016.1, forward strand.
TCCGCGCCGAATCGTCGGGCCACGGCAGCGCCGAGCCCCTTGCCTGCTCCGATGATCGCGAGTGTCGTCATGCAGCCCATCCAACCGAGGAGGCGCGGGCCGGCACCCAGCCAGAGGGGTACGGAGGCCGCGTGGTCGCCTCGCCCCGCGCCTCCGCGTCCTCGTCGGTCGCCGCTCGGACGGCCACCGTCCAGCCGCGGGCTGCGACCATGGGGGTTGTACCCCGTCGGCCCCTCACCAGGAGCAGCTCGTGTCGCCTCGCACCCTCTTCCGTTCGTTCGCCGTCGCCGAGGTGGTGACCTGGTCGCTGCTGATCGTGGGCATGATCCTCAAGTACGCGGTGGGGGTCGGCGACTGGCCGGTCAGCGTGGCGGGGCCGATCCACGGCTTCGTGTTCCTCGCGTACCTCGTGGCAGGGGTCGTCGTCGCGGTGAACCAGCGCTGGTCGGGTGGTGTGACCCTGGCCGCCCTCGCCAGCGCCGTGGTACCCTTCGCCTCCCTGCCCGTCGAGCGCTGGATCGACCACCGCGGCCTCCTCGCCGGTGCCTGGCGCCGCACGGCGACCGACGACCCGCGCGACCGACGTCCCCTCGACCGCCTGTTGCGCTGGATGCTCGGGCACCTCGTCCTCGCCCTCGTGCTGCTGGTCGTCGCGGTGGTCGTCGTCTTCGTGGTGCTGCTGATCGCGGGGCCGCCCGTGCCGGTGGGCTGACCGCCCGCCCGCACCGCGCCTCCCTGACAATCCTCTTAGCAACTAAGAGATCGGGAGGCGGGCGCGACTAGCGTCCCCCTCATGACCACGGACACCAGCACCCGAGCCCCCGCCGACCCCGCGACGTCGCGTGACGTCGTCCGCCAGATCGTCGTGGTCGTCACCGCGGTCCTCGCGATCGTGCTGGCCGCCTACGGATCGGGCGCGTTCGGCGGCGTCTCGGTGTCCGACGCGGCCGGCGGTGCCCTCAGCGCGACCGCCACGACGGTCGCCCCGGCGACCACGGCCTTCAGCATCTGGAGCGTCATCTACCTCGGCCTCGTCGCGTACGCGATCTACCAGGCCCTCCCGGGCCAGCGCGCCGTCACCCGGCACCGTCGCCTGGGCTACTGGGTCGCGGCCTCGCTGCTGCTCAACGCGGCGTGGCTGTTCGCCGCCGTCCAGCTCGGCAGCGTCTGGCTGGGCGCCGTCGTGATCGTCGCGCTGCTCCTCGTGCTCGCGCGCATCTTCGTGATCCTGTTCCACACCGCGTCGAGCGGATGGGTCGACGCGGTCGTCACCGACGGCACGCTCGGCCTCTACCTCGGGTGGGTGAGCGTCGCGACCGTCGCCAACATCGCCGCCGGCCTGGTCGACGCGGGCTTCGACGGCTTCGGTTTCGCGGCCGGGTTCTGGTCGTCGGTGGTGCTCGGCGTGGCCGCTCTCGTCGGCGTCGTGCTGGCCTTCGCCGGCCGCGGCCGCATCGCTCCGGCCCTGTCGCTGTCGTGGGGACTCGCCTGGATCGCGGTCGGCCGCCTGACCGGCGAACCCGAGAACGTCGTCGCCGGGGTGGCCGCGATCGTCGCCGCCGCCGTCGTGCTGGTCGTCACGATCGCCGTGCGGGCCGCACGAGGCCGGGTCGGCGCCACCGCCTCGCTGCACCGCTGAGCCCCGTCCGCCGGGCTGCCCTGCTCGGTCACGCGTGCCGCCGCACCGCACCGCACCGCGAGATGGTCACGACGCCAGGGGAATACCTGGCGCCTTGACCATCTCCTGGCGTCGTGTGGGGACTGCAGGAGGCGCGGTGCCCGCAGGAGGCGCACCGCACCTCCTGGTCAGCGGCCGCCGGTGATCTTGCGGTCGCGCTGGGCGACCCCTGCCGTGCCGTAGGGGTAGTCGTCGACCCGGGGTGCGCTCGCCGAGGTGAGGCGGGCGACCTCGTCGTCGGTGAGGGCCGCGGCCAGCGCCGACGAACCCAGGTTGTCGTCGAGCTGCTCGACCGTGCGGGCGCCGAGGATCACCGAGGTGACCGCGGGCTGACGCAGCAACCAGGCCAGCGCGACCTGCGAGGCCGAGGCGTCGTGCGCCGAGGCGATCGAGGTGACCGCGTCGAGGACGGTCCAGGTGCGCTCGTCCGCGTTGCGCGCCTCCCAGGCCTCCATGCCGCGTTTCGGGTCCTCGCCGAGGCGGGTGGCCCCGGTGGGCGCCTGGTCGCGGACGTACTTGCCGCTCAACCAGCCGCCGGCCAGCGGCGACCAGGGCAGCAGCCCGATGCCGGCGTCGAGCGAGGCGGGGACGACCTCGTGCTCGATATCGCGGACGAGCAGGTTGTACTGCGGCTGCAGCATGACGGGCGGGGCGAAACCGAGGGCCTCGGCGCGGCCGACGGCCTTCGTCACCTGCCACCCGAGGTAGTTCGAGAAGCCGTAGTAGCCGATCTTGCCCGCGCTGATCGCGTCGTCGAGGAACCGCAGCGTCTCGTCGATCGGGGTGAGGTGGTCCCAGGCGTGCATCTGGTAGAGGTCGACGTGCTCCACGCCGAGCCGGGTCAGCGAGGCGTCGAGGGCCTTCGCGAGGTGACGACGCGACAGGCCGACGTCGTTGGGCCCGTCGCCCATGGGGAAGCGTCCCTTGGTCGCGAGCACCACCTGGTCGGCGTCGGTGGGGTGGCTCGCCAGCCAGCGGCCGATGATGGTCTCGCTGGTGCCGGCGCTGTAGACGTCGGCGGTGTCGACGAGCGTGCCGCCTCCGGCCATGAAGGCGTCGAGGATGGCGTGCGAGGTCGGTTCGTCGGCTTCGGCGCCGAAGGTCATGGTGCCGAGTGTCAGCTCCGACACCGAGGCTCCACTGTTTCCGAGGGTTCTGTAGTCCATGGCCCGACGCTACGCGGACTGCGACCGCACCCGACCGGGCGGTGCCCTGCCCCGGGATGCGGCGCGCGTCCAGTTCGTCTGTTGGATACTCTCGGGTAGGCCACTCGACACCGACGTCGGGAGGACCACCCGGGACCAACCACCCCGGATCACCGTCCCACCCGAGGGGAACGACCGTGACGTCCACACCGCAGGCGGCCTCACCAGTCGCCGGATCAGCTGCACTCCGCACCACGCCCACGCCCACCGTGCCCGCGCACACCGCGCCCACCCGCACCACCACCGACTCGACCGCGGCGCCCCCCAGGGCGCTGCCCGTCGAGGCGTTCGTCGACCCGCGGGTCCGCAGCGTCTCGACCTCTGATCGTGAGGTCGCCCACGCGTTGATCCGCAAGAACTACAAGATCACGAGACTCGAAGGCGAAGGCCCCGAGCCGTTCACCTACAGTCGCGCCGTGTCCGGCGAGACGCGATTCGCGCTGTGTCGCTTCGAGTACCGGCGTGGCCGGCTGCTGACCGAGAGCGAGCCCGCCGGGTTCCTCGTGGCCGGCGGAGTGATGGCGGGCCGGCTGTCGCTGCGCACCCGCGACCACGAGATCCGCGTCGACCCCGGTGCCCCCTTCGCCTTTCCCTCGCACGAGGCGAAGGTCATGGAGTCGTTCGACCTCGTGCTCGGTCAGGTGCTGCTCGACCGCGCTGCCGTCGAGCGTGAGCTGGGCGCCATGCGGCTCGCCGCCCCGGGGGGCCTCCGGTCGACGGCCACCGAGGCGGTGTCCGCGGCGATGGCCCGCTACTGGTCCGAACTCGTGGTCCACGTCCACGAGAACGTGATCCGCAACGACGCGGCGATGGCGAGCTCCCTGGTGCGGGGCTCGGCGTTCCGGTCGCTCGTCGCGGCCTACCTCGAGACGTTCGAGACGAACGTCGTCGGCGTGGGCGGCGACGACGGTGTCACGCCCCTCCCGTCGACCGTGCGTCGGGCTCGCGACTACATCGAGCAGCACGCGCACGACGACATCGGCGTCGTCGAGATCGCCGAGGCGGCTCGGGTGACCCCCCGCGCCCTGCAGCTGGCGTTCCGTCGCCACCTCGACTCGACGCCCATGGCCGAACTGCGGCGGGCGCGGCTGCGCGGCGCGCACGGGGACCTCGTCATGGCCGATCCGACCCTCGGCCACACGGTCGCGGGCGTGGCGCTCAACTGGGGTTTCGCCCACGCGGGCCGCTTCGCGGCCCAGTACACGGCCGAGTTCGGGCGGTCACCCCGCGACACCCTCGAGGGGTGACGGGTGACTTTTCGCCACCGCTTCGCAACCTGAGCTTTCATTTCGTTTTTCGGACAATGCCGGGTTTGCCCGAGGAGCGGAGAGCCGCAGAATGAAATGGCCTCGCGGTGAAAGGTTCAGGACCGCGAGTCACAGCGCACGAGATCGACGTCGGGTTTCTCTCGTGTCGCCGGGGTGCGGAGGGAGTCGGGTTCCTTCCGCACCCCCTTCCCATGTGTGGGGCGGGCGTCCGTCGGGGAAGCGACCCGCGCCTCCTGCGTTCTCGACGAGCGAGGCACGAGGCACGAGGGCGAGGCACGAGCCCGTGGCGGTCAGTCGCGCGCGGAGACGTCCGTGTGCACGAAGCCCCGGAACGACCGGCTGGCGGTCGGGCCGCGCTGGCCCTGGTAGCGCGAGCCGTACTCGGACGAACCGTAGGGGTGCTCGGCGGGCGAGCTGAGCTTGAAGAAGCAGAGCTGGCCGATCTTCATGCCGGGCCAGAGCTTGATCGGCAGGGTCGCGACGTTCGACAGCTCCAGCGTGACGTGTCCGCCGAAACCGGGGTCGATGAAGCCGGCGGTCGAGTGCGTCAGCAGGCCGAGGCGCCCGAGCGAGCTCTTGCCCTCGAGACGGGCCGCGACGTCGTCGGGCAGGGTCACGAACTCGTAGGTGCTGCCCAGCACGAACTCGCCCGGGTGCAGGATGAAGGGCTCGTCGGCCTTCGCCTCGACCAGGCGGGTCAGCTCGGGCTGCTCGTCGGCCGGGTCGATGAACGGGTACTTGTGGTTGTCGAAGAGACGGAAGAACCGGTCGAGCCGCACGTCGATGCTCGACGGCTGGATCAGCGTCGGGTCGTAGGGGTCGAGGCCGATTCGCCCGGCGTCGAGTTCGAGCTTGATGTCGCGGTCGGAGAGCAGCACGCGACAAGACTAGTCAGCGCGTGCCGGGCAGCGGGGGGAGGATGGACGCATGCGTGCCATCACCGTCCCCGTGCCCGGAGGGCCCTCCGCCCTCGTCGTCTCCGAGGTGGCCGAGCCGGTGCCCGGCCCCCGGGAGGTCGTGATCGACGTCGCCGCCGCGGGCGTCAACCGCGCCGACGTCAACCAGCGTGAGGGGCACTACCCGTCGCCCGCCGGGGCGCCGTCCTGGCCCGGGCTCGAGGTCAGCGGCACCGTCGTCGCGACCGGCGAGCACGTCACCGCCGCGGCCGTCGGCGACTACGTCGTGGCCCTGCTGCCGGGCGGGGGCTACGCCGACCGCGTGCAGGTCGACGAGGGCCTGGTGCTGCCCCTGCCGCGAGGCGTCGACCTCGTCGAGGCGGCCGGCCTGCCCGAGGCCGTCGCCACGGTCTGGTCGAACGTCTTCATGAGCGCCGGGCTGAAGCCGGGTGAGACCCTGCTCGTGCACGGCGGCGCCAGCGGCGTCGGCTCGATCGCCATCCAGATGGCCGTGGCGCTCGGCTCGACCGTCTACGCCACCGCCGGGTCCGCCGACAAGACGTCGTTCTGCGAACAGCTCGGCGCCACCCGCGGCATCGACTACAAGACCGAGGACTTCGTCGCGGTCGTCGACGAGCTGACCGAGGGCCGCGGCGTCGACGTCGTGCTCGACCTGGTCGGTGGCGACTACATCGCCCGCGACGTCGAGGCGCTCGCCGTGAACGGCCGCGTCATGGTCATCGCGGTGCAGGGTGGTGCGTCGGCCACCATCGACCTGTCGCGCCTGATGGCGAAGCGCGGACGGGTCTGGGCGACCACGCTGCGCGCCCGCCCGCTCGACGAACGCCGCGCGATCATGGCCGAGGTGCGCGAGCACGTCTGGCCGCTGGTCGAGGCCGGTTCGGTGCGGCCGGTGCTCGACAGCGTCTACCCGCTCGAGTTCGTCGCCACGGCCCACAAGCGCATGGAGTCCGGCGGGCACAGCGGCAAGATCCTGCTCGCCGTCCGCTGACGCCCGGCCCGACCGAGGAGGCGCGGGTCGCCTGACCGAGGAGGCGCCGGTCGCCCGACCGAGGAGGCGCGGGTCGTCAGGACACGCGGCTGTCGGCTCCCTTGCGCACCGCCGAGGCCCCGGTGATCTCGACGAGCACGGGGACGGTCTCGCCCAGCACGCGGTCGAGCCCGCGGGCGACGTCGGACGCCGCGGCGACCACGGGGGCCGGGGACGACCCCGCCGTCAGGCGCACGCGCACCTTGAGGGCCGGTCGGCCCGTGACCGTCCACGCCGAGACGCCGACCGCGGCCACGTCGCGTCGGTCGCGGAGTGCGTCGGTGATCGCGGTGTCGGCGAACGAGCTCGACACGGCGATCGAGCCGGCCGGGTCGTCGTGGACGACCACGCTGTCGGTGCGACCGTGCCCGTGGGTGAAGATCGCGACGACGAAGACGATCACCAGCAGCAGGCAGAGCAGGGCGAGGGCCAGCGGCAGCCAGCTGCCGCCCGTCCCGCCGGTCGGGTCGATCGGCGTCGTCGCCACGGCGTCGTCGACGGCCGACGACGCGGGCGACAGCAGGTCGCGCAGCACGCCGCCGCCGGGCAGGGCGACGATCACGAGGAACACGCCGACGGCCAGGGTCACGAGCCCGACGACGAACAGGAAGAGGCGGTTCGCGAACCGGTTGCTGGAGGTCATGCGCCGAGCCGTCCCTGATCGGTGGTGCGGACCCGGGCCGACAGGGCCGGGCGGTAGGCGACGGACTCGAGCTCGGAACGGGAAGCGGCTTCGACCGCGCCGTCGTCGACCGCGAGGCCCGAGGAGGGCGTGAGGTCGATCTGCGCCCGGCGTCTCGAGACCCAGGCCGAGACCTGCTGCTCGGACAGGCGACCCGACGTCCGGGCGGTCCGGGCGAGGGACGACGCGATGACGCGGTCGTCGACCACGACCGCCACGCGGTCGTCGTCGATGGTGTGGCGTCCGCGACGGCCGGCCGTCACGGCGAGGCCGATCAGGACGAGACCCACGATCGCCGCGACGACACCCGCGCCGAGCACGAGGCCCGAGGTGCCGCCGCCGTCGACGGACGAGGTCAGCGTCGCGAGGACGTCGACCGGGGAGAAGAGCAGAGCCGGTCGCCCGAGCGCGGCGTAGACGGCCTCGACGCCGACGTACCCGACGGCGAGTGTCAGCAGCACGAGCACGACGATGGTGCTGCCCGAGCGTGACGAGTGCAGCTCGCGCCGCAGGACGCGGCGGTACAGGCCGGGGTCGATCCCGCTCACGAGGTGTGCCCCGTCCGCTCGAGACGGCTGCCGCTCACCGTCACGTCGACGCGGGACACGGTCCGCCCCGCGAGGTCGGCGACCCGGCGGGTCAGGGTGGACTGCAGGTCGCGCACGACGGCGACGACCCCGCCCTCGGGCATCGTCATGGCCTCGGAGAGCATGGGCACGCGCACCGGCGTCGAGACGCGCAGGGCGAGGCGCCCGGCATCGTCCGCCGCCTCGACGCGGACGTCGGCCCGACGGACGCGCAGGGTCTCGGCGACGACGGCCGTGGCCACCTTCTGCAACACCTTGCCGGGGATGCTGACGTGCCCGGCGACGACGGGGTCGGTGCGGCGGACGTCGTCGGAGACGGCCGGCGTGCGCTCGACGGCGGAGGAGGCGGTGGTGGCGGCGGTCATGACGACGAACGCCGTCCGCGCAGGGCGTCGAGAAGGCCCTTGACGTCGGTCTTGCCCGAGATCACGCGTCCGACGAGCGCCCCGACCGCGATGAAGACCGCGACGAGGACGAGACCCCAGAAGCCGAAGGCCAGGGCCGAGACGGCGAGCACGGCGCCGACGGCCATGCCCGTGGTGGTGGCGGTCACGAGACGCGGCTCTCGCGGGTGGAGTCGGCGTCGGCGTCGGCGTCGTCGTCACCGGGGATGTGGACGTCGTCGATCGCGACGTTCACCTCGGCGACCTCCATGCCCACGAGCTGCTCGATCGTCCGGGCCACGGCCGCGCGCACCTGCTCGGCGACCGTGTGCATCGGAGCCGGGTACTCGACGACGATCGTGACGTCGGCGGCGACCTGGGTCTCGCCCACCTCGACGCGCACGCCCTGACCGAGGTCGGTCGTGCCGATGACGTCTCGCAGGGCACCGAACGCGCGAGCGGTGCCGCCACCGAGGGCGAAGACGCCGGGCACCTCGCGGGCGGCGATGCCGGCGACCTTGGCGACGACGCCGTCGGCCACGACCGTCCTGCCCGGCGTGGTGGTCGTGCTCGGGACGGTGCTGCCCGGGACGGTGCTGCTCGGGACCGTGCTGCGGGGGGCCGTGTCGGCGGGTGCCATGGGTGACTCCTTCTCGTCGTTCGAGGTGTTCGATGCGGGCCGTGTCGATGCCACCCTTCGGTCCTACCCGATGGGGGGTGCCGAGGGCGGACACCGACGCGCCGGAGAACCGGTACCGGTTCAGGTGGTTCCGGTGTATCCAGGGATGAGACGCGTTGCGGGGCCCGAACGTCACGGAACGCGTCGGTACTCATCCACGGGTCGTGACCCGCGCCTCCTCGTCCCGAGGGCCCGGGCGAACGCAGCAGCAGAGGAGGCGGACATGGCGGCGGACCTGACCGAGGCCACCGACGCCGTGCTCGCGTCGCGCGCCGCCGAGGGCGACGAGCGGGCCTTCGAGGTGCTGCTCCGACGCCATCTGGGGCTGATGACGGCGTACGCGACCCGGCTGACCGGTTCACGAGCGGACGCGACCGACGCGGTGCAGGAGGCGTCCATCACGATCTGGCGTGAACTGCCGACCCTGCAGACGCCCGCCGCGGTCAAGGGCTGGATGATGCGCATCGTGTCGCGCAAGGCCTTCGACCTGATTCGGTCGCGCCGCCTCACCGACGACGTCGACGACCTCGAGCTGCCGGCGGCGACGCCCACGACCGATCCGGAACGCCGGGCGTCGTCGAACGACGCCATGGAGGCGCTGCGTGCGGCGCTCGCGCGGCTCCCGGCCAGCCAACGGCGGGTGTGGGCGCTGCGTGAGGTCGGTGGCGAGTCGTACACCGAGATTGCCGAACGGACCGGCACCACCGTGACCGCGGTCCGGGGGCAACTGGCCCGGGCCCGAGAGACCCTGACCCGCGAGATGGAGGCCTGGCGATGAGTGACCGTCCTCACGGCACCGACCACGCCCACGAAGACCCGACCCCGCCCGACGTGCCCGTCGACCTCGGCGAGGCCGTCGACCCGGGCGAATCCGTCGACCCGGGCCGGGCCATCGACCCGGGTGCGACTGTCGATGCCGACCCGGCGCCCGGCGAGGTCGTCGACGCTGCCGACGACGGGGTCTCGCCCGAGCGACTCGTCGACTACCTCGACGCCGGTCGGCAGCCCTACGACCCCGAGATCGAGGAGTCGCCCGAGGCCCGGGCCCAGCTCGCCGCCCTCGAACGCCTGCGGGCGATGGGGGCCCGACTGCTCGAGTCCGACGCCGAGGCGAGCCCCGCACCGGACCCGAGCTGGATCTCGGGCGTGATGGACCGCGTGCGACTCGAGTCGCGGGCCGGGCGACAGATCCCGCTCGCCTCGATCGACGAGCGGTCCACCCTGCACATCACCGAGGGCGCGGTGCGGGCCCTCATCCGCGAGGCCGGCGACGGGGTCGACGGCGCCATGGTCATCTCGTGCACGATCCACGGCGACGTCAGCGTGCCCGGGGCGCTCGTCCGGGTCGAGGTCGTCGTCAGCGGCCTGTTCGGCGAACCCCTGCCCGCGCTCGCCGAGGCAGTCAAGTCGGCGGTGTCGTCGAGCCTGTCCCGTCAGACCGAACTGACCCTCGAGAGCGTGGACGTCGTCGTCGACGACGTCCACCTGCAGAGCGAAGGAGGCGCGGCATGAGCGACGAGGACGGCCTGCGGGCCCCGATCAGCCCGGCCGACCTGTCCCTGCTCGCCGCCGAGCTCGGCGAGATCGCGGCGTCGGTCGACGGCGTCGTGCACGTCCGGGCCCGGCCCGGATTCGGCAGCGTCGTCCGCTCGGCCCTGCAGGGGTTGAGCGCCGTCGTCGGTGGCGGAGGGGTCGTGGGTTCGACCGTCCAGAGCGACGCCTCGATCGCCGGAGCCACGTCGACCGCTACCGGCGTCCCCGCCTCCGAGATCCCCGAGGCCGAGCGCGCCGACCCGGCCTCCGCCGAGGCCGCCGCTCCCGGCCGACCCGTGCCGCTCGTCGGCATCGCCGTGGCCGACCTCGAGACCCGCATCACCCTCGACATCGCGGTCGACGAGAGCGGCTCCGGCCCGCTCGTGGCCCGTGCGGTCGCCCAGGCGCTGCTCGACCGGGTGAGCGGGGAGCCCGTTCCGCCGGCATCGGTCGACCTGCGCATCGTCTCGGTCGCGACCGGGGCCTGAGCGCGCCTCCTGCCGGTGGTGCGCGGTGTCGCACCGCCTGATGGACGTCGCACCGTCGACTTCGGCGGTGCGATGTTCATCCGGCGGTTCCACACGCTCGGCAGGGCACAGGGAGCACGGGAGGCGCGGGCCGCTATAGTGGTCTGACGCGCCTCCGAGGCGCCGCGCGAGTGTAGTTCAATGGTAGAACTTCAGCTTCCCAAGCTGATAGCGCGGGTTCGATTCCCGTCACTCGCTCTCTTGTTCTCTTGAATGACGTGACGCGACGGCCGGGCTGACGGCCTGGTCGCCACCGCCGTCAGGTCTCTTCCCGCGTCATCGGGGTACGCGCCCGTGGGGCGTTCGGCCGACGGCGGCCGGGAGCGCCGCCCGCGTACGATCGACGTCGACGCTACCGGGGGGAAGCCATGACCGACGATGCCACGACGACCGTCTCGTTGCTGCACCCGATGCTCGACACGCACGGGCCCGGCTGGGTCGAGTCGCGGTCGAGCAAGCCCGTCGTCGGGGTGTCGAGCGGCCTCTCGGCCCTGTTCGTCGACTGTGCCGGGCCGGGCACCCGCGTCGCTCTCGTCACCGACCCCGGGTCGCGGCTCACGTACTCGCTGTTCCACCTGCTCGACGTGCTCGGCGGGGTCTGGCTGACCCGCGCCTCCGACGGTTCGTTGCGTCGGGCGATCACGCTCGAGCCGGTGCGCTCGCCGGCGCACGGGCTCGGCGTGACCGAGGACGGCTACCCGCTGCCGCAGGACGAGGCACCGTCGGCGGTCCGGCTCGACGAGGGGCGCACCGTCGACCCCGACGCCGTCCCGTGGACGCAGCTCGCCGTCGTCACCCACCACCGGGCCCGGGCCGAGGCCCGACTCGGCGGGACGCTCGAACGACTCGTCGAGGCCCTCGCGCCGGGCACGCGGACCCTGTGGGGGACGACCGAACCGGCCACCACGGCCTGGGACCGCGACTTCTTCACGGCCGCCGCGCGCAGCCGCATGCCCTCCGAGACGCGGTTCCACGTGGCCGGCGGCGGCGCCTCCGGGCCGAGGTACCGGGGCTGGGTGCGCATCGCGCGCAGCGACGACGGGGTGATCGAGGAGACCCGGATCGTCGTGACCGGTGCCGTCGCGCCCGGTGTCGTCGCTGACGCCCTCGCCGACGTGGCCGGTCGACAGCAGGTCCTGCTCGCCACGGCGTGGTCGATGTCCGGCCGGGCCGACGGGACCCTGTCCGCCCACGACCGGGTGGCGCCGCAGCCGCTCGCCGCCGTCGTCGGGGCGCGGAGCGTGCGCGGCATGCAGCTGGACGTCGAGGGCCTGGTCCGCCGGGTGGGTGGACGGGTGCTCGGGTCGTCGCGGACGCCGTCTGTGCTCGTGTCGTTCGACGAGGGGCCGGCCGGTGACGCCGAGGTCGGTGGCGGTGCTGGTGCTGTCGACGGTGTCGCCGCCGCTGCTCGCTGGCACCGGTTCGCCGACGCGGTCGAGGTCGTCGGCGCCGACGAGATCCTCGCCGCGATGACCCCGCCGGGGGTGCACCGTGCCTCGTGAGTACACCGTGGTGACGCCCGAGCCCGTGACCGCCGTCGACGGTGCCCGCGCAGCCGCCGAGATCGACCCGTATCTCGGCCTGGGCAAGCTCTGGAACGGCGGCGGGCTGCAGATCGCGACCGACGACGGGCTCGTCCTGGCCATCGTGCGCAGCACCTACGTCGAGGACCCGGCCGACGCCTCCGTCCTGCTCGGGGTGGACGTCGCGGCGGGCAGCTGGCTGACCGAGGCGTATGCGCCGGGGACCGACCCGGTGTCGGACGCGGTGGTCCAGGCGCTCGTCCGCAACACCGGGGGGCGCGTCGTGGTCGAGGCGGTTCCGGGTGGGCCGAGGCCCGCGACGGCTGCGCCCGTGACGGCTGCGCCCGCGACGGGTGCGCCCGCGCCGACCGACGAAGGGGCACGCTCATGAGCTCGTGGTCGATCTCGCCCAGCGGGGTGCAGGCGGTCCTGGCCGACGTCCAGGTCTCGGCCGGCGAGCTCGGCACCGCGGCCGGAGGCCTGGAGACCGGTCACGAAGAGCTGAGCGGCGGTGTCGGCGACCTCCTCGTGGGCGTGGCCAACGCAGTGCTCGGGTTGATCGAGTCCGAGGCGACGACCCTCACGTCGGTGGTGAACCGCATCGAGTCGTGCGGCACCGGTGCCGCCGAGGCGACCATCGCCTACGTCGCCGGCGACGAGGAGATGGCGGCGAACGCCCAGTCCGCTGCCGTGACGGCGGCCGCCGAGGCACCCGCGCTGGCGAGCGAGCAGAGCGCCGCCGGCATCCCGCCCGTCTCCACCCCGGGGGTGCCCCGATGAGCCCCTCGCTGATCGTCCCCGGTGCGATCCCCGGCGTCACCATCGACCCGGCGGCGATCTCGACGTCCGCCGCCACCTTCCGCAGCACGGCGACCGCCATCGCCGAGAAGGGTGCGGGCGTCGTCACCTCCTGGTCCGGGCTGTCGGGCGTCTACGCGGCGCCCGAGGCCGAGCAGTTGTTCGTCGCCATGGACCCGGTCGGCACGAGCACGCAGACCCTCGGTGACACGTTCGGCCAGGTCGCGACGTTGCTCGACGACCTCGCCACGGCCGTCGCCGCGCCCGTCGCCCGGCTCAAGGAGCTCGTCACCGAGGCCGAGGCCTTCACCGCCGAGGTGTCCGGCGGCGTCACCTACAGCACCGAGAGCTACAACTCGTACATCTCGAGCGGCCCCGACGAGACCACGGTCGAGTGGTACGACCACATCCCCTCGCGCAACCGCAACGACGAGTTGCTCGGCGAGGTGAACGCCGAGGTCGCCAAGATCGACGCGGCCCGAGCCGAGTGCGAGAACGGCATCAACGCGTTGCGCACCGACCCGATGTGCTTCCCCGAGCAGGTCGGCCTGTCGGCCGAGCAGCTCGACTCGATGAAGGACCTGCCCTACGGCGCCCCGGGCGACCCGCACAAGACCTGTTCCGAATCGATGGGCACGGGCCTCGGCATGTTCATCGCCGAGGCGGCCTACGGCGCCGGTGCCCTGGTGGGTTGGGACATCCAGGGCGGCACGGGCGTCACCAAGGAGTTCGGACTCAAGGCCTGGGGCGGCCTGCTGCAGGGGCTCGGGGCCATCGCGATCTCGGGTGTGCCGATGCTCGCCCTGGCGTACGCCCCTCCCGGCACGGTGCCGGCGGCCGCCCAGCCGGCCGTCGACTGGTACCGCACCACGATCGAGGGCGTCACGCAGGGCATCGTGGGCACGCCCGAGATGTACGACGAGGACCCGGTCGCGGCCGGCACCTACGCCACCCTCGGCGTGGCCTCGTTCTTCGTCCCGGTCGGAGGCGCAGCCGTCGGCGGGACGAAGGCGGCGACGGGCCTCGCACGGCTCGGCGGCGCCGCGGAACGAGCTGCGCTCCGTGCCCCCGAGGGTTCCCTGTCGCGGATCGGCCTGACGCACGCGGGTCACGCCCTGAACGCCATGTCGGAGACCACGCGTCTGTTGACCGGAGGGCACGGCGAGGCCGGTCGCGGGCCGGACGCCGCGCCCTCGCGGTTCGACGAGCAACTCACCCGCCTCGACGACGTCGTCGGCGTCCGCGCCGACGGCCTCGCGCCACCGCCCACGCGCGTCGACGGCCCCGACACGACGCCCGGGCCGGTCCGTGGTGACGACGCGTCCGCCCCGCCCGTCCGCGACGACGCGTCCGCCCCGCCGGTCCGTGACGACTCGTCGGCCCCGCCGGTCCGTGACGACGCGTCCGCCCCGCCGGTCCGCGAGGACGCGTCCGCCCCGCCGGTCCGCGAGGACGCAGGAGGCGCGGGTCACGCCGACGACGCCCCCGCGGCCGACCAGCCCGGTCACGCCGACGGCGATGCCGGAACGGGTGGCTCGGGCGGCGACGCCCCCGCTCAGCCAGCCCCGGTCAAGGACGCCCCGACGGGTCCGATCACCGACGCCACGGGGACGAGGGACCTCACCCCGATCATCGACGGTAGCTCGATGACCCGTGACCAGCTGGCCGACTACCTGGACGTGATGGACCCCAAGGCGGGTGCGGCGTTCCGGGACGAAGGCAAGTGGCCGATCGAGCAGCAGGTACCTCGCGAGACCAGCTTCCTCGGGCCGGACGGGAAAGTGTGGTGGGACAAGTTCGCACCCAAGGAAGGGTTCGTGCGGCATGAGGACGGTAGCCCGGTCCTGACCCGCGACCCGGACATCCCCGTAGGTTCGATCATCGACCGCGAGGGTCCGGGCGACGGCCGGTTCACCTCTCCGCTCCTTCCGTCTGGGGAAAGCGTGCCGCACAGCTGGCGCGCCCTCCCGTGGGTCGAGGACACGGTCCACAGATACGAGGTGACCGGCGATCTGAACGACATCCGAGGTGCGTACGATCGATCGACCGATCCCGACGCCAAGGCTGCCGTAGACGTCATCATGGAGAGGTACACCATGAGCTGGGACGACGTCCATGTCCAGGCCGGAACGATAGCCACGGCCTTCGGGGAGCGGGGTGGCGGCATCCAGTACCGCATGCCCCTCGGCGTCGATCTCTTGATCGGGCTCGGCCTTCTCAAGGACATCACCATCACGTGAGGACGGAAACGACATGACGACGCTCGAGGCTGCTGTGGCCACCATTGAGGCCGAAGGGCTCGACAGATTCCCTTACGTGATCGGCGACGATCACGGCAGCTCGACGAACGCTCTGGTCCTCACCCAACAGGATGGCGTGTGGACTTCCTTCTCCACGAACGAGCGGGCCGGTGTCGAGGAGACCAGCATTCGCACCTACGAAGACCTGTCCCGCGCTCTGGACGACTTCCTGCGTCTCATGCGGCTGAGGGCAGACGAGGATGCGCTCATGTCGCGCATCAGGGAGAAGAACAGGATCGCCCACGAAACGTGGCAGCAGTCGCAGGACGGCCGGCTCGACCGGGCTTGACAAGGAGCCGTCTGAATGAGCGGCAGGGAATCCTTGGAGTCGCAGGTGCAGGCCCTCGGGCTCGGTCATCTCAATTACGTGATCGGTGATCCTGAAGCGAGCAAACCTTACGCCCTCGTCATCGCCAAGAAGGCTGAGATCTGGAGCACGTTCTACGTCGATGAGCGAGGACTCGTCGAGGAGCAGAGCGTTCGGACTTACGGCGATCAGGAGGCAGCGAGCTCGGATTTCATTCGCCTCTTGCGAAACATGGCACGAATCGCAGAAATCCGTAAAGAGCGGGCAGCCCGCGGCCGGGCCGATGGGCAGAGTTGACGAGTTGGTCCAGTGGCCGGAGCTTTCTGCGTCATGCGTTTGTCGGACCGAAAACACCGGACGTCGACGAGATTGGACGACATTGGAGCCCCCTGACGCGCGCGACGTGAACGGACTCCGAGCAGAAGTGGAAGCGGCCAATTTCGGGCATCTGAATTTCCTCATCGGCGACACCTCGCTGCGCGTTCCGGGTGCGCAGGTGGTCGGGCAGATCGACGGGGTGTGGGTGACGTTCTTGCGCGACGAACGAGGTCTCGTGGAAGAGCTGACCCTCGTCGAGCATCCGGATGAGCGCTCTGCCGTGACGGAGTTCATGTCGCAGCTGCGGAACCTCGCCCGGTTGGAGGAGTTGAAGGCCCTCCTCGAGGATGATGGTCTCCTTCGCTTCGACCACGTCATCGATGGTGACTACACGGGAGGATCAACTGCCTCCTCGAGGAGATCCATGACTGACGGCGACTCGAACACTCTGGCCTCGTTGCCGAACCGCGTGAATCAACTCGGGCTCGGGTACCTGAACTTTCTGATCGGTGACGGGGAGACACAGCGTCCATACGCACTCGTCATCGCCCAGGGCGAAGATGGCTGGAGCACCTTCGTCAGGGATGAAAGAGGGCTGACCAGGGTCAAGAGCGTCCGGACGTATCCGGACGAGCGGTCGGCAGTCGAGGGGTTCCTCGTTCTGCTCGACGGCATGGCGCTCGTCAAGCGGCTTCGTTCCGAGGCCGCGGCTGAGAAGGACGTCTAGCCGGTGCTCGAGGGCTGATGAGTAGGACCGACGTGGACGGACTGAGAGCAGGAGTGGAAGCGGCCGGGCTCGGGCACCTCCGTTTCCTCATCGGGAACACGTCCCTGCCCGTCCCCGGCGCGCGCGTGATCGGGCAGATCGACGGGGTGTGGGTGACCTTCCTGCGCGACGAACGAGGTGTCGTCGAAGAGCGGACACTCGTCGAGTATCCGGATGAACGCTCTGCCGTGACGGAGTTCATGTCCCAGTTGCAGAACGTCGCCCGGTTGAAGGAGTTGGAGGCCCTCCTCGACAAGGGCCTGGAGCCCCATGACTGAGCGTGCCCGGCGAGAAGGAGCGGACGTCGTGCAGCCATGTGACGAGACCCTGGCCGTCCTCGAGGCAGAGGATCGACGACCGCCGAGGGGCCCCAGGGGATGACGACACTCCAAGAAACGGTCGCGACGATCGAGGCCGAGGGGCTCGACAGGTTCGCCTACGTGATCGGTGATGATCACGCCATTTCGGCGGACGCCCTGGTCCTGACCCGACGGGACGGCGTCTGGACCTCCTTCTCGACCAATGAACGTGCCGGTGTCGAGGAGACCAGCGTTCGCACGTACGAGGAACTCTCCGACGCTCTGGACGACTTCCTGCGTCTCATGAGGCTGAGGGCCGACGAGGACGCACTCATGTCGCGCATCAGGGAGAAGAACAGGCTCGCCCACGAGACGTGGCGGGCGTCACGAGACGACCCACCGGGGAAGGCCTGACATGGCGACGATCGAATCGGTGCACGCCGTCATGGCGGCAGAGGGACTCGACGACCTAGGACACGTCATCGACGGTGACCCCGCGAACAGGACGGACTGCCTCGTCGTCACCCGACGCGACGATGCCTGGGTGTCCTTTTCCACCGACGAGCGCGCGGCGGTCGTCGACGGGAGCGTACGGACCTACCCGAGCGAGTCCGAGGCCCTGGAGGACTTCCTCGTCCTGCTCCGGCTGAAGAAGCTCCTCCGCGACCTGCAACGGGAGCGCGACCTCGAGCGCGTCGAACGTGCGTCGATGACCGACCTCGCGTCGCTGCCTGCGCAGATGGAGGCGGAGGGCTTGCACCGCGTCCGTGTCGCTCTCGGTGACGTGTACCTCAGGCGCCAGGACTGTCTCGTCGTGGCGCGACGTGACGGCGTGTGGAGCACTTTCTACGTCGACGAACGAGCTGCCGTGGAGGAACGGAGCCTGCACACGTTTCCCGACGAGGTCTCGGCCGTGGCCGACTTCCTCGACCGTCTGAGGTCCCAGCATCGCAAGCTCGAGATCCGGGACGAACTCCGAGACCGACGCCGACGAGCAGGAGAACCGTCATGACGATGGTCGCGCGCACCCTGGCCGCTCTCCGAACCCAGGTCGACGCCGGCGGACTCGGCCACCTGAATGCCGTCATCGGGGACGCCTCGACGCAGAAGCCCTTCGCGCTCGTCCTCGCTCGACGGGACGAGGTGTGGAGCACCTACTTCCTCGACGAGCGAGGCCTCGTCGAGGAACAGAGCATCCGCACCTACGACGACGTCGAGGCAGCCGCAGCCGACTTCCTCCGGTTGCTGGGCAACCTGGCCCGCATCGAAGAGATCGATGCCGAGCTGGCCGCCCGTCGGCAGGCGCAGCGTCCTCAGTGATCTCTCGGCAGGGTTCAAGCTGCGTTTGAGGTACGAAACGCTGGTCAGAGGTACATTCGTGTCGTCAACGAGCCGGGGCCACCTGGTCCCGGGTGATACCGATCAACCGAAAGGGGACTCTTCATCATGGCCATGTCTTTCGATCCTTTCACCGAGCTCGACCGCCTCACCGGTGCCCTCACGGGCCTGCGGCAGGGGCCCAGGGTCATGCCGGTCGACCTCTACCGCGACGGCGACCGCTACGTGCTCAACGCCGACATGCCGGGCATCGACCCGGGGTCGGTCGACGTCGACGTCGACGGCCAGCTGCTGACCATCCGGGCCAACCGCACGCCCGACACCCGCGACGGCGTCAAGTGGCTCGCGCAGGAGCGGCCGCACGGCTCGTACCTCCGCCAGTTCAGCGTGGGTGAGGGCATCGACTCGAGTCGCATCACGGCCCACTACGACAACGGCGTGTTGTCACTCGTCATCCCGGTCAGCGAGAGGGCGAAGCCGCGCAAGATCGAGGTCGTCTCGGGCCAGGCGCACGAGAACGTCGACGCGATCGACGCGTCACCGGCCCGCGACACGGCGAGCTGACCCTCTCGGCGCCCACGCCGTCGACCCCGGTCACCCCGTCGACCCCGACCACCCCGTCACGATCCGTCGTGGCGGGGTGGTCCCGTTCCGGCGGCGTCACCGCTCGACCGCTCCGCCCCTCTGCGGCTGCCGCGCGAGTACTGTGCGGCGCCCCGATCGGCCGTGTCACCCGCCACCTGACCGTTGCCTCCGCACGTGGGCGAAGCCGACCCGCGCCTCCTACCGTTCACGACAGGGCACGGCGCCGACTCGGCGCCGCCCATGAATTCTGAACACCGTCAGCAAGGAGTGCACCATGGCACAGGCCATCGAGACCCTCGACGTCAACGTCCCCGTCAGCGTCGCCTACAACCAGTGGACCCAGTTCGAGTCGTTCCCGAAGTTCCTCGACGAGGTCGAGTCGATCACCCAGACCACCCCCACCCTCACGGTGTGGAAGGTCAAGGTCGGACCGGTCGAGAAGACCTTCGAAGCCGAGATCACCGAGCAGCACCCCGACGAGCGCGTCGCCTGGAACAGCACGGGCGGCGAGGTCGACCACGCCGGCGTCATCACGTTCCACAAGCTGAGCGACGACGTGACGCGCCTCACGGTGCAGATCGACTGGACCCCCGAGGGCTTCCTCGAGAAGGTCGGCAACACGCTCGGCGCGGACAACCACGCCATCAAGAAGGACCTCAAGAACTTCAAGGAGTTCATCGAGCGCGAGGGCAACGTCGACGGCGCCTGGCGCGGAGACGTCCAGGCCTGAGCCCGGGCTCGCCTCGCCCCTCCGGGGTGTGCAAATCGCGACAATTCGCCGGTTCTCCGGGTACGACGCCACCATGTGGCGGCGTGTCGGACGGCAGTTGTCGCGATCTGCACGTCCGGGGGCGTGCGCGCGGTCGGGTTCGGACCGGCAGGAGGCGCGGCTCGGCACAGCAGGAGGCGCGGCTCGGCAGAGCAGGAGGCGCGGCTCGGCCGAGCAGGAGGCGCGCGTCGGCAGGGCGGCCCGTCGCGCCGCTCAGCCGCCGAAGCCGAACGAGTGCAGGTCGTGCTCCTCGCTCAGTCGACGGCTCAGCTCGGCACCGCGGACGCTCGTCCCCTGTTCGTCGATCGGAGGGCTGAACACCGCCGCCCCGAGTCGGTTCGGCGCCGACAGGACGATCGCCCCCGACACGCTCGACTTCGCCGGCACCCCGACGCCGCGCATCCAGCGGCCCGACCCGTCGTAGACCCCGCAGGTCGCCATGACCGACACCACGTCGCGGGCGACGCGGGCGTCGACGACCTGCTCACCCGTCACGGGATTGCGCCCGCCGAACGCGAGCGTCGCGCCCATCACGGCCAGGGCCTCGGTGTCGACCAGCACCGAGCAGGCCCGGGCGTAGAGCGCGACCGCGTCGTCGGCCGTGTGCTCGAGGCTGCCTTCGGACCGCATCAGGTGCGCCAGCGCGTGGTTGCGGTCGCCGTGCAGCTGCTCGGACTCGCTGACCTCGCGGTCGTAGTCGAGCTCGCGCCCTGCGAAGGCCCCGAGGCCCGCCAGGATGCGCGCCGTGCGCTCGTCGCAGGTGTCGCCGTCGACCAGGGCGGCCGTGAGCAGGGCTCCGGCGTTGACCATCGGGTTCGGCGGCCGGCCCGTCCCGCCCTCGAGCTCGATCGCGTCGAACGCCTCGCCGGTCGGCTCGATGCCGACCGCGTCGAGCGCCGCTCCGCCGGTGTCGGCGAGGGCCAGGGCGAAGAGGAACGGCTTCACCGCCGACTGGATCGAGAACGCGTGACCCGAGTCGCCGGACGCGACCACCTCGCCGGTGGGCCGCACCACGGCGACCCCGAAGAGCTCGGGGTCGGCCTCGGCGAGCTGGGGGATGCTGTCGTCCACCGCGCCTCCTCGGGTCGAGAGGACGGAGGCGCGAAGGGCCTCGAGGGACGCGGCGTCGGACGACGGGATGGGGGACGGCATCGTTCCACCCTGACAGGCCGAGGCCCGTGCGTCCGGGCGTGCAGGAAGCGACCGGGGCCCGGGTCGGGGTACAAGGATCACGCCGGGCCGTCGGAGTCAACCCCTCCCGCTGTCAGGTCGCGTGTCTACCGTGCACCTCGTCGGACCGCATCGGCGCGGGCCGCGAGAGAGGCGACCATGCTGAACGACGGTGGGGGACGCCGGTCGGGCACGGCCTGGCCGGGGCGGGGCCCGCTCGCCAGTGCCCTCGACCTGAGGCTCGACGTGATCGGCCGCGGCCGCTGGCGCATCGTCGACGTGCGCCGGTCGGAGCGCGGAGCCCTCGTGGTCATCGGATCGGTCGCCCAGACCGAGGCGGGTTACGAGCTCACCCTCGCCGCGAACCCCGGTCGCCGCCTCTGGTGCACCGACCTCTCGAGCGCCCTCGACACCGTCGTGCGGGCATCGTGGAGCCGCCGCTGACCCGAGGAGGCGCGGGTCGCCTCCGTCAGGACCGCCGCCGACCCGAGGAGGCGCAGGTCGCGTCGCTCAGGACGCCCGGCGCACCAGCGCGGCCGGCCGCCACCAGGTGACGCTCCGCCAGGCCCACTCGACCGGTCCGTACACGAACCGGGCGAGCCAGAGGCGGCTGAGCACGGACTGCAGGGCGATGAGCCCGACGCTGATCGCCACCCCCGGCACGACGCTCGTCATGTGCCCGAAGTCGACCACGAGGGCGAGGACTGCCACGACGATCGCCGCGACGACGTAGTTGGTCAGCGCCATGCGGCCCAGCGGCTCGAACACGGCGGCGACGACGCGGCGGGCGGGGGTGCGCCAGAGCAGGGCGAGGGCGGTGGCGTAGGCGACGGCCATGACCAGCCCGGCGATGCCGCCCGGCGTCGAGAAGCGCGGGTCGCCCGGGGTCGTGGCCTGCCAGAGCAGGGCCGGCACCGTGAGCACCGCGGCCGCGGCGAAGACCAGGGCGACGCCGCGCCCGGCCGACTCGAGCACGCGGGGCAGGCCGCACGCCGCGGCGCCCGCACCGAGCAGCATGAGGCCGGGGGTCGAGACGAGCCCGCCACCGGTCAGGGCGTAGGCGGCGACGGTCAGCGCGGCACCGAGGGCCAGGGTCGCCCAGCGCGGGGCGAAGACGACGATCGGCAGCACGACGAGGCCCACGACGCCGTACTCGAGCAGCACGTTGCCGGGGTAGACGAGCATGAGCAGCCCGCCGATCGCGACGAGCCCGACCAGGCGGCGCACCATGACGAGCGCGGGTCGGGGCGAGCGCGACCGGGCGCCGGCGAGCACGAACCACAGGCTCATGCCGAAGAGGAACACGAAGATCGGCACGAACCGGGTCTGCACCGTGAGGTACAGCAGGTCGCGCGCCGGGTCGTCGACCGGGCCGGCGTTCTCGATCGCCAGGTCGATGCCGAGGCGGGTGATGTCGAGCGTGTTGACCAGCAGGATGCCGAACAGTGCGAACCCGCGCAGCGAGTCGACGAACCTCCAGCGGGTGCCGGGGGTGGGTGGGGAGTCGACGGCGGGCGCAGCGGAGGTCATGTGCCCAGCCAAGCCGACCCGCGCCTCCTGGTCGTCCCCCGCGGTGATGGTGCGCATCCACCTGAAGTATCAGATGTGGGTCAGGTGAGCTTCCACTCGGCGCGGTACTCGTCGCAGGTGAGCCGGTCGAGGTCCGCCTCGATGTCGACCTTCGACTCGTCGGCTCCGGTGAGGCCCTGCGGAGGCAGACGGTGGATCTCGCGACCGGTCGAGCGCTCGCGCACGACGACGTCGAAGCCCGGCCACTCGCCCTCGAACGAGCCGACGAAGAACGCGACGACGACCGAGACGAGCCACCGTCCGGCGACGAGCAGCCGGGGCCGCCGGGTCGTGACGATCTCGGCGTGCCACACCGAGGAGGCGCGGGGCGCGTCGTCAGGGCCGGTCACTGGGGGCATGCCCCGAGGCTAGCGGCGGGCTCGGCCGTGCCGCCTCCGTCGCCCGGCTGACCCGGTGCGGTGGGGTGCGTCAGGAGGCACGGGTCGTCACGGCCACGCGGGCGGGCGTGAACGAGACGCGCACCGGCACCCCCGGCTCGCGTCGTTCGTCGGCCCGGTGGTCGAGCACCAGCAGGGTCTCGCGGTCCACGCGCACGCGGGTGCGGCACACGGCGCCCAGGAACGACACCGACTCGACGACGCCCGCGAGTCCGCCCTGCTCGACGAACGACACGTCCTCGGGGCGCACGTAGGCCCAGACCGGTCCCTCGTCCGGCGTGCCCACGACCGGCACCTCGGGGCAGCCGGCCAGGCGGACGAGCGTGCCGATGACCTCGCCGGACACCCGGTTGCTCGTCCCGACGAACTCGGCGACGAACGCCGTCGCGGGGGCCGAGTAGAGCTCTTCCGGGGTGCCCACCTGCTCGATCGACCCGGCGCGCATGACGGCGACGCGGTCGGCGACGGCGAGGGCCTCCTCCTGGTCGTGGGTGACGAACAGCGTGGTGATGGACAGTTCGCGCTGGATGCGCCGGATCTCGTCCCGCAGCTGCACCCGCACCTTGGCGTCGAGGGCGCTGAGCGGCTCGTCGAGCAACAGCACGCGGGGTCGCGTGACCAGCGCCCGGGCCAGCGCGACGCGCTGCTGCTGGCCGCCCGAGAGCTGGTGGGCGTAGCGCTCGCCGAGGTCGCCGAGCCCGACGAGGTCGAGCATCTCGCCCGCCCGGGTGGCGCGGGCGGCCTTGTCGACCCGACGCATGCGCAGCCCGAACTCGACGTTCTGCCGCACGGTCAGGTGGGGGAACAGCGAGTACGCCTGGAACACCATGCCGACGTCGCGGCGGTGCGTGGGGACGCCGACCACGTCGCGGCCGTCGATCGTGATGCGGCCGCTCGTGACGTCCTCGAGCCCGGCGAGGCTGCGCAGTGCGGTGGTCTTGCCGCAGCCCGACGGGCCCAGCACGGCGACGAGCTCGCCGGGCTGCAGCTCGAGGTCGAGCCCGGTCAGCGCCCGGTGCCCGGCGAACTGCTTCGTGACGTCGTGGAACGCCACGGCGGCACCCGCACCGACGCCGGTCGGACTCGTGAGGGAGGGGCGGGGGAGCGTGGCGGTCACGAGAGGGCCTTTCGGGTGGGGATCGGGCGGGCGGCCCCGAGGGCTCCGACCCGGCCGATCACGAGCAGCAGCACGAAGGCGAACGCCAGCGAGATCAGGGCGAGGATCACGGCGGCGTAGGGGTCGGAACGGGACACCTGCACCAGGGCGGTCTGCAGGTTCACGCGGTTGAGCAGCGAGGCGATGGTGAACTCGCCGAGCACCACGGCCACGGTGATGAACGCCGCCGCGAGCAGTCCCCGGCGCAGGCTCGGCACGACGACGAGGGCCATCGTGCGCGGCCAGCTCGAGCCGAGCGTGCGCGCGGCCTCGGTCAGCGTGCGGAGGTCGGTGGCCGCCAGGTCGGACTGCACCGCGCGGTAGGCGTAGGGCAGCACCGTGACGCCGTAGGCGAGCGCCAACGTCCAGGCGCCCGAGCCGGCCACCCGCGAGACGACCGAGTAGACCGGCGCGAGGCCGACCACCAGCACGATCGCCGGCACCGTGATCGGCACGAGGCAGACGAACTCGAGGGGCCGCACGAGGCGCGGGTGGCGCAGGTGCACGAGCACCATCGCCGGCACCAGCAGAACGAGCACGAGCAGCGCCGAGACGACGGCGAGCAGCAGCGAGTTCGTGACTCCCTCGACGAGGTTGCGGTACATCCGCTCGTTCTCGGGGTCGACGATCGCCAGCCAGTGGTTCAGGTCGTGGCCCGTGCCGTCGGCGCTGCGCAGCGAGAACGCGACCATCGCCGCGATCGGCACCGCGAAGAGGGCCCCCACGACGACCAGGGCGGTGCGGCGCGCGACCGTGCCCGCGCCTCCTGCCGTCGTCGACCGCGGAGCGCGCGTCGTCCGGGCGCTCATCGCTGCCACCGCTCGGTGCGGCGCTGCAGCAGCGAGTAGCCGGTCATCAGCACGGCCATGACGACGACCATGCCGAGCGCGAGCGCGCCGGCGACGTTCTCGCGACCGAGCACGGTCTCGCTGATCAGTGCGGCGCGGATCTGCAGCGGCACGATCTGGGCGCCCTGGCTGATGAGGGCAGCGGCGGTCGCGTACGACGAGAAGGCGTTGGCGAAGAGCAACAGCAGGCTGCCGACGAACGCCGGGGCGAGCACCGGGGCGACCACGCGGACGAGGTGCTGCCACCGGGTGCCGCCGAGGGTGGCGACGGCCTCGCTCCACTGCGGGCGGAGGCCGCTGACGGCGGGCATGAAGGTGATCACCATGAGGGGCACCTGGAAGTACAGGTAGGGCAGCAGCAACCCGGGCACCTGGTAGAACCAGACACCGTCCGCGTAGAGGTCGACGCCGGCGACGTCGACCAGCAGCCGCGTGACGACGCCCTGGATGCCGATCGTCGCGATGAACGCGAACGCCAGCATGACGCCGCCGAACTGGGCGAGCACGCTCGACGCCGCGTCGATCGCGCTGCGGACGGCTCCGTCGGGGCGCAGCGAGGTGAGGCCCCAGCAGACGACGGCTCCGACGACGGCCCCCGCCACCGCGGTGACGGCCGAGACCGCGGCCGAGCTGGCGAAGGCCCGCACGATCAGCGGGTCACCGAGCGCCGCGAGGTTGTCGAGCGTGGGGGCGCCGTCGCCGTCGACGAAGCCCGTTCCGAGCGCGAGCAGGCACGGCACGATCAGGAAGAGGAGCACCCAGACGGCGAACGGGGTCAACCCCCACCAGGCCGCCGGACGGCGCCGACCCCGTGAGGGGCTGACGCCGTCCGAGGACGAGGAGGCGCGGGTCGGCTGGCCGCCGCCGTCCCCCTCGTGCGCCGACCGCGCGTCGGCGGTCGTGTCCGCCGCGCGGGTCGACGTCGTCACCATCAGCCGATCGCCGTGGCCCAGGTGTCGGCCAGGACCTTCGAGGCGGCCTCGGTCTGCTCGGCCGTGAACTGCACGGTGTCGGCGGGCTGCTCGCCGACCTTCTCGAGGGCGTCCTGGTCGACGGTGCCGGCCTCGGTCATCGCCGCGAGGCGCACGGGGTAGGCGCCGGCCGCGAGGTAGAGGTTCTGCGCGTCGTCGCTCATGACGTACTCCTGCCACAGGCGGGCCGCGGCGGGGTGCGGTGCGTCGACGTTGATCGCCTGGTTGTAGTAGCTGCCGAGGGCGGTGCCGGGCAGCACGGCCGTCTTCCAGTCGCGTCCGCCGGCGTCGGCCGCGGCGGCCAGGTTGTTGTAGCTCCAGTCGAAGACGACCGGGGTCTCACCCGAGGCGATGGTCGCCGGGGTCGGGTCGGTGGGCAGGAAGTTGCCGGCGTCGGCGAGCTTCGAGAACCAGTCGACGCCCGTGCTGACGTCGTCGGCGCTGCCGCCGGACTGCAGCGCGGCCCACTCGACGGCCGCGGCGGCGGCACCGGCCTGGGTCGGGTCGCCGTTGATCGCGACCTTGCCCTCGTAGTCCGAGCCGAGCAGGTCGTCGAGGCTCTCGGGGGCGGGCACGGCGTCGGCGTCGTAGCCGACCGACATCAGGCCGGTGTAGTCGTAGACCCATCCGCCGTCGGCGTCCTTGTGGTCGTCGGCGATGTCGTCCCAGGTCGACACCTCGTACGGCGCGAACTGGTCGAGGTTGGCGAGCGTCACGGCCGAGCCGAGGTCGAACACGTCGGGGGCGGTGTCCTGCCCCTTCAGGTTCTGGGCGGCGGTGATCTCCTCGGCGCTCGAGACGTCGGGGCTGTCCGAGTTGACGGTGATGTCGTACTTCTTCTCGAACCCGTCGATGATCTTCCCGTAGTTCGCCCAGGTGTCGGGGAGGGCGATCACGTTGAGCTCGCCTTCGGCCTGTGCGGCGCCGACCAGGGCGTCCATGCCGCCGAAGTCCTCGGCGCTGGTGGCGGTGGCGGCGTCGGTGCCGTTCGCCGCGCCTCCCGCGCTGTCGGCGTCGGCGCTCGCCGAGCAGCCGGTCAGGGCGAGGGCGGCGATGCCGAGGGTGGCGGCCGAGACGAGCAGGCGCTTGTCGATCATGCGGTGTGGGTCCTTCGGGTGCGGGGCCGGGGCTCGCCGGGGACGGCGACGGGGGACCGGGCGGCCCGCTGGGCACGCTAAGGAGGCGCGGCGACGTCCCGGGGGAGGCCGCGTGAACGAGGGGCGAACAGGTGGTGGCGGGGTGTGCTGCCGACGGGGGCGAGGAGGAGGGGCGGGGCCGGCCGGGTCAGCGGGCGGCGGCGACGGCGGTGAGGGCGATGCGGGCGGCTTCGGCGACGAGGGCGTCGTCGTACTTCGCGGCGGGGTCGTTGCGCGTGGTGAGGACCGAGATCACCACGGGATGGCCCGACGGGGGGACGACGATCGCGACGTCGTTGCGGATGCCGCCCGCGCCTCCGGACTTGTCGGCGACCTGCCAGCCGTCGGGAGCGCCGGCGCGGATCAGGGTGTCACCGGTCGCGTTGCCCGACATCCACTCGAGCAGGGTGGCGCGGTCGTCGGCGGCGAGCCAGTCGCCGTCCGTGATGCGGGCGAGGGTGGCGATGAAGGCGGCGGGCGTGCTCGTGTCGGCCGTGCTGCCCGGGGTGAGCCGGTTGAGCTCGGGCTCGCTGTGCACGACGTCGGTCACGTCGTCGCCCTGCGCGGCAAGGGCGGCGTCGAGTCCGGTCGGGCCGCCGAGCTCGGCGAGGACCAGGTTCAGCGCCGTGTTGTCGCTCTGCCGGACGGCCGCCTCGGCGAGCTGCCGCAGCGGGAGGCCGTCGGCGACGTGCGTGCTGGTCAGCGGCGAGTACCCCGCGGCGTCGACCTCGGCCTGGGTCCAGGTGACGACGCGGTCGAGTTCGGCGTCGTCGGTCGAGTCGAGCAGGGCCGCCGCGGCGAACGCCTTGAGGCTGGACGCATACCCGAAGCGTTCGTCGGCGCGGTGGTCGAGGGTCGCGCCCGAGCCGGTGTCGAGCACGCTCAGACCGATCCGGGCGTCGTACCGCGTCTCGAGGTCGGCCAGTGCGGCCTCGACCTCGGGGGTCGCGAGGTCGGGTGCCGCGATCGGGCTGGGCAGGGGGACCGGCGTGGCGGTCGGGCTCGGGGCGGGTGCCGACGCCCCGGGCGTCGAGCAGGCGGCCAGGCCGAGACCCAGCCCGAGGGCGGCGATCGCGAGGGAGGCCGAGAAGGCGCGGGAGGGCATGCGGCTCGTTTCGTCGTCGGGCGGAGGAGCGGTAACCACGATAGGCGAGACCACCATCGACCCCGCGGGCGTCACGACACGACGGGGTGTCCCTCCACACCGTCCGAGCGGTGGTGCATCCAGTGACGGTGCAGCCGGAGCAGGGCCCTGGTCGGCTCGACCGACACCAGCGGCGCGAACGGCCCCGAGACCCAGAACGCCGTCAGGGGAGTGGCGCGCCAGGGCAGGCGAGGGCTCGTCCAGGCGATCCAGGGCAGGGTGCCCACCGATTCCGGCCCGGGCATCCGGCGGATGGCGTCGAGCGGGATGCGTCGGTTGCGGAAGAGTCCTCGGACCACGAACGCTCCTGGCTCGCACAGGACGCCGAGCGAGAGCGCACGCACCACGAGGACCGCACCCCCGACGACGCCGCCTGAAATGATGCCGACCACGATGCCGATGTCCGCTGGGCCCTCGTATCCCCCCGGGCCCGCGACGATCCCGAGGGCGGCGACGAGGGCTCCGAGGAGGGTGCTGCTGTAGCGGATGAAACGCGAGGCGGGGACGAGCACCGCTGAATACTGTCCGATCGACCGTCTCCTCCGGAAGCCCCGCTCCGTGGGGACCGGGACGCGCGGGTCGGCTCGACGTCGAGAGGTCGGGTTGCGGCACCGGGGTGAGGTTAGGCTAACCTAAACACGTGACCACCGACCTGCCCCTCGCGGCCACCGCACCCTCCTCGGCCGCCCTCCGCGCCGACGACGTCTCGGTCGCCTACGACGGCGTCGACGTCGTCCGCGGGGCCCGCCTCGAGCTGCGCCCCGGCTGCGTCACCGCCCTCGTCGGCCCGAACGGCAGCGGCAAGTCGACCCTGCTGCGCACCCTCGCCCGGCTGCAGAAGCCGCGCACGGGCTCGCTCACCCTCGCCGCGCCTCCTGCGGGGGTCGAGTGGTCCGAGAACGTCGTTCGCGCCTCGGGCAAGGACGATTCGCGACCACTCGACCGCACGAGCGCGAGCGACGAGACGGTCGACGGGTTCGAGCTGTCGCTGCGGCAGTTCGCTCGGCGCGTCGCGCTGCTGACGCAGGGGCGCCCGACCCCCGGCGGCCTCAGCGTGCGCGACGTCGTCGAGTTCGGCCGCTATCCGCACCGCGGCCGCTGGGGGCGTTCCGACCCCGACGGCCCCGCCGCCGTCGACCGGGCGCTCGAGCTCACCGGCGTGGCCGACCTCGCCGACCGCGGCGTGGACCAGCTCTCGGGCGGCCAGCTGCAGCGCGTCTGGCTCGCCAGCTGCCTCGCGCAGGACACGGGCGTGCTGTTGCTCGACGAGCCCACCACCTACCTCGACCTGCGCTACCAGGTCGAACTGCTCGACCTGGTGCGCGACCTGGCCGACTCGGGCCGCATCGCGGTCGGGGTCGTCCTGCACGACCTCGACCAGGCCGCCGCGCTCGCCGACCGCATCGTCGTGCTGAGCGAGGGCCGCATCGTCGCCGAGGGCGACCCCGGGGACGTGCTGACACCGCGCCTCCTGACCGACGTCTGGGGCATCCGCATCGACGTCGACACCGACCCCACCACCGGCCACCTGCGCACCCGCGCGATCGGCCGACACCACACCCGGGCCGAGACGCCCGTCCGATGAGAGAGACACCACCCGTGACCCAGCGCCTTCTGACGACGCCCCGCCACACCCCGACCTCCGGCGGCGTCGCCCGCCGCCCCGTCCGCCGACTGCTGACGGTCACCGCCGTCGCGGCCGCCGCGGCCCTGACCCTCGCCGGCTGCGGCACCACCGAGTCGGCCGACGCCGGCTCGACCTCGGGCAGCGGCGAGCAGATCACCCTGACCGACGGCACGGGGGCCGAGATCACCCTCGACGGCCCGGCGACCAAGGTCGTCGGCACCGAGTGGAACGTCGTCGAGGACCTCGTCGCCCTCGGCGTCGAACCCGTGGGCGTCGCCGACGTGAAGGGCTACAGCGAGTGGGACTCGGCCGTGCCGCTGACCAACGAGCCGACCGACATCGGCACCCGGGGCGAACCGAGCCTCGACACGGTCGCGTCGCTCGCGCCCGACCTCATCGTCGCGACCGACGGCCTGAGCGCCGACGCCGTCGAGCAGCTGAAGGAGATCGCTCCCGTGCTGCAGGTCACCTCGGCCGACGCCTCGCGCCAGATCGAGCACAGCATGGACAACCTCGACCTCATCGCCAAGGCGACCGGCACCGAGGACAAGGCGACCGAGGTGAAGAAGGAGTTCACCGACGCCGTCGAGGCGGGCAAGCAGGCCCTGGCCGACGCCGGTCTCGCGGGTCAGCCCTTCGCCTTCGCCGACGGCTACGTCGACGCCGGCCAGGTCAGCATCCGCCCCTACGCCAAGGGCTCGCTCGTCGCCGACGTCACCGAAGAGCTCGGCCTGACGAACGCCTGGACCGTCGAGGGCGACGAGGCGTACGGCCTCGCCACGACCGACGTCGAGGGCCTCACGCAGCTGCCCGCCGACGTGCAGTTCCTCTACATCGACAACACGGCCGCCGGTGCCGACGACCCGTTCGCGGTGTCGCTCGCCTCGAACGCCGTCTGGACGTCGCTGCCGTTCGTGCAGTCCGGTGATGTGCACCGCCTCGACGACGGCATCTGGATGTTCGGTGGCCCCGCCGCGATGACCGCCTACGTCGACTCGCTGGTGTCGACCCTGACGAAGTAACCGGCACCGTGAGCACGACCGTCACCCCCACCGACCCCGCGCCGCCCCGGCTCGGCGAGCCCGCCGCCGGGCCCGACGAGTGGGCGCTCCGCGCGGCACGAGCCCAGGAGGCGCGGCTCGCCGCCCCCCGTCGGCTCACGCTCGGGTCGGTGGGCGTGACGGTCGCTCTGGTCGCCGTCGTCGTGGTGCTCGCCCTCGTGGACGTCACGCAGGGCACCGCCGACGTCGGCGCCCGACAGGTCTGGCAGGCACTGACCGGCACCGCGACGGCCGGTGACGCGTCCGTGGTGGTGGCCTCGCGCCTCCCGCGGATGGTCGCCGGCCTGCTGGTCGGCGTCGCCCTCGGCGCCGCCGGGGCGGCCCTGCAACAGATGAGCCGCAACGTGCTCGCCTCGCCCGACACCCTCGCCGTGAACGCCGGCGCCTACGTCGCGCTCGCGATCGCCGCCGTCACGGGCCTGAGCCTGCCCCTGCTCGCCTCGTCCGGCGTCGCGTTCGTCGGCGGGCTGCTCGCCGCGGGGCTCGTGCTCGCGGTGTCCGGGCTGGGCGCCGGCACCGTGCGGCTCGTGCTCGCCGGCAGCGCCCTCGCCCTCGGCCTCGCCTCGGTGACGAGCGCCCTCCTGCTGCTCTTCCCGCAGCAGACCGCCGGGCTCTACGCCTGGGGCCAGGGCAGCATCTCGCAGAACGGCTTCGACGGCGTCGTCCAGCTCGCCCCGGTGATCGTCGTCGGCCTGCTGGTGCTCGTCGCGGTGAACCTCCGCGTGGACGCCCTCGCGCTCGGGGACGACGCCGCCCGCAGCGTCGGCGTCGACGTCCGCACCACCCGCGTGGTGACCGTCCTCGCCGCCGTGCTGCTCTCGGCCGCCGCCGTCACCCTCGCGGGGCCGATCGGCTTCGTCGGCCTCTGCGCCCCCGCCCTCGTCCGGCTGCTGCGTCGTGCCGTGCCCGCCGTCCGCCGCTTCCTCGTCTTCCTGCCCCTCGCGGCCCTGGCCGGCGCCGCCCTCGTGCTCGGCGCCGACGTGCTGCTGCGCGCCCTGGTCGGGGCCGAGACCTCGGTCCAGGTGCCGACGGGCGTCGTGACCTCGCTGCTCGGGGCCGTCGTCCTCGTCGTGCTGGCCTTCCGTGCCCGCGACCACGGCGGCGTCACACCGACCGACCGGCACCCCGTGGTGTCCCGTCTGCGGTTCGTGGTCGTCGTCGTGGTCGTGCTCGCCGCCCTCGTCGCCGTCGTCCTCGGCTCGGTGCTGCTCGGTGACGCCAAGCTGCTGCTCGGCGACGTCGCCAACTGGGTCGCCGGTCGATCCGGCCGCGTCGTCACCTACGTGCTCGACACCCGCGTCCCCCGGGTCGTGGCCGCCCTCGCCGCGGGGGCGGCGCTGGCGCTCGCCGGCACGCTCGTGCAGGCCGTGACGCGCAACCCGCTCGCCGAGCCGGGCATCCTCGGCGTGACGGGCGGAGCCGGCCTCGGGGCCGTGCTGCTCGTCACCACCGTGCCGCTCGCGACCGGCTGGGGCATCGCCGGCGCGGCGTTCGCCGGAGCCGTCGTGGCGGCCGTGGTCGTGTTCGGCCTCGCCTCCCGGGGTGGCTTCCCGCAGAACCGGCTCGTGTTGATCGGCATCGGCGTCTCGACGGCGACGGCGGCGGCGATCAGCCTGCTGATCGTCCTGACCGACCCGTTCAACGGTGCGAAGGCACTGACCTGGTTGTCGGGTTCGACCTACGGACGCCGGCTGGACGACGCGCTGCCGGTGTCGCTGGTGCTCGTGGCCGCCCTCGTCGTGGTCGTGCTGCTGCGCCGCCGCCTCGACCTGCTCGGGGTGGACGACGACACCCCGCGCCTCCTCGGGGTCTCGCTCTCGCGGTCGCGCCTGGTCTTCCTGTCGCTCGCCGTGCTGCTCACGGCGACGGCCGTGGCCGCCGTGGGCGTGGTCGGATTCGTCGGGCTCGTCGCCCCGCACGCCGCCCGGTCGCTGGTCGGACGGCGGCACGCGCGGGTGCTGCCCGTGGCCGTGCTGCTCGGCGCGGTGCTGGTCTGCGCCGCCGACGTGCTCGGCCGCACCCTGATCGCCCCGGCACAGCTCGGCGCCGGCCTGCTGACCGCCGTCATCGGCACGCCGTACTTCGTCTGGCTGCTCTGGCGCGGGCGGGCCTCGGCGAGCTGACGCCCCGGCGCCGGCCCTGGCCCCGGCTCTGGCCCTGGCTCTCGCGCCGGTCGAGTGGGCAGAAGACGTCCTTCCCGCCTCGACGAAGGACGTGTCCTGCCCACTCGACCCGCGCCTCCCGGGGTCCGGGCGTCAGGAGGCGCGGTGCAGCACCCGGAGCAGCACGAGCCCCGCGACGCCCCCGGCCAGGTACCCGAGCAGGTCGGTCGGCGTGAACGTCGAGCCGAGCACCCACGCCGCGGGTGGGACCGCGGCCGAGGCGGCGGCGGGCAGCCCGGTCAGCTGGAGCAGCTCGACCCCGACCGACGCCACGGTGGCAGCCCCGGTCGTGACGAGGGCGGGCAGGCGCGGGGCGACGAGCGCGAGCAGCAGGGCGAGCAGCACCGTGTAGAGCGCCGAGCCGAGCAGGTCGCCTGCCAGCCCGGGCACGGCCAGCTTCGCGACGACGCCGAGGGCGACGGTCGCCGCCGCCGCGACCGCCGTCACCGCCCGCAGTCGTCGAGCATCCCCCGAGCGTCGGGCCCGCGGGTCGAGTGGTCGCGAACCGTCCTCCGGCACAGCGGGAGGGACGTTTCTCGACCACTCGACGGGCGGGGTCACGGGAGGCACCCGGTCTGGACGCCGAACGACAAGCCGTCGGCCGTGCCGCGGATGCTCGCCGACTCGATGCCGTCGGGACGGCCCGGAGGCGCGGACCAGTAGTCCCGGCCCATGGCGCGACCGGCCTGGTGGAACCCGTCGGCCGACCAGCCGTCGACGACGGCGTCGAACGGGCCCTGTGCGTCGTCGTGGACGGTGAACACCGGCACGAGCACCGAGCCGACCACCCGGGTGCCGTACTCGGTCTCGCACAGTTCGCGCCTGGTCTCGACCTCGGCCGGCACTCCCGTCGCCGCCACGGATGCCTCGACGTAGGCGCGCACGGCGGCCTCCTGCTCGGGCAGTTCGGCGAGCGGGCCCTCGTTGACGAACGGGCTCTCACCGATGTCACCCGGCTGGGGCTCCGGACCGTCGTCGGGCTCGGGTGCGCCGAGCGGCAGGCCGATCCAGCCGGTCTCCGGGGTGGTCGCCCGAGGCTTCCGCACCCAGAACTCGGTCCGGCGGGCGACCCCGGCGTCGGCCTGCTCGTCGGCCGCACCCCGCAGGACGGCGAGCACCGTGTCGGGCTCGTAGGTCGAGACGTCGAGCGACGGTCGACTGCTCGCGGTGACGTCACCGGGGGTGAAGGCCAGTCCGGTGACGCCGTCGAGCGCCAGCACCGCGTCGATCGTCGCGAGCATCGTCGGTGCCGGCGAGGTGGGGCTCAGGGCCACCGACGAAGGGACGGACGTCGTGGTCGTCGCCTGGTCGAGGTGGAGGGCGAAGGTCGGGCCGGCCGTGCCGAGGTGCGGCTGGACCGCCGCCGCAGCGTCCGCGAACGAGTTCCCAGGCGCGACGACCGCCGAGTAGGCGTAGCGGGTAGTGTCGACGGAGGCCAGGGTGCTCTCGCCGCGCAGGTCGCCCGCCAGTCCGACCTGGACCTCCGACGTCGGATCGACGGTGACCGGGGCGAGGCCCGGACCGCCGGGGACGTCGAGGTCGATGTCGAGGGTGGTGCCCGTGACGCCGTCGCCCACCACGCCGTCGACGAGGGTGGCGACCGCCAGGTCGGGGCCGTCCGCGGTGACCTCGACGTAGGCGTCCCAGGTGAAGGGGTCGTCCTTCGCGTCACGCTGCTGCAGGCGGGTCTCGACCGAGGCGACACCGTCGACGGCTGCGATCCGATCGGCGAGCTCGGCCAGGGACTCCTCGGACCCCTCGGGCGGTGGTTCGGCGAAGAAGCACGACGTGAGGCCGCACGCGACGACGACGGTCGCCACCGATGCCGCGATCGCCCGGTGCAGCGTGGGAGAGGCCATGTCTCGAGCCTACGAACCGGCCCGACGGGCCGCGTCCGTCTCGGGGACCACGCCGCGCGCCGGGAGGACGACCCCGACCAGCCGACCGACGGCGCCAGGGGGCGTTCCTCGCCGACGAGACCCGCGCCTCCTGGGCTCGGGGCTCAGGAGGCGCGGGTCGGGTCGGGCGGCTCAGGCCGCGTCGACCACGCGCGAGACGTCCGCGCCGACGCGCTCGCCGGCGACGGTGCCCGTCAGCCCGGCGCTCGCCAGGAAGCGGTCGGCGGTGCGCAGGCCGAGGGCCATGATCGTCAGTGCGGGGTTGGCGACGACGGCGCTCGGGAAGACCGAGTTGTCGGCGATCCAGAGGTTGGGCACGTCGAAGCTGCGTCCGTCGGGGTCGACCACGGCCGTCGTCGGATCGGTGCCCATGCGGCAGGTGCCGATCGTGTGCGCCGTGCGGGCCAGCACGCGGATGTCACGGCCCCCGGCTGCCTCGACGATCGCGGTCATCGTCTCGACGGCGTGGTCGTCGATCGCCTTCTCGTTCTCGCCCGGCGTGAAGGTGACGACGACCTTGGGCATGCCGAACTCGTCGACCTCGTCGGACAGCGTCAGGCGGTTCTGCTCGCTCGGCAGGCACTCGGCGTTGATGCCGACGCCGGCCATGAAGCGGTAGTCGTCGAGCGCCTTCACGAGTTCGGGGCCCCAGAGGCCGGCGCCGCGCGCCAGGGTCGTGGCCAGCGTCAACGGCATCGCGCCGAGGCTCTGGATCAGGTAGCCGCCGACGAAGTCGACGCCCTCGGGCCGCATGGTGTCTTCGGTGATGATCGACGACGGGTACCCGCGGTAGCCGCGCATCTCGGTGTCGAAGGTGCCCCAGACCTGGGTGGCCCCGTGGGCCATGAAGTTGCGGCCGACCTGGTCGCTGCTGTTGGCGATGCCGGCGTGCAGCAGCAGGCGCGGCGTCTCGACGCCGCCCGCGCAGAGGAAGAGCGCGGCGGTGCGCTGGCGGTGCTCGACCCCGTCGCGGACGTAGACCACGGCCGACACCTCACCGGCGTCGTCGAGCTCGATGCCCGTGACCATCGACTCGGGGCGGATCTCGGCCCCGTTCGCGACGGCCATCGGCAGGTAGCTGGTGTCCATGCTGACCTTGGCGCCGCTGCGGCAGCCCTGGTGGCAGCTGCCGCAACCGACGCAGGCCGGGCGGGTGCCGACGTGCTCCTGGCGCCAGTCACGGCTGACCAGGGCGGCGGGGGCATCCGTGGCCCGGATGCCGAGGGCCTCGCAGCCGCGGATCATCATGTCGCTCGACGCGTTGCGGGCGGGCGGCGGCATCAGGTACGAACGCGACGGGTCCCACGGGTAGTCGGCCGGCCCGGAGACGCCGACGAAGTGCTCGACCTCTTCGATGTACCCGATCAGCTCGGCGTGGTCGACCGGCCAGTCCTCGCCCTTGCCGGTCAGCGACTTCAGCTTGAGATCGCGCTCGTCGGGGCGGGGCGTGAACGCACCCCAGTGCAGGGTCGAACCGCCGACGCCCTTGCCGCTGTTGTTCTGGCCGAAGGCGGTCGGGGTCTCGCCGCCGCTGAGGCGCTCGTCCATCCAGTTGATCTTGACGGCCTCGATCTCGTCCTGCGTGTACTCGTCGGGCTCGAAGTTCGGGCCGGCTTCGAGGGCGACGACCGTGAGCCCCTGCAGGGCGAGCTTGGCGAGGATCGGGGCGCCGCCGGCGCCGGTGCCGATCACGACCGCGTCGACGACCTCGGACTCGTCGTACGTGCGTTGTCCGTCGAGCTTCATCGGGTGACCTCCATGGCTGGTTCCCAGCCCTCTCGTTGGCCGGCACCGAGCCGGCTGAATCCTTGCAGGGCGCGACCGGCACGGCCGTTCGCGAAACCGTCGAAGCCGATGCGTTCCATCGTCGCGGGGTGGGCGAGCCAGAGCTTGACCAGGTCGACGCGGCAGTCCTCGAACCACGCGGTGAGCTGCTCGACCGAGAACGGATGCGCCTCGTCGGCGCTGGGCTGCCCCGTCCCCCCGGGGGTGCCGCCGGTCAGGCCGGCGTCGTCCTGGTCGCCGCCGTGGTGCGAGTCGCCGCCACCGCTGTCGCCGACGGTGCCGAGGGCGTCGTCGGGATCGCCCGCGACGATCGCGGCGAGCCGCTCGTCCTGCTGCTCGTCCGTCACGCCGGTGAAGTCGGCGAGGGCGTCGAGGCCCAGCGCGTAGGCCTCGGGGTCGCTCGGCAGGTCGGCGTTGCGCCAGCCGTCGCCGTAGCCGGCGGCGAGCTGGGCGTCGACCCGTGCGGCGAGGTCGATCGCGTGTGTGGGGTCGTCCTGCGGCACGACGCGGGAGGCCACGGCACGCAACGTGGTCAGCTGCGCCTCGGTCAGCACCTGCGGGGCGTATCGCGGGTCGTCGGCGACGGCGCGCCGGGCGAGGATGCCGCGGGTGTTCGAGGCGGTGCGGCTCGACGCGATGACGCGGGCGAAGTCGTCCGACATGACCGGAGCCCGCCCCGCGTCGTCGCGCCAGAAGTCGAGGACGGCCGCAGCGACCTCGGTCGGGCGCTCGAGCGGCAACAGGTGGCCGGCGCCGTCGAGGGTGAGGTGCGTGGCGCGCGGGTAGACGGCACCGTTGAGGCGGCGCTGGGCGTCCTCGCCCAGCGGCCCGTCGGCGCCACCGGCGACGATCAGGGCGGGCAGGTCGAGGGTGCCGACCTCGGCCGACCAGTCCTCGCGGCTGCCGCGGTCGAACCAGGCGGTCCACGCCTCGGGGGAGGTGCGGTGCAGGTCGGCGAGGGCCTGGTCGTCGAGCACGGCGGGCAACGGGGCGCCCACGTTGTCGTCGACGAAGGAGCGGGTCGTGTCGGCGTCGAGCGGGCCGTCGGCGGCCGCGGCGATCATCTGATCGCGGTTCGACTCGCTCATCGGTTCGGGTGACGGCGGGGACGCCGCGAGCAGCACGACCCCGGCGAGACCGAAGAGGCCGCCCTGCCCGGCGAGCGTGCGAGCGGCGACGATCGAGGCGATCTTGCCGCCCATGCTGTGGCCGACGAGCAGCCAGCGGGTGGCGCCGTGGCGCCGGATCTGCCGGGTGACCTGACGGACCATGTCGTCGACGGTCACGCCGTCGACCGTGGAGGCGTCGCCGAAGCCGGGCAGGTCGAGGGCGACCACCTCGAAGTCGTCGCCGAGCGAGTCTGTGACGGGACCGTACTCGAGCCGGCTCATGCCGAGCGCGTGCAGGCAGAACAGGGTGGGGCGTGTGGTGGTGTCGCTGGTCACTCGGACTCCTCGGAGAAGACGTGGTGCCGGGCGACGTCCCCCGTCGTCCCGACTAGGACGACGCTACGTCCGGCCGCCGACATCGGGCCGAAAGAGGGCGTGCGGACCGTGCCGGTGGTACGACTGTCTGCCCGAGGACGGTGGTCGGCACGCTGGGAGGCGTACCCCGAGGAGGCGCGGGCGGCGGATGCTCAGCAGTCGCGCCTTGTGCGCGCCCCGCCCGCCCGGGAGGATGGGCGGATGGAAACCGTCATCATCGCCCTCATGGTCATCGGGTCGATCGTCGTCATCTTCGGCATCGTCTTCTTCCTGGTCGCGGCGGTGCTGCCCTCCCGTGCCCCGCGTGCCGACCGTCGTGGTCGCGGCGGACGTCCCGCCGCCCGCACCCGCTAGCCCGAGCCCGGCGAACGCAGCCCGGGCTCCGAGACCACGGCCCCCGGCACGGTCTGCCGGGGGCCGATCTGCAGGTTCGCCGCGAGGACGCGCTCGACGACGAAGCGTCCGTTCCGCACCCTTTGGCCCGGGGTCGCACCACCGATGTGGTGTCGAACCGCCGATGTGCGTGGTTCGACAGCACATCGGTGGTGCGACATCGCTGCCGGCCCTACGGGACGATCGCGTCGACGTAGCCGCCGTCGACCCGCAGTGCCCCGCCCGTCGTCGCCGAGGCGAGGCGCGAGCTGAGGTAGACCACCATGTTGGCGATCTCCTCCGGCTCGATCAGTCGCTGGATGAGCGACTGCGGCCGGTGCTTCAGCATGAACTCGTGCTGGGCCTCCTCCCAGGGCAGGTCGTCGCCGACCAGCTCGCGCACGAACTCCTCGACGCCACCCGTGTGCGTCGGCCCGGCGACGACGCTGTTGACCGTCACGCCCGAACCCGCCGCCGCCTTCGCGAACCCCCGCGACACCCCCAGCAGCGCCGTCTTCGACACCCCGTAGTGGATCATCTCGACCGGCGTCACGATCGCCGAGTCGCTCGCGATGTACTGCACGCGACCCCAGCCGCGCTGCATCATGCCGGGCAGGTAGGCCCGCGTCAGCCGCACGGCCGACAGCACGTTCGTCTCGAAGTACCGCCGCCACTCGTCGTCGTCGATGCTCAGGGCGTCGGCCGATCCGAAGACACCGAGGTTGTTCACGAGCACGTCGACCTCGGGGAAGGCCGCGACCGCTGCCCGGGCGCCCGCCTCGGTGGCCAGGTCGGCCGCGAGCGTGACGACCCGCGCCTCCTGGGTCTCGTCGTCGAGGGCCGCGAAGTCGGCGTCGCTCGCCAACGATTCGAGGAGGCGCGCCCGGGCCGCGTCCGTGGTCTCGGTCGAGCGTCCGTTCACGATGACGCGGGCCCCGGCTGCTGCCAGCCCCCGGGCGATCGCGAAGCCGATGCCCTGGGTCGATCCGGTGACGAGTGCGGTGGTGCCGTCGAGTTCGATCTTCATGGGTCCATCCTGCTCGCCGGCACCCCGGGTGCCCACCCGGCCTCAGCGGCGGCGCGGCACGACCATCGGCGACCCGGTCACGGGGTCCGGCACGACGACGCAGGGCAGGTCGAACACGTCGGTCACCAGCTGCTCGGTCAGCACCTCGGCCGGGGTTCCCGTCGCGACGACGTCGCCGTCGGCCATCACGATCAGGTCGGTCGCGTACCGCGCGGCCTGGTTGAGGTCGTGCAGCACCGCGACCACGGTCGTGCCCTGCCCGTGCAGCCGGGCGAAGAGGTCGAGCAGGTCGTACTGGTGCGCGATGTCGAGGTAGGTCGTCGGCTCGTCGAGCAGCAGCACCGGGGTCTGCTGCGCGAGCGCCATCGCGACCCACACGCGCTGGCGCTGCCCGCCCGACAGTTCGTCGACCGGTACGTCGACCAGCTCGGTCAGGTCGGTCTCGACCAGGGCGGCGTCCACGGCCTCGCGGTCGTTCGCGGTCCACTGCCGGAAGAGCCCTTGGTGCGGGTAGCGGCCACGCGAGACGAGTTCGGCGACCGTGATGCCGTCGGGCGCGGTCGAGGTCTGGGGCAGCAACCCGACGATGCGCGCCACCTCTTTCGCCGGCACGCCCGCGAGCTCGCGTCCGTCGAGCAGGACCGACCCCGACCGGGGCTTCAGGAGGCGCGCGAAGGCCCTCAGCAAGGTCGACTTCCCGCAGGCGTTCGGCCCGACGATGACCGTGAACGAGCCGTCGCGCACGTCGGCGTCGACGGCCTCGCTCACCGTCCGGCGGTCGTAGGCGAGGTGTGCTCCGCGGGCGACGAGGCGGGAGGCGCGGGCCCCGTCGGAGGCGCGGGCGGCGTCGGGCGCACCGGTCGTGTCGGGCGCACCGGTCGCGTCGGGTGCGGGCGGGCGGGTGGCGTCGGCGTTCACGCGGACCTCCGGGATTCCGAGACGAGCAGCGTGATCAGGTAGACCCCGCCGATCACGAGGGTGACGAGGCCGACCGGCACCGGGTTGGCGGCCACGTGCTGGGCGACCAGGTCGGCGACGAGCAGCAGCACCCCGCCGACGAGCCCGCCCGCGACGAGCGGCACCCCGGCCGACCGCACCAGGCGGCGGGCCAGCTGCGGCGCGGCCAGGGCCACGAACGCGATCGGCCCGGTGCTGGCGGTGACCACGGCGGTCAGCGCGACGCCGACCACGACGAGCGCCAGGCGGGACCGTTCGGCGCCGAGGCCGTGCGACCGGGCGGCGTCGTCGCCGAGTTCGAGCTGGCGCAGCGGCCGTGACAACCCCATGACGAGCGGGGTCAGCACGACGAGCAGCACGAGCGCCGGGACGAGCTGCTTCCAGCCGACGAGCGCGAGCGAGCCGGCCCCCCAGAACGACGCGGTCAGCGCGACCTCGGTCTGGGCGCGCAGCAGCAACCAGCTGTTGACCGAGTGCAGCAGGGCGGTGACGCCGATGCCCACGATGATCAGCCGCAGCCCGTGCACGCCGCGGCGGTAGGCGAGCAGGTAGACCACCAACGCGGTCACGAGCCCGCCGGTCAGGGCTCCGGCCGCCGTGCCGATCGTCGAGGCCGCACCCGACACGATGACGACGATCGCCCCGGTGTAGGCGCCGGTCGAGAAGCCGATCACGTCGGGCGAGCCCAGCGGGTTGCGGGTCAACGACTGGAAGATCGTGCCCGAGACGCCGAGGGCGGCGCCGAAGACGAGGGCCGCGAGGACGCGCGGCAGCCGCCAGTTCAGCACGATGGTCGAGGCGAACCCGTCGCCGCCGAACAGGGCCCGCACGACCTCGGGAGGGCTGAGCGGGTAGTCGCCGATGCCGAGGGCGACGATCGCGACGACGACGGCCACCACGACCAGCGTCAGCGTCGCCGTGCGTCGCCGTCCGCCGGTCGAGCGCCACGAGCGCAGGAGGCGCGGGCCGACACCCGGGGATGCCGGCGTC
Organism: Frigoribacterium sp. MEB024; assembly: GCF_000878135.1. Lineage (GTDB taxonomy): Bacteria > Actinomycetota > Actinomycetes > Actinomycetales > Microbacteriaceae > Frigoribacterium. The sequence goes on from NZ_JXQZ01000016.1 coordinate 51,428, forward strand.
GGCCGCGGACCCGACGGCGTGCCCGGGCCCCGGGTCGGGCGAC
>NZ_JXQZ01000017.1 GCF_000878135.1 Frigoribacterium sp. MEB024
CCGACGCCGCGTCGACGGCACGGCTCGCGGCGTCGACGGCCTCGACCGACGCGTCGAGGGCGTCGGAGAGACGGTCTACCTCTGCCTCGGCGGCCTCGACCCGGGCACGCAGACGACCGAGCTGTTGCCCGTGGGAGGTGACCCGCGCCTCCTCGTCCCGGGCGGCTGCCGCTGCCTCTTTCGCACGGGTGCGCGTCGCGGCGAGGCGGTCCCGCAGCTCGGCGAGTTCGGGGGCGAGGCGCTCGATCTCGGTGGCCACGCCGGTGAGCCGGTCGGCGGCCGCGTCGCGCTCGGCGACGAGCTCGAGGCGCGACCGCTCGGCACCCGACCCGCCGCGCAGCACGTAGTCGGTCAGCACCTCGCCCGCCCGTGTGATGACGGTCACGGGGACCGGGTGGCCGGCGAGTGCCTGCCAGGCCGAGCGCGCGACCACGAGGTCGTCGGCCACGACGGTGGCGGCCAGCAGCCCGAGCACCCCGGGAGGCGCGGTGACGACGGCCGTGGCGGCGACGGCTCCGGTCGGGAGGTCGACGTCGAGCGTCGACAGGGGACGCACGGGCTCGGCCACGACGACCTCGACCCGGCCGAGCTCGGCCTCGGTGGCGTGCGCGACGGCGTCGACCGCGGCCTCGACGTCGTCGGCCAGCACCGAGTCGACCACGCTGCCGAGCGCCGCGGCGACGGCGGCCTCGTAACCGGGACGCACCTGCACGTGCTCGGCCACCAAGCCGCGGATGCCCGGTCGGCCCGCGGCCACGAGAGCGGCCGTGGCGTCGTTCTGGTCGAGGGCGAGCGACAGGGCGCTCCGCCGGGCCGCGAGGGCGTCGCGCTCGCGTTCGGCCGCGTGCAGGCGGTCGCGCAGCTCGTCGACGCTCGCCGTGAGAGCCGTCAGCTGCTCTTCGGCCTCGGCCTGGACGGCGGCGTGATCGACCCCGTCGGCGTCGGCACGCGGCGACCGCTGCTCGAGCTCGGCGTACTCGACCCGTCCGGCGTCCCGACGCGCCTCGGCAGCCTCGAGCGCGGCGCGTTGACGCAGCTGCTCGCCCCGGACGGCGGCGAGCCCCGACCGCGCCGTCTCGAGGGCGCCACGCAGGCGGGTGGCCTCGAGGTCGTGTTGCGAGACGACGACGCTCTGCGCCTGGATCTCGACGTCGAGGGCGTCGAGGGACGCACGGACCGTGGCCAGCTCGGCCCCGGCCGCCCCCACCGCCGCCTCGGCCTGCGAGACGTCGCCGCGCAGGCGCTCGGCCTCGTCGCGGGCGTCGGCGACCATGCCCGCGCTGACGGTGGTCGCCACGGCGGGCTGGTCCGCCTGCTGGGCGAGCAGCTGGAGCCGCTGCTGCGCGAGGCTCGACAGGCTGCGCAGGCGCTCGTGGACCGACTCGAGGCCGAAGACCACCCGGCGGGCGTCGTCGACGGCGTCGCCGACCATGGCCTGCTCGAGGCGGTGCTCACGCTGCTTGTTCTCGTCGAGGCGGTCCTGCAGCACGAGGCGCTCGCTCTTGCGCTCGGCCTCGGTGCTCGACCGGGCCGTGAGCGACTCCCGCAGGGCGACGACCTCGTCCGCCAGGAGACGGGCGCGGGCGTCCCGGACGACCGCGGCGATGGTCTGCGCCTCGCGGGCGATCTCGGCCTGGCGCCCGAGCGGTTTGAGTTGACGGCGGAGCTCGCCCGCGAGGTCGCTGAGCCGCGTGAGGTTCGTCTGCATGGCCTCGAGCTTGCGGAGGGTCTTCTCCTTGCGACGACGGTGTTTGAGGATGCCGGCGGCCTCCTCGACGAAGCCCCGGCGGTCCTCCGGGGTGGCGCGCAGCACGGCGTCGAGCTGCCCCTGCCCCACGATGACGTGCATCTCGCGGCCGAGGCCGGAGTCGCTGAGCAGCTCTTGGACGTCGAGCAGCCGGCACCCCTCGCCGTTGATGGCGTACTCGCTGCCACCGTTGCGGAAGAGGGTACGGCTGATCGTCACCTCGGTGTAGTCGATCGGCAGGGCCCCGTCGGAGTTGTCGATGGTCAACACCACCTGCGCCCGACCGAGCGGGCCGCGGGTCGAGGTGCCGGCGAAGATGACGTCCTCCATCTTGCCGCCGCGGAGGTTCTTCGCCCCCTGCTCGCCCATCACCCAGGCGAGGGCGTCGACGACGTTGCTCTTGCCCGAACCGTTCGGGCCGACGACGCAGGTGACCCCCGGCTCGAAGGCGAACGTGGTCGCCGAGGCGAACGACTTGAAGCCCTTGAGCGTGAGGCTCTTCAGGTACATGCGCCGCGCCTCCTCGGGGCTCGTGACGGGTGGTGGACCGGGCGGACCGGGGCGTCGACGGCAGGTCGTGACCCGTTCTCAAGGATACGGGTGGAGGCCCCGCCGTCCGGGGAGGCGGGCGGCGCCGGACGAGGCGGGGGTCAGCGCGTGCGCACCCGCTGGCAGCGAGGGCAGAAGTGGCTCGAGCGGTTCATGAACGCCTCGCGCACGATGGGGGTGCCGCACCGCGGGCAGGGGCGACCTTGCTGCCCGTACGCGGCGAGGCTGTGGCTGAAGTAACCCGACTGGCCGTTGACGTTGACGTACTGGGCGTCGAAGCTCGTCCCGCCCTCGCCGAGGGCCTTGAGCAGCACGACCCGCACCTCGGCCAGCAGCACGCGGGCCCGCGCCCTCGACAACGACTCGGTCGGCTGCTCTGGGTGCACCCGCGCGGCCCAGAGGCTCTCGTCGGCGTAGATGTTGCCCACCCCGCTCAGCAGACCCTGGTCGAGCAGCGCGCGCTTGACACCGGTGCGTCGGGCCAGCAGGCGGGTGATCACCCGCGGCTCGTCGAAGGCCGGGTCGAGCGGGTCGCGCGCGATGTGCGAGACCTGCTGCGGGACCCGGCGCACCCAGGCGGCCGGATCGGCGTCGGTGCCGTCGGTGGTGGTCGGCCGGGCGTCCGTCCCGGCCTCGACCGCGGCCTCGGCGTCGGCGTCGGACCCCAGGAGGCGCGGGCCGGCGAACCCCGCCGCCCGCCCGTCCAGCGTGGGCACGGTCTCGTCGAGGGCCATCGAGCCGAAGATGCGCTGGTCGACGAAGGCGAGTCGCACGGGGCCGAGCGACGGGCTCTCGACCTCGAGCCGGATGCGCATCAGACGGTCGGGCTCGGCGTCCCGGCTGCGGAGCAGGACCTGACCGCTCATGCCGAGGTGAGCCACGAGGGCCAGGGGCTGCTCGTGCGGCTCGGCCGGCTCGAAGGGGAACCAGAGGAACTTGCCCCGGCGGACGGCCGAGTCGATCGTGCCACCGACCAACCGGTCGACGAAGTCGTCGCTCGGACCGCGGTGCCGCTTGAGCGACCGCTGGTCGAGGACGTCGACCGCCGTCACCACGGCACCGGCCACCACGGGGTGCAGACCGGCCCGGACGACCTCGACCTCGGGCAGTTCGGGCACGGTCAGGCGGTGGAGGCGGCGGCCCGACGGGCGGCGGCCACCCCGGCGGCCGACGCGTTGAGCGACGTCCAGGCCCCGAGGGCGGCGGCCATCTCGGCCTGCTTCTTGCTGCTGCCCGACCCCTCGGCGACGCCCTGCTCGTCACCCAGGGCGACGACCGCGTGGAAACGCTTGTCGTGATCGGGACCACTGTCGGTGACCGAGTACGAAGGCATGCCCCGACCCAGGGTCGCAGCCAGTTCTTGCAGGCTGGTCTTGGGGTCCATCGCGGCACCGAAACGATCGGGGTCGACGAGCAGCGGCGCCACGAGACGCAGCACGAGTGCCGTGGCAGCCTCGCCCCCGGCCTCGAGGTACGTCGCACCGATGATGGCCTCGACGGTGTCGGCCAGGATCGAGTGCTTGTCCCGACCGCCGGTCAACTCTTCGCCGCGACCGAGGCGCAGGTACGGGCCGAGACCGATGATCCGCGCGACCTCGGCCAGGGCGACGGTGCTGACGAGACTGGCCCGACGCTTCGCGAGGTCGCCCTCGTCGAGGTCGGGGTTCTCGGTGAAGAGCATGACCGTGACGGCCTGGCCCAGGATGGAGTCGCCGAGGAACTCGAGGCGCTCGTTGTTGCCGACGCCGCCGTGCTCGTACGAGTACGACCGGTGCGTGAGCGCCTGGTCGATCAGGTCGTCGCTGAGCTCGATCTGCAGTCGGGACAAGAGAACAGCCCGGTCGGCACCAGGGCTCGACTCGGGCTGACTCATGCGCTCACCGCGAGGGTGGACGGGTTCACGTCGGTGATCAGACGTCGGCGACCTTGCGGCCCTTGTACTCCATGTACAGGGCGGTGCCGGCGCTGTCCTCGACGACCTTGGCACGGTGCGGCAGGCTGTAGGTGACCTTGCCGTTCTCGATCGTCTTGACGAGCTGGACCGGCGTGGCCTTCCACTGCGAACGACGAGCGTGCGTGTTGGAGCGTGACTGCTTGCGCTTCGGGACGGCCATGGGTTTCTCTTCTCTCTGTCGGCACCCTCACGGGTGCCTGGGTCTGACGATGGTGGGTGACGCGGTGGTGTTCAGTGCTGCTCGTCGGCCGGGCGCTGGTCGTCGTGACCGGTTCCCTGTGACGTGCCGTCGGCGGGTGCCGATTCAGCCTGGAACCCTGCCAGGGCCGACCAGCGGGGGTCGGCGATCTCGCGGGGCTGGTAGCCGGGGATGTCGTCCACGCGCTCGCCCGTTTCGGGGTCGAGGCCCGGACAATCCGGCCGACAGACCGGCTGGAAGGGCAGTGACAGAACCACTGCGTCTCTGACCACGGGTTCAAGATCCACGTGATCGTCTTGAACCTGATAGTCAAAAGCTTCGTCGACATCGTACGCGAAAAGCTCGGCGAAATCGACTTCGACGGGCTCGGAGATGTCACGGAGGCATCGGCTGCACTCACCGACCGCCGTGCCCGAGACGTGCGCGGACACCAGGATGCCGTCGTGCAGCCCCTCGAGCTTGACGTCGATCGCGATCTCGGCACCCTTCGGCACCGAGATCTGTCCCTCGCCGAGCTTCTCGGGCACGACGACGTCGAGTTCGTGCTCGCGCATCTCGCCCGGACGGTGCACGAGGTCGAACACCGGGACGGTGTAGGGGGTCTGGCTGAAATGAGGCACGAAGAGAGAGTTTACGCCGTCGAGCCGGACGCCGCCTCCGTGCCCCCGACGAGCGATCGCGGCGCGATGGTCGCCACGACGCGCTGCCCCACGGACGAGGAGGCGCGGAGCCCGTCGATCACGCGGCGTGCGTCCGCCTGCACCTGCCGAGCGGCCGGCTCGGCCCCGAAGCGCTCGGCCTGCAGGGCGTCCAGCAGCGCGACCGAGGCGACCCGCGCCTCCTCGGCCCTGCTCGTCCGGCCGGAGGACGGTGCCGTCGCCGTGCCGGTCACGGCATCGTGGCCGACGCCCCCCACCCCGAGTCGCTGCGCCAGCAGGCCGGCGACGGCCGGCGGGGTCATCGTGGCCGTCACCGGGACACCCAGGTCTCGAGCGGTGTCGACCACCTCGTGCCAGGCGTGCAGCGCCAGGTCGGGCGGGGACGCCGACAATCGGCGACGTCGGCGGCCCGCGCGCAGACCCGAGGGGACGACGAGGGCGGCGAGCACGAGCGCCGCGAGCACCGACAGGGCGATCGACGGGACCGGCCCGACGCCGGAGCCCGGCCCCGAGGCGGCGGACGTCGGCGTGGCGCTCGCGCTCGGAGCCGCACCGGTCGGCGCGGTCGAGGCCGACGGGGCCGTGCTCGCGTCGGGCGCGGTGCTCGCGTCGTCGCTGGGGACGTCGCTCGGCTCGACGCCGGTCTGCTGCAGGTACTGCTGAGGCGCGCCGAGGCCGACGGTCGGCTCGAAGGGGACCCAGCCGAGCCCGGCGAAGTACAGCTCGGGCCAGGTGTGCAGGTCGTCGCTGCTCACCCGGAACGCGGCGTCGTCACCGACGCCCTGCAGGTCGCCCGGCAGGAAGCCCACGGCCACCCGCGAGGGGATGCCCAGCGTCCGGGCCATGACCGCCATCGCCGAGGCGAAGTGGACGCAGTACCCGCTGCGGACCTGCAGGAACGTCTCGATCGCGTCGAGGCCGCTGCCGTCGTAGCCGCGCTGGACAGGGGTGTCCTCCGAGTACGTGAAGTCGCCGTCGCGGAAGAAGTCCTGCAGCTCGACGGCCGCGTCGAACGGGTTGGCCGAGCCGCCGGTCACCTCGGCGGCGAGGTCGGTGACGGCCTGCGGCACCTCGTCGACCGAGAGGTAGGGCGCCATGTCGGGCCCCGTGTCGTCGAGCGAGGCGACGACCTGCTCGGGGCTCGGGTCGACGGGCCGACTCGTCACCTCGTACTCGAGGCCCTGCGTGCCCTCGGAGTCGCTGCGGACGGTGACGCCGCTCTCGTCGACGAACCGCCACCCGTCGTCGAGCCCCTCGATGGTGGTCGGCGGCACCGGGACGGGCAGGTACGGACTGCGGAGCGCCCCGATCGTGACGTCCGTCGTGACGTCGCGTCGTGCGGTGCCCGGGTCGATGCCGGGAGCGTCGGGCAGGGTGTCGAGCGTGTTGAGCGGGTCGAGCGGCACGTCGGCCGGACTCCAGGTGCGGCCCGAGAAGTCGACGAGGTCGACGAGCTTGAGGTAGGTGCCCTGCGGATCGTCGGTCCGGTACGACAGGACGGTGACCGGGGCACCCCGCCGCAGGTCGTCGCCGAGGTCGATGATGGGGTTCACGCCGGTCGCGAGGCCGGCACCGGTGCCCGAACCGGTCAACGGCGCCACGCCCGTGAGGGGAACGACGGCGGTCAGGAGCCCGGCCACGGCGACCGACGCGGCGGCACCGACGAGACCGGCGCGCGAGGGTCGTCGCCCCGTGGAGACCATCAGCAGCACGAGGTAGGCCAGCACGGTCGCCACCACCCAGGGCCAGCTCGTCACGACGCCCGGGACGAAGGTCGGCACGGCCAGGACGAGGGCCGGGAAGACCCCGGTCACGACCGGCAGTTGCCCCACCGACGACAACAAGTCGGTGACGACGGCGACGACGAGGACCGAGAGTGCCACCGTGACCAGCAGGCCGTCGTTGACCTCGACGGGGGCCGATCCCTCGACGATGGCCGCGTTGGCCTGAGCCGAGAGCTCCGGGACGCGCGCGAAGGTGGCACCCGTCGGCACGACGCCGAGCAGGGCCGTCCCCCCCGAGGCGAAGGCCGTCGTGACGAGCGCGCCGAGGACCGCCCCGCCGACCACGCCCGCCCAGGAGGCTCCTCCGAGCGCCCGGACGGCGAGGGAACCCCCCAGCACCACGGCGGCCACGACGGCACCGGCGATCCACCAGCCCACCCCGACGAAGACGGGATGCAGGCTCGCGAGCGAGAGGACGAGCACGAGCCAGAGCAGAGCCGTGGTCTGCCAGCGGGCCGCGCCCGTGGGCTCGGCCCCGAAGAACCCCACGCGCGTCGACGAGTCAGTCATCGAGGACCCCCGAGGTCGTGATCAGGCGGCCGACGTCGACGCTCGAGTCGGTCTCGACGACCCGCCAGCCGGAGTCACGCAGGGCGCCGGCGACCTCGTCGGGGGCGAGCACGCGGTCGTCGCCCCGGCCCGGACCGTCGGCGAGGCGCGCGGGTCGTGAGGTCAGGCCGGCGCCGAGGGGCAGGGCGGCCGTGACGACGACGGCGATCGCCGACGACCCGGGAGCCCTCGAGGCGACGAGCAGCTCGAGGTCGAGCCGGCCCAGGCCCGAGACGACCGCCACGACGGGCTCCCGGGGCGACGGGGCGGGAGCCGGTGCCCCGAGCGCGTCGTCGAGCCGCAGGTCGGCGAGGTCGTCGAGGAACCCCGTGGTCGACTCCGGGTCGTGCCGGGCGACGAGCGTGCCGCCGGGTGTCGTCAGCACGGTCGCGGACCCCGCGTGGCCGATCTCGACCGCGATGGTCGCGGCGAACGAGACCGCCCACTCGAACGCGTCGCTGACGAGCGGGATCGAGGCGGTCGCCGGCCTCACCCGGACGCCGCTCGTCGGCGGCACCGTCGGACGCGCGTCGGACCATCCCTCGGCCGCGACGGCGATGACGACCCGCGCGCTGGGCAGGCCGTGCTGCTCTTCTTGTCGGACCATGAGCTCACCGTGCCGGGCCGTCGCCTTCCAGTGCACCCGACGCATCGGGTCACCCCGGCGGTACTCGCGCGTGACCGGATCGTCCTCGCCACCGGCCAGGCTGTGCTCGCGCTGCCGTCTCGACCCGTCACCCAGGGCACGGGACTCGCGCCCGAGCCCCACCTCGACGACGTCGGGCACGACGACGAACTCGGCCACGCCGGCCGCCACGACCCGTCGCCGGGCGACGCCGTACGACTCGACGAGGTCGACGTGCAGGGGGCCGATGCGGTGCCGACCGCGCGGCAGGTCGTGGTGACGGAAGACCGCCGAGGAGGCGCGGCCCGGCACGAGCAGGACGGCCGCGGCCTCGGAGTCGGACAGTCGCCCGAACGGCAGCTGCTCGCGGACCCGCACCGTGCCGGAGGTCCTCCCCCCTCGGGGAAGGACCGTGACCGTCTCGACGGCGGACCACCCCGCGACGCCGCGGTCGGGGGTGAAACGGCGGGCGACCCGCACGTCGGCCGTGCGGAAGAGCAGCGACACCGTGACGGCCACGATCAGCACGACGAGCGTCGAGCCGGCGAACACGAGGGCCGGGGCCTGCAGCAGCCAGCCCACGAGCACGACGAGCACCCCGGCGGCGAGCACGCCGACGCCTCGGCCGGTCGGCCTGGGGACCCCACCCCGTCTCACGGTCAGCGCGCGTCGGTCGCGTCGCCGAGCGGGACGGGGGTCTGTTCGACGACCTCGGCGACGAGGTCATAGGCCGCGGAGACCGCCCCCGCACCGGCTCGACCGGCGAGGATGACCCGGTGGCCGAGGACGGGACCGGTGAGGGCGTCGACGTCGTCGGGGACCACGTAGCCACGGCCGTTGAGGGCGGCCCAGGACTTGGCCGCCCGCATGAGCTGCAGGGTCGCGCGGGGGCTGGCCCCGAGACGCACGTCGGGGTGGACGCGCGTCGCCTGGACGATCCGCACGGCGTATTCTTCGACCGCCTGCGCGGTGTAGACCGTGCGGACGGCGGCGATCATGCGCGTGAGCTCGTCGAGCGAGACGAGCGGACGCAGGGTGTCGAGGGGGCTGACCCGCTCACGCTGCTGCAGCATGCGCAACTCGCTGCGGGCGTCGGGGTAGCCCAGCGAGATGCGGGCCATGAACCGGTCGCGCTGGGCCTCGGGCAGGTTGTAGGTGCCCTCCATCTCGACGGGGTTCTGCGTCGCCACGACGAGGAACGGCGAGGGCAGCGGGTGCGTGATGCCGTCGACGGTCACCTGGCGCTCTTCGAGGCTCTCGAGCAACGCCGACTGCGTCTTCGGCGAGGCGCGGTTGATCTCGTCGCCGATGACGACGTTGGCGAAGACGGGACCGGGCTTGAACTCGAACCCGCCGCTCTGCCGGTCGTAGACCGAGACGCCCGTGATGTCGCTCGGCAGCAGGTCGGGGGTGAACTGGATGCGGGTGACGGTCGCGTCGACCGCCTTGGCGAGCGCCCGGGCCAGCTGGGTCTTGCCGACCCCCGGGACGTCCTCGATCAACAGGTGGCCCTCGGCGAGCAGGACGGTGAGCGCCGTCGAGATGGCGCCGTCCTTGCCGTCGATCACGGTGGCCACGGCCTCGAGGATGCCCCTCGCGCGCTGCTGGACCTCGGCGAGCGACATCGTGGGCCCGGAGCCGGTCGCGCGGACGGCGGCGGGCTCGACGGTGGGGTCGTTGGTCGTGGTCATCGCGGCGTCCTCGTCGGGTGGGGTCGGGGTCAGGTCGTGCTGAGGTAGGCGGCGACGGCGTCGGGCACGTAGGGCGACACGTCCCCGCCGAGCGAGGCCACCTGCCGCACGAGCGAGCTCGACACGTGGGCATGGGCCGGGTCGGGGAGCAAGAAGACGGTCTCGACACCGGCGAGGCTGCGGTTCATGATCGCCATCGGGGTCTCGTAGGCGACGTCGACCTGCGAGCGGATGCCCTTGACGAGCACGCTCGCCCCGACCTCGGTGCAGTAGTCGACGAGCAACCCGACGCTCCAGCTGTGGACCGTGACGGTCTCGGGCAGCCCGGCCGCCCGGAGCGATTCGGTGAGCAGGGAGACGCGCTGCGCGAGGGGCAGCAGCGCACTCTTCTCGGGGTTGTGGACGACGAGGACGTGGACCTCGTCGAAGATGTTGGCGGCCCGGGCGATCACGTCCACGTGCCCGAGGGTCACGGGGTCGAACGAACCCGGCACGACGGCGATCCTGCTCATCCGGTCACTGTATCCCGCCGACCCCGGACGGACACCCAGGGCGAAGGCGGCGTCGAGGACGCGTCACGCACCACGGCGCGCTCAGTTCTTGCCCATGGCCTCGCGGCTCCGGTCGTCGAGTCGACGCGCGATGGCCGCCGCGAGGGCGGGGTGGTCGACCAGGCGCGGGTCGTCGTCGAGGACCTCGGCCGCGTGCTCGCGGGCGAGGCCGATGAGGTCGCCGTCGCGGGCCACCCGCAGCAGACGCAGGGACGAACGGCCGCCCGACTGGAGGTTGCCGAGCACGTCGCCCTCGCGACGCAGGTCGAGGTCGACCTGCGCGAGCTCGAAGCCGTCGAGCGTGGCCGCGACCGCGTCCACCCGCTCACGCGCGACCGTGTCGGCCGCCGCGTGCGTGACGAGCAGACAGAGCCCCGGGTGACCGCCGCGGCCCACGCGACCGCGCAACTGGTGCAGTTGCGAGACGCCGAACCGGTCGGCGTCGAGAACGACCATGGTCGAGGCGTTCGGCACGTCGACACCCACCTCGATGACCGTCGTCGCCACGAGCACGTCGATGTCGCCGGCCGCGAAGCGACGCATGACGTCGTCCTTCTCGTCGGACGACATGCGTCCGTGGAGGGGCTCGATGCGCAGCCCGGCCAACACGGGGATGGTGGGCACCCGGGCCATGACCCCCTCGACGCTCGCGCGTTCGGGTGCCGGCGCCTCGGCCACGTCTGCCCCGTGCGCGTCGTCGCCGGGTGCGACCTCGGCATCGGGCGGGTCGCCGGGTTCGGCCGTGACCGCGTCGATCGCCGGGCAGACGACGAACACCTGTCGCCCCTTCGCCACCTCTTCGGCCGAGCGCTGCCAGATGCGACCGCCCCAGGTCGGGTGGTCGGCGAGGGGCACGACGAACGACTCGATCGGCTGGCGCCCCTTCGGCAGCTCGGCGATGGTGGACACGTCGAGGTCGCCGAAGACCGTCATGGCCACGGTGCGCGGGATCGGCGTCGCGGTCAGGACGAGCACGTGCGGCGGTGTGGTGCCTTTCTTACGCAGCGCCTCACGCTGGTCGACGCCGAAGCGGTGCTGCTCGTCGACGACGACGAGGCCGAGGTCGAAGAACTCGACGGCCTCGCTGATCAGGGCGTGGGTGCCCACGACGACGTGCGCCTGGCCGCTGACGATGGACAGCAGCGCCTTCTTGCGCTGGGCGACCGTCATCTGGCCGGTCAGCAGGGTCGGGCGGAGGCGGGCCGCCAGGTCGGGACCGAGGGTGGCCGTGATGGATCGCAGGTGCTGAGCCGCGAGCACCTCGGTCGGGGCCAGCAGGGCCGACTGGCCGCCGCTCTCGGCCACCGCGAGCATGGCCCGCAGGGCGACGAGGGTCTTGCCCGAGCCGACCTCGCCCTGCACGAGGCGGTTCATCGGCACCTCGGCCTCGAGGTCGCGGGTGATCTCGTCGCCGACGAGGCGCTGGTCGCCCGTCCGCTCGAAGGGCAGGGCGGCGTCGAAGGCGGCGAGCAGGCCGTCGGGTGCGGTCCGACGGGGGGTCGCGGCCGACCGACGCACGAGCGCTCGCTGCTGCAGCAGGGCGCTCTGCAGCACGAAGGCCTCGTCGAACCGCAGGGTGTCGCGGGCCGTGAGGTGGTCGCGATCGGTCTCGGGACGGTGGATGCGCTCGTACGCCTCGGACACCGGCATCAGGTCGAGTTCGAACCGGACCGACGCCGGCACCGCGTCGTCGATCGGCGGCAGGCCGTCGAGCAGCACCTCGACCGACTTCTGCACCTGCCAGGACGCCACGGAGGCGCTGGCCGGGTAGATCGGGATGGGCTGCTTCGCCCACTTCTGGGCCTGCTGGTCGCCGACCCCGGCGACGGCCTCGTGCGAGGCGTCGAACAGCTCGTAGTCGGGGTGCGCCAGCTGGCGCAGCCCTCGGTAGTCGCCGACCTTGCCGGCGAAGATGCCCCGGGCACCCGGCACCAGGTCCTTGGCCCGCCACGCCTGGTTGAAGAAGGTGAGCGTGAGGATGCCCTGGCCGTCGCCGATGCGCACCTCGAGGATCGACCCGCGCCGGGCGCGCATCGTGCGTTCGCGGACGTCCAGCACCTGGGCCACGATCGTGACGGACTCGCCCAGCGGCAGCTGGTCGAGCGCCGTGAGCTCGCCCCGCCGGGCGTAGCGCCGAGGGAAGTGCGTCAGCAGGTCGCCGACCGTGCGCAGGCCGAAGGCCTTCTGCAGGGCGGTGGCCGTCCGGCCGCCGAGGGCCCCGGCCAGCGACGCGTCGAGGGGTGAGTCGGGCACGGACCCCACGCTAGTGCCCGCCCCCGACAGCCCCCTCGCCGAACGGCGCCGGCCCCGTCGGGCCGACCCGCGGTCAGAGCGAGAAGGAGTACCCGCCGGAGGCGCGGGTCGCCTTCGCGAGGTCGGCCACGTGCCCGTCGTCGTTCACCTCGAGGGCCCGCAGCTGTCGCCCCACCCCGCGCGCGGACTGCTTGCAGAAGCCGACGGCCAGGTGACGCTCGGCGTCGGAGTCGGCCCGCGCCTCCTGGAGGGCCGTCGAGGCCCGCGACAGGACGGCCGTCTGCGCGTAGATGCCGCTCGCCGCGTCGGCGAGGCGCTTCTGCACGAGCTGCTTCTCTTGCACCTTCTTGCCGTGCTTGCGGAGCGCCCCCTCGGTGCGCTCGCGCAGCCGCGAGACCTGGTCTCCGAGCTCGGCGGCCTGCTTGGCGAGCGCGGGATGGACCCCGACCGGCCGTTCGGGCCGGATGCGGCGCTGGACGCGACCCGCGACGTACGGCGCGAGCACCCCGAGCGCCCGTCCGGGCTCACCGATGCGGAGCGACGCCACGTCGGGCAGCTCTTCGCTGAGCGTCTTGAGGCCGTTCAGGGCGACGAACGCGCGCAGGACGTCGTTGGCCCCCTCGAAGATCGGGAAGATCCGGAAGTCGCGCAGGGCCTTGGAGAGCGGGTGACCTTCCATGTACGCCTCGCCTCCGTGCAGCTGCACCGCCCGGTTGAGGGCGTACCAGCCGGTGTCGCTCGCCGCGACCTTGGTCAGCGCGGACTCGAGCGCGAAGTCGGTGTCGCCGCGGTCGACGAGGCCCGTTGTCAGGTACGACATCGACTCGACGCCGTAGATCTGCTGGGTCATCCACGCGAGTTTGTCGCCGACCATCTCGAAGTCGGCGAGCGGTCTGCCGAACTGGTGCCGCGCCTCCGTGTGGTCGAGGCTCAGCTCGAGGAACCTCTTCATGCCGCCCGCGATGGCCGTGCCCATCGACATGCGACCGTTGTTGAGCGTGTTGACCGCGATGCGGAAGCCGTCGCCCGGCTCGCCGAGGAGGTTCTCGGCGGGCACCCGGACGTCCTTGAAGTGCACGCGCTGCAGGTGGTTGGCCTTGAGTCCGTGCGTCTCGAACCGCGGGCCGGTGGTCAGCCCCTCCATGCCCTTCTCGACGATCAGCGCGACGTGCCCGAAGTCGCTCTGCGCGAAGACCGTCAGGACGTCCTTGTCGCCGTTGCCGATCCACCGCTTCTCGCCGTTCAGCAGCCAGCTGCCGTCGCTCTGCCGCTCGGCCCGGGTCTCGAGCGCGTAGGCGTCGCTGCCGACGTTCGGCTCGGTGAGCACGAACGCCGCGAGCTTGCGGCCGCTCGCCAGGTCGGGCAGCCAACGGGCCTTCTGGTCGTCGGTGCCGAAGAGGTGCAGCGGCTTGGTGCCGATCGACTGGTGCACCCCCATGACCGTGGCCAGGGTGCCGTCGACCCGACCGAACTCCTCGTACACGCGGCAGTAGGCGCTCTGGCCGAGCCCGAGTCCGCCGTACTCCTCGGAGACGAAGAGTCCCATCAGGCCCCGCTCGCCCAGCTCGCGCACCAGGTCGTCGCCGATCCATCCCTCGCGTTCGGCCTTCAGCGGTTCGTAGCCGGCGAGCACCTCACGGGCGGACGCCGAGACCGTCTCGACCCGGGCCTTCTCGGCCGCCGTCATCTGCGGGTACGGGAAGACGAGTTCGGAGGCGATGCGCCCCGCGAAGAGCGACTTCGTGAAGGAGGGCCTGACGGTACGATCGACGCTGGTCATGGCACCGATGCTGCCGACGTCGGCGGGCACCGCCAACTCGGTTGTGCAGGTCCGACGACTGGGCGGGGCGGTCGACGGTGATGCGTTGTCGGGATGCTCGAACCGCGTGCGTGCCGGGTGCGTGCCCGGTGCGCGCCGGGTGTCGCGCGTCGACCTGGCATGGTTGACCCCATGTCCCGCATCATCTCCGGCTTCGCCGACAACCTCTCGCTCGTCGTCCCCAAGGTCGGGACGCGGCCCACGAGCGACCGGGTGCGCGAGGCGCTGTTCTCGTCGCTCGACGCGCGCGACGAGATCCGGGGCCGGCGCGTGCTCGACCTCTACGCCGGCACGGGGGGCCTCGGGCTCGAAGCGGCGTCGCGAGGGGCCGCCTCGGTCGTCCTCGTCGAGAAGGCCCCGGCCGCCGCGAAGGTGTTGCGCCGCAACGTCGAGTCCGTGCTGGCGCGGGCCCCCCGACCGCCGCGCGGCACTCCCCCGCGCGTCGACGTGGTCACCCAGCCCGTGCGGTCGTACCTCGAGGGCGGCTCGGCGCTCGTCGACCTCGTCTTCTTCGACCCGCCCTACGAGCTGTCGGCCGCCGACCTCACCGCCGACCTCACGGCCCTGCTGCCCTCGCTCGACGAACAGGCCCTCGTCGTCGTCGAGCGCGCCTCGCGCGACGGCGAACCGGGCTGGCCTGAGGGCCTCACCCTCGACGTGAAGAAACAGTACGGCGACACGACGGTCTGGTTCGCGCTGCGCGACTGACCCCCGACAGGAGGCGCGGGCCGGCTCGTCAGCCCTGCTCCCCCGACCACAGGCGGTACGGGTCCCACCCGCCGGACTCGCCGAGGTCGGAACCGTCGACGGTGACGCGGGGCGCACCTCCTGCCGGATCACGGACCGTGCCGACGGCGCGGAAACCACCGGGCAGCGCGACGTCGGGCGGGAACGTGGCGAACAGGGAGTGGTCCTCACCGCCCGAGAGCGCGAGCCGCGGGTCGTCGCCCAGCGCCCGGGCCGACAGGTCGACCACGACGCCGGAGGCGCGGGCCACCCGGCCGGCGTCGAGGGCGAGGCCGTCCGACAGGTCGAGCATCGCGGTCGCCCCGGCAAGCGCCGCCGAGCGGCCGTCGGCCACGGGCGGGCTCGGAGCGAGGTGCCAGCCGACGTCCGGGTCGCGCTCGCGCAGGGCGGCGGCCGCGGCGGTGTCGGGCACCCCGTCGTGGTCGACGCCGAGGCGGAACAGCAGGTCGAGCCCGCGCGCCGAGCGGCCGAGCGCGCCGGACACCGCGACGACGTCGCCGACGCGCGCCCCGTCCCGCCGCACGGGCGGGCGCCCCTCGAGGTCGCCGAACGCCGTCACCGCGACCGTGAAGGTCGGCGACACCGAGAGGTCGCCGCCGACGACCCCCGTGCCCGGAGCCATCACGGAACAACCCGCACGCAGACCGTCCGCGAAGGCCTCGAGTTCGGTCACGCCGGTGTCGCCGGGCACTGCGAGGGCGACCACCAGCGCCGTGGGCCGAGCGCCCATCGCCGCCACGTCGGCCAGGTTCGACGCCGCGGCCTTCCAGCCGAGGTCGTACGACGTCGACCACGCGCGTCGGAAGTCGGGGCCGTGCACCATGAGGTCGGTCGTGACGACGAACCGGCCGTCGGGTGCCGCGACCACGGCCGCGTCGTCACCGGGACCGAGCAGCGTGTCGTCGCTGCGGGGCAGGCGGGGCAGGATGCGGGCGAGGGTGGCGAGCTCGCCGACGCCCTCGACGGTGTCGGCGTCGGCCGGGCAGGGGTCCGTGGAGCGTCGTTCCATGTGCTGAACGGTAGCCTGGATGCGATGTCGAACCCGTCCTCGCGCCTCTCCGCGCGCCTCCGTCCCCGTCTTCGCGTCCCGGCCCTCGTGCTCGTCGGGGCCGGTCTCGCGACGACGCTGGTCGGCTGCTCGCAAGCCGTCCCGATGCAGCCCGCCGCGGGGGCGAACGACCCGGCCTGCGCGCAGGTCACCGTCCACCTGCCCGAGGTCGTCGACGACGGACAGGACCGCCGCGAGACGGACGCCCAAGCGACCGGCGCCTGGGGTTCGCCGACGAGCGTGCTGCTGCACTGCGGCGTCGAGACGCCCGCCGTGTCCGACCTGCCCTGCTACGACATCCAGGGCGTGGACTGGCTCGTCGATCAAGACCCGGACGACGCCGAGACCTCGATCCTCACCACGTACGGCCGCGAGCCGGGCGTGCAGGTGATCGTCGACACCACCAAGGCGAACGGCGGCAACGTGCTGCGCGACCTGGCCGACGCGGTCGGCTACCTGCCGAACGACGGCAAGGAGTGCGTCGGAGCCGGCGACCTGCCCGGCTCCGCCGGGTCGGCCGACGAGCCGACCGCGACGCCGACGCCCTAGGGCCGGTCTCGGGGGCGGACGAGCTCCGTCAGCGCTCGGTCTCGAGGCCGAGAGCGATGAGTTCGTCGATCAGCTCGGGGTAGCTGAGGCCGCTCGCCAGCCAGCAGGCGGGGAACATCGAGATGGGTGTGAAGCCGGGCATCGTGTTGACCTCGTTGATCACCCACCCGTCGTCCGTCAAGAAGAAGTCGACCCGGGCCAGGCCCGTGCCGTCGATCGCCTCGAACGCCAGGGCGGCGAGCCGCTGCATCTCGGCCAGGTCGCCCGGCGCGAGATCGGCGGGGCAGACCAGGTCGGCCCCGGGGGCACCGAGGTACTTCGACTCGAAGTCGTAGAACGTGTCGTCCGCGAGGACGATCTCGCCCGCGACCGACGTGCGGGGCGCCGCCCCGTCGCGTCCACCGAGAACGGCGCATTCGATCTCGCGACCGACGACGGCGGACTCGACGAGCACCTTGTGGTCCTCGGCGAAGGCCTTCGCCATGGCCGCGGCGAGATCGGCGGGCGAGTCGACGCGGGACACCCCGACGCTCGACCCGGCTCGGGCGGGCTTGACGAACATCGGGTAGCCGAGCGCCTCGACGTCGCCGGCGACACGATCGGGCGCGGCATCCCAGTCTCGACGGCGGACGGTGCGCCACGGGGCGACGGCCACGCCGGCCGCCTGCAGCACCGTCTTGGTGAAGTGCTTGTCCATGCCGAGCGACGAGGCGAGCACGCCCGCCCCGACGTAGGGCAGCCCGGTCAGTTCGAGCAGGCCCTGCACCGTGCCGTCCTCGCCGAACGGACCGTGCAGGATCGGGAACACCACGTCGACCTCGCCCAGCAGGCGCGTCGTGCCGTCGGGCTCGGTGACGGTCAGCTCACGGGTGGTGGACGACTCGGGCCAGTGCACGCGCGTGCCGTTGTCGACGACGGTCGGCAGCGTCTCGGCATCGAGCGCGAAGCTCGCCGCGTCGTCGGGCTGGAGGGTGAACGCCCCGTCGACGGTGATGCCCACGGGCACCACGTCGTAGCGGGTGCGGTCGATCGCCGAGAGGACTCCCCCGGCCGTGGCGCAGCTGATCGAGTGCTCGCTGGAGCGGCCACCGAAGAGGACGACCACGACGGTCTTCGCCGCCCCGGGTGCCGAGGTCCCGACCGACGAGACGTCGACCGACGAGATGTCGGCCGCGGCGAGGCGGGTGGTCGCGGTGGGCTCGGTGCTCGCCATGAGGGGCCTTTCGTCGGTGTCACGGCCCGCGGGCCGACCCGCGGTGGGCGGGCTCTGGTCGTCGCACGCCCCCGGCGAGGACGACCGGCGGTCACTCGCCCTGCGGCTCGTCCGTCTCGGTGAGGTGCGGGGCGATGTTGCGCGGGTCGAGTGTACCGGCGAGCACCTCGGCCACCTGCTGGACGATGGGCATGTCGACACCGCGCGACCGGGCGAGTTCGAGGATCGGAGCGACGGAGGCCAGCCCCTCGGCGGTCTGGTTCATCTGGCGCACGACGTCGCCGAAGGCGTAACCCTGCCCGAGCAGCCGACCCGCCGTGTTGTTGCGCGAGAGCGGCGACTCGCAGGTGGCGATGAGGTCGCCCAACCCGGCGAGACCGGCGAGGGTCTCGGCCTTGGCCCCGAACGACACGGCGAACGCGGTCATCTCGGCCAGTCCGCGCGTGATGATCGAGGCTTTGGTGTTCTCGCCGTACCCGACGCCGTCGACGATGCCGATCGCGACGGCGATCAGGTTCTTGAGGACGCCGCCGAACTCGGTGCCGATCACGTCGGTGTTCACGAACGACCGGAAGTACGGGTTGGTGGCGGTGGCCGCCACCAGGGTCGCCGTGTCGAGGCTGTACGACGACACGACGGCGGCCGTGGGCTGCCGCTTCGCGATCTCGAGGGCGAGGTTGGGCCCCGACGCGACGGCGATCAGGTCGCGGTCGATGCCGAGCTCGGCCTCGATCACCTCGCTCATGCGCAACCCGGTGGCCTTCTCGACGCCCTTCATCAGGCTGACGACCGGCACGCCGGACGGGACCATGCCGCGGATCGCGGTCAGGTTGTCGCGGAGCGTCTGGCTGGGGACCGACAGGTAGACCTGCTCGGCACCCGCCAGGGCCTGCTCGACCGACGGGGTCGCGACGAGGGTGCGGGGCAGGTTGATGCCCGGCAGGTAGTCGCTGTTGCGCTTGCTCTCGGTGATCTCGCGGGCCACCTCGGGTCGACGGGCCCAGAGCGTGACGTCCGCGCCCCCCTCGGCGAGGACCTTGGCGAAGGTCGTGCCCCAGCTGCCCGATCCCAGGACGGCGACCCGGCGCGGGATCGAGTCGCGCATGACGATCGAGATCGCCTCGGTCGTGACCGCCCCTTCTCCGAGGGCCTCGATGGCGCCTTCGCGTGACTCGGAGCTACTCAAAGCGGCCTGTCTCCTTCTGGTGGTTCTTGGTGGGGTTCCAGCGTTCGACGGGTGCCTTCTCGCCCCGCAGCCGCTCGACCAGCTCGGTGACGGCGTCCATCACGAGGGCGGTGGCGGCCGTGACCGAGGCCTGGTCGAGGGGACGATCGCGGAAGGCCGAGAGGTCGACGGGGTCGCCGATCACGACGGCGATGCGCTTGCGCGGGAAGGCGTGCAGCCGACTCGAGTAGCGACCCATGAGGTGCTGGCTGCCCCAGTGCGCCATCGGGACGACCGGCACCCCGGCGGCGAGGGCGAGGCGCACGGCACCGCTCTTGCCCTTCATGGGCCAGAGGTCGGGGTCGCGGGTGAGGGTGCCCTCGGGGTAGACGATCACGCCACCGCCCCGGGCGACGAGCAGACGCCCGGCCGCCAGGGGGTCGTGGTCGTGGGTACGACCCGCCCGCTCGACGGGGATGTGCCCCATCGCGTGCATCATGCGGCCGAACACCGGCACCCGGAACAGGGACGCCTTCGCGAGGAAGCGCGGCACCCGCCCGAGTGACCACATCACTCGACCGACGACCACCGGGTCGATGTTCGTGTAGTGGTTCGGGGTCAGCACGAACGCACCCTCGGCCGGCAGCTTGTCGCCGTCGACGATGTCGATCCGGGCCATGAGGTCGAAGAGGGGCGCGGCAGGAGTCGCGAGGACTCGGAAGAACGCGCCCTTCTCCTTGCGACGCCTGCGCGCCGGGACCGGGACGACAGGGGCGTCGGGGTCGGCTGTCGACACCGGTCGATCAGCCCTTGAAGTCGAAGTCGGCACCCAGCTTGCGGAGCTTCGCGATGAAGTGCTCGTAGCCGCGGCTGATGATGCCGACGTTGCTGATCTTCGACTCGCCCTCGGCGGTCAGCGCCGCGATGAGGTGGCTGAACCCGCCGCGCAGGTCGGGCACGCGGATGTCGGCTCCGTGCAGGGCGGTCGGTCCGTTGATGACCGCGGCCTGCTCGAACTCGCGACGCGCGACGCGGCGGTCGTGGTCGGGCAGTCCGTCTTTGTGGACCGTGATGTCGGCGCCCATGTCGTTGAGGGCCTCGGTGAACTGGAAGCGGTTCTCGTAGACCGTCTCGTGGACGACGGAGGTGCCCTGCGCCTGCGTGAGCGCGACGATGAGCGGCTGCTGCCAGTCGGTCATGAACCCGGGGTGGACGTCGGTCTCGACGACGACGGGCTTGAGCTCGCCACCGGGGTGGAAGAAGCGGATGCCGTCCTCGTGGACGTCGAAGTCGCCGCCGACCTTGCGGAAGACGTTGAGGAACGTCATCAGGTCTTTCTGGTCGGCACCCTCGACGAAGATGTCGCCCTTGGTGGCGAGTGCGGCCGAGGCCCAGCTCGCGGCCTCGTTGCGGTCGTTGATCGCCCGGTGCGTGTAGCCGCGGAGCTTCTCGACGCCCTCGATGAAGATGACGCGGTTCGGTTCGACCGAGACGACGGCGCCCATCTTCTGCAGGATCGCGATGAGGTCCATGATCTCGGGCTCGATCGCGGCGTTGCGCAGTTCGGTGACGCCCTTGGCGAGCACCGCGGTCAGCAGCACCTGCTCGGTGGCGCCGACGCTCGGGTAGGGCAGCTCGATGTTGGCGCCGGTGAGGCCGTCGGGCGCGGTGAGGTGGATGCCGTTGTACGACTTGTCGACGACGGCACCGAAGGCCCGCAGGGCGTCGAGGTGGAAGTCGATGGGTCGGTCGCCGATGCGGCAGCCGCCGAGGTCGGGGATGAACGCCTCGCCCAGGCGGTGCAGCAGCGGTCCGCAGAAGAGGATCGGGATGCGGCTCGAGCCGGCGTGGGCGTCGATCTCGGCGAAGTGGGCCGACTCGACGTTGGAGGGGTCGAGGATCATCTCGCCGCGAGCCGGGTCGGTGATGCGCACGCCGTGCACCGAGAGCAGGCCGCGGACGACGTTGACGTCGCTGATGTCGGGGACGTCCTTGAGGATGCTGGGGGTGTCGCCCAGGAGGGCCGCGACCATGGCCTTCGTGGCCAGGTTCTTGGCACCACGCACCTCGATGCGACCGATCAGCGGCTTGCCGCCGCGGATGACGATCTCATCGGAGGTCAACCCCACACGGGCACCTGCTGCTGCTGCGTCTTGGACGAGAGAGTTCACTTACTTCACCGGCAATGTCTTCGGGCGCCAGGCGGCGCGGCGGGATTCGAATTCTGTGATGGCCGCTTCGTCGCGGAGCGTCAGGCCGATGTCGTCGAGGCCTTCGAGGAGACGCCACTTAGTGTAGGCATCGACTTCGAATCCGACGGTGAGGCTGCCGACCGTGGCGGTCTGGGCCACGAGGTCGACCGTGATCTCGACGCCGGGCCGGCGGTCGATCTCGGCCCAGATGCGCTCGACGTCGTCTTCGGCGACGGCCGCGGCGAGCAGTCCCTGCTTGCCGGAGTTGCCCCGGAAGATGTCGCCGAAGCGCGAGCTGATGATGACGTCGAAGCCGAAGTCGCGCAGCGCCCACACGGCGTGCTCACGACTCGAACCGGTGCCGAAGTCCGGCCCGGCGACGAGGACGCGCGCGCCCTGGAACTCGGGCCGGTTCAGCACGAACTCGGGGTCGTTGCGCCACCCGAAGAACAGGGCGTCCTCGAAGCCCGTCTTGGTGACCCGCTTCAGGAACTGCGCCGGGATGATCTGGTCGGTGTCGACGTTCGAGCGCTTCAGCGGCGCGGCGACCCCGGTGACGGTGGTGAACTTCTGCATCAGAGGGCCCTTGCTCGATCGGTGCCGTCGGCGAGGACGGGTTCGTCGGTCGCCCGGGCGTCGGAGGCCGCCGCGGCGGCGTGGTCGTCGTCCGACCGGAGGTCCCACGGCGAGGACAGGGTCCCGCGCACCGCGGTGGCGGCGGCGACGAGGGGCGACACGAGGTGCGTGCGACCGCCCTTGCCCTGCCGACCCTCGAAGTTGCGGTTCGACGTCGACGCACACCGCTCGCCCGGTGCGAGCTGGTCGGGGTTCATGCCGAGGCACATCGAGCACCCGGCGAAGCGCCACTCGGCGCCGAACGCGATGAAGACCTGGTCGAGCCCCTCGGCCTCGGCCTCGAGCCGGACGCGAGCCGACCCCGGCACGACCATGACGCGCACGCCCTCGGCCTTGCTGCGGCCGCGGATGATCGACGCGAACGCACGCAGGTCTTCGATGCGGCTGTTGGTGCACGACCCCATGAACACGGCGTCGACCGGGATGGCCTTCATCGGCGTGCCGGCCTCGAGGGCCATGTACTCGAGCGCGCGCGTCGCCGCGGCCTTCTCGTTGGGGTCGACGACCGACTCGGGGTCGGGCACGGAGTCGCTGAGCGACACGCCCTGGCCCGGGTTGGTGCCCCACGTGACGAAGGGCTCGAGAGTGTCGGCGTCGAGGAAGATCTCGGCGTCGAACACGGCGTCGTCGTCGGTCGGCAGGGTGTCCCAGTAGGCGACGGCTTCGTCCCAGTCGGCACCCGTGGGAGCGTGCGGCCGACCCTGCAGGTAGTCGTACGTGGTCTGGTCGGGCGCGACCATGCCCGCCCGGGCACCCGCCTCGATCGACATGTTGCAGATCGTCATGCGCCCCTCCATCGAGAGGGCGCGGATCGCACTGCCGCGGTACTCGAGCACGTAGCCCTGCCCGCCGCCGGTGCCGATCTGGGCGATGACCGCGAGGATGATGTCCTTCGCGGTCACGCCGGGGCGCAGCGTGCCCTCGACGGTGACCGCCATGGTCTTGAACGGCTTGAGCGGCAGCGTCTGCGTCGCCATGACGTGCTCGACCTCACTCGTGCCGATGCCGAACGCCATGGCCCCGAACGCCCCGTGGGTCGAGGTGTGCGAGTCGCCGCAGACGACCGTGATGCCCGGCATCGTCAGGCCCAGCTGGGGGCCGACGACGTGCACGATGCCCTGCTCGGCGTCGCCCAACGGGTGCAGGCGGACGCCGAACTCGGCCGTGTTGCGGCGGAGCGTCTCGATCTGCGTGCGGCTCGTCAGGTCGGCGATCGGCTTGTCGATCGCGAGGGTCGGCGTGTTGTGGTCCTCGGTCGCGATCGTCAGGTCGGTGCGACGCAGGGGCCGGTCGGCCTGGCGCAGTCCGTCGAAGGCCTGGGGGCTGGTGACCTCGTGCACGAGGTGGAGGTCGATGTAGAGAAGGTCGGGGGCGCCGTCTTCGCCCTTGACGACGACGTGGTCGTCCCATACTTTCTCGGCCAGCGTCCTACCCACGGGCACGCCCCTTCTCCTGTATCGACGGCAAGATGATCCGTGGAGTCTACGCCAGTGTTTCGGGCAGGTTTCTCGACGGTCGTTGGGGTGAACCCCGCCCCCACGACGGCCATTCCCGGCGCACCCGACGGCTGCGGCGAGCGCCCGGGGCGAGGGCTCCGAATAGCATGACGACACCCGTCGGGCGGACGACGGCTGCGCTCGACGAGGAGGCCGACCATGAGCCACCCCGAGCGCGCACGCGACCACCCCCGGGAGGCGCGGGTCGCCGGCCGCTGGCGCCGCGCCTCCCCGGGTCGTCGCCTCGTCGGCGTGCTGGGCGCACTGGTCGTGGCGTGCACGCTCGTGGCCGCCGGGGCGGTCTCGGTGGCACCGCGGTACGGCGACGGCCGCCCCTGGACGGGGCTCGCGGTCGACGACCTCAGACGGTCGCCGGACGCGACCGGCTGGACCCTCGACCTGGCGGCGACGCTCGCGCCGGACGCACCCCGTCGGTGCCTGAACTTCTGGGCGTCCCCGGCGGTCGACGGACTCGTGGCGGTCGGCACCTCGGTCGACCTCGACTTCGGCGACGCGTTGGGCGCGCCGGCCTGTCGGTCGTACGCGTCCGCGGCGGACACGAGCCTGATCGGGCTGGTGGAGACGGCGACGGGCACGGTCCGCTGGGTGCACGACCTGGCCCGTGACGTCCCCGACACCGACGCCCTGAGCATCCCCGCGACGCAGGTCGTCCCGTCGGCCGGTCGCGTGCTGGTGCAGACCCAGACCACGGGGGCGACCGTGCTGGCCGCCCTCGACCTGCGCGACGGTTCGCTCGTCGAGTCGACCCGCGGCCGGCGCGACCTGCCCAGCGTCAGCGTCGACTCGCGGGGACCCCTGCAGCTGCGCACGTTCTCGGGCATCGCCGGGTCGGGCGACCGCTACCAACTGGTGGAGGCCTCGCGTCTCGCCGACCCGGTGTGGGAGGGCGGGGTCGACTCGGGCAGTTCGCCGGCGCTGCTGAACGACGGCGCCCTCGTGTCGCGGGGCGGCGAGACCGTGTTCGTCGACGCCGCCACGGGCCGGGAACGACCGTTCGCGGCGTCGCCGGACGAGATCGCCGTACCGCCCGTCGGCTCGTCCGTGACGACCGAGGACGGGCGCCGCGTCGTCGCCTTCGGCATCGAGCGCACCCGTGCGAACGGCACCGTCGAGGCCCTCGACGACGACGGTGAGGCCGTCTGGAGCCGCCCGACCAGCGGCCGTCGGCTCGCGGTCACGCCGTCGTGCGTGGTCGTCGTCACCGGCGGCGACACGGCGGCGGAGTGCCTCGACCCCCGCGACGGCACGGTCCGCTGGACGACCGACCTCGGTGCCCCGTTCGCGGTCGAGGCCGTGCCGGGTCAGCGCGCGGCCGACGTGTTCGTCGTCGTGCAGCGATCGGGTGGGTCACGCCTGCTCGCCCTCGACGGCACCGACGGACACACCCGCTTCAGCTCGTCCGTCGGACTGCTCGACGACCTCGCCGCGGCGGGCCGGTCGGTGCTCTACCTGCAGACGGACGACGGTCGTTCGTCGGGGCGGAACGTGGCGGCCCTCGACCTGGACGACGGCCGGCCGCTCTGGACGACCTCGACGTCGGGCAGCGTGGCGTTCTGGGGCGGTCACCTCGTGCGGATCGACGAGCAGGGGGTCGCCCGGCGGCTCGTCGACACCGCCCGCGTCGGGGCGACGTCGTGAGGCCGGGACGCCGGCTGGCCGTGACCTACGCCGTCGTGGCCCTGGCCGCGCTCGCGACGACGGCCCTCGTCGCACCGACGCAGCCCGAGTACGGGGCCGACCCGCCCTGGCAGGGCGTCGAGGTCGACGACCTCCGGCAGGAACCCGGCACGACCGGGTGGCGGGTCGACCTGCGGGCCGCCCTCGCGCCCGAGGCCCCCGCCGAGTGCCTCCGCTACCGGGCCACACCCGTCGAGCAGGGGCTCGCGCTCGTGAGCGCCGCCGGGGCCTGGACCTACGGCTTCGCCAACGACGGCGACTGTGCCACCCCGACCCAGGGAGTCGGCACACGGATCGGTGCGCTCGACGTCGACCGCGGCACCTTCCGCTGGGTGCACGACGTCGCCGACGACCTCGCCGGGCTCGACCTGACCGGACCCGCCCTCGTGTCGTCCGTGACGACGGTGCCCGGGGCAGGACTCGTGCTCGTCCGGGCGGCGGTGGACGGCGAACAGGTGCTGGCGACGCTGTCCCTCGAGACCGGGCGTCCCGTCGAGGTGGTCGAGACCGGCTCGGCCGGCGACGGGGACCAGTTCCAGACCGTCGGAGCCGTGGTGGTCACCGGACGACAGCAGGGCGTCGGAGGCGTCTACCGCTACGACCTGCGCGACGCCCGCGACCTCGACCGGGTGGTGTGGAGTGGACCCGCCTCGACCACGGGCGTCGCCCTCGCCCTGACCGACCGGCTCGTCGTGGCCCGGGCGGACGGCTCGGTCCAGGTCGACCTCGTCACCGGCGTCGAGCGCCCCTGGGGTGCGCGGCTCGACCGGCTGATCGGTTACGTCGTCCACGACGACGTCGTCTACGCCCCCCGAGGAGGCGCGGCCACGGGACGCGGGGACGCGGGCTTCGTCGCGTTGACCGCCGGCGGCGAGCGTCTCTGGAGCTCGGACCGCGACGTCCGGGGCGGCTACTCGGTGACGCGGTCGTGCCTCGCCGTCACCGACGTGCGTTCGCGGACGGTGACGTGCCTCGACCTCGCGACCGGAGAGGCGCGGTGGACCGACCGGGCGTCGAGCTCGTCCGCCCTCGAGGGCCTGCCCGGTCAGACCGACGACCGCGTCTTCGCGACGGCGACCGCCGCGGGCCCCGGCCCGGTCGTGGTCCGCGCACTCGACGGGTCCACCGGCTCGGCCGGCGCACGGGTGTCGCTGCCCGACGGAGCCGTCCTCGCGGCCGCGGGGCGGACGGTCGGCTACGCCCTGGCGTACGGCAGCTCGGGCGGCCGGTCGACCCTCGTGGCGTTCGACCTCTCGAGCGGGCGCGCCCTCTGGGAACACGCCGCGGAATTGCAGGTCTACGCCTGGGCGGGGCGGCTGGTGGACGTGGACGTCGACGGGGTCGCGCGGGTGCTGGTCTCCCCCGATCGCCTCGCGGTCCCGACGGGCTCGTCCGGAGGGTGACGCCTCGTCCGCCCGGCTCGAACACGTGTTCGAATCGAGCGTAGGGTGTCGGGATGAGCCTCCCCTTCACCGCCTCTCTGCTCGACGGCCTGTCCGACGGCCCCGACCTCGCGCCGCTCGTCGGGCGCGTCGACCACCTCGACCTCGACGAGGGCGCCTGGCTGGACGTCGTCCCGGGCTGGGCGTCGAATTCCGACGCCCTGTTCGAGCGTCTCGTGACCGACGTGCCGTGGCGAGCCGACCGCCGCCAGATGTACGACCGGGTGGTCGAGGTGCCCCGGCTCGTCTCGTCCTACGACGTGGGCGACGCACTCCCGGACCCCGTGCTCGCCCAGGCTCGAGACGACCTCAACGCCTACTACGCGCACGAGCGCGGTGCCCCCGTCGAGCAGCGCTTCGACCGGGCGGGGCTGTGTTTCTACCGGACGGGCGACGACAGCATCGCCTGGCACGGTGACCACGTGGGGCGCACGATCGACCGCGACACGATGGTGGGCATCCTCTCGCTCGGGGCACCGCGCACGCTCGCGGTGCGGTCCCGCTCGACCGGCACGACCCGGCGGTTCCCGCTCGGCCACGGCGACCTCCTGGTGATGGGCGGAAGCTGCCAACGGACCCACGAGCACGCCATCGCCAAGACCAAGAAGGCCGTCGGTCCTCGCATCAGCGTGCAGTTCCGACCGGTGTGGCCCTCCTGACCCGCCTCTGACGGACCGGTCGGCCGCGCGGACCACCGGGCCGTCGCTCGTATGCTGTGCACACGATCGACGACGAGGTGGACGAGAATGCCGGCAACCCGTGACGACGTGGCGCGTCTGGCAGGCGTCTCGTCGAGCACCGTGTCGTACGCCATCAGCGGGCGACGGACCATCTCCGCCGCCACCCGCCGCCGGGTCGAAGCGGCGATGGCCGAGTTGAACTACACGCCCAACGCGTTCGCCCGGGGTCTCGCCGGCGCACGTGGCGGCATCCTCGCCCTGCACTACCCGTACGGACGCCGCGGCGTCACGTCGTCCGAGTTCGAGTACGTGGCGGCGGCCACCGACCGGGCGAGATGCCGGGGTTACCACCTGCTGCTGTGGTCGAACCCCATCGACGACGTCGAGGGACTCGGCAGCCTCGTGAGCGAGGGCCTGGTCGACGGCGTGATCCTGATGGAGCTCACGGCACGCGACGACCGCGTGGCCGTGCTGTCGCGGTCCCGTCTGCCGTTCACGAACATCGGGCGCCCCGACGACGTCGACGGGCTCTGGTTCGTCGACGCCGACTACGACTCGCTGGCCCGTCAGGCGGTCGACCACCTCGCCGACCTCGGCCACCGGCGCGTCTTCTTCCTCGGGCAGAGCATCCGGACCCCCGAGCGCGGGTCCGGTCCGCTCGACCGGACGTCGAGGGCGCTGGTCCGCCCCGTCGGCGAGAGGGGCCTGACGCTCGAGACGCATTCGGCCGACGACTCCGTCCCGGGGGGCCGCCGGGCCTTCGACGCCTTCGTCGCCTCGGCGGCCCGACCGACGGCGGTGCTCGCCTTCAACGAGATGGCGCTCGCCGGCTTCGTGCAGGCCGCGGCGACGGCCGGCCGGTCGATCCCGGACGATCTCACGGTCGTCGCGTTGAGCATCGGCGACCTCGCCGCCGAGATGACCTCACCCCCGCTCACCACCGTGAACCCGCCCGGCGCCGACATCGCCGCCGCCGCGGTCGACGATCTCGTCGACCGCATCGAGGGTCGACGCCACGACGCCCCCCACGTCCTCGTGGCACCACGGCTCGTCGTGCGGGGCACCTCGGCGCCTGCTCCCCCCGAGCGGACGACCTAGCAGATCCGGTTGCGCGCCTCCTGCGAGTATGTGACACTCATCGTCGACGCGCGTCGACGACGACGTGCGGCGGACGATCATCCCGACAGCACGGGCCGTCCGCTCTTGCGACTCAATGAGGAGACACCAATGCGAGCATCCCTGCACCGCCGCTTCACGGGCCCCCTGGCCATCCTGGCGGCGTCGAGCTTCCTGTTGGCCGGTTGCTCCGGCACGGCCGACCCCAACGACCCCAACGCCGGAGGCGCGGGTGCCGGCGACGTCGGAACCGCCGACGGCGTCGTCAACGTCTACGGCACGATCAACGGCGACGAGGCCACGCTCCTCGAGCAGTCCTGGGCCGACTGGGAGAAGGCCAACGACATCGAGATCAAGTACACGGGCGACAAAGAGTTCGAGAAGCAGATCGGCATCAAGGTCCAGGGTGGCGACACCCCCGACCTGGCGATCTTCCCCCAGCCCGGCCTGCTGGCCGACACGGTCGCGTCCGGCAAGGTGCAAGAACTGCCCGCCGATGCGCTGGCCAACGTCAAGGAGGGCTGGTCCGAGGACTGGCAGAAGTACGGTCAGGTCGACGGCAAGCAGTACGGCGCCCCCCTGATGGCCAGCGTCAAGGGCTACGTCTGGTACTCCCCCGCCAAGTTCGAGGAGTGGGGCGTCGAGGTCCCCAAGACCTACGACGAGCTCGTCGCCCTCTCGAAGACCATCCAGGAGAAGACCGGCGGCCCCTCGTGGTGCGCCGGCTTCAACTCGGGCGAGGCCTCGGGCTGGCCCGGCACCGACTGGGTCGAGGACCTCGTCCTGCGCGAGGCCGGCCCCGACGCCTACGACTCGTGGGTCGCGGGTGACACGAAGTTCACCGACCCCGAGATCAAGGCAGCGTTCGACTCGGTGGGCGACATCCTGCTCGACCCGAGCCTCGTGAACGCCGGCTACGGCGACGTCAAGTCGATCAACTCGACCGCCTTCGGCGACGTCGCGACGAACGTGGCGAACGGCAGCTGCGCCCTGACCCACCAGGCCTCGTTCTTCGAGGGCTTCCTGACGGCCGCGAACAACGCGAGCGGTCAGCCGGCGACGGTCGCCGAGGACGGCGACGTCTGGGCCTTCCTCACCCCGCCGATGAAGGAGGACGACCCGGCAGCCGTCACCGGTGGTGGTGAGTTCGTCGCCGCGTTCTCGAACGACGACGACACCGCCAAGGTGCAGGCGTACCTCGCCAGTGCCGACTGGGCCAACAGCCGCGTCTCCCTCGGTGGCGTCATCTCCGCGAACAAGGGCCTCGACCCCGAGAACGCCGGCAGCGACCTGCTCAAGGGCGCCGTCGAGATCCTCCAGGGCACCGACACCACCTTCCGCTTCGACGGTTCCGACCTGATGCCCAAGTCGGTCGGCTCCGACAGCTTCTGGAAGGGCATGGT
This sequence comes from Frigoribacterium sp. MEB024, assembly GCF_000878135.1. Taxonomy (GTDB): domain Bacteria; phylum Actinomycetota; class Actinomycetes; order Actinomycetales; family Microbacteriaceae; genus Frigoribacterium. Next base: position 29,766 of record NZ_JXQZ01000017.1, read on the forward strand.
CGACTGGATCGACGGCACCGACACCGACACGGTGCTCGACGAGATCCAGGCCGGCTACACCTCGTAACACCCGCGCCACAGGGGCCACCGCACGTCGGTGGCCCCTGACCCCGCGCCCGCTCGCCGCCCCGCTCGCCGCCCCGGGCGACGGCGTCCGGCCGCGTCCTGCTCGGACCCGAACGTGAAAGGACAGAGATGTCCAGTTTCTTCCAGTGGCTGGCGGGAATCCCGCCCCTGGCGCAGATCCCCCTGATCCTCGTCGCCTTCACCGCCCTCGTGGCCGTGGTGCTCGTCTTCGTCGAGTTCGCCCCCCGCCGAGGCCTGCAGTACACGATCATCCGACTGGCCGTCTGCGTGGTCGTCCCGGTCGTCGTGCTGCTGGCGTTCGGCCTCTACAACTCGGTCATCTGGGTCGCCGCCGTCGCCGCCGTCCTCGGCGGCGGTCTGTTCCTGCTCGACTACCGCTCGAAACGCGGAGCCGGGTACTCGCTGCAGCTGATCGCCTTCATGACCCCGGCCGTGTTCTTCCTCCTGATCGGGCTGATCTACCCGACCATCACGACCGCCGGCCAGGCCTTCATGAAGAACGACGGCTCCGGCTTCGCCGGTCTCGACAACTTCGTCTGGGTGTTCACGAGCCCCGACGGCCTCACCGCCTTCGGCAACACGCTCGTCTGGGTGCTGCTGGCACCGATCACGGCGACCGCGATCGGTCTGGCCTACGCCGTCTTCATTGACAAGAGCCGCGGCGAGAAGTTCCTCAAGTTGCTCGTGTTCATGCCGATGGCCATCTCGTTCGTGGGCGCCTCGATCATCTTCAAGTTCTTCTACGACATCCGCCAGGGCGAGCAGATCGGTCTGCTCAACGGTGTCCTCGTGGCCTTCGGTGGCCAGCCCGTGGACTGGCTGGGGCTCGAGCCGTGGAACACGCTCCTGCTCGTGATCGTGCTGATCTGGACGCAGGCCGGGTTCGCCATGACGGTGCTGTCGGCCGCCATCAAGGGCGTCCCCGCCGAGCAGCTCGAGGCGGCGTCACTCGACGGCACCAACGGGTTCCAGGCATTCCGGCACATCACCGTCCCCGGCATCCGCACGACCATCATCGTGGTGCTCACCACCATCTCGATCGCGTCCCTCAAGGTCTACGACATCGTCTCGGCCATGACCGGGGGCCGCAACGACACGACCATCCTCGCGTTCGAGATGGTCCGGCAGTTCCAGCTCGGCAGCCGCACGGGCTACAGCTCGGCACTGGCCGTCATCCTGTTCGTGCTGGTGCTGCCGATCGTGATCTACAACGCCCGTCAGATCCAGAAGCAGAGGGAGATCCGATGACTGCCACACCCACCCCCGTCGGGGTCGCCGTCGGCTCGGGCACCGAGAGACAGCTCAAGCGAGGAATCGCGAAGATCGAGACCTCGAGCGGCAAGCTGAAGAAGGGCACGACCAGCCGCGGCGCCACCATCGCCGCGCTGATCATCGCCGTGATCTGGACCCTGCCCACGGCCGGCCTCTTCATCTCGTCGTTCCGGCCCGCGAACGACATCAAGACCACCGGATGGTGGACCGTCTTCGCCAACCCGGGGTTCACGCTCGACAACTACGTGAACGCCCTGAACTCGGGTGACAGCCTCACGCTGGGCAAGGCGTTCCTGAACTCGCTGGTCATCACGCTGCCCGCCGCTCTGATCCCGATCACGATCGCGAGCCTCGCGGCGTACGCGTTCGCCTGGATCGACTTCAAGGGACGCAACACCATGTTCGTGCTGGTGTTCGCCCTGCAGATCGTCCCGATCCAGATGGCTCTCGTGCCGCTGCTTCGACTGTTCTCGGACGGCCTGCGCATCGGTGGCCTGTACATCCTGCCGGGGCTCGGCGTGAACGGCCTCGACGGTTCGTTCGCGAAGGTCTGGATCGCGCACACGATCTTCGCGCTGCCGCTGGCGATCTTCATGCTGCACAACTTCATCTCGGAGATCCCGGCCGAGGTGATCGAGGCCGCCCGCATGGACGGAGCCGGTCACGGACAGGTGTTCTTCCGCATCGTGCTGCCACTGTCGATGCCCGCGATCGCCTCGTTCGGCATCTTCCAGTTCTTGTGGGTCTGGAACGACCTGCTCGTGGCCACCGTCTTCACCTCCGGGCAGGGATTGCCGATCACGAAGGCCCTGCAGGACCTCTCGGGGTCGTACGGCCAGTCGTGGGAGCTGCTGACGGCCGGAGCGTTCATCTCGATCATCGTGCCGCTGATCGTGTTCTTCGCCCTGCAGCGGTTCTTCGTCCGCGGCCTGCTGGCAGGTGCCACGAAGGGCTGAGCCAGCAGGCACGGAACGAGACCGCCCGGCGCGAGCCCGGCGGTCTCGTTCTGTCTCGGGTCGTGCCGTTCCGCGCCGTGACGTCCCGTGCCGTCCCGGAAACGAGAAAACCGCCAGGCGAGAGCCTGACGGTTTCTTGTCGGTGCTGGTGGTGACCCCAACGGGATTCGAACCCGTGTTACCGCCGTGAGAGGGCGACGTACTAGGCCGCTATACGATGGGGCCGTATTTGCAACTCGTCGAGTATGCCACACCCCGCGAGCCCGTCACAAATCGAGGCACCGGCGCGTCGAGATCGAGCCACCCGACACGCGTACAGTCGCTCTCATGCGCCTCACGAAGCTCGAACATGCCTGCCTGATCCTCGAGAAGGACGGGCGCAAGCTCGTCGTCGACCCCGGGTCGTTCACGGCCCCCCTCGTCGACCTGCACGACGTCGACGCCGTCGTGGTCACCCACGAGCACGCCGACCACTGGACCCCCGACCAGCTGACCCACCTGCTCGCCACGAACCCCGACGCGACCGTCTACGGTCCGTCGGGCGTGGCCACGGCCGCCGAGGGCTTCGACGTGCACGTCGTCGCCGACGGCGACACCGTCGAGGTCGGCCCCTTCACGCTCGCGTTCCACGGCTCGCGCCACGCGGTCATCCACGAGAGCATCCCGGTCATCGACAACGTCGGCGTGCTCGTCGACGGCTCGCTGTTCTACCCGGGCGACCAGTTCACGGTGCCGCCGGTGCCGGTGGACGTCCTCGCGACCCCCGTCGGAGCACCGTGGCTCAAGGTGTCCGAGGTCATCGACTACGTCGCGGCGGTCAAGCCCCGACTGGCGTTCCCGACCCACGAGCAGACCCTCTCCGCGCCCGGACTCGCCATGCACTTCGACCGCATGAAGGCCTCCGCGCAATCGGTCGGTGGTGACGCGGTGAAGCTCGAGGCCCACGAGTCACTCGACCTGTAGGTCCCCCGACGACGAACCGCCCCTCTCCGGTCTGACCGGATGAGGGGCGGTTCGTCGTCGGGCGCCGTGACGACTACAGCGTGACGTCGATCTCGCGCAGCGTCTTCGCGTCGATGGCGACGCGCACCTTCTCGACCAGCTCGTCGGGGGCCGGGCTGTCGATGGTCAGGACGCTGAGGGCCTGACCGCCGGCACTCTGTCGGGCGATCTGCATGCCGGCGATGTTGATGCCGGCGTCGCCGAACTCGCGACCGTAGACCGCGACGATGCCGGGGCGGTCGGTGTACACCATGACGAGGTGGTGGGCCGCGATGGGGACCTCGACGTCGTAGCCGTTGATCTCGACGATCTTCTCGACCTGCTTCGTCCCGGTGAGGGTGCCCGAGACCGAGATCTGCGAACCGTCGCTGAGCGAGCCGCGCAGGGTGATGACGTTGCGGTACTCGTCGCTGGTCGGGTCGGTGAGCAGACGCACGGTGATCCCGCGCTGCTCGGCCAGCAACGGGGCGTTCACGTAGCTCACCGACTCGCTGACGATGTTCGTGAAGATGCCCTTGAGGGCCGCCAGCTTCAGCACGCTGACGTCGTACTCGACCAGGTCGCCGCGCACCTCGACGTCGACGCTCGTCAACGGGCTGTCGGCGAGGCCCGAGAACACCTGGCCGATCTTCTCCACCAGGGGGATGCCGGGACGCACGTAGGGGTCGATGACGCCACCGGCGACGTTGACCGCGTCGGGCACGAGCTCGCCGCCGAGCGCGAGCCGCACCGATCGGGCCACCGAGACGCCGGCTTTCTCTTGCGCCTCGTCCGTGGAGGCACCGAGGTGGGGGGTCACCACGACGTTCTCGAGACCCAGGAGCTTCTGGTCGACCGGGGGTTCCTTCACGAACACGTCGAGCCCGGCGCCGGCGATCTCGCCGGTGGTGAGGGCCTCGTACAGGCCGTCCTCGTCGATGAGGCCGCCGCGGGCGACGTTGACGACGAATGCCGACTTCTTCATGGCCTTCATCTGCTCGAGGCCGATCATGCCGGTGGTCTCGGGGGTCTTGGGCATGTGGATGGTCACGAAGTCGCTCGTGGCCAGCAGCTCGTCGAGCGACAGGAGCGTGACCCCGAGCTGCTGGGCGCGGGCCGGCGTGACGTAGGGGTCGTAGGCCACGACGTTCACGCCGAAGGCCTGCAGGCGCGCCGTGATCAGGGCGCCGATGCGCCCGAGGCCGACGATGCCGACCGTCTTCTCGTACAGCTCGACGCCGGTGTACTTCGACCGTTTCCACTGCCCCTGTGCCAGGGCGGAGTGCGCGGCCGGGATGTGGCGCGCAAGGCTCAGGATGTGGCCGACCGTGAGCTCGGCGGCCGAGATGATGTTCGACGTCGGAGCGTTGACGACCATGACCCCGGCCGTGGTGGCCGCCTTGATGTCGACGTTGTCGAGCCCGACACCGGCGCGCGCGACGACCTTGAGCGACGGAGCGGCGGCGATGGCCTCGGCGTCGACCTGCGTCGCCGATCGCACCAGGATCGCGTCGGCGTCGGCCAGGGCGGCCAGCAAGGCGGGGCGGTCGGTGCCGTCCACCGATCGCACGTCGAAGTCGGGCCCGAGGGCGTCGACGGTGGCGGGTGACAGTTCTTCTGCGATCAACACGACGGGCTTGGCCACGGGGCGGACGTCCTTCTCTGGGTGGTGTTCGGTGAGGAGCCGCGACGCGCCGTGGGCGCGGCTGGTGACGACTCTATCGACTCGCGCGGATCGTTACGCCCGGATGACGCTGGACCCGACGGGCGGCGTCGAGGACCCGACCCGCGCCTCCTCGGCTCGCTCAGACGGTCGTGACGTACGTCGTGAGGGTCAGCGAGACGGCAGCCACGAGACCGAGGGCCGCGAACAGCGCGAGCGTGAACTTCCACAGTTCGCGACGGCGACCCACCACGATCGCGGCCACGAACGCCAGGGGCGGCACGACGACCCCGACGATCAGCGGCACCCAAGGCGGCGACACCACGAGGCCGTCGAGGCCGTTCTCACGGTAGAAGTCGTTGTTCTGCGTGAAGACCTGCGGCACGAGAACGAGGTTGGAGATCGCCTCGAACAGGTCGAAGGCGAAGAAGACGGCGAAGACGATCGCCACCGCGAGGTAGAAGAAGAAGGAGGCGCGGCCCGGTTCGCTCGCGTCACCGGCCGTCACCGAGACGGCGTCGTGCTCGTGGTCGCTCATGCGGAGCCTCCGATCACGAGGGGCCAGGGGGCCACGAGAAGCGCCCCGAGGGCCATCCAGGCGAGACGGCGCCCGGTGCGGTCGACGGGGACGAGCACGATGACCGCCACGAACCACGCGATCGGAGCCGCCACGGCGAACAACTCGCCGAGGTTCCACATGAGCGACGAGATCGCGTCGGTGAACGGGTTGGTGAAGTCGCCCACGGCGACGATCCAGCCCGCGGCCCAGAGGAGGAACACGCCACCGAGCACGCCGTGCACGACCAGCGACGCCGAGCTCATCACGGCCGGGCCGTCGTCGACGTCGTCCGCGTCGCCCGACTCGTCGTCGAGGTCGACGCCGAGCTCGTCGTCGGTGGAGTCGAACCGCCTGCCGCGACGCGGACGACCCGTCGGCGTGGGCCCTTCGACGTGACTGCTGTCGGCCTCGTCGCCCCAGGTCAGGGCGTCGTCGGGGTCGCCACCGGCCGGCGCCTGCGGCTCGGCTGGCGTCATGCGGTGAGCTTGGACGAGACCGCCGCGAGCAACGCGGGGAACAGCGGGTGGTCGTCCTCGACGCCCGTCAGCGTGCGCGTGAGCTCGTCGGCCCCGAGGCCCGAGGTCAGCAGCGACTGCAGCTCGACGCTCTCGACGTCGTCGGGCACCGAGAAGTCGAGAGCGGCACGCACGGCGCGCACGAGGGCGTCGTAGGGCAGCCCGCGCTCGGCGGCCTGCGCCGCCGGTCCGACGAACCGCTCGTGGCGGCTGAGCTTGCGGAGCGGATTGCGGCCGACGCGTTCGGTGGTGTCGGGAAGATGCGGGTTGGCGATGCGGACCAGGTTCTTCTCGATGTAGGCCTGCTGCTCGTCGGCGTCGAGCTCGTGCTTTGCCACGAGCAGTCCCTTGGTCTCGGCGAGGACGCCGCGGACCTCGGCCATGACCTCGGCGTCGTCGAGGGCCTCGCGGATGCTCGCGAGCCCCTTGCGGAACCCGTGGTAGGCGGCCGCGGCGTGGGCGGTGTTGACCGTGAAGAGCTTGCGCTCGATGAAGGGCTCGAGGTCGGCGACCCAGGTGACGCCCTCGATGTCGGGGCGGTGCTCGCCGAACGGCGTGCTCTCGACGACCCACTCGAAGAACGACTCGATGGTGACGTCGAGCGTGCCACCGGCCTGCTCGGGTACGATGCGGTCGATGGCGCAGTTCGCGAAGACGGCGTTCTCGGCAGGGTCGTGCTCACGCACGGCGGCCGCGAGCGAGTCGGTCGCGTTGATGGCGTTCTCGCACGCGATGACGGAGAGCGGCGCCAAGTCGGCGGACCGCTGGGCCAGCCCCTTGGCGATGACCGGTGCCACGAACGGCAGGATGCGGGCGCCGACCGCGGTGGTCACGACGTCGGCGGTCGCGATCTCGGCGACGAGGGCCGCCTCGTCGGTGCGGCTGTTGATCGCTCGGTAGCCGTCGACCACCGTCGTGCGGCTGTCTTCACCGACCTCGTGGACCTCGAACGACGACTGCGACTGCAGCGCCCCGATCAGGTCGTCGTTCACGTCGGCGAAGACGACCTCGTAGCCGCTCGCGTGGAGGAACTGGGCGACGAAGCCGCGGCCGATGTTGCCGGCGCCGAAGTGCACTGCTTTCTTGCTCTGAGCCATGCCTTAGATCATGCCACGACGTCACCTGGCCGACGGACGGCGAGAGGGCCCCGCACCGGGTGGTGCGGGGCCCTCTCGGGTGGTTCCGGTGTCGCCTCGCGTCAGCGCGCAGCGCTGCCGTCGACGTAGTCGGAGTCCTGCTGCTTCCAGGCGAACAGGGCACGCAGCTCTTGGCCGGTGGCCTCGATCGGGTGCTCCTCGCCCTTCTTGCGGAGTTCCTTGAACTCGGGGGCGCCGGCGTCCTGGTCGTCGATGAAGCGCTTCGCGAAGGCACCCGACTGGATGTCGGCGAGGACGGCCTTCATGTTGTCCTTGACATCGGGGGTGATGACGCGGGGGCCCGAGACGTAGTCGCCGTACTCGGCCGTGTCGGAGACGCTCCAACGCTGCTTGGCCAGGCCGCCCTCCCAGATCAGGTCGACGATCAGCTTCAGCTCGTGGAGCACCTCGAAGTAGGCGATCTGCGGCTGGTAACCGGCCTCGGTCAGGGTCTCGAACCCGTACTGGATCAGCTGCGAGGTGCCGCCGCAGAGCACAGCCTGCTCGCCGAAGAGGTCGGTCTCGGTCTCTTCGGTGAAGGTCGTCTTGATGCCGCCGGCACGCAGGCCACCGATGCCCTTGGAGTACGACCAGGCGAGGTCCCAGGCCGAACCCGAGGCGTCCTTCTCGACGGCGACGATCACGGGGACGCCGCGGCCCGCCTCGAACTCGCGACGGACGGTGTGTCCGGGGCCCTTGGGGGCGACGAGGACGACGTCGACGCCCTCGGGCGCCTCGATGTAGCCGAAGCGGATGTTGAAGCCGTGTCCGAAGACCAGGGCCTTGCCGTCGGCGAGGTTGGGGGCGATGTCGTCGGCGTACACGTGGCGCTGCACCTGGTCGGGAGCGAGGATGACGATGACGTCGCCCCAGGCCGAGGCCTCCGCGGGCGTCTGCACGGTGAAGCCGGCCTCCTCGGCCTTGGCGCGGCTCTTCGAGCCCTCCTTCAGCCCGACGACGACCTCGACGCCGGAGTCGCGGAGGTTCAGCGCGTGGGCGTGGCCCTGCGAGCCGTAGCCGATGACGGCGACCTTCTTGCCCTGGATGATCGACAGGTCGGCGTCGTTGTCGTAGACGATTTCAGTCACGGTGTGGTTCTCCTTGGGTGGTGACGGTGGGGCGTGCGGGCGAGGAGGCGCGGTGCGCGACCCCTCGCGGGTTCAGTTCTTGAAGACGCGGTCGGTGATCGACTTCGCACCGCGGCCGATGGCCAGCAGGCCGGACTGCGAGATCTCCTTGATGCCGTAGGGCTCGAGCACCCGGAGCAGCGCGGTCGTCTTGCCCGTGTCGCCCGTGACCTCGATGACGAGGGCGTCGGTCGACACGTCCACGACCGAGGCGCGGAAGAGGGTGACGGCCTCGAGCACCTGTGAGCGGGTCGTGTTGTCGACGCGCACCTTGATCAACAGGTGCTCGCGCTGCACGGACTGCGAGTAGTCGAGCTCGACGATCTTGATCACGTTGATCAGCTTGTTCAGCTGCTTGGTGACCTGTTCGAGCGGCAGTTCTTCGACGTCGACGACGACCGTGATGCGGCTCAGGCCCTCGACCTCGCTCTTGCCGACGGCGAGGCTCTCGATGTTGAACCCGCGGCGGGCGAAGAGCCCGGCCACCCGGGTCAGCAGACCCGGCTTGTCTTCGACGAGCAGGGACAGGACGTGGCTCATGCGTGTTCTCCGGTCATGTCGCCGTCACGGGTGGTGTCGGAGGCGCTCGTGCCGGGCGCCTCGTCGTCCCACTCGGGAGCGAGGGCACGGGCGTGCTGGATCTCGGAGTTCGAGACCCCTTGCGGCACCATCGGCCAGACCATCGCGTCGCGGCTGACGACGAAGTCGATGACGACCGGTCGGTCGTTCGTCGCGAGGGCGAGCTCGATGGCCGCGTCGACCTCGTCCTCGGTGCGGACCCGGATGCCGAGGGCGCCGTAGGCGTCGGCGAGCTTGACGAAGTCCGGCACCATCCGCGTCTCGTGACCGGTGTTGAGGTCGGTGAACGAGTGGCGCCCCTCGTAGAAGAGCGTCTGCCACTGCCGCACCATGCCGAGCGACGAGTTGTTGATGATCGCGACCTTGATCGGGATGTCGTTGATGACGCAGGTCGCCAGCTCTTGGTTGGTCATCTGGAAGCAACCGTCGCCGTCGATCGCCCACACCACCCGGTCGGGCTGGGCGACCTTGGCCCCCATGGCGGCCGGGACCGAATAGCCCATGGTGCCCGCGCCTCCCGAGTTGAGCCAGGCGTGCGGTCGCTCGTACTCGATGAACTGGGCCGCCCACATCTGGTGCTGGCCGACGCCGGAGGCGTAGATCGCCTCGGGGCCGGAGAGCTGACCGATGCGCTGGATGATGGCCTGCGGCGAGAGCAGGCCGTCGTCGGGCTGGGTGTAGCCGAGCGGGAACTGCTCGCGCAGCCCGTCGAGGTGCTCCCACCAGGCGGCGATGTCGGGCTTGACGCCGCCCGTGACCTCGGCGAAGGCGCTCGTGAGGTCGGGGATGACGATCTTGGCGTCACCCACGATCGGGACGTCGGCGATGCGGATCTTCGAGATCTCGGCCGGGTCGATGTCGACGTGCACGACCTTGGCATCGGGCGCGAACAGTTCGGCCTTGCCCGTCACCCGGTCGTCGAACCGCGCGCCGAGGGCGATGATGAGGTCGCTCTCTTGCAGGCCGAGCACGGCCGGGACGGTGCCGTGCATGCCGGGCATGCCGAGGTGCTGCGGGTGGGTGTCGGGGAACGCGCCGCGGGCCATCAGCGTGGTGACGACGGGAGCCCCGGTCAACTCGACGAGGGCTCTGAGCTCGGCCGATGCCTCGGCGCGGATCACGCCGCCGCCGACGTAGAAGACCGGCTTCTTCGCATCGGCGATCATCTGGGCCGCAGCGGTGATCTGCTTGCCGTGTGCCCTCGTGACCGGCCGGTAGCCCGGCAGGTCGACGACGGGCGGCCAGATGAAGGGGGCGCTGTTCTGCTGCGCGTCCTTCGTGATGTCGACGAGCACGGGGCCGGGACGGCCCGTACTCGCGATCTGGTACGCCGCGGCGAGCGTCGCCGGGATGTCCTCGGGCTTGGTCACCAAGAACGAGTGCTTCGTGATCGGCATCGTGATGCCGACGATGTCGGCCTCCTGGAAGGCATCCGTACCCATGAGGGTCGAGAAGACCTGCCCGGTGATGGCCAGCAGCGGCATGCTGTCCATGTAGGCGTCCGCGATGGCCGTGACGAGGTTGGTCGCACCGGGGCCGGACGTCGCGATCGCGACGCCGACGCGGCCGGACGCGGCGGCGTAGCCCTCGGCGGCGTGGCCGGCACCCTGCTCGTGGCGGACCAGGATGTGCCGGATCGCGGTCGAGGCCATCAACTCGTCGTAGAAGGGGATGATGGCGCCGCCGGGCAACCCGAAGACGTCGGTCACGCCGAGGTGCTCGAGCGACTTGAGGATGGCACCCGATCCGGTCAGAACGGGAGGCGCGGGGGGCGCCCCGACGGACGCGCCGGCGCTCGGCCGGGCCGTCCGTGTCGCGGTGCCGGGCGTGGGGGTGGACTCTGCAGGCATCAGTGCCGGTTCCCTGTTCGTGGTCGGTGATCGATGGTGACGGTACGGGACGCCGCCGTGCACGTGGGTGCGACGACAGGTCGGCTCGGCCCGAGGGCGGGAGGCGTCAGTAGGTGACGGCGCCCTCGGCCGCGGAACGGACCTGGCGTGCGTACTTCGCGAGGACACCGCGGGTGTAGCGCGGAGGAAGCGGTGCCCAGCCGTCTCGGCGGGCGTCCAGCTCTGCGGCGTCGACGAGTAGGTCGATCGAGCGAGCGGCGATGTCGACCCGAATCAAGTCACCATCGCGCACGAAGGCGATCGGACCGGAGTCGACCGCTTCGGGTGCTATGTGGCCGATGCACAGGCCGGTTGTGCCGCCTGAGAATCGTCCGTCCGTCAAGAGTAGTACATCTTTGCCGAGCCCAGCGCCCTTGATGGCTGCGGTGATGGCGAGCATCTCGCGCATGCCTGGGCCGCCCTTGGGGCCCTCGTAGCGGATCACGACCACGTCGCCGGCCTCGATGCGCCCCTCGGTGAGTGCGTCCATCGCGCCACGCTCGCGTTCGAAGACCTTCGCAGGCCCCTCGAAGACCGAGGCGTCGAAGCCGGCCGTCTTGACGACGGCGCCCTCGGGAGCCATCGAGCCGCTGAGGACCGTGAGACCGCCGGTCGCGTGGATCGGGTTGTCGAGCGTCCGCAGCACCTTGCCGTCGAGCGGCTTCGGCTTGATCGACTCGAGGTTCTCGGCCACGGTCTTGCCCGTGACGGTCAGGCAGTCACCGTGCAGCAGGCCCGCGTCGAGCAAGGCCTTCATGACGACGGGCACGCCGCCCATGCGGTCGACGTCGTTCATGACGTACTTGCCGAAGGGCTTCAGGTCGCCGATGTGCGGCACCTTGTCACCGATGCGGTTGAAGTCGTCGATGGTGAGGTCGACCTCGGCCTCGTACGCGATGGCGAGCAGGTGCAACACGACGTTGGTCGAGCCGCCGAAGGCCATCGCCACGGCGATGGCGTTCTCGAAAGCCTTCTTCGTGAGGATGTCGCGCGTCGTGATGCCCAGGCGGAGCATCTCGACGACGGCCTCGCCCGAACGGTGGGCGAAGTAGTCGCGGCGGCGGTCGGCCGACGGCGGGGCCGCGGAACCGGGGAGGCTCATGCCGAGGGCCTCGGCGACGCTGGCCATGGTGTTGGCGGTGTACATGCCGCCGCAGGCACCCTCGCCCGGAACGATGGCGCACTCGATCGCCTTGAGGTCGTCGTCGCTCATGTTGCCGGCCTTGTAGGCACCGACCGCCTCGAACGAGTCGATGATCGTGACGTTCTTCTCGGTGCCGTCGCTGAGCTTGACCCAGCCGGGGGCGACACTGCCGGCGTAGAGGAAGACGCTGGCGAGGTCGAGGCGGGCCGCGGCCATGAGCATGCCCGGCAGCGACTTGTCGCAGCCGGCGAGCAACACCGACCCGTCGAGACGTTCGGCGTTCATGACGACCTCGACGCTGTCGGCGATCACCTCGCGCGAGACGAGCGAGAAGTGCATGCCCTCGTGGCCCATCGAGATGCCGTCCGACACCGAGACCGTGCCGAACTGCAGCGGGTAACCACCGCCGGCGTGGACGCCCTCTTTGGCGCCCTGGGCCAGTCGGTCGAGCGACAGGTTGCAGGGGGTGATCTCGTTCCAGCTGCTGGCGATGCCGATCTGGGGCTTGCTCCAGTCTTCGTCGCCCATGCCGACGGCACGGAGCATGCCTCGCGACGTGGTGGCCTCGACGCCGTCGGTGACGACGCGGCTGCGGGGTTTGATGTCGATCCCGTCCGGGGTGGGCTTCTCTGGCATGGGTCGAGTTTAGGCCGTGACCGGGCCCGTGCCGTCCATCGTGGCCGGAGGCCTCAGAGCTCGCCCGGCTCCCCCGCCGCGGCGTCGCGTGAGCGGGTGCGCCGGCCCTCGTGGTCGCGGGCCTCGTCGTCGCCCTCACTGTCGTCGAGCCCGGAGGAGTCACCCACCCGGTCCATCTCGACGGCGAGGGCGTCGGCCGACCCGACGGGCAGGTCGGACACGTCGAGATCGGCGACGTCGCCCTCGGTGGTCTCGGCGATCTCGCCGGCGGCCCGGGCCACGGCGTCGTCGAGTTCGTCGACGACCAACTGGTCCCGCAACAGGTCGCCGTTGCGGTACCCCGCCCGCCCGATCATGTGCGCCGAGATGGGGGCGGTGAGCATCTGGAAGACGAGGACGACGAGCAGGGACGCGATCGTGCCGACGGTGTGCTGATCGAGCGCGATCGCCGCCAGCACGAGGATGAGGCCGAATATCTGTGGCTTGGTCGCGGCGTGCATGCGCGACAGGGCGTCGGGGAACCGCAGGAGCCCGATGCCTGCCGCGACCGACAGCAGCGCCCCACCGATCAGCATGACGGAGGCGGCGACCTCGTAGACCATCTCGGGGATCACGACGGGTCCTGCTTCGAGACGTACCGCGCGACCGTGATCGAACCGAGCACTGCCGTCAGCGCCAGGCCGAGGATGACCGGGATGGTCCGCGTGTGGCCGTTGAACACCATGTCGGCGGCGAGGACGCAGATCAGGGTGGTCAGCAGCATGTCGGACGCGATCATGCGGTCGAGGATCGACGGCCCCCGCACGATGCGGATGACCGACGCGAGTCCGGCGAACGCGAACAGCGCACCGACGACGTAGGCGACGACGGTCACGAGGGACCTCCTTCGTGGGACGAGGACGGGCTGATCGGTTCGTGGACCTCGGCGGCGGCCGGGGTGCCGTCGGCGATGCGACGACGGTCGTCGTCGCTGCCGAGCACCCGGACGAGGCGGGCCTCGACGACCAGGACGCCGTCACGGACGTCCTCGACGCCGGCGACGTCCTCGACGGCGAGGGCGTGCAGGTAGAGGATCGACCGTTCGCGGTCGGCCTCGACCACGAGCGACCCGGGAACGAGCGAGATCGCCTCGGCGACCAGGGTCATGATGAAGTCCGACCTCGTGTGCAGCTGGACGGCGACGATGGCGTTCGAGGTCACCCCACGAGGACGCACGGCCTGCCAGGCGACGATGACGGAGGCGCGCACCAGGTCGACCACGAAGTGCGCCAGGAAGACCACGGCGTACCAGAGGTTGAACCGGCCGCTCAGTTCGACCGGCGGCAGGAAGAACACCCGGGTCACGAGCAGAGCCACGGCCACGCCGGTGACGAAGGCCAGGACGGTGAACTGGTTCCACAAGGCCATCCAGAGGACGACCAGCCCGACGAGCAGGGGAAGCTGACGGGCGAGGCTGCGGCCGACCTCGCCGCGCGTGGGACGACCGGTCACGGGGTGCTCCCCTCGTCGGCGGAGTCCGAGGCCGGTTCGGGCTCGGGCGACGACGGGTCGGACGTCGTCTCGCCCCGGCCGCCCGGGAAGACCGTCTGCACGTAGTCGTTCGACCCGTACACCCGACCGGCCGCCCGTTCGGCGACGCCGTAGAGCGGGCCGGCGGCGAAGGTGAGGGCGAGCGAGACGAGCACCATGCCGGCGGTCGCGCCCACCATGGTGCGGGGGTTGGTGCGACGCTGTTGGACGGCCACCCGCCCCGGGGCCTCCTCGAGATGCTCGGTGAAGGGCGACTCGTGGTCGTCGACGTCGGCCTTGGGACGCCAGAACGCGAGGTTCCAGGCACGCATGAGGGCGTAGAGCGTGAGGAGGGACGTGAGCGCCCCGGCTCCGATGAGGACGTACACGAGCGGATCGTCGAGCCGGGCGCCGGCCTCGAAGAGCGCCACCTTGCCGATGAAACCCGAGAACGGCGGGATGCCGCCGAGGTTGAGCGCCGGGATGAAGAAGAGGACGGCCACGATCGGCGCCGCCTTGAGCAGACCACCCAGCCGGGTGATCGACGCCGTGCCGCCTCGCCGTTCGATCAATCCCGCACCGAGGAAGAGCGTGGTCTGCACCGTGATGTGGTGCACGACGTAGTAGATGGTCGCTGCCAGACCCTCGACGGTGCCGAGGGCGATCCCGAAGATCATGTAGCCGATGTGGCTGACCAGCGTGAACGAGAGCAGACGCTTGATGTCGGCCTGGGCCACCGCTCCGAGGATGCCCACGATCATCGTCAGCAAGGCGATGATCAACAGGTAGACGTTGACGTTGCTCTCGACGAACAACACCGTCTCGGTGCGGATGATGGCGTACACGCCCACCTTCGTCAGCAACCCGGCGAACACGGCGGTCACGGGGGCCGGAGCGGTCGGGTACGAGTCCGGCAGCCAGAACGACAGCGGGAAGATGGCGGCCTTGATGCCGAACGCCGTCAGCAGCATGACGTGGATGATCGTCTGCACGTCGGGCGGGATGGTGTCCATCTTCTGGGCGATGTCGGCGATGTTGACCGTGCCGAGCGCGCCGTAGATCATCGCGATGGACGCGAGGAACAGCACGGACGAGACCAGGCTGACGACGATGTAGACCACGCCGGCCCGGATGCGCTGCTCGGTGCCGCCGAGGGTGATCAGCACGTAGCTGGCCACCAGGAGGATCTCGAAGCCCACGTAGAGGTTGAAGAGGTCACCCGCGATGAAGGCGTTGAAGACGCCCGTGGCGAGGATGAGGTAGGTCGGGTTGTAGATCGAGACCGGGGCCTCGCCGTCACCGTCGGCCTGGCCCTGCCCGACCGAGAACACGAACACCGCCAGCAGGACGATCGACGAGATGCTGAGCATGAGCGAGGCGAGACGGTCGACGACGAGCGTGATGCCGAACGGCGCCTGCCAACCGCCCACCTGCACGGCGATCGCTCCTTGCGTGTCCACGACGACGAGCAGCACGAGGCTGATCACGACGACGAGGGCCAGGGCGACGATCGAGACGACGGCCTGCAGCCGGGGCCGCCGACCCGCGATCAGTGCCGCCGCCGCACCGAGCAGCGGGATCAGGACGACGAGCGGCACGAGGTAGCTGGTGGTCATGCTCGGTGCCCTTTCTCGTCGTGGTGGGGCCGGTCGCCGTGGGGCAGACGGTCGTCGCTCGCCCGCCGATCGTCGGCCGGGACGGCCGCTTCGGCCCGGCTGCCGAACTCGCTGTCACCACCGGCCTCGTCGTCGCCGTCGCCCTGCTCGGACTCTTCTTCGGCCGGGACGCCTCGACGTCCGATCTCGAGGTCTTCGGCATCGTCCGCGAGGGTGTCGCCCTGGGCGAGTCGCCACGACCGGTAGATCAGCGCGAGCATGAAGGCCGAGATGCCGAAGGTGATGACGATGGCCGTCAGCACGAAGGCCTGCGGCAGCGGGTCGGCGAAGTCGGCCGGATCGGCCTGTCCGTCGACCACGGGAGCCGCGCCGCGTCGCCCGGACATGAGCAGGATGAGGATGTTCGTGGCGTTGCCGACGAGCAGGAAGCCCAGCAGCACCCGGGTCATGCTGCGCTCGAGCAGCAGGTAGACGCCGCAGGCGTAGAGCGCGGCCATGACGACGATCAGGACGAGGGAGACGCTCATGCGCGCCCCCGCTCGGTCGGGGACGTACCGGCGACGGACACGGGGAGCGGCTCCTCTTCGGGTTCGGACACCTCGCTCGGGTGGCCGAACGCGTCCTCTTCTTCTTGACGGTCGACCTCGGCTCCGAGACTGCGGAGCACGTCGAGGACCAGTCCGACGACCACGAGGTAGACGCCGACGTCGAAGAACGTCGACGTGACGAACTCGACGTGGCCGAGCAGCGGCACCTCGGCCTCGAACCAGGTCGACGTGAGGGCGTCGACGCCGAAGAAGAGCGGGACGAGTGCCGTCGCGGCGACCGTGAGCAGACCGGCGCCCAAGAGCTTGCCGGCGTCGAGGGGTGCGGCCGCGCCGAGTTCGTACCGCCCGCCGGCGAGGTACCGCGCCACGAAGGCGAAGCCCGCGACCAGACCGCCGGCGAAGCCGCCGCCGGGCAGGTTGTGACCGGCGAAGAGGAGGTAGATCGAGACGACGATGATGGCGTGGAAGATCAGCCGGACGACGACCTCGAGCAGGATGGACCGGTTCTGCGGAGCGAGTTTGCGCCCGGCCAACAGCCAGGCGCGCCGGTCGCCCTCGGTGCTGTCGCCGATCTGTGCCGTCGCCCCGCCGGCGGGCACGACCGGGGCCGGCTCGCGCACGGGTCGCACCCGTGCCAGGAAGCGCTGCGCGCGCGTGCGTCGCTCGGGCCGGGGCAGGACGTCGGCGCGGGACGTCAGGAAGACGAGGCTCGCCACGCCCGTGGCAGCGACGATGAGGACGGCGATCTCGCCCATGGTGTCCCACCCGCGGATGTCGACGAGCGTCACGTTGACGACGTTTCGGCCGTGGCCACCGTCGACGGCGAGATCGGGGAAGGCGCCGGAGATGGTGGGGATCGAACGCGCCCCGAGGGCGACGACGGCGATGGCGGCCATGACGGAGCCGACCGAGACGCCGATGACGGCCCGGATCGCGCGGTGGGTGCGCCCGTTCCGCTCGCCCAGGCGGGCCGGCAGCCGACGCAGCACGAGGACGAACGCGATGAGGGTGATGGTCTCGATCAGGGCTTGCGTCAAGGCCAGGTCGGGGGCCCCGTGCAGGGCGAAGAGCGCGGCCATGCCGTAGCCGGTCACGCCGACGAGGACCACGGCCTGGAACCTCTTGTTCGACAGCGCCGAGGCGATGGCGCCGATGATCATCAACCCGCCGATGGCGAGCTGCGCGGGGTAGTCCCAGAGCACGGCGGTGGTCGGCCAGTCGCTGTTGAGCGCCAGCGTCACCGCCGACGAGGCGATGAACACGACGAGGATGGTCGCGAGATAGAACGGCAGCGAGCCGCGCTGCGTCGTCGCGGTCGTCCGTGACGCCGTGCGGTCGATGGTCGCCATGATGCGCACGTACCCGTCGGAGGCGCGGGGCAGGAACGAGACGGCCTTCTGCACCTGCGACACCCGGTCACGCTGCCAGAACAGCAGGCCGCCGACGACGAGCGAGATCGCGGTGAAACCGAGCGCGGGCTCGACTCCGTGCCACAGCGCCAGGTAGTACGGCTCGTGCTCGCCCGGTGAGGCGGGGAGCGTGTCGGCGTAGCGCGCGAACACCGGGCCGACCTGGTACGAGACCAGACCGAGGACCACACCGGCGACGGCCAGGACGATCGGCGACGCGAGGAAGTCCACGTGCTCGCGGACGAAGTCGACCGGTTCGACGCCCTTCTTGCGCCCGAAGGCCCCCCAGAGGAAACGCAGGCTGTACGCGGTGGTCAGGATCGACCCGACGACCACACCCACCAGCGCGATCACGCCCCAGGCCGAGCCGGTCACGGCGTCGTCGTAGAGTGCCGTCAAGACGGCCTCCTTCGCGACGAAGCCGAAGGTGGGCGGCACGCCGGCCATGGACGCGAGGGCGAGAATGGTCACCACGAGGAGGACGGGCGCCTGGCGACCCAGCCCGCACAGTTTGCGGAGGTCTCGCGTGCCCGCCCGGTGGTCGATGACCCCCACCACGAGGAAGAGCGTCGACTTGAACAGGGCATGGGCGACCAGCAGGGCGAGCCCGGCGAGGGCCGCGTCGCGGGTGCCGAAACCGACCACGATCGTCAGGAAGCCCAGCTGGCTCACCGTGCCGTAGGCCAGGACGAGTTTCAGGTCGTGCTGGCGGAGGGCGCGGTAGCCGCCCAGGACCATCGTGACGACCCCGACGGTCACGATGATCTCTTGCCAGCCGGGCTGGTCGTGGTAGCCGGGCGCGAGCCGGGCGACGAGGTAGATGCCCGCCTTGACCATCGCCGCGGCGTGGAGGTAAGCACTGACCGGCGTCGGTGCGGCCATGGCGGCCGGCAGCCAGAAGTGGAACGGCACCAGTGCCGACTTCGAGAGGGCCCCGACGAGCACGAGCACGACGGCCACCGTGACCACCGTGCCGGTGGGCGGCTGCTCGACGAGCTGCGACAGCGAACTGGTGCCGCCCTGGACGGCGAGGATCACGAGGCCGACGAGCATCGCCAGCCCGCCCGCGGTCGTGACGATGAGGGCCTGCAACGCGGCACCGCGGCTCGCCTGCTTCGCCGTGTAGTGCCCGATGAGCAGGTACGAGAAGACGCTCGTGGCCTCCCAGAAAACGAACAGGACGAAGACGTCGTCGCTCGTCACGAGGCCGTACATGGCCCCCGCGAAGGCCACGAGCACGGCCGCGAACCGAGCTCGACCGGCCTCGTCGCGCTCGAAGTACCGGGCGCAGTAGACGAGCACGAGGCCGCCGACGCCGGTCACGACCAGCGCGAGCACCCAGGCGAGCACGTCCATGCGCAGCGTGAGCGAGATGGCGAGTTGCGGGATCCAGGGCACGGCCTCGGTGGGAACCTCACCCGACAGCACCGCGGGCCCCTGGAACGCCGTGAAGACGAAGGCGACGAAGGGCACGACGGACGCCCAGAGGAAGAGCGATCGACCGAGTCGCCCTCCGACGCAGGCCACGACGACGGCCGCCACGGCGAACGTTGTCAGGACTACGATCACGGCGACCTCCGTCGGCTGGCGACCTCGTCGAACCGGCTCGGCTGAGCGGCGGCGGGGAGTCGCGGCGGAGAGTCCAGACTACCTTGCGGTCGCCTGGGAATGCTCAGACCGGATCATCACACCCGTGCAAGACATGCGGGGTCAGGCATGCCCCAGGTGCTCACGCAGACCGGCCAGTTCGACGAGCAGGTCGGCCATCGCGGCGGGGTCCGCGACGCGGTGCATCGCCCCTGTCTCTCCCGGGCCGACCTTGATCGACAGGTCGCCCTGGCCGAGCGCTCGGAAGCCGTCCTCGTCCGTCACGTCGTCCCCCGCGTAGAGGACGCCCGTGGCCTCGACGGCTTCACGGAGTCGGTCGATGCCGTCATTCTTGCCGGTCGCCCGGACGGCGAACTCGAGCACGTTCTTGCCGATCCGCTCGTGCATGCCGCCGAGCGCACCGACGGCCTCGCGGGCGGCACCGTGGACGGCCTCGGTCGTCGCGGCGTCCGCGAGCCGCGTGTGCAGGGCGAGGCCAGCGGGCTTCTCTTCGACGAAGACGCCCTCACGCCCCTCGGCCGCACCGTGGACGGCGTCGGACAGGCGCGCGCGGGCAGCCCGCTCGTCGTCGCTCAAGGAGGTCTCGTGACCGTCGATCCGGACCTCGATGCCGTGCGAGCCGACCAGCAGCACCTCGTCGGGGGTCTGGCTGACCTCGACCAGCGAGGCGAGGTCGCGCCCGGACACCAGGGCCACGGTGGTCTGGTCGAGGGCCGACAGGCGCGTGATCGCGTCCAGGGCCGCGGGCAGCGCCCGGGCCTGCAGGGGCGCGTCGACCTCGGGGGCGAGGGTGCCGTCGAAGTCGAGGGCCACGAGGAGGCGCGGGGTCGTCGCGAGGCGACCGAGCGCGTCGCTGAGCGCCAGGGAGTCGGAACCGGTCACGAGGCGTCGCCGCCCGTCGCGTCCGAGGCCGAGGCCGGGGCCGGGGTGATCTGCTGCCCCGGTCGCACGTTCTCGAGGGCCTGGAGGAAGGACGCCGACCACTTGGCCACGTCGTTCTCGAGCACGCGGCGGCGGAGAGCCCGCATGCGCGTGGTGCGGTCCCGCTTGGGCATCTCGACGGCACGCATGATCGTGTTCTTGAGGCCGCCGATGTCGTGCGGGTTGATCAGCAGGGCGCTCTTGAGCTCGTCGGCCGCGCCGGCGAACTCGCTGAGCACGAGCACGCCGTCGTTGTCGCGACGAACCGCCACGTACTCTTTCGCGACCAGGTTCATCCCGTCGCGCAGCGCCGTGACCAGCATGATGTCGGCGGCGAGGTACAGCGCCACCATCTCTTCACGGGGGTAACCGTGGTGGTGGTAGCTGATGGCCGTGTGGCTCATGGTGCCGTAGTCGCCGTTCACGCGGCCGACGGTCAACTCGATCTCGTCGCGCAGCTGCTTGTACGTCTCGACCCGCTCGCGGCTCGGGCTCGCGACCTGCACGAGCGTGGCGTCCTCGACGCTGAGCCGACCGTCGGCGAGCAGCTCGCCGAAGGCTTTCATGCGGTGCCGGATGCCCTTGGTGTAGTCGAGACGGTCGACGCCGAGCATGATCGTCTTGGGGTTGCCGAGGCCCTCGCGGATCTCGCGGGCCCTGGCCTGGACGTCGGGTCGGGCGGCGAGCTGTTCGTAGCTGGCGGCGTCGATCGAGATCGGGAAGTGCTTCGCCAGCACCCGGCGCACCTTCGTGCCGCGGCGCGACACCGGCGCGGACTCGTCGTCGACCGGCACCTCGATGTAGGGGCGCGTCGTCGAGTAGCCGAGCAGGTGTCGGACGGCGCGCGAGAAGTTCGACGCGTCGTCGGCCCGCTGGAAGCCGATGACGTCGGCGCCGAGCAGGCCCTCGACGATCTGCTGCCGCCAGGGCAGCTGCGAGAAGATGCCGAGCGGCGGGAACGGGATGTGGTTGAAGAACCCGATGGTGACGTCGGGTCGGGCCTCGCGCAGCATCTTCGGCACGAGCTGCAGCTGGTAGTCCTGCACCCAGATGGTGCCGCCCTCTTCGGTGATCTCGGCGGCCCGGTCGGCGAAGCGCTGGTTGACCTGCACGTAGGACTCCCACCAGACCCGGTGGTAGGTCGGTGCCGCGATGACGTCGTGGTAGAGCGGCCACAGCGTGTCGTTGCTGAAGCCCTCGTAGTAGCGCTGCACCTCGTCGGCGCTGAGCGGCACGGGGACGATCTCGATCCCGTCCGCCTCGAAGGGCTCGAACTCGAGGTCGGGCTGTCCCGCCCAGCCCACCCACGCACCGTCGTTGGCCTTCATGACCGGCTCGAGGGCGGTGACGAGACCCCCGGGCGAGTGCTGCCAGGACGCCGAACCGTCGTCGGCGACGACCCGGTCGACGGGGAGGCGGTTGGAGACGACGACGAAGCCGTAGCGTGCGGGGGTGTCAGGCATGGGGGTGGGTCAGCTCCTGTCGGATCGCCCGCACGGACGCGGGACGGCCAGATTATCAGCGGCGCCCAGACGCCCCCTGGCGGCCGGCGTACCCCTCTGCGGCGCCGGTCAGACGAGGCGCAGGGTCGCCTCGGCGGCCCGCACCAGCGCCACGCCGTAGCTCGGCCCGTGACCGGCGGCGTGCACGGCCAGCGGATGCAGCTGGTGCAGCGGCACGCGACCCTGCCATCCCTCCCCCAGCGGCGAGCGCGTCTCGTAGCCGGCCAGCACGTCGTCGAGGTGCGGGCAGCCGAACAACGCCAGCATCGCCAGGTCGGTCTCGGGGTGCCCGCCGTGGGCCGCCGGGTCGATCAGCACGACTCCCCCGCCGTCGAAGAGCACGTTGCCGGCCCACAGGTCGCCGTGGAGGCGAGCCGGCGGGACGTCGTCGTCGAAGGCACCGTCGGCGACGACGCGGCACGCCCGCTCGACGACCTCGAGGCCCGCCCGGTCGAGGCTGCCCGCCTCGACGGCGACGCGGGCGTACGGCAGGACCCGCTGTTCGGCGTAGAAGACGCCCCAGGTCGCCTTCGGTCGCACGGTCATCGATCGGCTGCCGATGAAGCACGGGCCCGTCCACCCCCGAGGAGGCGCGCCGAACGCGTCCGCGCCGCTCGCGTGGGTCACCGCGAGCGCCTCGCCGAATGCCCGGGCGGCCTCGGCCGTGGGTCGGACCTCGTGCACGGGATCGAGGTCGATGCGCCCCGGCGACGCGGACTGCACGCCCACCGTGCGCGCGCCTCCTCGGGGCGTGGCCTCGGCGAGCCAGGCGAGCCCGGCCGCCTCGGCCTCGAAGAACCCGGCGGGGGCGTCGGCACGCTGCTTCGTGTACGAGGTCACGGGAATAGCATGCGCCTCATGACCGACACCCGTCCCCCGCGCACCGAGGGGCCCCACGGCACCGCCGACGAGGGCGACCAGTCCGACACGACCATCGTCACGCGCGCCTATCGCGCGGGCGAGCTGATCGCCCACGACTTCCCGCTGCACGAGGTGAGCGACCACCTCGAGACCGACGGCTGCCACGTGTGGATCGATCTCACCGACCCGACCGCCGGTGACCTCGCCGCGCTCGAGGACGAGCTCGGCCTGCACGAGCTCGCCGTCGAGGACGCCCTGCAGGACGGACAGCGGCCCAAGATCGACCGCTACGACAACCATCTGTTCACGGCGCTCTACGACGTGCGCTTCGACCGTGCCAGCGGCGTGCTCGACACGAGCGAGGTGAAGGCGTTCATCACCGAGCGCGCCCTCGTGACGATCCATCATCCCGAGTTCGACGTCGCCCGGCTGCAGGCGACCTTCGACCAGAACCGCGACCTGGCGTCGCACGGCGTCTCGTACTTCCTCTGGGGGCTGCTCGACTGCGTCGTGGACCGGCACTTCGACGCCACGGACGCGCTCGACGACGAGATCGAGGGCATCGCCGACGACCTCTTCGACCCGGCGCCCCGCACCATCGACGTGCAGAAGCGCTCTTTCGCCCTGCGCAAGAGCCTCGTCCAGCTGCGGCGGGTGGCGTCGCCGATGCGCGAGGTGCTGAACACCCTGCTGCGCCGAGACCTGAAGGAGGTCGACGCCGACATGCAGCCGTACTTCCAGGACGTCTACGACCACGTGCTGCGCGTGGCCGAGCAGAACGACTCGCTGCGCGACCTCGTCTCGACCATCCTCGACACGAACCTCAACCTGCAGTCCAACCGCATGAACCTGATCATGAAGAAGGTGACGAGCTGGGCCGCCATCATCGCGGTCCCCACGGCGATCACGGGGTTCTACGGGCAGAACGTGCCGTACCCGGGGTTCCAGTCCCCCGCGGGCTTCGTCACGTCGTGCGTGCTGATCGTGGCGATCGGCGGCCTGCTCTGGTGGCAGTTCAAGCGCCGCGACTGGCTGTAGTCCGCCGTTCCCGCACTGTTCACCGCGGGGTCGACGCCGCTCTGCCGCACCGGTCGTAGCCTGGCCGCGTGATCACGGTCGGAATGAGCACGTCCTGCGTCTTCCCGCTGTCGACCGACGAGGCCTTCCGGCTCGCTCGGCTCACCGGCTTCGACGGGGTCGAGGTGATGGTGACGGCCGACCGGACGACCCGGCGCGCCGACCTGCTCCGTGCGGCGACCGCGCGCTGGGGCCTGCCCGTGCTCTCGGTGCACGCCCCCGTGCTGCCCGTCGCGCACTTCGCCTTCGGCCGGGACCACGTCGACAAGCTCCGCCGGTCGGCCGAGCTGGCCCGCGAGCTGGGCGCCTCGACCGTCGTCGTCCACCCGCCGTTCGTCTGGCAGAGGTCGTTCGCGGCCCGATTCGTGGACGTCGTCCGCGAGATCGCCGCGGAGACGGGCGTCACCTTGGCGGTCGAGAACATGTTCCCCCTCCGGTTCGGGCCGGTGGGGTTCGACGCCTACCGCCCCGGGCCCGACCCCGTGGCGACCGACGTCGACGCGGCCACCCTCGACTTCTCGCACGCCGCCGTCGCCGGTCGCGACGCACTCGACCTCGCCCTGGCGCTCGGGCCCCGGTTGCGCCACGTCCACCTGACCGACGGCGTCGTGTCGTCCCGGCCGGGCGGGCTGCACGACCAGCACCTCGTACCGGGCGACGGCACGCAGCCGGTCGCCGAGGTCCTGACCCATCTGGCCCGGTCGGGCTGGTCCGGCGTCGTCGCCGCCGAGGTGCACACCGCCGGGGACGAGGAGGCGCGGCTCGGCCAGCTGAGGCGGACGCTCGCCTTCGCGCGTCGTCACCTGGCGACCACACCCACGTCGGGCGCCGTCGACCGGCCCCCTCAGACGACCAGGACCGTCGCGACGACCGCGAGCGGCACGGCGACCGCCGCCACCCCGAGCCCCGCGAGCACGAACCGTCCCCACGCGACCTCGACGCCCATCGACGACAACCGGGAGTGCCAGAGCAGCGTCGCGAGCGAGGCCCAGGGCGTGACGAGGCAGCCGATGTTCACCCCGACGAGCACGGCCACGAGCCGCAACGGTGATCCGGCGACCGGTTCGAGGGCGAGGTAGGCCGGCAGGTTGTTCGCGACGTTCGCGGCGACGGCGCTGCCGCCCGCGAGCCGCAGCAGGTCGGGCAGCTGGTCACCCGTGCCCACCACGGCACCGAGCAGGTCGGCGAGGCCGAGCGAATGGGCGGCCTCGACGACGAGGAAGAGCCCGCCGGCGAAGAGCAGGGTGCCCCACGGCACCAGCCCGATCCGCAGGACGCCCCGGCGCCGCACGGCCGTGGCCACGACGAGCACGAGCGCCGCGACGGCCGCGGGGATCCACACCTCGACGCCCGAGACCAGGGCCGGCACGAGCAGTCCCGTCGCGACCGCGGCGACGCCGAAGAGCACGCGATCGGCCACGGGCTCGGACGACGGCGCCTCGAACCGGCCGACCAGCTGACGGCGGTAGCGCAGTCCGATCGCCACGACCGGGACGACGACGCCCACCACGGCGGCCGGCGCGACGAGGGCGGCGAACTGCACGGGGGCCGGCGACCCCAGCTCGTGCAGGGCGAGCAGGTTGGTGAGGTTCGAGACCGGCAGCAGCATCGAGGCGCAGTTCGCCAGCCACACCGTGGTCAGGGCGAACGGCATCGGCGGCAGGCCCGCGTGCCGAGCGACGATCACGACCACCGGCGTGAGCAGCACGGCCGTCGTGTCGAGCGAGAGGAACACCGTGCAGAGCACGGCGAGCGCCACGACCAGGAGCCACAACACGAACACCCGGCCTCCGGCGAGCCGGGCCGAGGCGGACGCCAACCAGGCGAAGAGGCCGGCCTCCGCTGCCAACTCGGCGACGATCGTGAGGCCGACGACGAACCCCAGCACGGGCGCGACCCGCTCGACGAGGGCGAGGAGTTCGTCGCCGGTCAGGACTCCGGTGACGACGGCCACGAGGCCGAGCGCCACGAACAGTCCTCCGAGCACGGCAGTGCGCACGGCATTCTCCTTCGACCGCGGGACGCACCGGCACGGGACGCCGGGCAGCTCAACTTACCCCCACCCGGACTCGTGCGACGTCACGCGGTACCGTGGTCGAAACGACCCCTGGGAGCCCCACCGTGCGCAAATTCCTCTTCAACGGCGCGATCATCAGCGCGATCTTCTCCGGCATCAGCCTCCTCAAGAGCCTGAGCGCCGGGCCGCGTGACTGGCGCCTCGCCCTCATGGCGATCAGCTGGGCGGCGTCCACCGCGATCGCCGTGGGCAACGTCATCGAGGCCGCGAACGACGACGACTGACGTCCGCCGAGACACCGAGGAGGCGCGTCCCGCTCTGGCGGGGCGCGCCTCCTCGTCCGTGTGGTCGCTTCAGCGACGCCCGTCGACGCCGGGCGTCGGCCCGGCAGGGTCGCCGTCGGGACGGCCGACGGGCGGGCCCCCGGGCCGGCCCGCGACGTGCGGGTCGTGTTCCGCCTCGGCACCGAGCGAGGCCTCGTACTCGGCGATGTCGTGGATCGGGATGGCGGCCGTGAACAGCGCGGTGCGCTCGGAGTCCGCGTTGTCGCCGCTGAACAGACCGGAGGCGTCCGACGTCGAGCGGGGAGCCCGCCCGGTCGGCACCGGTTCGGCCTCGACCATCTGCACCCGCGTCCGCGGGATCGACTGCGGGCTCTTCGCGTGCAGCCAGGCGATGAGGTCCTCGCGCACGAGGCAGCGCAGGTCGAACAGGGTCGGGGCGTCCTTCGCCGTGACCAGCACGCGGACGCGCACGTAGCCGGCCTGCGCGTCCGTGACCTGCAGCACCTTGGTGCGTCCGTCCCAGAGGTCGGTGCCGGCGAGGATCACGTCGAGCTCCTTCCGCATGGCGCCCGGGTCGACCCGCCAGTCCAGGTCTAACTCGACCGCGCCGAGCAGCTCGCTGTTGCGCCGCGTCCAGTTCTCGAACGGCGTGGTCGTGAAGTAGGTCGACGGCAGCACGAGTCGGCGGTCGTCCCAGACGTGCACGACCACGTACGAGAGCGTGATCTCCTCGATCAGGCCCCACTGCCCCTCGACCACGACGACGTCGTCGATGCGGATCGCGTCGCTGAAGGCCAGTTGGATGCCGGCGAAGACGTTGGCCAGCGTCGACTGAGCCGCGAGGCCCGCGACGACCGAGACCAGTCCCGCGCTGGCGAGGACGCTCGCGCCCACCGCCTCGACGCCCGGGAACCCGAGCAGCACGGTGCCCGCGGCGAGGATCACGATCAGGGCCACGGTCAACCGGCGCAGGATGAGCACCTGCGTCCGGACGCGACGGGCCACCCGGTTGTCGGGGGTGTCGACCCGGTAGCGCGACAGACCGAGGTCCTCGAAGAAGATCGCGAGGGCACCCACGAACCAGGCCACGACGACGATGATGGCGCACCGGAAGGACTGCGAGACCCAGCCCTCCCCCGGGTAGTCCGCGGGCAGCAGCGAGTCGAACGACGTGGTCAGGGCGATGACGAGCAGCACGACGAGCAGCGTCGCGCGGAACGGGCGACGCATGCGCTTCACGAACGCCTGCGCCCACTCCTTGCGCTTCGCGACCACTCCGACGACCGCACCGACCACGGCCGAGACGACGAAGGTGAGGACGACGGCGGCGACGAGCGAGATGACGAGTTGTATCCAGGGCATCCCCCGAGCCTGACGCATGACGCACGGCTCCGTCCCGGCTCGACCCTGGGACGATGGAACGGTGAGACGATCCACAGCTTCCCGTCACGAGTCCGCCATGCCGTCGACGCCCGTGCGTCACCGGTCACGACGACGACGCGTGCTCAAGGGGGTGGCCCTCGGGCTGTTCGCGGTCGTGGTGCTCGCCGCCACGGGGTTCTTCGTCTGGGCCAAGACGCCGATGTCGGCGACGGCCGCCTCGCTCGCCTCGGTGTCCGCCGACGACCGGGTCGAGGTGACGAGCAGGCCCGACACGGTCGTGATGCGACCGGCCGAGACGACCGCCACCGGCCAGGGTCTCGTCTTCGTCGCCGGCGCCCGGGTCGACCCGCAGGCCTACGAGCAGACCTTCGCGGGGCTCGTCGCCACCGGCGTCACCGTCGTCGTCGAACGACCCACTCTCGGGTTCGGCATCCTCGACCCCCGTCCGCTGTCGACCTTCACCGACCTCGCCCCCGAGGTCGACACGTGGGCCGTCGGTGGCCACTCGCTCGGCGGCGTGCGCGCCTGTCAGTACGCCGCCGACGACCGGGCGGTGGACGCGCTGGTGCTCCTCGGCTCGTACTGCGCGACCACCGACCTCTCGGACGACGACGAGCTGGCGGTCCTGAGCGTCGGGGGTTCCGAGGACGGCCTGAGCACCCCGGCGAAGATCGCGACGTACCGCGACATGCTGCCGGGCAGCGCGTCGGTGGTCGAGATCGACGGGTCGAACCACGCGCAGTTCGGCAGCTACGGCGAGCAGTCGGGCGACGGTTCGGCCACCATCTCGGACGAGGAGGCGCACGATCGGATCACGCGCCGGCTCACGTCGTTCTTCGCCGGCGTCGGTGGGTAGGCTCCCGGGCGTTCGTCCGGCCTGACCGAGGACGGCCCGGCGCGGCGGTTGATCAGATCGAGCGCTTGCGCTGCCGCAGGGCCTCGAGGGCGAGCCCCTCGGAGGGATACCGCCCGACGACCTCGCCCCAGCGGGGGTCGGCGCCGCGCAGCGCGACGAACGTGCCCTGCTCGGCCCGGACGTGGCCGAGCACGCGGTCGGGGGTCGACACCTGGACGAGGTCGGACGAGATGGTGCGCGTGATGACGCGGGCCATTCTCCTCAGGACGTCGGTCGGTGCGGTGGTGCTCACGTCTGGTGCCTCTCGTGCTGCAGGTGCGGGTGCTGCGGGGGCGTCTCGGTGACGTCCGTCGACGACGCTACCCGCGCCTCCCGGGGTGTGACCTCGGGGTTGCCTGTGCGTCGGATGTCGTCCGGCTGTGGTTTCACCCGGCTGCGTCACCCACCGACGGGTCCCGGTCCCGGCACCCCGCCGGTCGCCCGGCACGACGTCGCCCCGGTCGAGCGGGGCTCGGCCGGGGCGACGTCGTGCCGGGATCGCATCAGCTGGTGAGGCCGTCGACGTAGTCCTGGTTCTCGGAGATCCACTTCTCGACGACGGGGGCGTAGTCGTCGCCGTCGACCTCGTCACCGTTGAACATGGCGTTCTCGAGCGAGGACAGGGTCTCGGTGTCCATGTCGAAGCCCTGCAGCCACTCGGTCAGCTGCGGGAAGTTCGCCGTGAAGCTCTTCCCGCCGAAGGAGTGGATGCCCTCGGCGTCGCCCAGGGTGCCCTCGGGGTCGGCGAGGTCCTTGATCGGGAAGGCGTCGTAGGCCCAGTGGGGGCTCCAGAGCGTCACCGCGATGTTCTCGCCCGCATCGGTCGCGCTCTTCAGCTCGGTGAGCATGGCGGCGGTCGACGAGGTCTGCAGCTGCATGTAGTCCAGGCCGTAGGTCGGGATCGTCTCGTCCTGGACCGCGGCGGTGAGGCCCGCCCCCGGCTCGATGCCGACGATCTTGCCACCAAACAGGTCGGCGTTGGCCGCCAGCTCGTCGAGCGAGTCGATCGGGGCGTCCTCGTTCACGGCGACCGCGAGCTTGGCGCCGTCGTTCCAGGCGCCGAGGTCGGTGAGGTCGTCACCGTACTGCTCGATGTACGAGGCGTGGGTCGTGGGCAGCCAGGTGTCGAGCACGACGTCGTAGTCGTCCGTCGTGAGGCCGCTGTAGACGGGAGCGACGTCGGCCGGCTTGAGGTTGACCGTGTAGCCCTTCTCCTCGAGGACGGTCTTCCACAGCCAGGAGGCCGCGATGCCCTCGTCCCAGCCGTTGAACACGGCGAGGTCGACGACGGCCTGGTCGCCGTTGTCGAGGGTCTCGCCCTCGGCCGACGAGCTGCTGCCGGGAGGCGAGCAGGCGGCCAGTCCGAGGACGGCGGTGGTGCCGAGGGCGATCGATGCGGCGATGGTGCGCTTCTTCATGTGGTCCTTTCGGGTGGTGCAGGAGGCGCGGGTCGGGTGGGTACGTGTTGCTCCCGTCCCGCAGGTGGTCGGGGTCTAGGCCGAGGCCGTCGCGGGTTCGCGGCGGTCGGTCGGGGGCAGGGGCTGCTCGGCCTCCGCGCGGTCGGGAGCCGGGGTCGGAGGAACGGACCGGCGGTTCTGCGCCCTGGCCAGCCGCCGACCGCGACGGTCGGACCCGAGGGCCGCCGTCATGCGGTCGAGGACGATCGCCAGGATGACGACCGAGACTCCGGCTTCGGCGCCCAGCCCCACGTCGATGCGGTTGAGGCTCGCGACGATGTCGCCGCCCAACCCGCCCGCGCCGACCATGCCGGCGATGACGACCATCGACAGCGAGAGCATGATGACCTGGTTGACGCCGGCCATGATGCTGGGCTTCGCGAGCGGCAGCTGGATCTGACGCAGGATGCGCCACGGCGACGAGCCGAATGCCTGGCCGGCCTCGACCACCTCTTTGTCGACCCCGCGGATGCCGAGCTCGGTCAGGCGGACGCCGGGGGCCATCGCGAAGACGATGGTCGCGACGATGCCGGGCACGACGCCGACGCGGAACAGCAGCAGGGCCGGGATCAGGTAGACGAAGGCGGGCGTCGTCTGCATGAAGTCGAGCACGGGCCGGATGATCTGCGACGCCACGGTCGACTTCGCGGCGAGCACGCCGAGGGGGATGCTCAGGGCGATCGCGAGCGTGCTGGCGACGAGCACGAGGGCGAGGCTCGACATCGCGTTGTCCCACTGGTTGACCGTGCCGATGAACAGCAGGCCGACGGCCGTGCCGACCGAGAACTTCCAGCCCTTCGCGACGAAGGCGAGGGCCGCGATCACGATGACGACCGCCCAGAACGGAGGCGCGCTCAGGAAGTACGCGACCCACTCGTAGAAGAACGTGAAGACCAGGCGGACGACGTCGAAGAAGCCGCCGAGGTTGGTGGTGATCCAGTCGACGACGTCCGAGACCCAGGAGCCGAAGGGGATGCGGAGGTACTCGTTCATCGGGTGGCTCCTTCGAGGGTGGCGTCGAGCTCGACGTCCGAGATGCGGGTGACGGGCTCGAGCACGGGGATGGGCGAGGTGGTCGTGTCGACGTTGCCGAGCGCCGCGAGCAGGGTCACGCGCGGGATGACTCCGAGCAGACGGTCGGCGGCGTCGACGACGGCGATCGGCAGCGGGCTCTCGACGGCCAGCTCGAAGAGGTCGACGAGGGCCGCCTCGGGCCCGACCTTCGAGAACTCGGCGTTGACGATGGCCGCGAGGTCGGTGTCGTTCGCCTTGACCTGGCGCATGACGTGTCGGTCGCGCACCCAGCCGAGGAGCTTGCGGTCGCGGCCGGTGACGAACAGGGCGGCGGTCTGCAGGTCGCGCAGTGACCGCAGGGCGCCCCGCGGGCCGACCGTGAGCGGGACGACCGCCCGGGCGGGCTCCATGACGCTGGCCGCCGTGAGGACCCGGGCCCGGTCGACGTCCTGCACGAACTGGGCGACGTAGTCGTTCGCGGGGTCGGTGAGGATGTCCTCGGGCGTGCCGATCTGCACGATGCGGCCGTCACGCATCACGGCGATGCGGTCCCCGAGGAACATCGCCTCGTTCAGGTCGTGGGTGATGAAGACGATCGTCTTGCCGAGCTTCGCCTGCAGCTCGACGAGCTGCTCCTGCATCTCGCGGCGGATCAGCGGGTCGAGGGCCGAGAACGCCTCGTCCATCAGCAGGATGTCGGTCTCGGCGGCGAGGGCGCGGGCGAGGCCGACGCGCTGCTGCATGCCGCCCGAGAGCTGGCTCGGCAGCTTGTCCTCCCAACCCGCGAGGCCGACGATCTCGGTGACCTCCCGAGCCTTCGCCAGACGAGCCGCCTTCGCGACCCCCTGCACCTCGAGGCCATAGGCGACGTTGTCGATGACGGTGCGGTGCGGCAGCAGTGCGAAGTGCTGGAACACCATCGACACGTTCTGCCGTCGCACCTCACGGAGCCGCTTGGCCGGGACGTCCGAGATCGCGGAGCCCGCGACCTCGACCGAGCCGGACGTGGGCTCGAGCAGGCCGTTCAGCATGCGGATGAGGGTCGACTTGCCCGAGCCGGACAGCCCCATCACGACGAAGATCTCGCCGGGCTGGACGTCGAACGACGCGTCGATGACGGCGGCGGTGCCGAGGCCTGCGGCCTCCGAGCGGGAGGCACCCGCCTCGAGTCGGGCGACGGCGTCCTTGGGTCGGCGGCCGAACACCTTGTACAGGTTCCGGGCACGCACGGCAGGCGTAGTGGTCACAGGTGTCTCCAGGCACGCCGAGGGGGCACCGGCCGCTCGGGCCGGCTCGCCGTCGGCGGCGATCGGGTCGGGCGAACGGGTCGACGACGCGTGCGGACCGTGTCGGCTCAAGCCCACCGTGGAACCACGGGGCGAACCTGTCCTCCGCCGGGTCGGTCATGGGACCGGACCCTCGCGCCACCAGACCGTACGACGACCGGAACCCGAACTGGTCGGACCATCGGTCGGCGCGTCCTGATGATGACGGGCCCGGTCTCCCGGGCCTCCACGACCGTAGCCGACATCCGTCGTCCATCCGAATTGCGAACCGGCCCGACCACGCCTCCGGTGTACCCCGGTCACGGTGCGTCCCGGCGTGTCGCCCATGTCTGCGGGCTCGTCGATCGTCACCCATTCGTTACCCGCATGTGAATCGGCACCGCGCCTCCTGGGGGTTCGCCTGTCTCGCGACGGTGATGCGGACGAAACCGATAGGGGCTACGGTCGACCGATGACGAGTCCCACGAACGGGGGCGGCGACGCCTCCACCGAGACGCACCTCCCGCAAGACTTCTCGCACGAGCAAGAGGGCTTCCAGCACGGTCTCAAGCCGCGTCAGCTGCAGATGATCGCCATCGGCGGGGCGATCGGCACGGGGCTCTTCCTCGGAGCCGGCGGCCGTCTGGCCTCGGCCGGTCCGGCTCTCGCGATCGTGTTCGCGATCTGTGGCGTCTTCGCGTTCTTCATCCTGCGGGCCCTCGGCGAACTGGTGCTGCACCGCCCGTCGTCGGGGTCGTTCGTCTCGTACGCCCGCGAGTTCTTCGGTGAGAAGTTCGCCTACGCGGCCGGGTGGATGTACTTCCTGAACTGGGCCATGACGGCCATCGTCGACGTCACCGCGGTCGCCCTCTACCTGCACTACTGGTCGGCGTTCACCGCGGCACCCGACTGGTTGCTGGCCCTGGTGGCCCTCGCCGTGGTGCTCTCGGTCAACCTGCTGGCCGTGAAGGTCTTCGGCGAGATGGAGTTCTGGTTCGCGATCATCAAGGTCGCAGCCCTCGTGGTGTTCCTCGTGGTCGGCGTGGTGTGGCTCGCGGCGGCTTTCCCCGTCACACACGACGGTGCCGCGGTCGACACCGGTTGGGGACTCGTGGCGTCGTCGGGCATCCTGCCGAACGGACTGCTGCCGGCCGTGATCGTGGTCCAGGGCGTCGTCTTCGCCTATGCCGCGATCGAGTTGGTGGGCACGGCGTCGGGCGAGACCCAGAACCCGGAGAAGGTCGTGCCCCGCGCGATCAACACGGTCATCATCCGCATCGCGGTGTTCTACGTCGGGTCGCTGGTGCTGCTGTCGCTGCTGCTGCCCTACACGGCCTACAAGGCCGGCGAGAGCCCCTTCGTCACGTTCTTCGGCAGCATCGGCAGCCCCGAGGTGGGCGACATCGCGGGGTCGATCATGAACTTCGTGGTCGTGACGGCGGCGCTGTCGAGCCTGAACGCGGGACTCTACTCGACCGGCCGCGTGCTGCACTCGATGGGCATGAACGGCTCGGCCCCGAAGTTCACGACGAAGATGTCGAAGGGCGGGGTGCCGTTCGGCGGCATCCTGCTGACCGCGAGCATCACCCTGCTGGGCGTTGTGCTGAACGCCATCGTCGGGGCGAACACGGCGTTCGAGATCGTGCTGAACATCGCGTCCCTGGGCATCCTGACCGCCTGGGGCACGATCATCCTCTGCCAGATGCGACTCCGTCAGTGGGCCAAGCAGGGCAAGGCGAAGGAGCCCTCGTTCAAGCTGCCGGGTGCGCCGGTGACGAGCTATCTGACGCTGGCCTTCCTGGCCGCGGTCGTCGTCCTGATGGCGATCGACTGGCCGATCGGGTCGTTCACGGTCATGTCGCTCGTCGTGATCATCCCCCTGCTGATGCTCGGTTGGCACCTGCAGCGCGACCGCATCCTCGCCGCCGCCCGCCTCCGTGAGGGCATGACGGGCCCCTACCCCGTGACCGGCCGCGACGCCGCCTCGCAGGTCCCCCGCGACGGCCAGTAGCCCGATCTGCGGGGACGGCCGCGGGGGTGTCCTATGGTTGTCCGGTGTCGACGCGAGCCCCCTCCCACTCGGCAGTCGCGTCCGAGACGGGGCGACGGAATCGCCACACGTCACTCGACGGGCTGAGGGGCCTGGCCGCCCTGGTGGTCGTCGCCCATCACGCCCTCCTCACGCAACCGTCCCTGGCGGCTCCGTACTACGCGCCCGACGTCCCCACCACAGGACTGACGCGCTGGGCGGTCAACACCCCCGTGCACCTGTTCTGGGCAGGTACCGAGGCGGTCTACCTCTTCTTCGTCCTGTCCGGCTTCGTCCTGGGACTCGCCGCACAGTCGGCCACGTTCACGTGGAGGACCTACCTACCCGCACGTCTGGTGCGTCTCTACCTTCCGGTCGCCGGGGCGGTCGCGCTCGGGGCTCTGTTGATGGCCGTCCTGCCCCGCGGTTCGCAGGCCAGTGCCTGGTTGGCCGCTCGAGCCGTCGACTACCCGGCGCTGGCCGTCGTCCAGGACCTCACGTTGCTGGGCGGCGTCTCGAAGGTGATCAGCCCCCTGTGGTCGCTGCAGTGGGAGGTCGTCTTCTCGCTGTTCCTCGCCGGGTTCCTCTCGTGGGGGCGTTCGGTCCATCCGGCTGGGCAGATCGGCGTCGCACTCGTCGCGTCCACCTGGGGGTTCTACCTCGCGACACCGGCCCTGTCCTATCTCCCGCTGTTCCTCGTCGGCACGGCATTGGCCCAGTGGTGGCCGGATCTGGCGAGTCGCCTCGAGGAGGGCGCGCGGGCGCACGTGCGATGGGGTGTCATCCTGGCCTTCGCCCTGACGCTGATCGCGTCGTACTGGCTGTTGTTGCCGAGCTTCTCGTCGGACAGGCTCTTCTGGATGACACGACCGGCCGTCGAGATCGGTGTGACGCTCGTCCTGGTGGCGGCTGCGACGTGGGCTCCCCTCAGATGGCTGCTCTCGGCCAAGCCGTTCCGTTGGGCGGGGCTCATCTCGTTCAGCCTCTATCTGGTCCACGAGCCGATCCTGATCGCCGCGGCGTCACTCGTCCCCGGCTCGCGGTGGGCGATCGTCGGGGGCGTGCTGGTCGCGGTGGCGACGGCCGTCGGCTTCTTCTTCTTGGTCGAGAAGCCGAGCCACAAGATCGCACGCCTTCTCGGGGGACGACGCGTCGACGGGCCGACCGAAAGCCGCGCATCCGTCGCAGCCTCCCACGACTGAGGGCTGCTCAGCCCGAGCGAAGTGCGCTGGACACGGTCAGGCCGGGTGTCCCGTCCGTCCTCGGTCGCTTTCGCATTGCCGCACGACACCGACGAAGCGGTCCGCCAGGAACGCGTAGCCTGCGGCGTCGAGGTGACGACCATCGGCGGCGGTGAAGTCCGCACTGTTGGCTGCGGTGAACCACCGTCGCTCCACGACGTCGATGTAGGTCGCTCCGCTCGCTCTCACGGCAAGGCCGATCGTCCGGGACACGTCGACGTAGTCCAGGCCCGCCGGAAGGGGCGCGGACGGACCCATGGCGAGGACGGCGGCATCGGGCCACCACGTCCGCGCATCGCCGAGGGCGTCGACCACGGCCGCGGAGACGACGCCGGGCGCCGACGTGGCGTCGTTCTGGCTCCCCTGGAACACGATGAGGTCGAATCGGACGCCCGCGTGCGTGGCCAGCCGCTCACCGAACGGAGCCGCACTCGGCGACGGAACACCCGCCTTCGTGTAGCCGCTGCCCGGAACGGCGTCGACGACGACGTCCCAGTCCAACTCCTCGGCAGCACGGACCGCCCAATTGTCGACGGCAGGTTCGGAGGCGCCGGAACCTGCTGTGTAGGAATCGCCGATGATCAGCACCCTGGGCGTCGCAGGGAGGTCCAGCACGGGCGCCTGCCGGGCGTCGGTGGACACCGCACCGAATCTGACGATGACGGCCAGCACGACGAATCCGATCCCGGCTACGGCCACGGTGATGCCCAGGGCCGTCATGGCTCGACTGGGCCAAGACGTGTTCCGCAGCCTGCGGTCGCTCCGGCCCTCCATGTCCCCAGCGTAGATCGAGCGACCTGGCGACCTCCTCCCCGCCCCACGACGAGCGAGCCGGCGTCCCCCGTCCACCCCGTGACGAGCGAAGCAACGTCACCCCCCTGACGAGCGAAGCAACGTCACCCCCCTGACGAGCGAAGCGACGTCACCCCCGTGCAACGGCGACCTGGCGGGCCCGGCTAGCTCCCCGTGCAGGGTGGGCCGCGGTCCGCGGAGCGGACCAGACCCACACGACGAAAGAATCCCCCGGTTCTGCGAAGCAGAACACGGGGGACCCAATTCTTTCGTGCACCCCCTCGGACTTGAACCGAGAACCCACTGATTAAGAGTCAGTTGCTCTGCCAATTGAGCTAGAGGTGCGTGCTGCGATCTCTCGCAACGACGGTCAACACTAGCATGAGATCTGACCCACTCAGAACCACCGGCGCCGTCCGCGGCGCCCGCAGATCGGAGCACCATGTCCACGAAGCTCGAGAAGGGCGCTGCCGCGCCGACGTTCACCCTCGACGACGAGAACGGTTCGCCCGTCTCGCTCGCCGACTACTCGGGGCAGAAGGTCATCGTGTACTTCTACCCGGCGGCGTCCACGCCGGGCTGCACGACGGAGGCGTGTGACTTCCGCGACAACATCAACTCGTTGAAGTCCTCGGGCTACCAGGTGCTGGGCGTCTCGAAGGACGAGCCCGGCGCGCTGCAGAAGTTCAAGGACGAGCAGGGGCTGAACTTCCCGCTGCTCAGCGACCCCGAGCTGACGGTCCACCAGGCGTACGGCGCCTACGGAGAGAAGAACAACTACGGCCGCATCGTGACGGGCACGATCCGGTCCACCTTCGTGGTCGACGAGCAGGGTGGCGTCGAGCTGCCCCTCTACAACGTCAAGGCGACGGGGCACGTGGCGTCGCTCCGCAAGAAGCTCGGCCTCGACTGACGCCTGTCGTCGACGCGAACGCAGGAGGCGCGGTGCCGGTCCTCGGGGCCGGCACCGCGCCTCCTGCGTTCGAGGACCGTCAGTAGACGTGCGGCTCTTGATCGCGGGCCGAGGTGGCGGCGACCACGGACGGCACGAGCAGGAGGACGACGACCGCGACGGCCGGCACGAGGAGCGCGAGGCCGATGGTCGGGTTCGCGAAGACGCCCTGCAGGCTGCCGATGCCGACCGCGAACTGCAGCACCTGCCAGACGATCGCCGCTCCACGGATCCAGGCTCGACCCCGCAGGGTCCCGACGACGATGGACGCCAGCCAGGCGGTCGCCAGCAGGGTCAGCACGAAGATCGCGACGGCCGAGGGATACGAGTCGGGGCGCGCCACGAGCAGCTCGACGAGCAGGAACACCGCCGTCGCGGCGACGAGCAGGAACTCGGCCGCGAGGAGCACGATCACGACCCAGAGCAGGGCGGGTCGACGGGCCTCGGCAGACCGACCGGTCTCGTCTCGGGGGCCGTCAGGGCCTGCTGTGGTCACGTGTGAGCCTCCGAAAAATCCTTGATTTGGCCGTACCAGTATGCGACCATATTCGAGGTCGAAGTGACGCGCACATTGCGGTGCGCGCCTCCCGCATTCTTCTCTTTCCCCATCCCGAACCAGGCGCTTCGACGTGCCTGGTTCTGCACTTTTAAGGAGTACCCATCGATGGATTGGCGCGACAAAGCCGCTTGCCTGCAGGCTGACCCGGAGCTCTTCTTCCCCGTCGGCAACACGGGTCCCGCCGTCGACCAGATCGACAAGGCCAAGGCCGTGTGCGGGCGCTGCACCGTCACCGAGACCTGCCTGCAGTACGCGCTCGAGACGTCTCAGGACTCGGGCGTCTGGGGCGGTCTGAGCGAAGACGAGCGTCGTGCGCTCAAGCGTCGCGCCGCTCGCGCCCGCCGCGCCAGCTGATCCCTCGTCGACCGCTTCCGGCGGACGACCTCCGGCCTCTCGGCCGATGACGAAGCCCGGCACCTGATCACAGGTGCCGGGCTTCGTCGCGTCCGGAGGTACGCACGAGGTCAGGGCTGGGTGAGCCACCGGAACGGGATCTCGATGGTGACCTCGGTGCCGTTGCCGACGAGGGTGTGCCAGTCGATGGTGCCGCCGAGCTCACCCTGGATCAGCGTGCGGACGATCTGGGTGCCGAGGCCCGAGCCGACCTTGCCCTCGGGCAGGCCGACGCCGTTGTCGCGCACCTTGACCGTGAGCTCTTCGGCCCGGCGGTCGGCGACGATCTCGACCTCG
This sequence comes from Frigoribacterium sp. MEB024, assembly GCF_000878135.1. Lineage (GTDB taxonomy): Bacteria > Actinomycetota > Actinomycetes > Actinomycetales > Microbacteriaceae > Frigoribacterium. The sequence continues at coordinate 67,939 of NZ_JXQZ01000017.1, forward strand.
CCGTCACGGCCGTCGAGACCGTGCTCGACGGCGTTGGTCACGAGTTCGGTCAGAGCGAGGGCCAGGGGCGTCGCGTACTCGCTCGGCAGGGCACCGAAGCTGCCCGTCATGGTGGGGCGGACCGTCGTGTTGTGGCTCGACGCCACCTCGGCGATGAGCATGAGCACCCGGTCGAAGACGGTGTCGAAGTCGACGTTCTGGCTGAGCCCCTCGGACAGCGTGTCGTGCACGACGGCGATCGACTGCACGCGGCGCATGGCCTGGGTCAGCGCCTCGCGGGCGACGTCGGTGCGTGTGCGTCGGGCCTGGATGCGCAGCAACGAGGCAACCGTCTGCAGGTTGTTCTTCACCCGGTGGTGGATCTCACGGATCGTGGCGTCCTTGGTGATCAGCTCGCGCTCCTGGTGACGCAGCTCGGTCACGTCGCGGCAGAGCACGATCGCCCCGACGCGCTCACCGCGGTCACGCAACGGGATCGCCCGCAGCGACACCGTGACCCCCCGCGCCTCGATGTCGGTGCGCCAGGGCGCCCGACCCGTGACGACCAGCGGCAGGGACTCGTCGATCACGAGCTTGCCCGCGAGCAGTCCGGTGGTGACCTCGGCCAGCGACTCGCCTTCGAGCTCGCCGGCGAACCCCATGCGGTTGAACGCCGACAGGCCGTTGGGGCTCGCGAAGGTCACCATGCCGTCGACGTCGAGACGGAGCAGCCCGTCGGAGGCGCGGGGTGCACCTCGTCGCGGGCCCGTCGGAGCCCCGAGGTCGGGGAAGTCACCGGCGGCGATCATGGCGAAGAGGTCGTTGGAGCACTGGTTGAAGGTCAGCTCTTGGCGGCTCGGAGTGCGGGCCTCGCTGAGGTTCGTGTGCCGGGTGATGATCGCGATCGGCGCGTCGGTGACGTCGGGTCGGCTGGCCCCCAGGCGCCGGAGCACGGGCACGGCCCGGACGCGCGTGGGCGTCTCTTCGTACCAGTCGGGTGCGGCGGAGTCGACGATGCGGGTCGTCGTGAAGGCTTGCTCGATCTGCTCGCGCCACTCGGGGCGAACCTCTTGTCCGACGAAGTCGCGGTAGAACAGCGTGGCCGAGCTCGACGGACGCGCGTGGGCGACGGCGACGAAGCTGCCGGCCTGTGTGGGCACCCAGAGCACGATGTCGGCGAAGGCGAGGTCGGCGAGCAGCTGCCAGTCCCCCACCAGCAGGTGCAGCCATTCGACGTCCACCTCGCTCGAGAGGCCCTGGGCGAGAACGAGATCACTGAGCGTCGACACCCGTTCAGTCTAGGTCGACGACCCGTCCGGGGACGTCGGTCGCCTCCGAGCACGACCGCATGCCGGCGAATTCTCCACAGACCGTCGAGTCGGTCTGGTTTAGGCATCTCACATGTCATATCTTCTAGTCATGCCCGGACGCACGTGAACAGGAAGACTGCCCATGCCCTCGAACACCCACGCCCTCGCCCTTGCCGAGCCCCTCGGGCCCCCAGCACCACCTCGCCCGCACCTGAGGCCCGTGCCGCCGCTCGGCGACCCGGGCCGGGCGGCGCCGACCGCTCCGGTATCGGCCCCCATACCCGACGGTCGCCCGTCCGGCACCAGATCCCACGTCCGACCCGTCCCACCGGCCGGCACCCCGCCCGAATCACCGTTCCCCGACGATCCGGACCTGCTCGTGGAGAACCTGGTCCGCTGCGTCGTCGAGATCCTCGCCGGGGCACGTGAACTCGACCAGGTCTCGCGGTGGGTCACCGAGGACGTCTACCGCACCCTGCACAAACGCGTCGTCCTGGCGGCCCGGGCCCGATCGGCCCACGGCACCCGTGCACAGAGACCGGTGTTCACGATCGGCAGCATCCGGTCGAGCTCGCCCGCCGACGGGGTGATCGAATCCGTCGTCGTCCTGCACGGGCGCGGTCGCAGTCGGGCGGTCGCCGTCCGTCTCGAGACCTACGACAGCCGGTGGCGAGCAGCCGCCGTGCACGTGCTCTGACGGTCGACCGAGACCCTCGTGACAGACGATGCGCCCCCGAGCCAGGCTCGGGGGCGCATCGATCGTCGGTCGGACGAGGTGATCAGCGGGTCTTCTTGCCGGACGCCCGACGCTCGGCCCGGTTGACCGGCGCCTCGGAGCCACCGGTCTTCTGGCCGAAGGCGCCGACCTTGCCGTCATCCGTCTGACGGGCAGCCGGGCCGCCGGCAGCCCGTGCCGCGGCGATCTCGGGCGATTCGGAGCGCTCGGCCTCGTCTTGGGCCTTCTGTGCCTTGGCGGTCGCGCCCTTCTCGAGCTGACCGCGCTGGTTGCGCACCTCGACCTCGCCGTCGATGTTGGGAGCCGAGTAGGCGAGCTGCGCCTGCGGCTGCTTCTCGGCCTCGAGCCCCTTGGCCGCGATGACCGGCGCCTCGGCGGCACCGACCTGGCCCTGTACCTCGACCTCGAGGTTGAAGAGGAAGCCCACGGTCTCTTCGCGGATCTGCCCCATCATGCTCTGGAAGAGCGCGTAGCCCTCGCGCTGGTACTCGACGAGCGGATCGCGCTGGGCCATGGCCCGGAGACCGATGCCGTCCTTCAGGTAGTCCATCTCGTACAGGTGGTCCCGCCAGCGACGGTCGATGACCGACAGCACGACTCGACGCTCGAGCTCGCGCATGGCGGGCTCGCCGAGGGTCTCGGTGCGCGCGTCGTAGGCGACCTTGGCGTCGGAGAGGATCTCTTGACCGAGGAACGCCCGGGTCGCCTTGCCCTTCGAGCCGGCCTCGGTGATGACCTCGTCGATGGTGATCGAGATCGGGTACAGGGTGCCCAGTTCGGTCCAGAGGGCGTCGAGGTCCCAGTCGTCGGGACTGCCGTCACCCGTGTGCTGGTCGATGACCTCGTTGACGACGTCCTCGAGGAATTTCTGGCTGCGATCCTTCAGATCGTCGCCCTCGAGGATGTGTCGACGGTCACCGTAGATGGCCTCGCGCTGACGGTTGAGGACGTCGTCGTACTTCAGCACGTTCTTGCGGATCTCGGCGTTGCGCGACTCGACCTGCGACTGGGCGGAGCGGATGGCCCGCCCGACGATCTTGTTCTCGATCGCGAGGTCGTCGGGCACGTTGCCGCGGCCCATGAGGGATTCGGCGGCACCCGAGTTGAACAGGCGCATCAGGTCGTCGGTCAACGACAGGTAGAAACGGCTCTCGCCGGGGTCACCCTGACGACCCGACCGACCGCGCAGCTGGTTGTCGATGCGACGGGACTCGTGACGCTCGGTGCCGAGGACGTACAACCCGCCCGCCTCGATGACCTTCTCGGCCTCTTCTTGCACGGCGGCCTTCTGGGCGGCGAAGACGTCGTCCCACGCGGCCTCGTACTCGTCGGGGGTGTCCACCGGGCTGAGCCCCTTGGCGTTCATCTCGGCGACGGCGAGGAACTCGGCGTTGCCGCCGAGCATGATGTCGGTACCGCGACCGGCCATGTTGGTGGCGACGGTCACGGCACCGGCACGACCGGCCTGGGCCACGATGGCCGCCTCTCGAGCGTGGTTCTTGGCGTTCAGAACCTCGTGCTTGACGCCCTTCTTGGCGAGCAGTCGAGAGAGGTACTCGCTCTTCTCGACGCTGGTCGTGCCGACCAGCACGGGCTGACCCTTCTCGTGCCGCTCGACGATGTCTTCCACGACCTGGTCGAACTTGCTCGTCTCGTTCTTGTAGACGAGGTCGGTCTGGTCGATGCGCTGCATCGGCCGGTTGGTCGGGATGGGCACGACCCCGAGCTTGTAGGTGCTCATGAACTCGGCGGCCTCGGTCTCGGCCGTGCCGGTCATGCCGGAGAGCTTCTTGTACAGGCGGAAGTAGTTCTGCAGCGTGACCGTCGCGAGGGTCTGGTTCTCGGCCTTGACCGACACGCCCTCCTTCGCCTCGATGGCCTGGTGGATGCCCTCGTTGTAGCGGCGCCCGCTGAGGATGCGGCCGGTGTGCTCGTCGACGATCAGCACCTCGCCGTTGATGACCACGTAGTCCTTGTCACGCTTGAACAGGGCGTCGGCCTTGATCGCGTTGTTGAGGAACGAGATGAGCGGGGTGTTCGCCGACTCGTACAGGTTGTCGATGCCGAGGTAGTCCTCGACCTTCTCGATGCCGGGCTCGAGCACGCCCACGGTGCGCTTCTTCTCGTCGACCTCGTAGTCGGTACCCGACACGAGACGCCGGGCGATGGTGGCGAACTCGGTGAACCAGCGGTTGGCCTCGCCGGACGAGGGACCCGAGATGATGAGCGGCGTGCGGGCCTCGTCGATGAGGATCGAGTCGACCTCGTCGACGATCGCGAAGAAGTGGCCTCGCTGCACCATGTCCTGCGCCTGCCAGGCCATGTTGTCGCGGAGGTAGTCGAACCCGAACTCGTTGTTGGTGCCGTAGGTGATGTCGGCGGCGTACATCTCGCGACGCTCGGCCGGGGTCTGACCCGACAGGATGCAGCCGGTCGTCATGCCGAGGGCGCGGAACACGCGCCCCATCAGCTCGGACTGGTAGCTCGCGAGGAAGTCGTTGACCGTGATGACGTGCACGCCGCGGGAGGCGATGGCGTTCAGGTACGCCGCCGTGGTGGCGACGAGGGTCTTGCCCTCACCGGTCTTCATCTCGGCGATGTTGCCGAGGTGCAGCGCCGCGCCACCCATCAGCTGCACGTCGAAGTGGCGCAGTCCCAGGGTGCGCTTCGACGCCTCACGGACGGCGGCGAAGGCCTCGGGCAGCAGGTCGTCGAGGGACTCACCCGAGGCGTAGCGCTCGCGCAGCTCGACCGTCTCGTTGCGCAGCTCGTCGTCGGTGAGGGTCGTGAAGTCGTCCTCGAGCTCGTTGACCGCCTTGGCGTAGGCCTTCAGCTTGCGCAGCGTGCGGCCCTCGCCGACGCGGAGGACCTTCTCGAGGACGTTGGCCACTGGTGTGCTCCCATGTGTTCGGTCGAACCCGCGGAACGCTCCGCGGTCTCGCTGAGGTGATCCGCATCGGAGCACCGAGGTGTCGACGGTCCGTCCTGGACCGGCCCACGATCTTAGCAAGCGTAGTGGCCGACCCCCTGGGAGGCGGCAGGGACGTGCCCGCGCCTCCCGGGGTGTCGGCCACCGGATGCCTCGGGGGTCAGTTCACCAGACCCGCCCGCAGCGCCGTCGCGGTCTCTTGGAGGTCGGGCGAGTCCTGGTCGAGCCCGATAACGCCGTAGTCCCAGCCCTTGCGCCGGTACACGACGCTCGGGCGCTCGGTCTCGGCGTCGATGAAGAGGTAGAAGTCGTGGCCGACGAGCTCCATGTAGTAGAGCGCGTCGTCGACCGACATGGGCGTCGACGCGAAGACCTTCTCGCGGATGACCACGGGGCAGTAGTCCTCGTCGAGCTCGTCGGCGGGGGCCTCCTCGCCCACCACCGTCACGGCCCCGGTGCGGACCTGGTCGAGCGTCTCGGCCGCCGCGGGCGTGACGCCGACACCGCTGAAGTCGGCCGTGGCGGCCTCGCGCAGGGAGATCGGTCGGTGTTGCCCACGATGGATCTTCTGCCGGTCCTTCGCCCGGCGCACCCGTTCGAGGAGGCGACCGATCGCGAGATCGAACGCCGCGTACTTGTCGGCGGCCGTGGACTCGGCCCGCACGAGGGGGCCGGGGCCGATCAGGGTGATCTCCACCCGGTCGTCGCCCGCCTGCCCGCCGGACTTCTCGTGATGCCGCGACACCTTGACCTCGAGGGCCAAGGCCTTCGTGGCCAGCGCGGCGACCTTGTCTGCCTTCTCGGTGGCGTACTCGCGGAAACGATCGGTGATGCCGACGTTTCGACCCGTGACGGAAATTTCCATGACGACCTCCTGTGGCTATCGACGTGCCGCCTGTCAGCCAGGCGGATGTCCTTTCACGCCTTTCGCCCCACCGTAGCCACCCGGACACCCCCGTGTCACGCACCGTTCACCGTTCGCTCAGGGGCCACCTCGGCTCGACCGCAACGGGGTGGCGGCGAGACAGGCCGCACCGACCACGACCGCGCCCCGGGCGGCCAGCGCGCGCCGCGCCTCCTGGAGGGTGCCGCCGGTCGTCACGACGTCGTCGACGAGGACGACACGCGACCCCGAGAGATCGCGGGTGACGCGCAGACTGCCCTCGCGTCCGCTGAGACGCTGCTGCCGGTCGCGGCCCTTCTGGCCGCCGCCGGCCCGCGCCGTCGGCACGAGGAGGCGGGTGCCGGCCACGAGACCGAGCCGGCGCAGCACGACGTCGACCGGGTCGTAGCCCCGCCGACGCCGCCCCCGTCGCGACGACGGCACCGCGACGACCAGCAGCGCCCGATCGCCCGCGCCCCCGCCGACGGCGGGTGCACCCTCGGCCGTCGCGCGGCGGGCACAGCACTCGAGGGCGGCGGCGAGGGCCGGGGCGAGCACCTCGGCCAGGCGCACCCGACCGCCGTTCTTGAAGGCCAGCACGACACCCCGCGCCTCGAAGGCGTAGACGAGTCCGGCGAAGACCGGGAGCCCGTCGGGCAGGTCGACCCGGACGACCTCGGGGACGAGCCGACGCCGGCAGTCGTCGCACAGACCGACGTCGGCCCTCCGGCACCCCGCGCACGAGACGGGTGACACGACGGACAGCGCCTCGCGGCCGGCCCGCGCGAGGGCGTCCCGCACGACGTGGACCGGACGGGGATGCGAGGGCCGGGGCATGCCGACAGCGTGGACTCCCCCGGGCGCGTACACCGCGCCTCCGTCGTCCGTGGTGGACAGCCGTCCGGCGGCCCGTCCTGGGGAGGAGTCCTTCCCCGGGTGTCAGCGCTGTGTCGCCACCAGGTCGGCCGTCAGCCCCGTCGCCTGCCAACTGCTGCCCCGGGGTTCGAGCACGTCGCCGTCGGCACCCAGCAGCAGCAGACGGTCGAAACCGTTGCCGCCGACGATCGCGACCGCCTCGCCGGACGGGCGGCCGGCGCTCGACGAGTCCCCGCCGACCTCGGACATCGTCACGCGCGACGACTCGCCGACGGAGGTCAGGACGGCGACGGTCAGTTGATCGGCCCAGGTCGCGTCGACGGGCGCGCCGTCCGGAGCCGACAGCTCGAGGGGCTGGCCCAGCCGGAGCGGGACCCCGTCGGCGTCCCGCACGACGGCGGCCACGAGGAGGCGCGACTCGCCCTGGTCGTCGAGCAACAGCAACGCGCGGGTGCCGTCGCGCGAGATGCGGAACGTCGTGACGCTCGGACCCGCCGGCAGCGACGCCACCACCGGATGGGGCGTGCCGTCGAGCGCGTACGCGGTGAGACTCGACGGGTCGTCGGCGACGACCGACCAGACGAAGCCCGCGTCGTCGAGCGAGGGGGCGACCAGTCCGGTGCGGGCGTCGACCAGCCGGGCTCCTCCCGAGGCCGTGACGGCGTACGTGCCCGACGAGGTGCCGACGGCGGCGCTCGTCTGGTCCGCCGACAGCTCGACCGACCGGGGCCGGAGGGCCTCGACCGCGTCCGAGAGCCCCGGGAGCCGGCTCGTGGCACTCGTGGTGGCGAATCCGAGCACGCCCTCGGTCAGCACGAGGGGCCGGGCGTCGACCGCGGGGTCACGCACCGGCACGGGCTGCTGCATGGCCGGCACGGACAGCGGGGCACCCTCGACGCTGAGCTCGACGGCCGTCACGGTCGCGAGGGTCGAGAAGCTCGCCAGCAGCTGGGCCTGCATCCGGGCCCGGGCGTCGGGCGTCGCCTCGAGGGCGTCGGCGGTGAGGTCGACACGGGCCGTCCCGTCGTCCACGGTGATGGCCGTCAGCGACAGCTGGGTCCCTTCGGGGAAGGCCGAGACCACGGCGCCCTGCAGCCAGTCCGACGGCCCGTCGAGCAGCGCCGTCGCGAGGCGCGTGCTCGTCGACGACCGGGCGAGGAACCACCGTTCGTCCGGCACGAGATAGGTGAACGTGGGGTCGTAGAAGTAGGCGGCGTGCGACCGGAAGACCGAGTCGAAGGTGGCCGGCGAGAGGATGATGCCGTCGGGGGCGTCGCTGATGCGCCACTCGCCGCCCTCGCGGACGAACGAGAACGC
>NZ_JXQZ01000018.1 GCF_000878135.1 Frigoribacterium sp. MEB024
GTGTTCGTCCAGACCGGCGGACCGGGCGCCGACCAGAGCGTCCCCTTCCCGCTCGACGGCACCCGCACCCCGTCGCTGATCATCGACGGAGACGGCACCGTTTCGCCCACGGGACGCACCACCCTCACCGGCACCGGCGACGCCGGCGCGACCGTGACCTTGCACCCCTTCGGCCAAGGCCGCGGCGGCGAGGTCAGCACCGAGGTCCGCGCCGACGGCAGCTGGAGCATCAGCCGCGGCTTCGGACCGTCGAAGTACAACGCCGCCGTGTTCGTCCAGACCGGCGGACCGGGCGCCGACCAGAGCATCCCCTTCCCGCTCGACGGCACCCGCTGAGACAGACCCACACCGACCGACGGGCCCCGAGACACCTCGGGGCCCGTCGCCGTCTCGACAGCAGGTCGTCTCCCCGTTGACACGAGGAAACCTAAATATTAGTATATTTCACTGGTACGTCGGCAGGGAGCTGATGGTGCCCACCCGAGACGCGAGGAGTCCCATGACCCGCACACCCACCACCCGCCGCGATGCGACGATCGGTCCGCGACGATGAAGATCCTGTTGATCACCCAGTTCTTCGACCCCGAGCCGACCCTCAAGGGCATGGCCTTCGCCCGCGAACTGACCCGTCGGGGCCACGACGTCCAGGTGCTGACCGGCTTCCCCAACTACCCGAGTGGTCGCCTCTATCCGGGATGGCGGCAGCGCCCGTTCGCCCGCGAGTCCGTCGACGGCATCACGGTGACCCGCGTCCCGCTCTACCCCAGTCATGACGACTCCGCCGCCCGCCGAGCCCTGAACTACGCATCTTTCGTCGCGAGCGCGTCGCTCGCGGCCCTGCTCGTCGATCGACCCGACGTGGCCTACGTCTACAACCCCACGGCCGGCATCGCCGCCTGGGCGCTCAAACATCTGAGGGGCGTGCCGTTCGTGCTCGACGTCCAAGACCTCTGGCCCGAAACCGTGACCAGCAGTGGCATGATGCGCAACCGAGTGCTCGTGCGCATCCTCGGAGCGATGACCGCTCGGGTCACCGCCGCCGCAGAGCACGTGGTGACCCTGTCCCCGGGAATGACCCGCGTGGTGGCCGAACGATCGCGACGCCCCGAAGCCGTCTCGACGATCCCCAACTGGGCCCACGAGCCCTCCCCGGCGGAACCTGCGGCCCCGGCCCCCCTGGCCCCGGCCGCCCCGGCCGGCCGGGCCGGCCGGTTCGTGGCGACCTTCGCGGGCAACGTCGGCCCCGCCCAGGGCGTCGACACCCTCCTCGACGCCGCCGCCCTGCTGTCGGACACACCCGGCGTCACCATCCGCGTGGTCGGCGACGGCCTCGACGCCGACCGCCTGCGGCGCCGCGCCCAGGTCGAGCGACTGTCCAACGTCGAGTTCACGGACCGCGTGTCCGTCGAGGAAGCCGCGAGGATGCAGCAGTCCTCCGACGCCCTGATCGTGCACCTCACCGACGATCCCCTCTACCGCATCACGGTCCCGTCGAAGACCCAGGCCTGCCTGATGGCCGGACGCCCCGTCGTGATGGCCGTCCACGGGGACGCGGCCGAGCTCGTACGACGAGCGGGCGCGGGTCCGGTCGTGCCCCCCTCCGACCCCGGACGACTGGCCGACGCCCTTCGCGACCTCGCCCGGCTGGACCTCCACGAGAGAGAACTCCTCGGAGCGGCGGGACGCCGCTTCTACGACGCCGAGCTCTCCCTCCGGAGAGGCGTCGACCGGTTCGAGTCGATCCTCGAGCGAGCAGCGTGCGCCCGTCCGCGACTCGACGCCCTCAAGCGGATGGCCGACCTGGTCGCCGCGGTCGTCGGGCTCGCCCTGAGCGCGCCCGTCCTCGCCGTGGTCTCCGCTGCGGTCGCGGTCGATCTCGGTCGGCCCGTGCTCTTCCGCCAGGAGCGCCTCGGGCGCGACGGTCGGATCTTCCGCCTGGTCAAGTTCCGCTCGATGAGCGACGAACGGGGGGCCGACGGCGAGCTGCTGCCCGATGAACGACGAGTCACCCGACTCGGCGCCTTCCTGCGCGTCTCCAGCCTCGACGAGGTGCCGAGTCTCGTGAACGTCCTGCGGGGCGACATGTCCCTGGTCGGACCTCGTCCGACCCTGCCCCGCTACTCGGGCTGGTTCACCGACGTCGAGCGCCACCGCTTCCGGGCCCGACCGGGGGCATCGGGCCTGGCGCAGGTCTCGGGACGCCACACCTCGTCATGGGACGAGCGCCTCGCCTTCGACGTGCACTACGTCCGCCACCCGTCCCTTCGCGCCGAGCTCAGCATCGTGGCGCGGACCATCTCGACGGTGCTGAGGAGGTCCGATGCCGTCGCGGTCGACGCGGTGAGCCGGGCGCACCTCGACCACGAACGGGCGGCGACCCCTCCTCAGCCCTCGTGACGAGACTCCGGACGGATGGACGCCGTCCGGCACGCAGCAGCGGGACACTCTCGCGAAGTATATATTTATATCCACTCTTGCCGGATGATGTCTGAAATGCAAGAATAGTTCATGTCCGAGAGGGCAGCCCGAGCACGGTCTCCGTGCGACTTCGAGGAGAAGAACATGGATCTGCGCGACTACGCCCGACTGGCTCGACGCTCGTGGTGGATCGTCCTGATCGCCTCCGCGGTCGGAGCCGGCATCGCCCTGGCGATCTCGTCCGTCGTGACCCCGCGATACGTGTCGACCGCCCAGCTCTACGTGGTCGTCCGCGCCTCGGGCGACGCCACCACCGGTGACGTGGTCCAGGGCAGCACCGCCGCCCAGCAGAAGGTCCTCTCGTACGTGGACATCGCGAGCTCGAGCCGGGTCCTCGGGCCCGTCATCGACGAACTCGGACTCGACGTCTCGTCGCGCGAACTCGCCGAGTCCGTGACGGCGACGTCGCCCGAGGACACCGCACTCGTCGTCATCGAGGCCGCTGACCCCTCGGCAGAGCAGTCCGCACGCATCGCCGACGCCATCGCCACGACCCTGAGCCGGGTCGTCGACTCGATCGAGAACGTCGAGACCGCCGGCGTAGTGAGACTCGAGCTGGTGCAAGGGGCCGACACCCCCGATTCGCCCGAATCACCCCGGCCCGTCGTCAACACCGCCCTGGGCGCCCTGCTCGGGAGCGTGGCGGGCCTGGGGCTCGCCGTCCTGCGCTCGACCCTCGACACCCGCATCCGCACCGCGGCCGCAGCCGAGGCCGCGTCAGGAGCCCCGGCCATGGCCGCGATCACCTACGACCCCGACATCCAGCGTCGACCCCTCATCGTGCACAGCGACCCGCACGACCACCGGGCCGAGGCGTTCCGCACGCTGCGCACGAACCTCCGGTTCGCCTCGGTGGGCGGACACCTGACGACCCTCGTCATCACCTCTCCCAGCCAAGGCGAGGGCAAGACCACCGTCGCGTGCAACCTCGCCATCGCCCTCGCCGACAGCGGCGCGCGGGTCGTCCTGGTCGACGCCGACGTCCGTCGCCCCCAGGTCGCCGATCGAATGGGTCTCGAAGGCGCGGCCGGTCTGACCGACGTGTTGATCGGTCGCGCCGAGGTCGACGACGTCCTCCAGCCCTGGGGTCGTGACCGACTCATGGTCCTGCCCGCCGGCGCCATCCCCCCCAACCCCAGCGAGTTGCTGGGTTCGCAGGGCATGTCGACCCTGCTCACCGACCTCGCCCACGAATTCGACCACGTCGTGATCGACGCCGCACCGGTCCTCCCGGTCACCGACGCGGCCGTCGTGAGCACGGTGGCCGACGGGGCCTTGATGGTCATCGCGGCCTCCCGGACGCAGATCTCCGACGCCACCGCCGCCCGCGCGGCCCTCGACCGCGTCGGCGGTCGCGTGGTGGGCGTCGTGCTCAGCATGGTGCCGACCAAGGGTGCCGACGCCTACGCCGCCAACAACTCCTACTACCGCGCCGAGTCCCGACACGAGACGGGCGCGAGCAGCCCCTCGGGGCGCTGACGTGTCAGCAACCCACGACGAACGACCATCAACGACCAACCGGCAGCAGCCGAGCACGGGAGACGCCATGACCACCGCGACGCACCACCGCACGCCGACCGGGCCCGACGGGCCCGGTCCACTCGGCGGCCACGCCGGCCGCCGTGTCCTCGTGACCGGTGGCACGGGTTCCTTCGGCCGCACCGTCACGCGCCGACTCCTCGACGGCGACGTCGCCGAGGTCCGGATCTTCAGCCGCGACGAGGCCAAACAGGACGCCCTGCGCCACGAGCTGTCCGACCCTCGGGTGCGGTTCTACGTCGGTGACGTGCGCGACTTCGAGAGCGTGCGCCGCGCCTCCCGGAACGTCGACCACGTCTTCCACGCCGCCGCCCTGAAGCAGGTGCCGTCATGCGAGTTCTTCCCGCTCGAGGCGGTCAAGACCAACGTGCTGGGCAGCGAGAACGTCGTCCGCGCGTCCGAGGAGAACGGCGTGACGTCGCTGGTCTGCCTCAGCACCGACAAGGCCGTGTACCCGGTCAACGCCATGGGCATGACCAAGGCCATGATGGAGAAGGTCGCGCGGTCCCACGGGTTGAACGACGCGAAGGCCACGACGACCGTGTCGTGCGTGCGCTACGGCAACGTGATGTACAGCCGCGGGTCCGTCATCCCGCTGTTCATCTCGCAGATCAAGGCCGGCACGCAGCTGTCGGTGACCAACCCCCACATGACCCGCTTCATGATGTCGCTCGCCGACAGCGTCGACCTGGTCGAGCACGCCTTCGGGCACGCCGAACAGGGCGACCTCTTCATCCGCAAGGCCCCGTCGTGCACGATCGGTGATCTCGCCGTGGCCCTGCAGTCGCTCTTCGGCGTCGACCGCCCGCTCAAGGTGATCGGCAGTCGTCACGCCGAGAAGATCTCGGAAGCTCTCGCCACACGTGACGAGCTGGCCCGCGCCGAAGAGCACGGCGAGTACTTCCGCATCCCCGCCGACGGCCGCGACCTCAACTACGGCGAGTACGCCGACGACGGCGACCACACCGTCGACGCGGCCCGGGACTACGACTCGCACACGGTCGAGCGGCTCGACGTCGCCGCGGTCCGCCGCATGCTGTTGCAGCTTCCCGAGGTGCGGCGCGAGCTCTCGCGGGCCGGCCTCGGCGAGGGGGCGGCCGCCTGATGGACGTCATGACCGGCGCCGGCGGGTTCCTCGGCTGGCACGTCCGCGCGCTCGCGCACCTCCGCGGACACGACGAAGCCCGCCGCATCCGACTCGGGCGGGACGCCGACCCCGCCTCGATCGCCACGGCCGTCGAGGGGGCCGACCGGGTCCTGCACCTCGCGGGCGTGAGCAGGGCGAGCGACGACGACCTGCGCGACGGCAACGTCCTCTTCGCCGAACAACTCGCCCGGGCCGTCACGACGTCCGACCGCCCGCCGGCCACGATCGTCTACGCGAACTCCATCCAGTCGGGCGCGGCCACCGCGTACGGCCAGGGCAAGGAGCGAGCCCTCGAGGTCCTCCAGGTCGCCGCCGACGCGGTGGGTGCCGACCTGGTCGACCTGCGGCTGCCGAACGTCTTCGGCGAGCACGGACGGCCGCAGTACAACAGCTGCGTGGCGACGTTCTGCGACGACCTGACGTCGGGCCGAGAACCACGACTCCACGTCGACATCCGTCGTGGCTTCGTCTCGGCTCAGACCTCCGCGGAGTTCGTCCTCGGCGAGCGCCCCGCCTCCGAGCTCGCCTCGGCGGCGCGCTGGCGGCTGGTCTCCGAGGTCATGAGCGAGCTGATCGAGATCGATCGCGAGTACTCGGGTGTCGCCGTGCCCGCGCTCGACGGGGGCTGGCGACGAGATCTCGTCAACGCCTATCGGTCGTTCTCGTTCGCCCGACGGCCCGTGATCGACGTCGACGGTCACGTCGACGACCGCGGCGCGTTCCACGAGATCGTCCGATCTGACGTGGGGGGCGGGCAGACGTCGTACTCGACCACCGTCCCCGGTGTCACGCGGGGCCAGCACGTCCACCGCCGGAAGGTCGAGCGCTTCTGCGTCGTCGGCGGTGACGCCGTGATCAGGCTCCGTCGACTGCTGACCGGAGAGGTCGTCGAGATCCCCGTGTCCGGCGACCACCCGGTCGCGGTCGACATCCCGACGTTGTGGGCGCACTCGATCGTCGCCGTCGGCGACCGGCCCGTACAGACCATCTTCTGGGTCGACGAACCCTTCGACCCCGCCCGACCCGACACCTACCAGGAGGACGTATGACCCGCCCGCTCAAAGTGATGACGATCGTCGGCACCCGCCCCGAGGTCATCCGACTCGCCGCCGTCATCCGACGGTTCGACGACCACGTCGACCACGTGCTCGTGCACACCGGCCAGAACCACGACCACACCCTGAACCAGGTCTTCTTCGACGACCTGGGCCTGCGTGCTCCGGACCACGTGCTCGACATCGACACGTCGTCGCTCGGCCGCGTGCTCGGCACCGTCCTGATCGAGACCGAGCGGGTGCTGCTCGCCGAGGCGCCCGACGCCGTGGTGGTGCTCGGCGACACGAACAGCTGTGTCGCCGCCGTCGTCGCGAAGCGCATGCGCATCCCCGTGTTCCACCTCGAGGCCGGCAACCGTTCGTTCGACGAGAACGTGCCCGAGGAGACCAACCGCCGGCTGGTCGACCACGTGGCCGACTACGCCCTGGTCTACACCGAGCACGCCCGCCGCAACCTGCTGGCCGAGGGCATCCACCCGTCACGCATCCTGCTGACCGGCTCGCCCATGCGCGAGGTGCTCGACTCGGCGGCCGACGGCATCGCCTCGAGCGACGTCCTGGCCCGCGAGGGTCTCGAGCCGGGGCGTTACGTGCTGGTCAGCCTGCACCGTGAGGAGAACGTCGACGACGCCGAACGGCTGACCGACTCGCTGGATGCGCTGGTGCACCTCGCTCGCCATCTCGACCTCCCCGTGCTCGTCTCGACGCATCCCCGCACCCGTCGCCGGCTCGACGAGCTCGGGGGCGTCGACACGACCGGGCTGGTCTTCCACGAGCCGTTCGGGTTCCACGACTACAACGCCCTGCAGCGATCGGCCGCCGTCGTCGTCTCCGACAGTGGCACCATCAGCGAGGAGGCGTCGATCCTCGGGTTCGCCGCCGTCACCGTGCGCGACCGGATCGAACGCCCCGAGGCCCTCGACTCGGGGGCGATCATCACGTCCACCCTGGGACGACACGCGTTGGTCGAGGCGGTGGGCTACGCGATGGCCCGGGTCCGTGACGGTCATCGTCCCGCCGCTCCGGACGAGTACCGGATCGACGACACCTCTCACCGGGTCGTCTCGTTCGTGCTCGGCACCGCCCGGAGCCACCACGCCCGTCTCGGCCTCCGCCCGCCCGTCCGATGACGACCGCCCGCGCCCGCCGCACGAGCTCGCTCGGCGCGTTGCTCGCCGCCGGCGGCGCGGTCGCCACGGCGCGCGCGACGTCCCTGTTGCTCGCCGCCGTGCAGATCCCCCTCGTCGCCCGGCTGCTGCCCGCCGACGAGTTCTCCATCGTGCCGGCATCCGTCCAGCTCGCGGGCCTGGTCGGTCTGCTCGTCGCCGACCCGGCCGTCCTGGCGTTCCAGCGGCGCCCAGGGGCCGCGGACGACCGCCGCCACTACCGGTGGGCGCTCCGGTGGACGATCCTCGGTCTCACCCTGGGGGCCGTGGCGCTCGTCGTCGCGGGCGCCGCCTCGGGACTGCTCGAGTTGGCCGTCGGCGTCGCAGGGTGGACCCTCGGCATGACCGTCAACCGCCTCTCGGCAGTCGCCTGGCTCATGTGGGGTCGGGAGTGGCGGTACACCGCTGCCCTGCTGGCCAGCACGGCCACGCGCACCGCCGTGCTGCTCGGCACCCTCGTGGCCGGGTGGTCGGCGCCCCTCGCCGTGGCGTCGGCGGGCGCGGCCTCCGCGGTGGTCGCGATCGTCGCCGCGCCGCGACGACGTCCCGCGGACGACGCCGAACCGTCGGCATCGGCCGGCGGCGATGACGTGACCCCCGACGTGCACCGCCCGACGCTGCGGCTCGGAGCAGGCCTGGCCGTCGGCCAACTGGGCATCCAGGTGCAGTCCGTCGCGCCCCTCCTCGTCGCGACCGCCCTGCTCGGCACGGCGGCGACCGGTGCGCTCGGCGCCGCGACGCAGGTCGCCGCCGTGGTCGCCGCCTGTCTCAACCTGGGCACGACGCTGGCGTACCCGCGTCTGCGCCGGACGTGGGATTCAGGAGGCGCGGGTGCGGTCCTGACCGTCGCGCGCCTCCTCGTCGGGGGGTGCTTCGCCGTCGGGGCCTGGGCCGTCGTGACGTTGTGCCTCGGTGATCTGGCCCTGCTGCGCCGGGCCCTGCCCTCCGGCCTGGTGGACGGCCGCCTCGTGGTGGCCGTCACGGTCGGCGTCTGCCTGTCGTCGATCGGCCTCGTCTCGTCGTGGCTGCACCAGTTCCGACTGCACACGGCCCTGATCGCCCGACGATCCCTGTTCACCGCCGGCGTGGCCGTCGGACTCGTCGCCGCCGGAACACTCGTCGGTGGCGTGACCGGTGCCACCGCGGGTGCCGTCGTGGGACTCTCGGTGTACGCGACCTCGATGATCGTCGGCAGCGGACTGCTCGGCCCGGGCTGTCTCGCCTCCGTCGTCGGCCTGACCGCCACGGGCCTGGGCGTGATCGTCGCGGGCGACGAGTCCTGGACCCTCGTCGCCACCGGTGCCGCGGTACTCGCCCTGGCAGGTACGGCACGGCTCGTGCTGCAGGTCCGACGGCTCGTCTCGCGCGACGGGGTGCCTCTTCTCGGCGGCACGACATGAGGGCCCTGAGAGGAACGACGAGCGAGAGCGTCCTCGTGACGCTCGGGCTCCTGGCGCTGGTCGCGACGCTGACCCCCCTCGGCGAGAGCACGGTCGCCGCCCTGGGCGTGCGGGTCGTCGGCGTCGCACTCGTCGTGGTGGCCGCGGCGCGGACGCGCGCGCCTCGACGCGGCGACGTGGCCTGGCTCGGAGGCCTGATGGCCTCGATCGCCCTCTACGTCGTCGTGGGCACCTTCTTCCACGGCCAATGGGTCGACGGGATCGTCACCCTCGCCTCGCTCGTGGTCGTCACCTCGGCTCTGCTGTTCGCCCTGCGGCGTCTCGATCCGGCGGTGTTCCTCACCGCCTGCCGTCGGGTCCTCACGGCGAGCGTCCTGGTCTCGCTCGCCCTGGGCGTGCTGACGCCCGACACCGCACTCGAGATGGGCAGGCTCCGGGGTGCGTTCGAGAACGCGAACTCCACGGGTTTCGTGGCGCTGGCCCTCGGCACGCTGACCCTGCTGCGCCCGCGGGGCGCCTTCTCGACGGTGGTCGCCGTGGGTGGCGTCGCCGCGGCCCTGGCCTGGAGCGCCAGTCGCACGAGCGCCCTCGCGCTGCTGATCGTCGTCGTGATCGTCCTCATCGCGCGACGATCGGCGACCCTCGTGCTCTTCGCGTTCGTGGTCGCCGTCGGCGTGCTGTGCCTCTGGGCGTGGCAGCCCGAGGTGCAGACCGTGCTCGACGGTCTCCTGCGTGGCACCGACTCCCGCTCGGCGACGACCGACCTCGCCGTGGAGGTCTTCCGCCGCCGGCCCGAGATCGGCATCGGCATCGGCAACGAGCACGGCACCCATGTGAGCAGCCCGATCATGGCGTTCGTCCACGCCGGCCTCGCGGGCGCGATCGCGTTCGCCGGGATGGCGGCGGCCTTCGTGCTCCCGGCCGGCAGAGGCGGGTGGAGCTCGTGGACCGTCACGCTCGCGCTGCTCGTCCACAGCACCGGCGAGTCCTGGCTGCTGAGTCCGATCAGCCCGATGCTGCTCGTCTCCCTCTGCGTCTGGCGCGGGGTCGTCGGGACCGACCCGGTGCTGCGTCGACGCGACCCCGAGCCGCCCGTGCCGGACCTCGCCCCGTCGACCGCCCTCTGTCTCGTCCCGTCCGCCCCCTCCCGTTCGAAGGTGACCTCATGACCCCCCTCTTCGCCGTCTTCGCACCGCACTTCCCGCCGGCCTCGGCCGGGGGCGGGCCGATCCGCAGCCTGGACGCCCAGACGGCCAGCATCCCCGACGGCACGAGGGTGTTGGTCCTCACCCGCGACCGGGACGTCGGCTCCATGACGCGCCTCGACGTCCCCTCGGGCGAGTGGACCCGTCACGGCGACGTGCCCGTGTTCTTCGCCGACACGACGTCGGTGCCCGCCCTTCTGCGAGCCTTCGCGGCGGTCCGAGCCCGGCGTCCGGACTACGTGTGCCTGAACACGTTCTTCGGCGTGGCCCTGTCGCTCGCCCCGCGGCTGCTCGGTCGCGTCGGCTGGTGGCGTGGAGCGCGCATCGTGATCGCGCCCCGGGGTGAGTTCGGCAGCTGGGCCCTGGGCTCGAAGGCCGCGAAGAAGAAGGCCTTCATCGCCGCCTTCCGACTGCTCGGTCTGCACCGTGGCGTCATCTGGCACGCCGCCACGCCCGACGAAGCCGACGACGTCCGCGCCGTCTGGGGCCCCACCGCCCAGGTCGTCGTCGACACCCCTCGGTCCCCGCTGCCGGCGACCGCCCGACGAACGGCACCGGCGCCGGCACCGGTTCTGAGAGCGGTCAGCTACGGCCGCCTCACCCACCTCAAGGGCCTCGACCTGGTGCTGAGAGGGCTGGCCGGGCTGCCCACGGGCACCCGGCTGCACCTCGACGTGGTCGGCCCGCCCGAGGACGCCGCGTTCGTCTCCGAGTGCCGACGGTTGGCCGCCGACCTGCCCGCGGGCATCACGGTCGCCTTCACCGGGCTGCTCGACCACCACGACGTCCAGACGGCACTGTCCCGGTACCACGTCGCGTTCATGGGCACCCTCGGCGAATCGTTCGGACACGCGTTGGCCGAGGTGCTGTCGGTCGGCTGCCCCCTGCTCGTCGCCGACACGACCCCGTGGACGAGCGCGATCGCGGGAGGCGCGGGCCTGGTGGTCCCGGACGTCACCGCGGACGCGTGGGCGGCCACGATCGCGCGGTTCGTCGCCCTCGACGAGGACGCGCGCCTCGCCCTCCGCGAAGGAGCCGCCGACGCGTTCGAGCGGGCACAGGACGATGCCGCCCCGCATCTGTTCGAGCGCGTCCTCGCCGCGGACCGGCACCGCTGAGGCATCGGGGCCACTCGCCCCCTCTCGCTCGCGTTCCCGTTCCCGTTCCGCACGACGGCCCGCCACATCACGTGGCGGGCCGTCGTGCGTCGGCGGCGCGCTGCCGGACGGCGAGACGTCGGGTCGCGAGGGGTCGGGTCGCGCGATGTCCGACGGCGAGACGTCGAGCAGTTCGACGTCGGCCGGTCGCCAGCCGACACGGAGGTCACTCGATGGCGGGCTCCGGCGCAGGAGGCGCGGTGAGGTACTCGCCGAGGGTGTCGTCCTGCAGGGCCTCGCGCAGCGGGTAGAGCGCCTCGACGTCGAGCTGGACGTACGACTGCCCGTCCGCGGCGACGCCTCCACCCGCCGTGGGCAGGGTGAAGGTCTGCACCGCCGACGGTGACAGCGACCGGGAGCCCCACCCGATCTCGACCAGACGACCGAAGGTGAGTCCGGGGTCGACCGAGAGGTGCTCGGTGACGGCTCCGACGAAGTCCGACACGGTGGCCGGTGAGCTGAGCGTGCCCCGGTCGACGACGCCGTCGATCAGACCCCGCATGAACGCCTGCTGGTTGCGCACCCGCTGGTGGTCGGCGTCGGCGAACGGGTGACGGGCCCGGACGAAGTCGAGGGCCTGCCGCCCGTCGAGGTGGTTCGGGCCGGCGACGAAGTCGTGCCCCTTGACCGTGAACGCCTTCTCGGAGACGACGTCGACCCCGCCGAGGGCGTCGGTCATGGCCTGGAACCCGGCGAAGTCGATCTCGGCCACGTGGTCGACCCGCACCTGCAGCAGTTGTTCGACGGTCTGCACCGTCAGGGGGACGCCACCCCAGCTGTAGGCGGCGTTGATCTTCGCCATGCCGTGACCGGGCACGTCGACCCAGCTGTCCCGCATGATCGACATGACGTACGCGGCCCGGCGGTCGGCGGGGAGGTGCACGAGCATCATCGAGTCGGAGCGACCCGCGGCCCCGGCCTCGCGGGTGTCGGAGCCGAGCAGGAGGACGTTCAAGGCCCCGGTCTCGTCGGCCACCGGGCGATCGACCTCGGCGGGGAAGGCCTGCTCGATGGTCGTCGTCCGGTCGCCGTAGGTCGAGGCGATGTGCCCCAGGTAGCCCGCGACGAACAACGCGCCGACGGTCGGCAGCCCCACGACGACACCGGTGATCCAGGCCGTGACCGCGATCCACCGGCGACGTCGGCGGCGCTGAGTCACGCCCGACTCGACCTGCTCACGCTGGCGCAGTTCACGCCGCGACCGGGGCTCGCCGAGACCGAGCGTCGCGAGACCGTCGTCGGGGTCGACCCCGTCGACCGGGGTCGGGCCCGAGCGCGTGACGGGGGCGGAGGCGGAGGGCGTCCCGAGCACGCGGCGGGTCGTGGTCGGGTCGCGGTCGTCGCCGGACGACGGGCTTCTCTCGGGCATGGAATCCTCTTGATCATGAATGATTCCTCACATCATATTTCGCATGTCGTAGAACCTCAAGGTGTCGCCCGTCCCCCCACGGGGTCCGTCCTCAGGACGACGACAACGACGGTGCCGATCCGTAGGCTGTGCGGGTGAGCACCCTCGACGACGACTACGACCTCCGCACGTCCGCGGCCGCGCTCGACACCGACGGGACGGACGTGGCCGATCCGGCGGCCGCCGCCGATCCCGCCACCGCCGCCACCGACGCCGACGCCGACGACGCGACTCCCCGCGCAGACGCCGCGACCGCGGCGTGGATCGGTGCCGAATCGATGGGCTTCCACGGCGCCGTCGACGACACCGCCGCCCTGGGTCGTTCCGCGCGCCGCCTCGTCGCCGACGGCCGACGCCTGACCGGCGTCCACCGTCGTGACCCGAACCCCGGCTCGCTCGACGAGCTGGGCTGGCCCGTGGCCACCTTCGCCTCGTTCGACAAGACCCTGCACGTCGGCGGCGGGCGCCTGATCGAGGCCGACCTGATCGCCGGGGTCACCGTGCAGCCGACCCACCGCCGCCGGGGCATCCTGCGCCGCATGATCACCGACGACCTCGCGCGGGCCAAGGCGGCCGGCACCGCCGTGGCGGCCCTGACCGCGAGCGAGGGCACCATCTACCGTCGCTTCGGCTTCGGGGTCGGCGTGCGCGAGCGCACGATCGAGGTCGACGCGCGTCGTGCGGGTGGTCTGCTGAGCGAGCCCGAGGGCAGCACCGAGCTGGTGACGACGGCGTCCCTGGCCGAGGTCGCCCCCGAGGTCTTCGCGCGGTTCCACGTCCGCAGCCCCGGCTCGATCGACCGCCACGAAGGCGCCTGGGACCACGCGCTCGGCCGCGAGCGCGCGGACGGCACGCCCGACCCGGCCGTCCGGGCCGCGGTGCACCGTGACGCGACCGGCACCGTCGACGGCTACGTCACGTACCGGGTCGAGTCGGTGGGCGGCGGCGAGGGCGCCACGGGCACGCAGACCCTCGTGGTCGTCGACCTCGTGGCCGCCTCGGACGACGCCTACCTCGGCCTCTGGCAGCTACTGCTCGCGGTCGACCTGGTCTCGACGATCCGGTACCCGAACGCCCCGCAGCACGACCCGCTGCCCCATGCACTCGTCGACGGCCGTGCCCTGACCGTCCGCCACGACGAAGACCACGTCTGGTTCCGCATCCTCGACCCCGTCACGGCCCTGCAGGCACGCCCCTGGGCGGCGGACGGCGTCGTCACCATCGCGATCGGCGACTCCCTGGGGCACGCCGCCGGCACGTACCGCGTCACGAGCGAGGCCGGCGAGGCGACGGTGAAGAAGGCGGCCGTCCGCCGGGCCGACCTCGAACTCGACGTGGCCACGCTCGGCTCACTCTGGCTCGGCGGCTTCGACCCGGTCACGCTGGCCGCGGCAGGGCTCGTCCGCGAGCGTCGCAAGGGGGCCGTGCAGAAGCTCCGCGCGATGCTGCTGCCCGAGCGGCCCCTGCACGGCATCACGTACTTCTAGGCGCGGCATCGGCCACGGGGCCGGGACGCAGGAGGCGCGGGTCACCCGACCCGCGCCTCCTGCGTCCCCCGCGCCCTGCGCGCCGGTGGGACCTACGCCCGAGCCAACCCGTTCGCGCGCGCGACCTCGCCGTACCAGCGGGCGCTCGGCTTGGGCGTGCGCTCGAAGGTCTCGCGGTCCCACCCGATCAGGCCGAACGTGGGGCGGAACCCACTGGCCCACTCGTAGTTGTCGAGCGCGCTCCAGTGCTGGTAGCCGAGCACCTCGATGCCCTCGTCGACGGTGTCGTGGACGTGCTCGAGCGCTCCCTGCGTGTAGGCGATGCGTCGAGTGTCGTCGGCGGTCGCGATGCCGTTCTCGGTGACCATGACGGGCACGTGGCCCGAGAGCTCCCAGGCGCTCCGGATGCCCTCGGCGGCGGCCGGCGGGTAGAACTCCCACCCCGTCAGCGTCGTCTCGAGCCCTTCGGCGACCGGACGCGGGCCCTCGGGCCCGACGAACGTCTGCGTGTAGGCCTGCACGCCGACGAAGTCGTCACCCGCCGCCATCTCGCTGTACCAGTCGTCTCGGACGTAGCCGTACTCGCGCGTCGTCTCGGCGGCACCCGGCTCGTCGACGGCCTTGAACGCCTGGGTCGCGACGGTCCAGCCCGACTTGATCTGCGGCAGCTGCGACAACACCTCGCGGCTGCGCTTGTGCGACGCGAGCAGGGCGTCCGCGACCTCGAGGTCGGGGTTCGGCAGGCCGTAGGCGACGAGGTTCGAGGCGTCCTCTCCCCCGGCCAGCATGGCGGCGATGTTCGGCTCGTTGATGGTGCACACGTACCGGACGCCCTCCGCGACGACCGGCAGCGCGAGCTCGGTGTACCGGGCGAACAGGTCGGCGGCGTTGGGCGCGCGCCAGAAGCCGTCGCGCTCGAACCAGCGGGGCACGGTGAAGTGCATCAGCGTGACGATCGGCTCGATGCCGAACTCGTGGCAGGTCTCGACCATGCGGCGGTAGTGGGCGACCTGCGCCTTGCTGACCATGCCGCGCTCGGGCTCGATGCGGGCCCACTCGATGCTGAAGCGGTAGCTGTTCAGGCCGAGCTCGGCGAGCAGCCGGATGTCGTCGCGGAACCTGTTGTAGCTGTCGGCCGCGTCACCGCTCGGCTCGACGATGGTCGTGCCGGGGGCGTTCTCGTGCACCCACCAGTTGCTGTTGACGTTGTTGCCCTCGATCTGGTGGGCGGCGGTGGCGGCTCCCCACAGGAAGCCGTCGGGGAAGGTCAGCACAGGGTGGTTCCTTTCGGGTGGAGCGAGGGAGATGTCAGGAGGCGCGGTGCGACCGGCGCGGGTTCGGCACCGCGTCGAGCAGGGTCACCGTGTAGGGGTCGGTCGGCCGCTGCAGCACCTCGGCCGTGTGCCCCCGCTCGACCACGGCACCCTGGTTGAGCACCATGATGTCGTCGGTGATCAGCCGGGCACTGAGCAGGTCGTGGGTGATGTAGAGCATCGACACGCCCCACTGTTCGCGGAGGTCCTCGAGCAGCGCCAGCACGCCGGCCCGCAGCGAGACGTCGAGCATCGAGACGGGCTCGTCGGCGATGATCACCTGCGGGTCGCTCGCGAGCGCCCGGGCGATCACGACGCGTTGTCGCTGACCACCCGACAGCTGGTGCGGCAGCTTCGCCGCGAACTGCTCGACCGGCGTCAGACCGACCGTCTCGAGCAGCTCGAGCACCCGGCGCCGCGCCTCCTGGCCGGTCAGGCCGGTGTAGTTCACGACCGGGCGCGTCAGCGTGTACTCGACCGTGTGCAGCGGGTTCAGCGCGGCGTACGGGTCCTGGAAGACCATCTGCACGTCGCTGCGGAAGCTGCGGAGCGCGCGTCCCCGGAGCTTCGTCACGTCGGTGTCGCCGAACGAGACGCTGCCGCTGGTCGGCTTCTCGACGCCGGTGACGAGCTTGGCGATCGTGCTCTTGCCCGAGCCGCTCTGCCCGACGAGGGCGAGCGACTGACCCGGTTCGAGCGTGAACGACACGTCGCGGACGGCGCGCACGGGGTCGTCGCCCCGCCGAGGAGGCGCGTAGGTCTTGGTCACACCGTTCACGGTGATCGCGTGCTGCGCCGTGCGCTGGCCGCGCGTGGCGACGGTCGGCACCGAGGTCGTCGTGTCGACGCGGCGGTCGCCCCGGGCCCGACGGACCGAACGGTCCTCGAAGCCGGGCAGCGAGACGACCTCGGCGCGCGGGTCGGCGTAGTGCGACAGCAGCATCTTCGTGTAGTCGTCCTGCGGGTCGGCGAGCACGTCGGCCGAGCGGCCGTCCTCGACGATGCGTCCCTCGTGCATCACGAGCACGCGCTGCGCCGACTCGAGCACGATGCCGAGGTCGTGGCTGATCAGCACGGCCGTGAAGCCCTCGCTCTGCTGCAGCGAGATGATCGTGTCCATCACGGCGTGCTGCACGAGCACGTCGAGGGCGGTGGTCGGCTCGTCGAAGACCATCAGCTGCGGCTCGAGCGACAGGGCGAGGGCGATCGAGACGCGCTGGCGCATGCCGCCGGACAGCTCTCCCGGGAACCGCGCGAGGACGCCCGGGTCGAGTTCGACCTTGGCGACCAGCTCGGCGGCGCGGGCGTGCCAGCGGTCGCGCGGCACGTGGCCGTGGGCCTTGAACACGTCGACGAAGTGGTTGCGGATCGTGCGCACCGGGTTCAGCGCGTTCATTCCCGACTGCAGCACCATCGCGAAGCCACCCTGTCGCTGCTGACGCAGCGCCTCGGTGTCGAGGTCGCGGACGTCGGCGCCGTCGAACCAGATGCTGCCGCCGTTGGTCCGCGCCGGTGGCTTCTGCAACCGGGTCAGTGCGTAGCCGAGCGTCGACTTGCCCGAGCCGGATTCGCCGACCAGGCCGACGAACTCGCCCCGCTTCAGCCGGAACGACACGTGGTCGACGGCCTGCACCGGCTCCGCGCCGGCGCTCTCGTAGACGACGCTGAGGTCGCGGACGTCGAGCAACACGTCGTCGGAGGACGAGGGCGAGGAGGCGGTGGGCTGGTCGGTGAGGTCCGTGGCGGTCACTTGCGCGCCTCCTTCTTCTGCTTCGCGCCTTCGCGAAGTCGGGGGTTGCCGACGGCGTCGACGCCGAAGTTGATCAGGGTCAGGCTCATCGCCAGCAGGGCGATGCAGAGGCCGGGCGCGAAGAGCAGGATCCACTGGCCGGTGAGCAGGGCGTTCGAGTTCTGCGCCCAGTAGAGGATCGTGCCCCAGCTGACGATCGACGAGTCGCCGAGCCCCAGGAACTCGAGGCCGGCCTCGGCAAGGATCGCACTGGTCGCGGCACCGAAGAACGAGCCGGTGATCAGCGAGGTCATGTTGGGCAGGATCTCGCGGAACACGATGCGTCCCGCGCTCTCGCCCGAGAACCGTGCCGCCGTGACGAAGTCGCGCGATCGCAGCGACTGCGTCTGGCTGCGCAGCACGCGCGCACCCCAGGCCCAGCCGGTGATGACGATCACCGCGAGGATCACGGTGATGCCGCCGTTCTGCAGGTAGGCCGCGATGACGATCATCAGGGGCAGGCCCGGGATGACGAGGAACAGGTTCACGATGAACCCGACGACGTCGCCGCCGAAGCCCTTCATGTAGCCCCAGCTCAGCCCGATCGCGACGGCGACCAGCGTCGACAGCACGCCGGCGACGACGCCGACGAAGACGCTGATGCGGGCGCCGTAGATCAGTTGGCTCAGGACGTCCTCACCGGCGGCCGTGGTGCCCATCCAGTGGGCCCAGCTCGCGTCGGCGTTGCGCTCGAAGCCGTTCTCGCTGCCGCCGTAGGGCGCGAGCAGCGGGGCGAAGATCGCGACGAGGACGAAGACGCCGAAGATGACGACGCCGATCTTCGCCTTGGGGTTCGACCAGATGGTCGCGGCCATGCGGCCGATGGTGAGCCAGCGACTGGGCGCCTTCTGCTCGGCGGGGCCGGTGGGAGGCGCGCCCTCGGGCAGGTGGACGGACACGGTGGAGGTCATCGGCGGGTCCTTGGGTCGAGCACGCCGTACAAGATGTCGACGAGGAAGTTGGCGACGAGCACGCTGACCGTGATCATCAGGAAGAGGGCCTGCATCAGCGGGTAGTCCTGGCCGATGACGGCGTTGAACAGCAGGTAACCGATGCCGGGGTAGCCGAACACCTGCTCGACGAGGATCGAGCCACCGACCACGCCGCCCAGGGCGAGGCCGAAGCCGGTCAGGTTCGGCAGGATCGCGTTGCGGGCGGCGTAGCGCACGGCGACCGTGCGGCCCTTGAGCCCGTTGGCCTCGGCGAAGGTGACGTAGTCGTCGCCCAGCGTCGAGATCATCGCGTTGCGCATGCCGAGTATCCATCCGCCGAGACTCGTCAGCAGGATGGTGATGGCCGGGAGCACCGCGTGCTGCAGGGCGTCGCCGACGAAGGCCGGCGTGAACCCGGGCGTGGTCGTCGCGCCGTAGGCCCCCGTGGTCGGGAACCAGTGCAGCACGTAGCCGAGGAAGAACAGCAGCAGCAGGGCCGTCCAGAAGTACGGGAACGTGCTCATGAAGCTGCCCGACAGGGTGGGCAGCGAGTCGAGCCAGGTGCCGCGCTTCCACGCCGCGGCGACGCCGATCAGGGTGCCGAGCACGAAGGCGATGATCGTGCAGACCCCGACGAGGATCAGCGTGAACGGCAGGGCCTGGCCGACCAGGTGTCCGACCGTCTCGGGGAAGAAGGTGTAGCTCGTGCCGAAGTCGAGACGCACGACCTGGCCGAGGTAGCTGACGTACTGCTGCAGCACGTTGCCGTCCGGCACGCCGAGCTGGGCCTCGATGGCGGCACGGGTCGCCGCGCTGACCGGACCGTTCAGCGACAACTTCGCGATCGCGGCGTCGGTCGGGCTGCCGGGCATCAGCCGCGGCAGGATGAAGTTCAGGGTGACCGCGGCCCACAGGGTGAGCACGAACAGGCCGAGTTTCTGGGCTGCGTACTTCACTGGTCGCCCTCTTTCTGGTCGACGCGCTTGAGCTTCGTGAAGATCAGCAGCGGTGCCTGGTCGTAGTTCTGCGGTGCCATGTACGGGTTCTCGGCGGTGGGCCAGCCGGTGAACTTCGAGTCGTTGAACAGACCCCAGAGCCCGCCGTAGTAGAGGCCGATCACGGGCAGCTGGTCGTAGACGACGTTCTGCAACCGGTAGGCGTACTGCTTCTGCTGCTCGGGGTCGGTCGTGGCCTTCCAGTCGTCGAGCAGCTGATCGACCGCCGGGTCGCTGAAGCGCTCGTAGTTGGCCGCCGTGGTCTCGCCGACCGGGGTGGCGAACTGGCTGTTGAGCAGGTTGTTGTAGGCCTGGTAGACGTTGCCGTTGCCCATGCCGCCCATCGCCATGTCGAACTCGCCGTTCGCGATGGCCGACTGGTAGCCGGCCGGCTGGGGAGCCTGGATCTGCACGTCGATGCCGATCGCGCCCAACTGGCTCCGCACCTCCTGCACGGCCCGCAGCCAGTCGGTGTAGCCGTTGGCGGTGAGGATCGTGATCTTCAACTGCGTGCCGTCGGGGCCGACCAGCTCGTCACCCTGCTGCGTGTAGCCCGACTCGGCGAAGGCCGCGAGGGCGCCGTCGACGTCCTGCTCGATCACGCCGGCGTTCGGGATCGACGGGTCGAGGTCGTCCTGCTGGTTGGGCAGGATGAGCCCGGTCTGGCCGGCCGGCTCGAGGTAGCCCTCGGTGGCCGACTCGGCGATCGGACCGCGGTCGAGCGCCAGGGCGATGCCGCGACGCACGTTGATGTCGTCGAAGGGTGCCTTGGTGAGGTTGGGCACGAGACCGATCACACCTCCCGGCGGGAACCAGAACTGGTTGTCGGGGCTGGCGGCGCCCCAGGTGCCCTCGACGTCGCTGATGAACGAGTACGACCAGTCGTAACCGCGCGTGACGGTGTCGAGCTGGTTGTTCGTGGCGGGCAGGATCAGGTGGCCGATCTCGATCTTGTCCGCCTGCCAGTACGACTCGTTCTTGTCCATCGAGTACTGCTGCGGCGAGTAGTTGCCGAGCGTGAACGGGCCGGTGCCGACCGGGTCGGGGTTGCGGAAGGTCGTGGGGTCGTCGACGTCTTTCCACAGGTGCTCGGGCACGATCGTCGTCTGGCCGATGATCTCCATCGCGGGGACGTCGTCGGTCTGCAGGTGGAAGACCACGTGGTCGCCCTGCTGCTCGATCGTGTCGATGTGCTGCCAGGCGCCCTTGAGGTCGAGCGACGGGTTCGCCTTGATCAGGTCGAACGTGTAGACCACGTCCGCCGGGGTCATCGGCGTGCCGTCGGACCACTCGACGCCGTCGCGGATCGTCATGTCGATCGTGCGCGCGTCGGGCAGCACCGTCTCGCTCGCGAGCCAGGGCGTGATCTCGCCGTCGAGCGGGTTGATCTCGAGCAGGGGCTCGTAGATCCAGGTCGAGGCGGTGCGCTTGTTCGTGAGGAACGGGTTGAAGTTGCGCTCGAACTGCGGGTTGCCCTTGTCGGCGTTGATCAGCATCGTGTCGGCCCCGATGCTGGGGTCGGGCTGGCTGCGGATCTGGATGCTGCAGCCGGTGGCCACGAGCACGGCGGCCGTGGCCGCTGCCAGGGCCGCGAGCGTGCGGAAGCGTCGGCGTGGGTGTCGCCGAGGGGGTGTCGCGTGCGTCATCGCCACGTTCTCTCATTCGTCGTCGAGGTGAGCTGGGCCCACTGTAAGCGCATACATCGCATGGGCGCAAGCAGGGGAACTCGAGAAGACGCGCCGACCTGCCGCTCGGGTCCGACCGTGAGCGTCACGTCATCGCCTCTCCGGGCCGCGAACCCCGGAGGACGAGGAGGCGCGAGGTCGTTCGACGCCGAGCCAACCGTCAGGGGATGCCCGGGCCCGCACGCCAGAATCGGCGTCGGGTGCCGGTCGCGGTGCCCCGGCCGACCGGAGGGACCCCTATGGCGAGCACGACGCAGCTGCGAGCGCTCCGCGCCTCGCTGCCCGTGGTCGCCGAGCGGGCGCGCGACATCGCCGACGAGTTCTACCGCCGCCTGTTCGGCACCCGACCCGATCTGCTGCGCGACCAGTTCAACCGCGGCGACCTCGCGCAGGGGCGGCAGCAGCGCGAGCTCGCCCGCACGATCGTCGCGCTCGCACAGGCCGTCCTCGACGCGGCCCCGGGGTCGACGCGCGGCGAGGGGGCCGACCGGCACCGCGCCTCCTCGGGGGGCCGACCGTCCGGCGGGGACGCCGCCCGCCAGGCCGGGGCGCCGACCCTCGCGCCGGCGACACCCGGTGAGATCGTCTCGCGATTGGCCCAGCGGCACGCGGCACTCGGCGTCACCCGCGACGAGTACGACCTGTTCGAGCGGCACCTCGGCGAGGCGTTCGCGGTCGCCCTCGGCCCGGACCTCACGGCCGACGTCGCCGACGCCTGGGCGGCCGTCTACCGTCAGGCCCGCGACGAGATGGTGGCGACGGTCGAGGCGATCTACCGGCAGGCCGACCTCGAGCCCGGTGACGAGTGGCGCGAGGCCCTCGTCACCGAACACCGCGTGGAGGCCGAGGACGTGGTTGCGCTCACCCTGGTCTCGGCCGACAGCGAGGCCCTGCCCCGGTACCGCGCCGGCCAGTTCGCGTCGGTGCAGGTGCGGCTGGCCGACGGGGCCCGGCAGATCCGGCAGTACAGCCTGCGCGGCGGTCACGACGAGCAGTGGCGGATCAGCGCCCGATTGCTGGTCGGCGAACCGCCCGCGCCCGACGGCGAGGTGTCGTCGCACCTGATGGGCGAGCTGCGGGTGGGCGACGTGGTGAGCGTGTCGCCCCCGATCGGGTCGCTGACCATCGACGACCTCGACGACGCCCCGCTGCTGTTCGTCTCGGCGGGCATCGGCTGCACGCCCGTGCTCGGCATGCTCGACCACCTGGCCCGGACCGAGCCCGACCGCGTCGTGACGGCGCTGCACTTCGAGCGCACGCCCGAGCGGCACGCGCACCGCGTCGAACTCGAGGCGCTGGTCGCGTCGATGCCGAACGCGACCCTGCGGGTCAGCTACACGCAGGGGTCGCTGTCGGCGCTCAGCGCGCTGGCCGAGGCGTCGATCGACGGGCCGGGCGTCTACCTCGACCCGATCGACCTGGCCCGGGTCGACCTGACCGCGTCGCACCGGGTGTTCCTGTGCGGACCGGTGCCGTTCATGGCGATCGCCCGGGCGGCCCTGATCGGCCACGGGGTCGACGCCGACCGCGTGCACTACTTCGTCTTCGGGCCCGACGACGGGAGCGTCACCGGCGCCGACACCGGGCAGGGCGGGCTCGGGTAGGACGGGCTCGGGCAGGGCGGGCTCGGTAGGGGCGGCCCTCAGAGCGCGGGGCAGCTCTCGCGCAGCAGCACCTCGACCGGCAGGGTGACCCGCTGCGGCGGCGCCCCGGGGTCGGTGAGTCGTCGGACGACCGTGCGGACGGCGATGCGGCCGAGTTCACCCATCGGCTGGCGCACCGTGGTGAGCCGGGGCCGGGAGAACCGGCCGGCGTCGATGCCGTCGAAACCCGTCACGAGCACGCGACCGGGCACGTCGACGCCCTGCTCGCCGAACACGTCGAGGACGCCGAGCGCCGACTGGTCGTTCGCGCAGAGGACGGCCCGGGGCAGGTCGCCGGTCTCGAGCAGCGCCGCTGCCGCACGACGACCGCCGGCGCGGGAGAACTCGCCCGGCTCGACCCGGACGGTGACGCGCACCCCGGCGGCGCGGTGCGCCTCGACGGCCCGGTCGAACCCGGCGTGACGGTCGAGTTCGTCGGGCGAGTCGGACGGCCCGGCGACGTAGGCGAGGTCGTGCACGCCCCGCGTCCCCAGCACGAAGTCGGTCAGGGCGTGCATGCCGGCGACGTTGTCGACGCCGACGTGGTCGAGGTCGTCACCCGGCCTCGAGTCGGCGAGCACGACGACTGGGATGCGTCGCGAGACGTGCGCGAGCAGGTCGCCGGGCACCGTCTGGGCCAGCACCGCGAGCCCGTCGACCCGGCCCGCGATGTCGTTGACCATCACCTCGCGGCTCGACCCCCGGCCGGCGGCGACCATGAGGGCGAATCCCCGCCGCCAGGCCTCGACCTCGGCGCCGCGCAGCACTTCGTCGAAATAGAGGTTCGCCGGGTTCGACCCGTGGTCGGACGCAGGAGGCGCGGTGAGGCTCGTCGCACCGCGGCCCGGCTCGACGACGGTCGACGCCTCCACGCGCTCGCGGTCGTCGATCAGCGGGATGCGCGACGCGTCCGACACCCGAGCCCAGTCGGGTTCGGGGCCGTCGATGCCGTCGTGGCCCGGCAGGAAGAGCCCGAGCACGCCCGTGCGCCGCCCGGCGAGGCCGCGGGCCGCGCCGCTCGGCACGTAGCCGAGGGCACGCACCGACTCGAGCACCCGGCTGCGGGTCTCGGGGCGCACGTCGTCGGGACGGCGCAGCACCCTCGACACCGTCGCGATCGACACGTCGGCGTGGGCGGCCACGTCGTACACGGTCGGGGCCTTGGTCACGAGGGGTCCTCCAGGCGGGCGGCGGCGGGTCGCGGACCATCCTAGGTCGGTCGGCGTCCGAGACCGGGCCGCGGCTCCGGTGCCGGACGGACGACGGACCGGGCCCGGCCCGGTGGCGTGACCGGTGGTGCGGCGCGGTGGTGCGGTGCGGCGGTGCGGTGCGGCGCGGTGTGGTGCGGACCACCGTCGGACGCCGTCGTCGAGGACGTCGGTGACGGACGTCGCCGGGCGCCGGTTGTCGGAGCCCGCGATGCCGGGCATACTCGGTATGCACGAGCGCCGCAGGGCGACGTCGCCATTCGATCACAGGAGGCCACGTGACGGCACGACCGGACGGCGGGGCGGCCGCATGACCGTGCGACTCGGCCTGTTGGCGATCCTCGACCAGGGCCCGGGCTACGGCTATCAGCTGCGCAGCGAGTTCGACCGGCGCACCGGGTCCACCTGGCCGCTCAACGTCGGCCAGGTGTACTCCACCCTCGACCGGCTCGACCGCGACGGGCTCGTCGAGCGCGACGAGCCCGCGCCGGACGGCACGTCGCCCGAGGCCGAAGGGGCACCCGCCGCCGAGGCCTCGGCGGCGGGCACCACGCACCCCGTGGGCGAGCAGCAGCGGCTCTGGCGCATCACGGCCGCCGGGCGGGCCGAGGTCGCCCGCTGGCTCGGCACGGCCGTCGACACCCCCGACGCCACCCGCGACGAGCTGCCGCTCAAGTTCGCCCTCGCCGCGACCCTGCCGGGGGTGGACGTGGCGACGCTCGTGCAGACGCAGCGCCGCGCCTCCTTGGCTAAGCTGCAGCGGCTGACCCGCACCAAGCACGCCGGCGGCGACCCGGGCGCGCCCGGAGAGTTCGCCTGGCGCCTCGTCGTCGACTCGATGATCTTCGCGGCCGAGGCCGAGGTGCGCTGGCTCGACCACGTCGAGTCGAGCCTGCGTCGTGCGTCGCTCGCCGAACGGCAGTGGGCGGTCGAGGCCGTGGCCCCGACGACGGGTGTGCCCCGATCCACGGCCCTGACGCCGGACCCGGCACCCACCGCGCGAGGCCGGTCGTGACCGGGCGCGCCGAGGTGCTGACCCTGCTCGGGGTGGGGCACGAACACGGAACCGGCGACCTCGCCCGCACCGCCCTCGACGGCGTGAGCCTGACCGTCCTCGAGGGCGAACTGGTCGCCGTCATGGGCGCGTCCGGCTCGGGCAAATCGACCCTCTTGGCGATCGCGGGCGGCCTGACGACGCCGACCGCCGGGCACGTGCAGGTCGACGGCACCTGGCTCGCCGACCTGAGCGCGGCCGAGGTCGCCCGGGTGCGACGCCGGTCGGTCGGCTTCGTGTTCCAGCAGTTCAACCTCGTCTCGACGTTGACCGCGGCCGAGAACGTCGCCCTGCCGCTCGAACTCGACGGCATCGGCACCCGTGCCGCCCGGCGTGCCGCCGACGACGCCCTGGCCGCCCTCGGCCTCGCCGGTCGCGGGCGGGCCTTCCCCGCCGAGCTCTCGGGCGGCGAGCAGCAGCGGGTCGCCATCGCGCGCGCCCTCGTCGGCAGCCGTCGCCTCGTCCTCGCCGACGAACCGACCGGCGCGCTCGACAGCAGCACGGGCGACGAGGTCATGGGCCTGTTGCGCGAACGGGTCGACGCAGGTGCCGCAGGCCTGCTCGTCACGCACGACGCCCGACACGCCGCCTGGGCCGACCGGATCGTGTTCCTCCGCGACGGCCGCCTCGTGGACGAGTCCGCGCCGCGAGGGCCCGAGTCGCTGCTGACCCCGGAGGCGCGGTGACGGCCGGCGGCCTCGTCGCGCGTCGCCAGGTGCTCAAGCGCCTGCGCGAGTACGTGATGGTCGTGCTGCTGATCGCGCTGCCCGTGGCCGGCGCCTCGGGGGCGGCGGTGCTCGTCGCGAGTGCGATGCCGACGACCCGCCAGGAGATCACCTCGACGCTGGGCCACACGGCCGCCCGGGTGCACTGGACCGGCTACGAGACCCGGCAGTCCGTCCGGGGGCTGAACCAGTGGTCGGGCGACGAGGTGACCTACCGCGCGCCGGCCGACGTCGTGCCCGGGGTCGACCGGACGCTCACCCTGCGCACCCTCTGGACCCGGGTCGGCACGTCCCCTGCCGGCGTCGTGATCGGACCGGTGACGGACCCGGCCTTCGAGGGCCGCTACGTGCTCGAGCGGGGGCGGGCCGCCGAGCAGGGCGACGAGGTGCTCGTCACGCCCGCCCTCGCCCGCGACGACGGGCTCGAGACCGGGTCGACCACGACCCTCCACCGCGTTCCCGGCGCCGACGGTGCACGCGACCTCGAGGTGACGGTCGTCGGCATCATGTCCGAGGTCGGCGGCGGCACGGACGACCGACAGGTGTTCGCCCGTGACGACCTGGCGGCGGGTCTGCCCGACCCGTCGTCGACGGCCTCCTCGTCGTCGACCGAGCAGTACCTCGTGGGCGACGCCGTCGATTGGGCCGAGGTGCGCGAGTTGGGACGCGCGGGATTCGTCGTCTGGTCGGCCGCGGTCGTCGCCGACCCTCCGCCCGACGGCACCCCCGGCCTCGAGAGCGAGGCGGGCTACGGCAGCACGGGCACCTACGCCGCCCTCGGCGTGGTCTTCGCCGTGTTCGCCGGCGCCGAGGTCGCCCTTCTCGCGGGGGCGGCCTTCGGGGTCGGGGCCCGTCGGCAACGCCGCACCCTGGCCGTGCTCGCCGCGGTCGGTGCCGACCAGCGCACGCTGACGCGCGTCGTGACGCGGCAGGGGGTGTGGGTCGGCGTCGTCGCCGCGGTCACCGGTCTCGCCGTCGGCGTCGACCTCGGCATCGGCGTCGTGGCCCTCGCCCGTCGAGCCGGCGTCGACGTGGGCCCGTTCGCGTTCTGGGGCGTCCACGTCCCCGGCGTCGTGGTCGCGGGCATCGGGCTCTTCGCCGTCGCCGTGTCGTGGATCGCGGCCGTGGTGCCCGCGCGTCGTGCCGCCCGGGTCGACGTGATGGACTCGCTGCGCGGCGGGACGGCCTCCGGCGCGGTGGACGCCGCGTCGGACCGGGGCCGCGGCCGCGGCCGACGGTCCGCCGTGCTCGCCGGCGTCCTCGTCGTCGGCGGCGTGCTCGCCTGCTTCGGGGCGGGATGGACCTCGTACGCCACCTCGGTCCCGGTCGGCTCACGCTGGTGGTGGGCGGCGTTCGTCGGCCTCGCGGTCTCCGCCGTGGTCGCCCTCGTCGGCGTCCTGCTGCTCGTGCCGACGCTCGTCCGTCGGCTCGGACGCGCGTCCACGCTCGCACCCGTGCCGTTGCGGCTCGCCCTGCGCGACGCCTCCCACGGGGTCGCGCGCACCGCTCCCGCCGTGGCGGCCGTCACCACGGCGGTGTTCGTCGCGGTGTTCGGCGTCTCGATGTCGACCGCGGCCGCACGACAGTCCGAGGACTCCTTCTACCGCCCCTACCCGGCGGGCACCGTGGCGATCTCGTACGACCAGGCGTCCGACCTCCGCGTGCCGGGCGGCTCCCCCGAGGCGGCCTCGCTCGACTCCGCGGCCGTCGCCGCCGTCGCGCGCGACCTCCCGGTGGGCGACCGTGCCGTGTGGCAGACCCCGGTCCCCAGCGGTTACGACTCGAACGGCGCCCCGGTCGCCGTCGACGCGGTCACGCCGTGGGCCGTGCTGACCGTCCCCGACCGTTGCGACTCGTCGACGGGGCGCCTCGAGGGCCTGTCGTCCCGTGAGGCGCAGCGGATCACCGATGCCGACCCTGCCTGCGACTACCCGCTCGGCTCGTTCACGTCACAGGACAACATCATCGTGACCGACGAGGACGGCCTCGCCGTGACCCTGGGGGCCGCTCCGTCCACGGCCGCCCGAGCCGCGTTCGAGTCGGGCGGCGTCATCGCCTTCGACCCGTCGCTCGTCGTCGACGGCGAAGCCACCATCGGTCTCGCCACCCCGGCCGAGGTCGAGGACGGCTTCGACGCCTCGGCCACCCCCTCGACGTCCGTGTCGCTCCCGGCCGTCGTCCAGCGTCCGACGACGCTCAGCACCGGGGCCGTCCTGATGAGCCCCGGGACCGCCGAGCGGCTGGGCTTCGAGCTGACCCAGCGTGCCGTGGTGATGGCCACCGACCGGCAACCGACCGAGGACGAGGCCGCCGGCCTCCGGGCCGCGGTCACCGCCGCCACCGACGGCCGGGCGACGGTCGAGACGAGTCCCGTCGATCGGGGCCTCGACCTGGCACTCGTGCTGGCACTCGTCGCGACGACCCTCGTCTGTGCCGCGGCAGCCGCGGTCGCCCTGGGTCTCGCCCGCGCCGAGGGGCTGAGCGACCAGGTGACCATGCAGGCCGTCGGCGGCACGGACGCCCAGCGACGCGCCATGTCGTTCTGGCAGGGCGTGGTGGTCGTCGGCACGGGTGCCGTACTGGGCACCATCCTGGGCCTGGTGCCGACGGGGGCCATGGTCTGGGCCTCCGACCTACCGTTCACCCCACCGTGGTGGGTGCTGGTCGTCGTCGTCGTCGGGCTTCCCCTCGTCGTCGCCGCCGGCAGTGCCCTGACGAGCCGTCGACCGCGCTCCCTCGTGCGGCGACCCGTGCTGGACTGACGAGCGCGTCGGCGTCGCTACCGGCCGTCGTCGACGGGACGACGCCGCCCGACGCCGACGCCGACCACGCCGAACACGACGATCAGCAGGGCCGCGAGAGCCACCGGCCCCGGCTCGGAGCCCGTCCAGGCGAGAGCATCCGAGGAGGCGCGGGCCGGCTCGGCGGCGATCCGGCGTCCCGAGGCACCCGCGTCGAGCACGGTCCCGCCCGGCCGCGCACCCGGGGCGGGCGACGTGGACCCCTGGCCGGCCGGCGCGGCCCCGGGCCCGACCGGGACGCCGCTCTCGTCATCCGGCGCGGGAGCGGGGAGCGGGTCGACGGCGAAGAGGACGACGGGGCCGGTGGCCGAGACGACGTCGTCCACCGTCCGGGTGACGGCCGAGACGTGCCAGTCCCCCTCGGCGAGGCCGAAGAACGTCGCGCTGAACGTTCCGTCCTGCTGGGCGCGGACCGTGGTGGACACGGCAGCGGCCGCCACGGCCCGGGTCGACGCGAGAACCTCTGCGGCGGGCTCCACGGTGACGGTGACGCGGGCGGAGTCGATCGAGGTGCCCTCGACGACCACGTCCTGCCCCGAGGGCACCCGTGCCCCGCCGGAGGGTGAGGTGACGACCGGGCCGGCCAGCGCCTCC
Source organism: Frigoribacterium sp. MEB024 (assembly GCF_000878135.1). Lineage (GTDB taxonomy): Bacteria > Actinomycetota > Actinomycetes > Actinomycetales > Microbacteriaceae > Frigoribacterium. Next base: position 28,782 of record NZ_JXQZ01000018.1, read on the forward strand.
TGCACCTCGACGTCGACGACCGCGCTCGCGCCCGACGACCCGACCACGGCGAACGTCGAGGGGCCCGGCGGGGTGCCGGGCGAGAGCCGGACGGGCAGCTGGACCCGCCCACGCTCGTCGGCGACGGTCGACGTCGACTCGTCGAACGCGTCCCCCTCGGCCCGGACCGTCTCGCCGGGCACGAAGCCGGTGCCGCGCAGGGTGGCCGCCGCGCCCGCCCGCAGCGTGCCGTCGGGGGCGACGACGACCGGTCCGAGCGAGAGGTCTTCGGTCACGGCGGCGAAGGCGTCGACCATGCCGGCCCCGAAGTACTCGGCCGGGGTCTCACCGCCGGCCTGACGGGTGAGCAGGTCACGCAGCTGGGCCGGGGTCGCGTCCGGATGCACGCTCGCCAGCAGGGCCGCGACCCCGGCCACGTGCGGAGCCGCCATCGAGGTCCCGCTGAGGGCGGCGAACCCGCCACCCGGCACCGTGCTGAGCACGGCGGACCCGGGGGCCGTCAGGTCGACGACGCCCGCCCCGTAGTTCGAGAAACGGGACTTCTCGATCGAGCCCCCGGTGCCCTGCTGGGCCGACGAGACCGTGACGACGCCGTCGACCTCGGCGGGCAGCTGCGCGCACCCCTGCGAGACGTCACGCCCCGACTGCGGGGTCGAGTCGTTCGGGCTGAGCGAGTCGGTCGTCTTGTGGGCGAGGTCGACGGCGACGGCACCGGTCGCGGCGTTGCCGGCGGCCGCCACGTCGAGGACGCCCTCGTGCTGCGACCAGGCGACGGCCCGCGCGACCGCCTCGAGGGCCGGGGCCTGGTCGGGGTCGGCCGAGCACCAGGCGGCCCACGGGTCGACGAAGAGGCTGGCGTTCGTCACGTCCATCTGCTGCTGCGCCGCCCACATGTAACCGCAGATCGCGTACTCGGGGTAGATGAAGCCGTTCGCGTCGACGACTTTGACGCTCGCCAGCCGCACGCCCGGGGCGACGCCGACGACACCCCGGCCGTCGTCGGCCGCGGCGATGACGCCCGCCACGTGGGTGCCGTGTTCGCGCGTGCTCGTCGCGGCGTCGGGTGAGGGCGCCCAGGCGGCGGGGTCGCTGTCGGCGACGCCGTCCACGCTGCAGCCCACCGAGGCGGCCGGGTCGACCTGCGAGGCGAGGTCGGGGTGCGTCGCATCGATCCCGCTGTCGAGCACGCCGACCAGCACGTCGCGGCTGCCGGGCTGCACCGCCCGCGCCTCGGCCGCGTGCACGGCCTGGTCGTTCCACCCTCGTTCCTCGGCGGGGTCGGCCACGTCGGTCACCCGCTCGGCCAGGCCGGTCGACTGCACACCGACCGTCGGGGCCGGCACGGAGCCCGCGTCGTCGCGCGGGTCGGCTCCGGCCGCCGTCCGGACGGCGGCCGTCCGCGTCGGACCCGCCGATCCGACCGCCGAGGAGGCGCGGACCCGGTCGACGAAGTCGGCTGCGGTCGACCGCGCGGTCACCACCCCGATCTCGTCCCACCGGGCGAGGACGGTGCCGCCCGCGGCGACCACGGCGGCCGACGCCGCGTCGGTCGTGACGGCACCGGGCGCGGCGTTGACGACGTAGGTCATCGCGTCGACGGCGGTCGGCACCGAGCTCGAGGCGGGCGCGGACAGCTGGGGGACGGCGGTCGTCGGCGCCGGAGACGAGGTGGCGGTCGCCGGGGCCGGGGACGAGGTGGCGGTCGCCGGGGCGTCCGCGGCGAAGGCCGTGACCGGTGCGAGCACGAGCACCGCGGCGAGCGCCGCCCCACCCAGTGCACGGGTCGATCGACGAGCGAGAGGACGTCGAGGGCTGCTGATCACCTGGCAACGATAAGCGGCGACGCATCACGGCGGGGTCACGATCCTGCCGCCTCGGCAGGACTCGGTCGCACGCCTCGTCCCCACCCTCCGGATCGCCCGCGCGTTACGCAGCGTTGCCCCGCGGCGCCCGACGCCGCCGAGCCGCCCGTAGCGTGGGGCGCATGGCCACCAGCGACACCATCTCGAACCTGCTCGACGAGCGACGGACCTTCGCCGCGCCTCCCGCGCTCGTCGAGGGGGCCAACGTCAGGTCCGCCGAGCACGCGCGGGCGGCCGCCGACCCCGTGGCGTTCTGGGCCGAGGCGTCGCAGCGGCTCGACTGGCACACGCCGTGGACGGTCGCGCACACCTGGAAGCCCGTGACCGAGGGGCCGGGCGGCGAGCTCACCGTGCCCGAGGCGACCTGGTTCGCCGACGGCACGCTCAACGTCGCCGTCAACTGCGTCGACCGGCACGTCGACTCCGGCCTTGGCGACAAGGTCGCCCTGCACGTCGAGGGCGAGCCCGGCGACCGTCGCGACATCACGTACGCGCAGCTGCAGCGCGAGGTCGTGAAGGCCGCCAACGGCTTGCGGTCGCTCGGCGTGGGGAAGGGCGACCGCGTGGTCGTCTACCTGCCGGTGATCGCCGAGACGATCGTGGTGACCCTCGCCATCGCCCGTCTCGGTGCCATCCACTCGTTGGTCTTCGGCGGGTTCTCGGGCGAGGCGCTGAAGTTCCGCGTCGAGGACACCCGCGCCAAGCTGCTGGTCACGACCGACGGGCAGTTCCGTCGTGGCACCGCGGTGCCGGTCAAGGCGAACGCCGACCACGCGGTCAGCGGCGACAACGAGATCGAGCACGTGCTCGTCGTCCGGCGCACCGGCGAGCAGACGCCCGACGTGCCGTGGACGGACGGCCGCGACCTGTGGTGGCACGATGTCGTCGACGACCAGCCCGACACCGACGAGCCCGAGTACTTCGGCGCCGAGACGCCGCTGTTCATCATGTACACGAGCGGCACCACCGGGAAGCCCAAGGGACTCGTGCACACGAGCGGCGGCTACCTGACGCAGGCGAACTGGACCCACTGGGCCGTCTTCGACGTCAAGCCCGACGACGTGCACTGGTGCACGGCCGACCTCGCCTGGGTGACGGCGCACACCTACGAGATCTACGGTCCGCTGTCGAACGGCCTGACCCAGGTGATCTACGAGGGCACGCCCGACACCCCCCACCCGGCCCGGCACCTCGAGATCATCGAGCGCTACGGCGTGACCACCTACTACACGGCCCCGACGCTGGTGCGGACGCTGTCGTCGTGGTTCCCCGACGGATTGCCCGACACCCACGACCTCTCGTCGCTGCGCCTGCTCGGCACGGTCGGCGAGGCCATCAACCCCGAAGCGTGGGTCTGGTTCCACGAGCAGTTCGGCCGGGGCCGGTGCCCGATCGTCGACACCTGGTGGCAGTCCGAGACGGGGGCCGCCGTCATGGCCCCGCTGCCCGGGGCCGACACCCTCAAGCCGGGCTCGTCGCTGCGGGCCCTGCCCGGGCTCTCGACCGCCGTGGTCGACGACGCCGGCGAGCGCGTCCCGAACGGCAGTGGCGGCTACCTCGTGGTCCAGCAGACCGGGCCGGCGCTCGCCCGCACGGTCTGGGGCGACCCCGAGCGGTACCGCGACAGCTACTGGGCGACCTACTGGCGGCAGGGCTGGTTCTTCTCGGGCGACGGCGCGAAGTACGACGCGGACGGCGACATCTGGGTGCTCGGGCGGGTCGACGACGTGATCAACGTGTCGGGTCACCGCCTGTCGACCATCGAGATCGAGTCATCGCTCGTGTCGCATCCGGCCGTCGCCGAGGCGGCCGTCGTCGGCGTGGCCGACGAGCGCACCGGCCAGGCGATCGCGGCCTTCGTGGTGCCTGCGGCACGACCGGCAGGAGGCGCGGTGCGGGACGCCGGCGACGTCGCCGAGCCGTCCGTGTGGGCTCCGCTCGCGGGGTCGCTGTCCCCCGTGCTGCGCGCCCACGTGGCCGATCAGATCGGGCCGATCGCCAAGCCCGCGACCGTGCTCGTCGTGCCCGACCTGCCCAAGACCCGCTCGGGCAAGATCATGCGGCGGCTGCTGGCCGACATCGTCGACGGCCGCCCCCTGGGTGACACGACGAGCCTGCAGGACGAGACCGTGCCCGGACGGGTCGCGGCGATCCTCGCGGAGGCGACCCGCGCCTCCTGACGTCGGGAATCACGCGGGGGCGGGCGGAGTTGTCGTGTCCGTGGCTCGACGGCGCGCCCACCCCCTTGTCACCGAGAAGAAAGAGGCACCATGTCGATCTCCGAGTCCACCGCCCCGTCCACCGTCCGCACCGCCGAGACCAGCGTGCCCCTCGTGTCGCTCCTCGACGAGCGCTGGAGCCCGCGCTCGTTCGACCCGACCGCCGAGATCTCGGACCGCCAGCTCGACGCCCTGCTCGAGGCCGCCCGCTGGGCCCCGTCGGCCCAGAACCACCAGCCCCGCCGCTTCATCGTGGCCCGCCGCGGCAGCGAGTCGTTCGACACGATCGTCGGCACCCTCATGAGCTTCAACGCGATGTGGGCCGGCAACGCCGCGGCACTGATCGTGGCCGTCGCCGAGACCTCGACCGTCGAGGGCGACGCACGCCCGACCGCCGAGTACGACCTCGGCCAGGCCGTCGCCCACCTCACGGTGCAGGCCCACGCCGAAGGCTTCCACACCCACCAGATGGCCGGCGTCGAGTGGGACAAGATCGTCGCCGCGTTCGACCTGACCGACAACCTCAAGCCCGTCACGATCACGGCCGTCGGCGTCGTCGACGAGGCCGACAAGCTGATCGAGGCCCTGGCCGAGCGCGAGACCGCCCCCCGCGAGCGCCTGCCGCTCAGCGAGCTCGTCCTGCGACGCGACTAGCAGCTCGGCGAGGCGAGCCCGGGCTGGTGCCTGCCAGCCCGGGCTGGTTGGCTGGGCGCATGTCGATCTCCAGCACGGCCGAGAAGGCCGAACTCCTCCGCTCCCTCCACATCCCCGGCGACCCGCTGATCGTGACGAACGTCTGGGACAGCATCACCGCGCGCATCGTCGCGGGCGCACCGGGCGTGAAGGCATTGGCCACCGCCTCCCACTCGATCAGCGAGGCGCACGGCGTCGAGGACGGCGAGGGCCTCGACGTCGACGACATGCTGGCCGCCGCCCGCATCGTGATCCGCTCGGTCGATCTGCCCGTCTCCGTCGACTTCGAGAAGGCCTACGCGACCGACGCCGCCGGCACGCTCGACAACGTCTTCCGCCTCATCGAAGAGGGCGCCGCCGGTCTCAACATCGAGGACAGCATCGGCCAGGCCAAGGCGCCGCTGTACGACATCGACACCCAGGTCTCGAAGATCGCCGCCGCCCGCCGCGCCGGCGATCGCGCCGGTGTGCCGATCGTGATCAACGCCCGGGTCGACGCCCTGGCCGGCGACCCCGATTCGTTCGACGACGCGATCACCCGCGCCAACGCCTACCTCGATGCCGGCGCCGACTGCGCGTTCGTCCTCGGTCTGGGCACCGAAGATCTCGTCAAGGCCGCCCTCGACCAGATCCACGGCAAGGTCAGCGTCATCTCGAACCCGTCGTCCGTCCCGCTCGCCCGCCTGGCCGGGCTCGGCGTCTCGCGGGTCAGCTTCGGCCCGACCACGATGGGCCTGACGCTGTCGCACCTGCGCGACGCCGCGACCACGCTCACCGCGCGCGGCGACTACCCGTCCGAGCTCGGCTTCGAGTTCTAGCCCGCCTGGGACGCCCAGCCCCTTCACCCCGGTGTGCAATTCGCGACCATCCGAGCACGACACGCCGTCCGCATCGCCTGTCGGGCGGCGTGTCGCCACGGCATGGTCGGGTTCGGCACGCACGTCGCGCACGCGCAGGTCGGGTTCGGCACGCCCGACGAGCACGTGCAGGTCGGGTTCGGCACGCACATCGCGCACGCGCAGGTCGGATGCGGCACGCCCGACGAGCACCCGCAGGTCGGGTGCGGCACGCCGGTCGGGGCGGACGCGACCCGGTGACCGTTGCCGCCGCACGAGAGACGACCCGCGCCTCCCGAGCTCGTGAGAGCCGAGGAGGCGCGGGTCGCGTCGTCGAAGGACGTCACCTAGTCGTCGCGGTCGCCCTTCGAACGGTCGCCCTTCGAGTGCCCGCCGTCGGCGCGCTCGTCCTTCTTCCGGTCGGACTCGGACGCCTCGGAGCCGCCCTCGCCGTCCGGCTCGGGCACCTCGTCGCCGTTCCGCTCGATCGTCGCGGCGGCGGCCTGACGCAGTCGCATCCCGGCGAGTTCGTCCTTGGCGAGGGCCGCGGCCTTCTTCTCGCTCTGGGCGGTGTCGCGGGGCGGCAGCAGGATGTCGCGCTCGGCCCGGAGGCCGGCCTGCAACTCGCGGCCACGCTCGAGCTCGGCGTCGAACTCGGCCCCGAAGAGCAGGGCGTTGTTCGTGATCCAGAGCCACAGCAGGAAGACGATGACCGCACCGAGCGAGCCGTACGTCTTGTTGTAGTTCGAGAAGTTCGCGATGTAGAAGGCGAACCCCACGGACGCGACCAACCAGATGACGAGCGCCACGAGCGACCCGAGGCTCATCCACTTGAACTTCGGCTGCTTGACGTTCGGGGCCCAGTAGTAGAGCACCGCGACGATCACGACGGCGATGATCGCGAGGATCGGCAGCTTCGCGATGTCCCAGACGAACACCGCGGTGCTGCCCAGTCCGACGAGGTCGCCGACCGTCTCGGCCACGGGACCGCTGATGACCAGGATGAGCGCCGCGACGACGATGAGCACGACCGTGAACGCCGTGACGCCGAGCATGGTCGGGCGGAGCTTCCAGATCGGACGCCCCTCGTCGATGCCGTAGACGCGGTTCATGGCCCGACCGAAGGCACCCACGTAACCGGAGGCCGACCAGAGGGCACCCAGCACACCGACGATCAGAGCGACCCCGGCGGCCGGCGAACCGGTGAGCTGCATGATCGGGTCCCGCAGCAGGTCGGCGACCTGCGGCGAGCCGAACTGCGAGACGAGGTCGAGCAGCGTCTTGGCGGTCGAGTCCGCCTGCCCCACGACTCCGAGCAGCGACACGATCGCCAGCAACGCCGGGAAGATCGCCAGCACCGCGTAGTACGTGAGCGCGGCGGCGAGGTCGGTGCACTGGTCACGCGTGAACTCGCGCTGGGTCTTGCCCAGCACGTACCCCCACGAGGGCTTGGAGACGTCCGTCAGGTCTTGCGGCTTGCGCGAGTCGTCCTCGTCGGGTGACTGCTGCTCGCGCTCGGTGCTCTTCTGGGCCACGGGTCAGCGCCTGATCGTCTTGACGATGCCGGCGACGAGCGCCACGACGCCGACGGTGCCGGCCGCGGCGGCCGCCATGACGGGCTTCGGGTCGCTGTCGAGGCGCCGTTTGACGCTCGCCTTCAGCCGACGGGCGTGGGCGGGGACGCTCAGCTTGTCCTCGATGGCGTCGAGCGTGGCCGCGAACTCTTCACGGGTGCGGGCGAGGTCGAGCTCGATCTCGGGGATGCTCGCACCGGGGCGGGGCCCGGTGGCGTTCTCGGCATCCTTGTCGGGCGACGTGCTGCCGTGGGCATCGGCGCGCTCCTCGGCCGCACGGGCCTCGGCGAGCTCGGCACGGGGGTCGGGCTCGTCGCCCTTGCCGCGCTTCGCCGTGCCGTGTGCGTCGTGATCGCTCGCGTCAGTGCTTCTCGGAGTCATAGCTGCCCTGCCCTTTCAATGCGCTGACGTCGGCCTTCACGCTGGCGACGGCCTTCTCCGGGGTCGGCGGCACGCCCTTCTTGAGGGCCTTGATGCCGAGCAGTGCCAGCACGGCCGTGATGACGAGCAGGACGGCAGCGACGATGAGCGCCGCGAGCCAGGGAGCGACGACCGTCGCCAGCCCCAACACAACGGCCGTGATGAGCACGGCGAGCAGGAAGAAGCCGAACAGGGCGGCGCCGACCAACAAGCCGACACCCACCCCGGCCTCTTTGGCCTTGGTGGCGAGCTCGGTCTTGGCCAGCGCGATCTCGCCGCGGATCAGCCGCGAGATCAGCTCGGGCAGGCTGCCGATCAGCGAGCCGAGCGAACGTTTGGTGCTCTGTTCGGGTGCCTTCAGGTCACTCACCGACCGTCACCCCCGGCAGCTTGTCGTCGTCGGGGCTGGTGCCCGCGGTCTGCTTCTTGACGTCGTCGGCCTTCTCGTTCACCTTGTCGGCGGCCTTGTGCGCCGCCTCGGTCGCCTTGGCGGCGGCCTTGTCGGTGGCGTCCGAGCCCTTGCCCGACACGGACTTCGCCTTGGAGCCGACCGCGTGGGCGGCGTCGTTCGCGACGTCCTGCGCCTTCTTGGCGACGATCGGAGCGTTCTCCTTCACGAAGCCCTCGGCCTGCTGGACGCCCTTCTGGACGGTCGGGTTCTCCCACAGGCTCTCGGCCTGGTCCTTGATCTTGACGTACGCGCCGCGACCCGCGCGGGCTCCGAGGACGTATCCGACGGCCGCTCCTGCGACGAAGAGGATCTTGCCTTTCATGGGTGCTCCTTGGCTCGTGGTGGCAGGTAGGCCTTCCACGCTGGCACGACCCGGCGCACGCGGCCCAGATTGGCCGGGCATCCGTGGACGACGCCGTCCGTCGGCATGCGGGGGACGAGCCACCCCGGCGCCGCGGTCAGGAGGCGCGGGTCGCCACCAGCGGGACGCGCACCTCGAGCGCGTCGCTGCGCACCGTGGCGACCGCCAGCCGCACGAGTCGCACCGTGCACCAGCAGAACAACACCACGAGCAGGGCGTTGCGGGCGCCCAGGACGAGCACGGCCACCGGGTCGAGCTCGATCAGGGATCGGTAGAGGATCGGGAAGACCAGCGTCGTGAGCCCCGAGGCCCAGGCGGTCAACACGGCCGGCGTCCGGAACGCCTCGGGGCGCGAGGCGTACCCGACGGCCACGATCGGCACGATCCAGAGCAGGTACTGCGGCGAGCCCACCTTGTTGAAGACGACGAAGGCGAGGGTGAGGGTCAGGGCGCCGAGCAGCACCGTGCCGAACTCGTCGTCGCGGCCACGAGCCGGGACGACGGCCGCGGCGCCGGCGGACGCTGCCGACCCGCGCCTCCGGAGCCCTCCCCGTCGGGGCAGGCCGAAGCTGGCCACGGCCAGGACACCCGCCAGCAGCACGAGGACGGCGAGCATGACCTGGGTGCTGTCGTTGATCATCCAGGTGTCGCCTGGGCCCATCACCTCGCGGGTGGCGAGGGCGACGTTCTGGTACACCGAAGCGCCGGGGACGCGCAGCATGGCCATCCAGAGCCAGGGCGTCGAGAGCGTCGCCTCGAGTTGCAGGGCCCGCCCCGACTGCATCGTGACGAAGCTCGTGATGTCGTCGGCCCCCCGGCCGAGCAACACGCACGACACGACGACCATGGTGACGAGCACTCCCCCGCGCAGCACGACCGCCCGGTGACGCGACCCGACGACGACCGCCGCGATGACGGCGGCGGGCCAGACCTTGATCCACGTGGCCGCCGCCAGCAGCAGCCCGGCCACCCGCGGACGCGTCGAGAGCAGCATCAGGGCGGCGACGACCAACGGCGCGCTGAACCCCTCGAGCCGCAGGAACGCGACGGGGCTGAGCACGAGCGTCACGAGCAGCCACCACCAGGCGGCCCGGTTGTCGACCGTGCGTCGGCCGCGGTCGGTCAACAGCCAGAGCGCGGCGGCGTCGAGCGCGGTCAGCAGGGCCAGCCAGACGAACTGGTAGTGCTGTTCACCGAAGACGTTCGGCAGCACGATCGGCACGAGGGCCCCGGCCGGGTAGACCCACGAGAAGTCGAGGACGGGCCAGACCCCCTCGCTCAGGGCCCCCGTCGCCCAGAGGCGGTAGAGCGGCAGGTCGCCGGTGACCCCGCCGCCGATCATCAGCGGCGTGAGCGCGAGGAACACGGCGGCGTGCACGGCGACGAAACCGTAGAGCAGGCCGCGCGGATGGGCCTGCACGCGCGACCAGGTGCGGCGCAGTCGCGTGGGGAGGGGCGCAGGCGCGACGGCGCTCGAGGTGGTCACGCCTCGAATGTAAGGCCGCGGCCTTGCCGTTGTCTTTCCGGCAGGTGAATCCATCGGAAGATCCCTCTCGAGGCGGAGGTCCGACCGGTGTACGGTGCCGTCCATGGACCGACGACGTTCCGCAGACGGAGGCGAGGTCACTCCGCCGACCGACGACACGCACGCACCTCACGACCTCGGCAGCGTCGACGACGACCTGGCCGTCGACCGGGGGCGCCCGATCGGCTTCTGGCTGAGACTCGTGGACGGGCTGATCGACCGGCGCTTCGAGGAGGTCCTCGACGAACACGGGGTCACTCGCCGTCAATGGCAACTGCTGAACCTGCTCGAGCGGGGCCCGGCCACCCGCACCACCCTCGACGGGGCCGTCGCGCCCTTCCTCGACCCGGCCACGGGCGAGTCGAGTTCGGACCACCTCGCCGAGCTGGTCGAGAGCGGCTGGGTGAGCCTCGCGACCGACGGGGTCGGTGACGGTCGCTACGCCCTCACCGAGCGCGGGAGCCTCGCGCACCGCAAGCTCGTCGACGTCGTCGACGGCATCCGCGACGAGACGGTCCGGGGGGCCGAGCCGGGCGCCCACGCGACCACGGTGCGGTTCCTCCGCACGGCCGCGCTCAACCTCGGCTGGCGTCCCTGATCGCCCGGCCCGCCCGACCCGCCCGACCCGGCGGGCCGAGGGCCGACGAGCGCAGGAGGCGCGGCGTCAGTTCCGCAGGAAGACCCACCAGATCATCAGCATCGTCACGACGAACCCGCTGACGAAGTTGAGGGCCAGGAAGCGCCGCCACCCACGGTTGACCTCTTCGGCCCGGTCGTCGGTCACGTTCCACCACGGGGCGCAGCTCATCGCGTAGGGCAGGGTGAGCAGGGCCGCCAGCGGGCCGGGCCAATCGGTGAAGGTCAGCAGCACGCCGGCCAGCAGGTAGGCCACCACCGAGAGACGCACCGTCGAGCGAGCCCCGATCTCGGTCGCGATCGACGAGATGCCGCCCTCGCGGTCGGCCAGCACGTCCTGCACGGCACCGAACGCGTGACTCGCGACGCCCCAGAGGAAGAACGCCCCGAGCAGCGCCCACAGCTGGGGCGTGAACGTGGCCCCGGCCAGCACGAGACCGTAGACGGCGGGGCTGACGAAGTGCGTGCTCGAGGTGATCGAGTCGACGAAGGGGCGCTCCTTGAAGCGCAGGCCGGGGGCCGAGTAGGCGATCACCGCGAAGACGCTGACGGCCAGCACGAGCCAGCTCAGCGGACTGCCGACCGCCACGAGGAACACCAGGAACGGGACGTTCGTGATCACCGCCGCGCGCAACGTCGTGCGGTGCAGGCTGCGATCGAGCAGCGCGCCCTCGACTCCGCCCTTGCGCGGGTTGTGCAGGTCGCTCTCGTAGTCGAAGACGTCGTTGATGCCGTACATCGCGAGGTTGTAGGGGATCAAGAAGTAGAGCGCGCCGACGATCAGTACGAGCCAGTTCACCGGGCCCAGCACGTTCTCGGCCGTGAGGAAGATGACGGCCTCCGTGCCGGCCGGCGTCACGTCGACCTGGGACAGCGGCTGGTACGAGCCCAGGTACCCGGTCGTCGTCGGCGCGAGCAGCGACGTCAGCACGTACGCCGCCGCGAACGGGAACGCCGTGTTGATCCAGCTCAGGGGCCGGGACGAGACGAACAGGGCCTTGAGCGTGTTCACGAGCGCGCCTCCTTCACGGTCGTCGATCCGCCGGCCGCCGGCGCCGCGGGAGCGCGGGGCGTCTTGGGGCCGCCGAGCAGCACCCACACCGAGGGCAGCAGGACCAGCGCCGCGACCGCGTAGGCGAAGTCCTCGAGCGGGGCGATGCCCACGAAGACGCCGCTGATGCGGGCGGCGTCGTAGCCGACCAGTCCGATGCCGATCATGACGTTGTCGAACACGGCGGTCATCACGAGCAGCACGCCCGTCGCGAGGCCCGCCCCCAGCAGCCGTTCGCGTCGCCGCCGCGACGTCTCGGCCGGGGACGAGGAGGCGCGCGCGGCCCGGCCACGCACCCCTGCGGCCACCAGCGCCAGCACCCCGAGCACCGCGACGATCGACAGGAACACCGCGTTGACGGCCCAGTAGGTCACGACGCCACGCCGTCCGCCCGGCGACCGGCCCGCGCGTGGCTCTCGTCGCGCCGGTCGAGGACGACCGCCGCCGCCATCCGGGCTCCGGCCAGGAGGTTCATCGTCAGGTAGCAGAGCAGCGCCAGGAAGAAGAGCTCTTCGAGCGGCAGCTCGGTCGCCACCAGGACGCCGGTCATGAACGAGGTCTCGCCCCGGAAGAAGATGCCGAGGTCGATGCCCACGACGTCCCAGATCAGGAAGAACACGACGCCGACCAGCAGCGTCACCGCGGCCCGGGGCACGTCGCGCCAGAAGAACAGGTGGAACCTGCGGTCGAGCATCACCATTCCGAACAGCGAGACGAGCAACGCCGCGAGGTAGACGAACCCCATCAGCCGGCGGCGGGCTCGGGGAGCGGCTCGGTGCTGGTGTCGCCGCGCAGGTTCTTGAGCAGGACCTCGGCGCTGATCAGGCACATCGGCAGGCCGATGCCGGGGCGGACCGACCCGCCGGCGTAGAACAGCGAGTCGACGCGGGTCGAGACGTTGCCGGTGCGGAACAGGGCGCTCTGGGCGAGCGTGTGCGCGGGACCGAGCATGCTGCCGCTCCAGGCGTTGACGTCGTCGACGAAGTCCCGCGGTCCGCGGGTGCGTCGGACCACGACGCGGTCGGCGAGGTCGGGCACGTGCGCCCACTCGGCGATCTGGGCGATGACGCCGTCGGCGAGCCGCTCGATCATCGGGTCGCCGTCACCGTCGACGTCGCCGGAGCCGAGCGCAGGGTCGGCGGGCAGCGGCACCAGGACGAAGAGGTTCGTGTGACCGGCGGGCGCCGTCGACGGGTCGACCGTGCTCGGTTTGCAGACGTACAGCGACGGCGGGTCGGGGATGCGCTTGTCGGCACCGAAGATCCGCTCGAAGTTCTCGTGCCAGTCCCGGGCGAAGAGCAGCGTGTGGTGCTCGAGCTCGGGGATCTCGCCCTCGACGCCCAGGTAGAGCAGCAGGGCGCTCGGCCCGGGGTTCTTCTTCGCCCAGTACGACGAGTCGTAGGTGCGCAGCTCGCGCGGCAACAGCTGCGTCTCGGTGTGGTGCAGGTCGGCCGCGCTGACGACGAGGTCGGCGTCGACGCGGTGCGTCTCGCCCTCGGCGTCGGTCCAGTCGACCCCGGTCGCCTCGGCGGTCGCCTTCGAGCCGCGCGGCAGGGCAGCGCCCTCGGCTGCGAGCGGCTGCGTGACGATCTGCGTCACGGCCGCGCCGGTCACGACGGTCACCCCGGCCTCGACGGCCACGTCGCGGATCGCCTCGATCACCGAGATCAGGCCGCCCTGCGGGTACAGGACGCCGTCGTCGAGGTCGAGCGTGCTCATCAGGTGGTACATGCTCGGGGTGTCGAACGGCGACGAACCGAGGAAGACCGCGGGGTACCCCAGGATCTGTCGGAGGCGCGGGTCGGTCACCGTGCGGGAGGCGTACGAGTCGAGGCTCGTCAGCAGCAGCCGCGCCAGCTTCGGCAGGCGCACCAGCACGTCGCCGCGCAGCAGCGGCGTGAGGCTGCCGAAGCTCGTGTAGAGGAACCGCCGCTTGGCGATCTCGTAGGTGTCGCGGGCCGAGCGCAGGTACCGGCGCATGCGTTCGCCGCTGCCGGGCTCGACGCGCTCGAAGAGCTCGACGTTCTGGTCGAGCCCGCGGGGCACGTCGATCGGTGCGCTGGCCGCGGGGTCGTCGGGCGTCGGCTCGAACAGCACGCGGTAGCCCGGGTCGAGTTCGACGAGGTCGAGGCGCTCGGCCGCCGACGTGCCCATCAGGCGGAAGAAGTGGTCGAAGACCTCGGGCATGAGGTACCAGCTCGGGCCGAGGTCGAAGCGGAAGCCCTCGTGGCTCCACGACCCGGCGCGGCCGCCGACCTCGTCGTTCTTCTCGAGCAGGGTGACCTCGTGGCCTTCGCGGGCCAGCAGCGCGGCCGAGGCCAGGCCGCTGATGCCACCACCGATCACGACGACGCGGCGGCCGTGGCGGGTGACGCTGAGGCCGTGCGACTCGTCGGGCGCACCGGTGCCGGCCCCCGTGGCCCCGCGGTCGACCGTGTCGCGGCTCATGCGCGGGCCTCGGGCAGGCGCGTGACGCGACCGGCCGCGGCCCCCGCGGCGATGCGGACCTTGACCGGGTTCGGCACGCGCACGCGCGCCCGGACCAGGGAGGAGGCGGGGGTCGCCTCGAGACGCCGGTTCAGCTCGGCGAACAGGCCGTGGGCCAGTGCCACCGCACGACGCGAGGACGTCGGCAGCACGGGGATGATCTCGCCGCTCACGCGGAGGTCGTCGTCGATGTCTCGCACCAGTCTCGTCTTGGTCTGCTCGTCGAACGTGGTCACGTCGACGCCGGGGAAGTAGCTGCGGCCGAGCTGCTCGAAGTCGGCTGCGAGGTCGCGCAGGAAGTTCACCTTCTGGAAGGCCGCGCCCAGGCGGCGAGCCCCCTCTTCGAGCTCGGCGACCGTGCTCGACGGGAAGGAGTGCCCCTGCAGGAACGCCTTCAGGCACATCAGGCCGACGACCTCGGCCGAGCCGTACACGTAGGCGTCGAACGAGGCCTGGTCGTGCTCGCGGGCGCTGAGGTCGGCCCGCATGGAGGCGAAGAAGGGAGCGGTGAGCTCGGCACCGAACCCGGTGGCGCGGGCGGTGCGGGCGAAGGCGTGCACGACCAGGTTGGGGCTGAATCCCTCGACCAGGGCCCGCTCGGTCTCGGCCTCGAAGCCATCGAGCAACCGGCCGGCCGCCTCGGCGCCCAGACCGGCCTCGGTCGCGGGGCCGTCGACGATCTCGTCCGCGACGCGCACGAGCGCGTACACGTTCTCGACGTGCTGCCGCACCTCGCCGCCCAGCAGGCGGGACGCCAGGCCGAAGGACGTCGAATAGCGGCGGATCACGCCTCCCGCGGTCGCGTCGGCCACGGAGTCGTACAGCGACAGGCCCGTCATCGCACCCTCTCGAGGACGTCCTGGACGACCGGCGTCAACGCCTCGCGCAACGACTCGGGCACCTCGGCCCGGTCGAGCACGTCGAGCGCACGGCGGGCGTGCTGCTCGACGAGTCCCTCGGCGAAGGAGCGGGCGCCGCAGACCTCGAGGCGACCACGGACGTGCTCGGCCTCGGCCTCGCTGAGGTCGGCCTTGCCGATGAACGGCTGGATCGTGAACCACTCGTCGGTGGTCGCGGCGTGGGCGACGAGCACCGTGCGCTTGCCCTCACGCAGATCGCCGCGTGTGGTCTTGCCGGTCGCCTCTTCGGTGCCGAAGACGCCGAGCAGGTCGTCCACCACCTGGTACGCGACCCCGACCTCGCGGCCGAAGTCGCCGACCGCCGTGACGACGGCCTCGCCCGCACCGGCCAGGACGGCGCCCGCCTGCAGCGGTGCCTCGAACGAGTAGACGGCCGTCTTGGCGCGCTCCATCTCGAGGATCTCGTCGACGGTCGGCAGGTCGGCGGACAGCGAGAACTCGACGTCGACCATCTCTCCGCCCGCGCTGACGAAGATCGCCTCGTCGAGCAGGTCGAGCAAACGCGTGCGGACGTGGTCCTGGCAACCGATGCCGAGCAGCATGCGGCTGGCCCCGGTCAGGGCGAGGTCGCCGGCGATCACGGCGGCCGACATGCCCCGGTGCTCTGCCGCGGGGGTCGGGATGCCCGCCGTCGTCGCGGTGTCGCGATAGCTGCCCGAGACGTTGGGGATGCCGCGCCGCGAGAAGTCGCGGTCGATGACGTCGTCGTGGACGATCAGGGCCGTGTGCAGCAACTCGAAGGCCGCACCGACCCGGGCCACGGCCTCGTCGTCGGTGCCCCCGAGGGCGTCGTAGGCCGTGAAGACCATGCGGGGCCGGAAACGCTTCCCCCCGGCGCTGTTGCGCTCGAGCACCGACCACAGGTCGACGTATCGCCAGCCCACCGACTCGGCGCGGCGCTTGGCCAGCGCGAAGAAGTCGTCGAGGACGGCGTCGACACGATCGTGTCTCGCCCGCGTGCCTGCGTGCAGGTGATCACCGTCCACCAGGGCAGACTACCTCTCATGACCCGTGAGATCTCGACGCATCCCCAGCCGACGTCCGGTGACCGCCCCGGCGCGCACGACGAGCTCGTGGTGCTGCTCGACGACGAGGGCACGCCCATCGGCACGACCGCGAAGGCGACCGTGCACACCGCCACGACGCCGTTGCACCTGGCCTTCAGCTGCCACGTCACCGACGACCTCGGCCGCGTCCTCGTCACCCGTCGCGCCCTGTCGAAGAAGACCTGGCCCGGCGTCTGGACCAATTCGTTCTGCGGCCACCCCGCCCCCGGCGAGACGCCGGCCGAGGCGCTGATGCGGCGCGCCCACCAAGAGCTCGGCATGGAGGTCCGCGACGTCGAGGTGATCCTGCCCGAGTTCCGGTACCTCGCCACCGACGCCTCGGGCGTGGTCGAGAACGAGATCTGCCCGGTCTTCACGGCCCGCGCCGTGGGCCTGCCCGACCCCTCGCCCGACGAGGTCGCCGAATGGGCCTGGGTCGAGCCCGCCGAGCTGCGCGACGCGGTCGCGGCCGCGCCGTTCGCGTTCTCGCCCTGGTTGGGCTGGCAGCTGGCCGCCTGGCCCGCCTGAGAGCACCGAACCTTCAACGGTAGCCCCCGCCGAGGGGCCTGACAAGCCCCTCGCGAACGGCCTCGCGCACTCGTATCGTGGCGATCGAGGGACCGGATGCGACGTCCGGCCCGCGACGGGAGGCGACCGTGGGTTCCACCTACACGAGGGACGCGACGACGTCCCCGGTCGCGATCCACCCCTACCCCAAGCACCAGTCCCGAGCGGTCGGGGAC
Source organism: Frigoribacterium sp. MEB024 (assembly GCF_000878135.1). Classification (GTDB taxonomy): domain Bacteria; phylum Actinomycetota; class Actinomycetes; order Actinomycetales; family Microbacteriaceae; genus Frigoribacterium. The sequence goes on from NZ_JXQZ01000018.1 coordinate 45,606, forward strand.
CGCGACCACTCCTCGGCGACCCGGGAGGCGGGGGCCGCGTCGGGCGACGCACGTCCCGTCCGCTACGCGGACTTCTTCGGGGACGACGAAGGCGCGAGCCGGTCCGCCTGACCCGGCCCGCGCCTCCTGCGCTCTCCGTGCTCGACGCGGCCTAGCGCGGACGCATGGCGTACGCCGCGGGGCAGTCGAACGGGTCGCGGGCCGAGAGGCCGACGCGGTTGAGGTACCGGATCACGATCGCGTACGACTTGCCGATCGTCGTCTCGGTGTAGGGGATGCCGTGCTCGGCGCAGTGCGCCTTCACCAGGGCGCTGGCCGCGCGCAGGTTCGGACGCGCCATGCTCGGGAACAGGTGGTGCTCGATCTGGTAGTTCAGCCCGCCCATGAAGGCCGTCGAGTGCCGGCCCGTGATGTTGCGCGAGGTGAGCACCTGCTTGCTCAGGAAGTCGACCTTCGCACCCTCGGGGATGATCGGCATGCCCTTGTGGTTCGGGGCGAAGGACGATCCCATGTAGAGGCCGAAGACGGCCATCTGCACGCCGATGAAGGCGAAGGCCATGCCGAGCGGCAGGAACCAGAAGACGACGCCGAAGTAGGCGACGAGTCGCACGGCGATCAGCGTGATCTCGAGCGCGCGGCCCTCGACCTTGTCGCGGCCGAGCAGCGTGCGGAACGACGTCACGTGCAGGTTGACGCCTTCGCCGAGCAGCAGGGGGAAGAAGAAGTAGCCCTGACGACGGGTGACGAAGCCGAGCACGCCGCGCTGCTTCGCCGCGTCCTCTTCGAGGAACGAGATCGTGTCGAACGCGATGTCGGGGTCTTTGCCCTTGGTGTTCGGGTTGGCGTGGTGGCGGCTGTGCTTGGTCATCCACCACGCGTAGCTGATGCCCACGACGCCGGCCGCGAGGACGCGACCGACCTTGTCGTTGCGCGTGCCCGACTCGAACACCTGGCGGTGCGCGGCCTCGTGCGTGAGGAACGCGAACTGCGTGAGGATGACGCCGAGGGCAGCGGCGATCAACAGCTGGAACCAGCTCGAGCCCAACAGGACGAACCCGGTGGCCGCGCCGCCGAGGCACGCGACGAGGACGACGAAGACCGTGACGTAGAAGCCGGTGCGGCGCTGCAGCAGACCCGCCTCGCGCACGGACTTGAGCAGGCTCGAGTAGGTGCTGGTCGGCTTGCCGACCTGACCCGCGACGGTGGGTCGGAACCCGGCGGGCGCGGCACCTGCCGGCGCGTGGACGATGCGCGGGTACGAGGTTCGGGGGGTCGTGGGGACGGTGGCGGTCATCGGGCTCCCGCGGCTGGTCGACTTCTCAGCCGGGTGGATGGGCCGGAGGCGGCCCGAAGATGCTGCGAACGTAACGGCGTGGGCTGGGAAGGTGTCGGGAGATCGCCGTGTCGTGACGCGCTTGCCCTCACTCGCATGTCACACGTAACCTGTCACACGTGACAGCCAGTTTCGTCGAGCGTCTCAGCGGGGTGGTCCACGACCTCGAGCAGGTGCCCTACCGCACGGGCGAGCGCGACGCCCGACAGGGGCACGGGCTGCGGCACCGCGCCCTCGAGGCCGCGGCCTCGGCCGCACCGGTACGCGAGATCGAGATCTCGGGGCTCGAGGTGCTCGTCGAGACCTGGCCCGACGCCAAGGACGGCCACGGCTCGTGGGTCACGGGGGGCACCGTCGTCGGCACCGGGCCGCGGCCCGCCTCGGTCGTGGCGGGCTACGTCGACCTGCTCTTCATGAGCACCGCGGGCGTCCGGCGCACGTACTACCGACTGCTCACCGTCGACGACCCCGACCCCGACGTCGCGACGGCCCGCCTGATCGAGTGCGTCAAAGAGGTCGGACCCGACTGGCGATCCACCTGGGCCGACACGACGACCGCCTACACCCGGGTCAGCCGCCTGCCGGCCGGCGTGCTGATCGCGGACCAGCTGCACACGGCCGAGGGGCTGGCCTCCACCCGACGCGTGATGGACGGCGTGCTCACCGGGTTGTCGCTCGAGTCCGAGGGGGTGCTGCGGGTGACGCCCTCCGGCATGGCCCGTCAACTCACGACGCTCAGGGGCCGCGGCTGGCCACTGACCTTCGGCACCGCCCGCCGCCTGGCGTTCAGGAGCGCGCGGTAAACTCGGCGGGTCCCCCACCCGTGAAAGAGGTCTCGTGACGCCTGCGCACCACGACTCCGGCGCGACCGCCCCCGTGGCGTCGCCCGACCCCTCGGACCGGGGCGTCGACCCCTCGCCCTCCGCGTACTGGCCCGTGCCCGTGTTGCGTGCCGTCCCCGCCCTCGCGGCCGCCGCCGCGATCACCTTCACCCCCGATCACTCACCGCAGGTCGGCCTGCTCGCCTTCGGGTCGTCGGCGGTCGTCGGCGGCGTCGTGCTCGCCGCGGGCTCGGCCCTGCGCCTGTCCGACCGATCGAGCCGCACCATCGCCGTGCTCCAGGGTGTCGTCGGTGCCGTGATCGGCGCTCTCTGCCTCGTCTTCTCGCACGGGCAGCTGCCCGTGCTGGTCGCCTTCGTCACGGCCTGGGCCGTGCTGACGGGCGTCCTCGAACTGCTGACCGGCCTGCGCCGTCGTCGTCGCTCGCCGCTCGCCCGTGACTGGACGACCGTCGGCGTGCTCACCCTGGCCCTGGCCGTGGTCTTCCTCGTCGTCCCGCCGGACTACAGCCAGCAGCTCGGCGGCATCGAGCAGATCGAGGGCGAACTGACGTCCTCGACCGTGCTCGTCGGCATCCTGGGCGCCTACGGCGCCCTGGTCGGCGTCTTCCTCGTGATCGCCGGCCTCTCGCTCAAATGGCAGACCGGTCACCCGGCCGCTGCCGACACCCCCGACGACAAGGCACGAACGTCATGACCCACCCCACCTGGCGCGACCGGTTCCGCCCCGCCGAGTTCCTCGGCCTGTCGGGGGTCTTCGCCGCCTTCGTCGGCCTCGTCGTCCTCATGACGACGCGCGACCTGCAACTCGCGCTGATCTTCCTCTGCATCGGCTTCATCGTCGCGCTCGTCACCATCGCCATGCTCGCCCTCGCGGCCAAGCCCAACGACGACGAACGCCACGAGATCGACGACGCCGACAAGCCGCGCGGCCACTGACGCGACGCGGATCGACTGCCGCTGCCTCTCGGCCGCTGCTCCGTCGCGCGGCGCCCTCGGGTGCGCGGGCCGTCCTGACGGGCCGGCCCGCACCTCCTGGGGTCAGGCCAGGTGGTCGACCAGCTGCGACGCGATGCCCGTGTAGGTCGCCGGGGTCAGCGCCACGAGGCGCTGCTTCGCCTCGTCGGAGACGTCGAGGCCCTCGACGAACGCGACCAGTTCGGCCTGCCCGACGCGCTTGCCGCGGGTGAGCTCTTTGAGCATGGCGTACGGGTCGTCGATCGACGAGCGTCCGGCGACGACCTCGGCACGGATCACCGTCTGGATGGCCTCGCCGAGGACCTCCCAGTTGGAGTCGAGGTCGGACTCGAGCGTCACGGTGCCGACGGCGATCTCGCCGAGGCCACGGCGCAGGTTGTCGAGCGCGAGCATCGAGTGACCGAAGGCGACCCCGATGTTGCGCTGGGCCGACGAGTCCGTGAGGTCGCGCTGCTGGCGACTGGTGACCAGGGTCGAGGCCAGCGAGTCGAAGAGTGCCGACGAGATCTCGAGGTTGGCCTCGGCGTTCTCGAAGCGGATCGGGTTGATCTTATGCGGCATGGTCGACGACCCGGTCGCCCCCGCCTGCGGGATCTGCGTGAAGTAGCCCATCGAGATGTACGACCACACGTCGGTGGCGAGGTTGTGCAGCACGCGGTTGGCGTGGGCGACGCGCGAGTAGAGCTCTGCCTGCCAGTCGTGCGACTCGATCTGTGTCGTCAGCGGGTTGAAGGTCAGCCCGAGGGCGTCCTCGACGAAGGCGCGGGCCGTCGCGGGCCAGTCCAGCCCGGGGTCGGCGACGACGTGGGCCGAGAAGGTGCCGGTCGCCCCGCTGAACTTGCCGAGGAACTCGGTGCCGACGATCTGCGAGCGCAGTCGCTGGAGGCGGTGCGCGAAGACGGCGAACTCTTTTCCGACCGTGGTCGGCGTCGCCGGTTGCCCGTGGGTGTGCGCGAGCATCGGCACGTCGCGCGCGTCGGTGGCCCAGGTGGTGAGGGCGGCGAGGACGGCGTCGAAGGCCGGCAGCCAGACGTCGAACAGGGCCGCCTTGACGGTGACCGCGTACGAGAGGTTGTTGATGTCCTCGCTGGTGCAGGCGAAGTGGGTGAGTTCGGCGATCTCGTCGAGCCCGAGCTCGGCCAGACGGGCCCGGACGAAGTACTCGACCGCCTTGACGTCGTGCCGGGTCGTCGCCTCGAGGCCGGCGAGCTCGTCGATCGCGGCCTGGCCGAAGTCGGTGACGACGGCCCGCAGTGCCCGCTTCTGCTCGTCGTCGAGCGGGGCAGAGCCGAACGCGCGGCGGTCGGTCTGGGCGATGAGCCACTCGACCTCGACGTGCACGCGGGCCCGGTTCAGCCCCGCCTCGCTGAGGTGGTCGCCCAGCGTGCCGACCGACGAGCGGTAGCGGCCGTCGAGCGGGCTGAGGGGCTGAGGAGGCAACGTCATGACTGTCCCTTGCGGAGTGCGGGTTCGATCTGGCGGAAGAGGGCCGAGCAGGCGCGCTCGACCATGTCGAGCACCTCGTCGAAGAGTCCTGCGTCGGAGTAGTACGGGTCGGGGACGTCGAGACCGCCGCCCGTCGGCGCCGCGTCGGGAGCGAAGGTGAGCAGCAGCTGCACCTTCGAGCGGTCGGCGTCGTCGCCTGCCCAGGCCCGGAGGATGCGTTCTTGGCCGCGATCGAACGCCACCACGAGGTCGTAGCGCGCGAAGTCGTCGGCCTCGAACTGTTTCGCCCGGTGCCGGGAACCATCGTAGCCGCGGCGTTCCAGGGCCTCGACGGTGCGGGGATCGGCCCCCTCGCCGACGTGCCAGTCGCCGGTGCCCGCGCTCGTGACCTCGACCCGGTCGCCGAGGCCCGCGTCGTCGGCGAGCGAGCGCAGCACCGTCTCGGCCATGGGCGAACGACAGATGTTGCCCGTGCAGACGAAGCAGATGCGGAACCGGTTCACCGCTTCCGGTCACCCCGCCCGACCACGGGACGGACGACGACGCCGATGGCCCAGGCGAAGACCGCGAGCACGACGGCACCGATCACGCCCCACCAGAAACCGTCGATCGTCAACCCGAAGCCGAAGAGATCCGAGATCCACGCCACGATCAGCAGCAGCAGCCCGTTCACGATCAACGCGATCAGGCCGAGCGTCAGGACGTAGAGGGGGAAGGCCACCACCCGGATCGCCGTGCCGACCACGCCGTTGACGATGCCGAAGACCAGGGCGAGCAGCAGGAAGGTCACGATCGTCTCGGGGGTGCCTCCTGCTCCGTAGGGCGTCACCGTCACCCCCGACACGAGCAGCGTGGTGAGCCACAGGGCCACCGCGTTGATGAGCAGCCTCACGACGAATCGGGTCATGCCCCCATCATGCCGACCTCTCCTCCACGGGCGGTAGTGCCCGACCGGATCCCCCGAGGAGGCGCGGTGCCCTGCCGCGACGCGGCCCCCGCCCCATAGGCTGACCGCGTGACCACTCCCGTCCGACTCCGTCCCGAGATCGCCGCCCTCCCGCCCTACCGCCAGGGCAAGCAGGCGTCCCCCGACGCCTTCAAGCTGTCGTCGAACGAGAACCCGTTCGAGCCCCTCCCCTCGGTCGTCGAGGCCGTCCGTGGCGCCGTCTCGCTCAACCGCTACCCCGACGCCTCGGCGACGGCCCTGCGGACGGCCCTCGCCACCCGGTTCGGCGTCACCGTCGACGAGGTTCACGTCGGCGCGGGGTCGGTCTCGTTGCTGGCCCAGTTCGTGCTCGCCGCGGCCTCGGTCGGCGACGAGGTCGTCTACGCCTGGCGTTCGTTCGAGGCCTACCCGGGGCTCGTCACGGTGGCCGGTGCGACGAGCGTCCAGGTGCCGTTGCGGGCCGACGGGGGCCACGACCTCGAGGCCATGGCCGCGGCCGTCACCGACCGCACCCGCGTCGTCATCATCTGCTCTCCCAACAACCCGACGGGCACCACGGTGTCGACGAGCGAGTTCGAGTCGTTCATGGCCGCGGTGCCCGACGACGTGCTCGTGCTGCTCGACGAGGCGTACGCCGAGTTCGTCACCGACAGCACGGCCGTCGACGGCGAGACGCTCACCGAGCTGCACCCGAACCTCGTCCTGTTGCGCACCTTCTCCAAGGCGTACGGGCTGGCCGCACTCCGCGTCGGGTACGCGATCGGCGCCTCCTACCTGCTCGACGCCGCGCGGGCCACGGCCATCCCCCTCGCCGTCACCGAGCAGGGCGCGGCCGCGGCCCTCGCCTCGCTCGACCACGCCGACGAGCTGCTCGCGCGGGTCGACCGCATCGTCCTGCTGCGCGACCAGGTGCGACGCGCCCTGATCGACCAGGGGTGGACGGTCCCCGAGGCCCAGGGCAACTTCGTCTGGCTCGCCACGGGCGAGCACACGGCCGCCGCGGCCCAGGTGTTCGCCGACCACGGGGTCGTGGTCCGGCCGTTCGCGGGCGAGGGCGTCCGCGTCACGATCGGCGAGCCGTCGTCGGTCGACAAGCTGTTGCACGCCGCCCAGCAGGTCGCCGACCTCACATCCCGGTGACGGCATATGCCGCGGAATAGATTGGACGCCATGTCTTCCTCCGAAGCGACCGACGCGCCCCCGCCCGTCCAGCTCCTGTCGCCGTCGGGCGAGGTGGTCGAGTCGGCCGCGGCCGACGAGTTCCGCCCCTACGTCGACGCCCTCGGCGACGACGGGCTCCGCGCCCTCCACCGCGACATGGTGTTGACCCGTCGGTTCGACCGCGAAGCCGCGGCACTGGCCCGCCAGGGTCAGCTCGCCCTGTGGGTGCCGAGCCACGGCCAAGAGGGGGCCCAGGTCGGCCTGGCCCACGCCACCCGTCCGCAGGACCACCTCTTCCCGTCCTATCGCGAGCACGCGGTCGCCCTGTCCCGCGGCATCGACCCGGTCGACATCCTGCGCCTGCTGCGCGGGCACACGCACGGCGGCTGGAACCCCGCCGAGCACCAGAACTTCCACATCTACACGCTGGTCATCGGCTCGCAGACGCTGCACGCGACCGGTTTCGCCATGGGGCTCGGCCTCGACGGCAAGAGCGGCACGGGCGATCCCGAGGTCGACCAGGCCGTCGTGACGTTCTTCGGCGACGGCGCGACCAGCCAGGGCGACGTCAGCGAGGCCCTGGTGTTCGCCGCGAGCTTCCAGACCCCCGAGTTGTTCTTCCTGCAGAACAACCAGTGGGCGATCAGCGTGCCGGTCGCACGCCAGTCGCGCACGCCCCTCGTCGCCCGCGCCGGCGGCTTCGGCATCCCCGGCACCCAGGTCGACGGCAACGACGTGCTCGCGAGCTACGCCGTCAGCCGCCGCGACCTCGAGGCCGCCCGTGGCGGCGGTGGGCCCCGCTTCATCGAGGCGCTCACCTACCGCGTCGGCGCGCACACCTCGTCCGACGACCCCACCAAGTACCGCACCGACGACGAGCTGCAGTCGTGGATCGCCCGTGACCCGATCACGCGGTTCGAGGCCTTCCTGCGCAACCGAGGCGAGGGCGACGCGTTCTTCGCCGACCTCGAGACCGAGGGCGACGACCTCGGAGCCGACGTCCGACGGCGCACGGTCTCGCTGCCGAACCCCGACCGCGGCCTCATCTTCGACCACGTGTACTCCGAGCCGCACCCGCTGATGACCGAACAGAAGCAGTGGTTGGCGACCTACGAGCAGAGCTTCGGCGACGCGGGCGAGACCGTGACCACCGACGAGGGGGCAGCATGACCGACACCGCCGAGAACCCGACCGGCACGGTCGAGTCGACCCGCGCCTCCGTGCAGACCATGCCGCTCGGCAAGGCGATCAACGCCGGACTCCGCCAGGCCATGGCCGACGACCCGCGCGTCCTGCTGATGGGAGAAGACATCGGCACGCTCGGTGGCGTCTTCCGTGTGACCGAGGGGCTGCAGGCCGAGTTCGGCGAGAAGCGCGTCATCGACACCCCGCTCGCCGAGTCGGGCATCGTGGGCACCGCGATCGGACTCGCGATGGGTGGCTTCCGCCCGGTCTGCGAGATCCAGTTCGACGGCTTCATCTACCCCGGCTTCGACCAGATCACGTCGCAGCTCGCCAAGATGACCAACCGTCACGAGGGTGCGGTCACGATGCCTGTCGTGATCCGGGTGCCCTACGGCGGACACATCGGCGCGGTCGAGCACCACCAGGAGAGCCCCGAGGCGTACTTCGCCCACACGGCGGGCCTGCGCGTCGTCAGCCCGAGCACACCGCACGACGCCTACTGGATGATCCAGGAGGCGATCGCGTCGAACGACCCCGTCATGTTCTTCGAGCCCAAGAGCCGCTACTGGCCCAAGGGCGAGGTCGACCTGAGCGACCCGCAGGCGCCGCTGCACGCGAGCCGTGTCGTCCGGACGGGCACCGAGGTCACCCTGCTGGGGCACGGAGCGATGGTCAGCGTGCTGCTCCAGGCGGCCGAGATCGCGGCAGCCGAGGGTGTCTCGGCCGAGGTCGTCGACCTGCGCTCGCTCTCGCCGGTCGACTACGGGCCCATCCTCGAGTCGGTCCGCAAGACCGGGCGTCTCGTGGTGGCCCAGGAGGCCCCCGGTTTCGTCTCGGTCGGCTCCGAGATCGCCGCCACCGTGGCCGAGAAGGCGTTCTACTCGCTCGAGGCGCCCGTGCTGCGCGTCAGCGGCTTCGACGCCCCCTTCCCTCCTGCCAAGCTCGAGACGCAGTACCTGCCCGACGCCGATCGCGTGCTCGAGGCGGTCGACCGGGCCCTGGCCTACTAGGAGTCACGACATGACCAGCGAATTCACCCTGCCCGACGTCGGCGAGGGCCTGACCGAGGCCGAGATCGTCGAATGGAAGGTCGCCCCCGGCGACAACGTCGAGATCAACCAGGTGCTCGTCGAGATCGAGACCGCGAAGTCGCTCGTCGAGCTGCCGTCGCCCTACGCCGGTGTGGTCGAGAGCATCCTCGTCGAACCGGGCACCACGGTCGACGTCGGCACCCCGATCATCAGGGTCGGCGACTCGTCGGCACCCGCGACCCCGTCGGGTCGTGCCGCCGAGTCCGAGTCGCTCGAGTCGGGCGGACTCGCGCGCACGGCGCAGGTGGTGTCGCAGAACGAAGAGGCGCTCTCGGCGCAGCGTGCCCGTCAGGCCGAACCCGCGGCACCCACCGCCCCCGCGTCGGCAGAGGGCTCGACCCCCGTCGCCCCGGCCCGCTCGGCCGACGCGGTCAGCGCCGACGGCGACACCGGTTCGGTGGCGCACGCACCCGAGGCCCCTGCCGACTCCGGTTCGGGTGCCGTGCTCGTGGGCTACGGCGCCGCGGGCGGTCACGGCTCGACCCGCCGCCGTCGCCCGTCGCAGACCGAGGTCGACGCGCGGCAGCTGCGCGTCGCCGAGCAGGCCCGGCGGCGCCCCACCACCTCGGTGCCCGCCGCGCAGGCCCTGCCGATCATCGCCAAGCCGCCGATCCGCAAGCTGGCCAAGGACCTCGAGGTCGACCTCGCCGTCGTCCAGCCGACCGGCCTGGCCGGCGAGGTCACGCGCGACGACGTCATCCGTCACGCCCAGCAGGCCAGCGTCTTCCGCAACATCGAGACGCCCGAGTGGGGCGAGGAGCGCGTCGAGCGCATCCCGGTCAAGGGCGTCCGCAAGGCCATCGCCGCGGCCATGACGTCGTCGGCGTTCACCGCCCCGCACGTCAGCCTGTTCGTCGACGTCGACGCCACCCGCACGATGGAGTTCGTCAAGCGGCTCAAGGCGTCGCCGCAGTTCGCCGGCGTCAAGGTCTCGCCGCTGCTGATCATGGCCAAGGCGATCATCTGGGCCGTGCGCCGCAACCCGATGGTCAACTCGGCCTGGACCGACCGCGAGATCCTCGTGCGCCACTTCGTCAACCTCGGCATCGCCGCGGCGACCCCCCGTGGCCTGATCGTGCCGAACGTCAAAGAGGCCCAGTCGATGAGCCTGCTCGAGTTGGCCCAGGCCCTCGAGCAGCTGACGCTGACCGCGCGCGACGGCAAGACCACGCCCGCCGACATGCGGGACGGCACGATCACGATCACCAACATCGGCGTCTTCGGCATGGACACCGGCACGCCGATCCTCAACCCGGGCGAGGTCGCGATCGTGGCCCTCGGCACGATCAAGCCCAAGGCCTGGGTGGTCGACGGCGAGGTGCGTTCGCGCATGGTGACGACGATCGGGGCGAGCTTCGACCACCGCGTGGTCGACGGCGACGTCGCCAGCCGCTTCGTGGCCGACGTGGCGAGCGTCCTCGAAGAGCCGGCGCTCCTGCTCGACTGACGCCGCGCCTCCCCGTCCGTTCCTGAGAACGGCGCGGTCGGCCGGGTCCTCACCTGGCTGGGGAGGGACGGCGTGGACTAACGTCGAGTGCAGGACGACCGGTCATGACCAGATGGGACCACCCTCGGGCGCGATCGACGAGGGGGCCATGACCGAGCACATCACCGACGGAGCCGTGCCGAAGCACGAGCAGTTGCGCTCCATCGTGCAGCGCCTCGCGGCCGGGTCCCAGCCCGGCTCGGCGATCGCGAGCGAGCGCCAGCTCATGCTCGAGTACGGCGTCAGCCGCATCACCGTGCGCGAGGCCGTGGGGCAACTCGTGAACGAGGGCTGGTTGACCCGCGTCCGGGGCAAGGGCACCTTCGTGGCGCACCGCGTGGTGCAGTCGACGCTGCACCTGGCCTCGTTCACCGACGAGATGACCAAGCTGGGTCACGTGCCGAGCACGGTCGTGCTGGTCAAGGCCGAGACGACTCCCCCGCCCGAGACGGCCGCCGCGCTCGGACTCGAGGTCGGCGCGTCGGCGTTCCACGTCAAGCGCCTGCGACTGGCCGACGGCGTGCCGGTCAGCATCGACGACGGCTGGTATCCCGCGGACCGCCTGCCCGGCCTCCTCGACCACGACCTCAGCAGATCGCTATACCGCATCCTCGACGGCGACTACGCGACACCGATCACGCGCGCGACCCAGACCGTCAGCGCCGAGGGGGCAGACGCCGACGTCGCCACGCTGCTCGGCACGAGCGAGGGCGCCCCGGTGATGTACTTCGACCGGATCTCGTTCGCCGGCGACGTCCCGCTCGAACACGCCAAGAGCTGGTACCGCTCCGACCGCTACCGCCTGCAGATGCAGGTCGAGTCGGGCACGACGCCCGACTGACTCCCGACCGCTACGCGCCGGCCTCAGAGGTCGAAGAGGGGCTCGCCCGAGGCGACGGTCGTGCCGACGGCCCGCTGCGAGACGCTGTCGGGGGTGCTGTCGAGCACGACGACCGGGATGACCGCCGAGTAGCCCGCCTCGGCCACGACGGCCGGGTCGAAGCGGACGACGAGGTCGCCCGCCGCGACGGTCGCGCCCTCGGCGACGGCGAGCTCGAAGCCCGTGCCGCCGAGCTTGACGGTGTCGATGCCGACGTGCACGAGCAGGCCCGTGCCCGACTCCCCCACCACGACGAACGCGTGCGGGTGCAGCTTGACGATCTCGCCCGCGACGGGCGAGACGACGGCGACCAGGCCGCCGGCAGGAGGCGCGCTCGGCTCGACCGCGACGCCCGCGCCCACGAGCTGCCCCGCGAACACGGCGTCGGGCACCTCGGCGAGCGCCGTCACCCGGCCGGCGACGGGTGAGACGACCGTGGTCACGGCAGCAGGTCGTTGATGTCTTCGGCGAGCGAGTCGGCGATCGTGCCGACGATCACCTGGACGCTGCCGCCCGCGTGGACGACGGCCGTCGCTCCCGCGGCCTTGAGGGCGGCGTCGTCGACGAGGGAGACGTCCCGCACGTCGGTTCGGAGGCGCGTGATGCAGCCCTCGATCTCCTCGATGTTGTCGGCGCCGCCGAGTCCGTCGATCATGGCCTGTGCTTTCGACATGAGTTGTTCTCCTCCGTGGGTCGGTCCCTCGCGGTGACAGGGGGTCGTCCTAGTTGACACCACCCGTCGGTCTGAGGAAACTACCACTCACTGGTCATGACCGGACAGGACCGGGCTGGCTCCGCGCTCGACGCGACCCGCGCCTCCCGAACCGCCTCCGCCCGCACGACACCCACCCCCGCACCACGGCTGCTCACCGACGAGAGGACCACCTGATGACGACGACGACCGAGTCGGCCCCGACCAAGAAGAGGGGCTCGGCCGCGTTCGCGGTGCTGCAGCGCCTCGGGCGCAGCCTCATGCTGCCGATCGCCGTGCTGCCCGCCGCGGGCATCCTGCTGCGCCTCGGGCAGGACGACCTGCTCGGCGCCATCCCGGGCTTCGAGACCGGCGCCTCGGTGATCGGCGCCGCCGGGCAGGCGGTGTTCACCTGGCTGCCGCTGATCTTCGCGGTCGGCATCGCGATCGGCTGGGCGAAGAAGTCGGACGGCTCGACGGCCCTCGCCGCGGTCGTCGGCTACATGGTGATCGACGGCGTCTTCAAGGCCATGTCGCCGGTCGTGCTCGCCGGCCGCGAGACCCCGACGGGCGACCCCGAGGTCATCAACTACGGCGTGCTGGCCGGCATCGTGATGGGCATCCTCTCGGCGATGATCTGGCAGCGCTTCTACCGCACGAAGCTGCCCGACTTCCTCGGGTTCTTCTCGGGCCGTCGCATGGTGCCGATCCTCACCGCCGTCACGGGCCTGGTCGTCGGCGTCGTCATGTCGTTCATCTATCCCCTGTTCAACAACGCCCTCACCGGCATCGGCCAGGCGGTCGCGTCGAACGACGTCGTCGGCAGCGGCGTCTACGGCGTCGCCAACCGCCTGCTGATCCCCACCGGCCTGCACCACATCCTCAACTCGGTCGTCTGGTTCCTGGTCGGCGACTACACGAACGCGAGCGGCGAGGTCGTGCGCGGCGACCTGAACCGCTTCTTCGCCGGCGACCCGAGCGCCGGGGTGTTCATGACCGGGTTCTTCCCGATCTTCATGTTCGCCCTGCCCGCGGCGGCACTGGCCATCTGGCGTCACGCCCGCCCCGAGAAGAAGAAGCTGATCGGCGGCATCATGCTGTCCACGGCGCTGACCGCGTTCATCACGGGCATCACCGAGCCGCTCGAGTTCTCGTTCATGTTCGTCGCCTGGCCGCTGTACGTGATCCACGCGGTGCTGACCGGGACGTCGATGATGCTGGTCAACGCGCTCGACATCCACACCGGGTTCACCTTCTCGGCGGGGTTGATCGACTACGTGCTGAACTTCAACATCTCGCAGAACTCGATCTGGCTGATCCCGATCGGGCTCGGGTACGCGGTCGTCTACTACGTCCTGTTCAGCTTCGTGATCAAGAAGTGGAACCTCAAGACACCCGGTCGCGAGGACGACGACGCGGCCGGCGCCGAGTCCGTCGAGGCCGCCACGAAGGCCTAGGTCCGGCGAGACCCCAGGAAGTGACCGAGACCCCCGTGCGCCCACGGGGGTCTCGGCGCATTCCTGGGGTGCCGACCAGCCGAGGAGGCGCGCTCGGTCGACCCGCGCCTCCTCGTTTTGACAATCATTATCAGTAGCAATAGCGTGACGACCATGAAGATGCGCTCGCTGCCGACCCTGCTCGTCCTGCCCGCCGCCGCGGCCCTCGTGCTGAGCGGTTGCGCCACGGGCGCCTCGGGCTA
>NZ_JXQZ01000019.1 GCF_000878135.1 Frigoribacterium sp. MEB024
ACCAGCGCCTGGCGTTGACCAGAGGATGGAGTTGAAACCCTACCACACGATTCTCAAGTCGCAAGCGACTCGATCTCGGGGAGGAGGCCACCACTTGAGGCCGGGAAGCTCCGGAACTGAACCATTACTGGTTGCTGTCCTAGCCGCTCCGCCGCACCTTTGGGCTGACTCGGATTACTTTACACAGCCCCACACCCCCACCCGCAAATACCCATGCATCCCGGGCGTGTCGCCCCGGAAGGCCCGGAAACGGCGGTGCGTGTCTCCCCGGGCGCCCCGGAACGAAGGGAAGCCCGCTTCCTCGAGGAGGAAGCGGGCTTCTCTGATGAATCCGACGGACGCGACGTCAGACCCGGACGGTCACTCCCGCCAACGTCTTCTTGCCGCGCCGGAGCACGACGACCCCCCCGTCGAGTCGCGAGTCCGCGACGAGGGCATCACCGTTCTCGACCCGGGCGTTGTTCACGTAGACGCCGCCCTCGGCCGTGGCCCGACGAGCGGCACCCAGGGAAGCGACGAGTCCGGTGTCGACCAACGCCTGCGCCACGGTGGTCGTCCCGTCGGCCGAGGCCGCCGGCAACTCGGCGATGGCGCTGGCGAGGGTCCCCGGATCGAGCACGGACAGATCCCCTTGGCCGAAGAGGGCTGCAGCGGCGTCGATGGCCAACTGGGTGGCTGCGGTGCCGTGGACCAGGGACGTAACGTTCCAGGCCAACGCGCGCTGCGCCTCCCGACGGAAGGGTTCGTCGGCGACCGCTTTCTCGAGTCGTTCGATCTCGGAACGCGAGAGGAACGTGAAGACCTTGAGCCGCGGGACGACGTCGGCGTCGTCGGTGTTCAGCCAGAACTGGTACATCGCGTACGGGCTGGTCAGCTCGGAGTCGAGCCAGACCGCATTGCCCTCGCTCTTGCCGAATTTGGTGCCGTCGGTGTTGGTGATCAGCGGCGTGCCGATCGCGTGCACCGAGACGCCCTCGGTACGGCGGATCAGCTCGGTGCCACTGGTGAGGTTGCCCCATTGGTCGCTGCCACCGGTCTGCAGGACGCAGTCGTAGCTGCGGTAGAGCTCACGGAAGTCGAGACCCTGGAGGATCTGGTAGCTGAACTCGGTGTAGCTGATTCCGGCATCGGAGTTCAGACGCGCGGCCACGGCGTCTTTCTTGAGCATCGTGTTGACGCGGAAGTTCTTGCCGATGTCGCGCAAGAACTCGATGGCGCTGAGCGGGGACGTCCAGTCGAGGTTGTTCACCACCCGGAGACCGTTGTCACCGTCGGGCGAGAGGAACTTCTCGACGTGCACACGGATGCGGTCGACCCACTCGGCCGTCTGCTCGGGTGTCTTGAGCACCCGTTCGGCGGTCGGACGCGGATCGCCGATGAGACCGGTGGACCCACCCACGAGACCCAGGGGCCGGTGACCGGCGAGCTGGAGCCGACGCATGGTGAGCAACTGCACGAGGTTGCCGAGGTGAAGGCTGGGGGCGGTCGGGTCGAAACCGCAGTAGTACGTGATCGGCGGACCGGCGAGCAGGGTCTTCAGGGCGTCGGCGTCGGTCGACACGTGCACCAGACCGCGCCACTGCATCTCGTCCCACACGTCGTCGAACGAGGGATCGTTGCTCTGGGCGGCCAGGACGTCTGCGGTCGTTTCACTGGTCACCTGCGAAACGCTACCAGCGGCCACCGTCTGCGCCTTCACGCCCCACCGCGCCCTCGCGAGACGGCAGCGCGGTACGGAGAGACCGTCGGATCACCCTCGAGCGAGAACCTCCACGGGAACGCGTCACCACCGGCGTGACCCGACACACCGACACGCGGGCCGGCGGCGACCGGGCCGACCGGTGCGGACGGGAGGCGAAGACGGAACCGCGCCTCCTGACCGGGGGTGTCGGCGACGAGGCGTGAGCCGTCGTCGCCGAGCTCGATGCCGAGCGCGGAACCCAGTCGGCCGGGACCGCGAGCCAGGTCGGCCGGGGTCCGCGACGTCGACCGGCGGGCTCGTGCCTCGTCGACGCCGGCCACCACCTCGCCCGAACGCAAGAGGACACCGGACGCGTAGCCCTCGGGCCCGCACACGATGTTGACGCAGCGGTGGATGCCGTAGGACAGGTACACGTAGAGCGTTCCGCCGCGTTCGAACATGCTGTTGTTGCGCGCCGACCGGCCCCGGTGGGCATGCGATCCGGAATCCTGCCCCTGACCGTGGTACGCCTCGACCTCGGTGAGGCGGATCCCCACACCACCCGACCAGAAGACCGAGCCCAGGAGGCGCGGCGCGACGGCCAGCGCCGGTTCGGCCAGCAGTGCCGCGAGCACGTCGTCGTCGGGTGTCGTCGTCACCGCTCCCCCGTGACCACCGCGATCATCGCGGTCAGAAGAAGCGCTGGCCGCTCGCGGCCGCGATCACCGCGACGGCGACCAGCACCGCCACGGCGATCGCGACGACGACCGGCACGACCCAGGCGCGGACCGGCCGGTCGTCCCGAGACCCCGGTCGCCGACGACTCACGCCGCCGCCGGGGCGAGGGCCTGGACGAGGTGGCGCATCTGCTCGGTCAGCTGTACGAGCTGCTCGGCGACCCGCTCGGGAGCCGTGCCGCCGGCCCCTCGACGGCTGGCGATCGAGCCCTCGACCGTCAGGACGGGCCGGATCTCGGGCGTGAGATGCGCCGAGATCGACCGGTACTGCTCGTCGGTGGGCTCGTGCAGCTCGAGGTCGTGCTGTTCACAGAACCGCACCAGCTCGCCGCTGATCTCGTGTGCGTCACGGAACGTGACCCCCTGACGGACGAGCCACTCGGCGACGTCGGTCGCGAGTGAGAATCCCTGCGGCGCGAGCTCGGCCATGCGGACCTCGTCGAAATCGAGGGTCGCCACCATGCCCGTGAACGCCGGGAGCAGCACCTCGAGCTGGCTGACCGAGTCGAACACCGGCTCTTTGTCTTCTTGGAGATCTCGGTTGTAGGCCAGGGGCAGCCCCTTGAGCGTCGCGAGCAGACCCGTCAGGTTGCCGATGAGTCGCCCCGACTTGCCGCGCGCGAGCTCGGCGATGTCGGGGTTCTTCTTCTGCGGCATGATGCTCGACCCGGTCGAGAACGCGTCGTGCAGACGGACGAAGCCGAATTCGCGGGTGTTCCAGAGGATGATCTCTTCGGCCAGCCGCGAGAGGTCGATGCCGACGGACGCCATGACGAACGCGAACTCCGACACGACGTCACGACTGGCCGTCGCGTCGATCGAGTTCTCGGTCGTGCGGTCGAAGCCCAGATCGGTCGCGACGAGGAGCGGGTCGAGCCCCAGCGAACTACCCGCGAGGGCACCCGCTCCGTACGGCGAGGCACCGGCCCGTCGCGACCAGTCGCGCAGGCGCTCGAGGTCGCGGACCAGAGGCCAGGCGTGGGCGAGGAGGTGGTGCGCCAGCAGCACCGGTTGGGCGTGCTGGAGGTGCGTCCGGCCGGGCATCACGGCCGTCGGGTGGGCCGTCGCCTGACCGGCGATCGCGTCGACCAGGTCGACGACCTGCCGACCGATGACGCGGGCGTGGTCGCGCAGGTACAAGCGCACCAGCGTCGCGATCTGGTCGTTGCGGCTACGCCCCGCACGGAGCTTGCCGCCGAGCTCGGCACCGGCGATGCCGATGAGGCCCCGCTCGAGGGCGGAGTGCACGTCCTCGTCGGTCTCGGCCGCGGTGAACGTGCCGTCGAGCACGTCGGACTCGAGCCGGTCGAGCGCCGACAACATGGCGTCGAGCTCGGACGCGTCGAGGTAACCCGCCGCCGCAAGACCCCTGGCGTGTGCGCGCGACCCGGCGATGTCGTACGAGGCCAGCTGCCAGTCGAACTGCGTCGACTTGCTCAGCGCGGCGAGCTCGGCGGACGGCCCGGAGGCGAAGCGGCCGCCCCAGAGGGCACCCGCCTCGCCTGCTCGCTCGTTCTTGCCCGACCCTTCGCCGAGCCCGCTCGCGTCGGTCACGCCCCGTGGGCCAGGTCGCGACGAGCCGAGATCTTGCTGGGCAGCGACCAGATCTCGATGAAGCCCTTCGACAAGGACTGGTCGAAGGTGTCGCCCGTGTCGTAGGTCGCGAGGTCGAAGTCGTAGAGGCTCGCGTCGCTCTTCTGCCCGGTGACGACCGCGCGTCCGCCCTGCAGCTTGAGACGGATCTCGCCCGACACGTACTTCTGCGTGTCGTCGATGAAGACGTCGAGCGAGCGCTTGAGACCCGAGAACCACAGGCCGTCGTAGACCAGGTTCGACCATTCGGCCTCGACCCCGCGCTTGTAGCGGCCGAGGTCGCGCTCGATGGTCAGCGCCTCGAGCGCCTCGTGCGCGGCGATCAAGGCCATCGCGCCGGGTGCCTCGTAGACCTCGCGGCTCTTGATGCCGACGAGACGGTCCTCGACGACGTCGATGCGGCCGACGCCGTGCTTGCCGGCGAGCTCGTTCATGCGCTCGACGATGCCCAGCGGGGTGAACGCCACGCCGTCGATCGCCGTCGGGACTCCGGCCTCGAAGGTGATGACGACCTCGTCGGCGTCCTTGACGACGGCCGGGTCTTGCGTGTACTCGTACAGGTCCTCGATGGGAGCGTTCCAGGGGTCCTCGAGGAACCCGGTCTCGACCGCACGGCCCCAGACGTTCTTGTCGATCGAGTAGGGGTTCTTGGCGCTCTGGCGGATGGGGAGGTTGTGCTCTTCCGCGTAGACGATCGCCTTGTCGCGGGTGAGGGCCAGGTCACGGACCGGGGCGATGCTCGTCAGGTCGGGGGCGAGGGCCGCGACGGCCGCCTCGAAGCGGACCTGGTCGTTGCCCTTGCCGGTGCAACCGTGGGCCACGCTGTTCGCACCGAGCTCTTTCGCGACCGATGCCAGGTGGCGGGCGATCAGCGGACGGCTGAGGGCGGACACCAGCGGGTAGGTCTTCTGGTACAGCGCGTTGGCCTTGAGGGCCGGCATCAGGTAATCGGTCCCGAACTCTTCTTTGGCGTCGACGACGACCGATTCCACCGCACCGCAGTCGAGGGCGCGCTGTCGGATGTCTTCCATGTCCTCTCCGCCCTGTCCGACGTCGACGGCGAGGGCGACCACCTCTTTTCCGGTGGCATCGGCCAACCAGCCGATGCCGACCGAGGTGTCGAGGCCCCCTGAGTATGCGAGTACGACGCGTTCCGCCATGGTTCTCCTTGTGTGGTGTGGGTGTGTCTACGTGTGTGAGGTGGTGGGGGTGCTCAGCGGGCCAGCAGCCAGGTGAGCAACGCCTTCTGGGCGTGCAGCCGGTTCTCGGCCTCGTCCCAGATGACGCTGGTCGGGCCGTCGATGACGTCGGCCGTGACCTCGTACCCGCGGTCGGCGGGGAGGCAGTGCAGGAAGATCGCGTCGTCGTCGGCCTGAGCCATCAACGCCTGGTCGACCTTGAACGATCCGAAGACGGCGACTCGCTCGTCTTTCTCGTCCTCCTTGCCCATCGAGACCCAGGTGTCGGTCACGACGACGTCGACGCCGGCGACGGCCTCGGTCGCGTCGGTCGTGACGAGCACCGAGCCGCCCGTCCGCGTGGCGATGGCCTCGGCGTCGGCGACGACGGTCGGGTCGGGCAGGAAGCCCTCGGGGGCGCCGATGCGGACGTGCATGCCTGCGGTCGCGCAGGCCAGCAGGTACGACTGGCCCATGTTGCAGCGTCCGTCACCGACGAACGCCACCGAGAGCCCGGCGAGCGTGCCCTTCTTCTCGCGGATGGTCTGCAGGTCGGCGAGCAGCTGACACGGGTGGAAATCGTCGCTCAACGCGTTGACGACGGGCACGGTCGTGCCGGCCGCCATCTCTTCGAGGCCGGACTGCGCGTAGGTGCGCCAGACGATGGCGGACACCATGCGCTCGAGCACGCGCGCCGTGTCGGAGGGAGTCTCCTTGCCGCCGAGCTGGCTGTTCGCGGTCGCGATGATCAGCGGGCTGCCGCCGAGGTCGGCGATGCCGACCGCGAACGACACCCGAGTACGGGTCGACGACTTGTCGAAGATGACGGCGACGGTCTGAGGACCGGCCAGCGGGCGCTGCGACCAGCGGGCGCGCTTGAGCTCGTCGGCGAGGTCGAGCACCTCGAGCTGCTCGGCCGTGGTCAGGTCGTCGTCCCGGAGGAAGTGGCGGGTCATTCGAGGCCTTTCAGGACGGTGGTCATGATCTGGGTGAACTCGGCGATCTCGTCGTCGCCGACGATCAGAGGAGGCGCGAGGCGGATGCTCGAGTCGTTCGGTGCGTTGACGATGAGGCCCGCCTCGAGGGCGTCGGCGGCGATCTGCGCCGCGACGGGCTGCGCCAGCCCCAGGCCGATGAGGAGGCCGTTGCCCCGGACCTCGCGGACGAGGGGCGAGCCGATGGATGCGATCGCCGCACGAAGCTGATCTCCCCTGACGATCGCGTTCAGCACGAGCTGGCTGGCCTCGATCTCGCCGAGCACGGCGTTGGCCGCGGCGGTGGCGAGGGGGTTGCCGCCGAAGGTGCTGCCGTGCTGCCCGGCCTCGAACAGGTCGGACGTGTCGCCGAAGGTGATGAGCGCACCGATGGGGACTCCCCCGGCGATGCCCTTGGCGACGGTGATGGCGTCAGGGACGATGTCGTGCTGCTGGAAGGCGAACCACGAGCCGGTCCGGCCGATGCCGGTCTGGATCTCGTCGAGGATCAGCAGGGCCCCGTGTTCCGTGGTGAGTTCGCGGGCGCGCTCGAGGTAGCCCTCGGGCAGGTCGACGACGCCGGCCTCGCCCTTGATCGGCTCGACGAACAGGGCGGCCACCGTACCGTCGAGGGCCGCTTCGAGTGCCTCGACGGTCGTGTCGATGTGCTCGACCCCGGGCATCATCGGCTCGAACGGTTCGCGCAGCGCCGGCTTGCCGGTCAGCGCGAGCGAGCCCATGGTGCGCCCGTGGAACGAGTTCTGCAGGGCGAGGATGCGGGTGCGCGAGCCGTCACCGCGGTTGAGGCGAGCCAGTTTGACCGCGGCCTCGTTGGCCTCGGCTCCGCTGTTGCCGAAGTAGACGCGCCCACGCTCGCCGGCGCCGCTGATGCGGGTCAGCCGTTCGGCGAGCTCGACCTGCGGGGCCGTCGCGAAGTAGTTGGAGACGTGGATCAGCTTGCTCGCCTGCTCGGTGAGCGCCTCGACGAGCACCGGGTGGGCGTGTCCGAGGGCATTCACGGCGATGCCCGCCAGGAAGTCGAGGTAACGCTTGCCGTCGACGTCCCAGACCTGGCAGCCTTCGCCGCGGTCGAGCATCACCTTCGGAGTGGACAGCGAACGCATCATCGAGTCGCCGAATCGGCGCTGCCAGGTACCGCCTTGGGTCTGGATCATGGTCACGACTGTCCTTTCGTGTCGGTGCCGCTCACGGCAGGGCCACCCGGGGCGGTGCCCCCGGTGGTGACGATCTCGCCGGCGGAGGTGCCGAACGAGGTGACGACGGGGGCGCCGGTCGACGCCGCCCGGTCGTCGGGGACCACCTCGGTGCCCGACCCGCGTTGGGTGAACACCTCGAGGAGGATCGAGTGCGGGATGCGACCGTCGATGATGGTCGCTCCTCCGACGCCACCGACGACCGAGTCGAGGCAGGCGCTCATCTTGGGGATCATGCCCGACTCGAGGGTCGGGAGCATGTCGGTGAGGGCCGACACCGTGATGGCCTCGACGAGCGAGTCGCGGTTCGGCCAGTCGGCGTAGAGCCCGGCGACGTCGGTCAGGACGACGAGCTTGGCCGCTCCGAGAGCGATGGCCAGGGCCCCCGCCGCCGCGTCGGCGTTGACGTTGAGGGCGTGCTCGGGATCGATCGTGTTCGTCGCGATCGACGACACCACGGGGATGCGCCCCGCCTCGATCTCGGCCAGCACCGACGACGGGTCGACGTGTGTCACGTCGCCCACGTGTCCCAGGTCGAAGGTCTCGCCGTCGACCACGACACCGCGCTTGCGACCCTGGAACAAGGTCGAGCCCTCGCCGGAGACACCACGGGCCAGGTCGCCGTGCTCGTTGATCAGGTCGACGATCTCGCGGTTGACCTCGCCGGCCAGGACGTCGCGCACGACCGAGATCGCCTCGGTCGACGTGTAGCGGTAGCCGCCCCGGAACTCGCTCTCGATGCCGGCGGCGTCGAGGGCGGCCGAGATCTGCGGTCCCCCGCCGTGGACGACCACCGGGTGCAACCCGGCGTACCGCAGGTAGACCATGTCCTCGGCGAACGCCTGCTTGAGGGCGTCGTCGACCATGGCGTTGCCGCCGAACTTCACGACGACGACCTTGCCCGAGAAGCGCTTCAGCCAGGGCAGGGACTCGATCAGGGTCGAGGCCTTGACCGCCGCGAGCTCTTGCTCGTCGGCCGCCGTGGCGCCGGTGCTCGTGTGGACGCCCATCAGCTGGAGTACGCGCTGTTCTCGTGCACGTAGTCGTGCGTGAGGTCGTTCGTCAGGATGGTCGCCTCGACCGGCCCCGTCTTCAGGTCGACGAGCACGTGGACCGCTCGCGGCGTCAGGTCGACGTCGTCGCTCGGCCGATCGGGTGCCCCGGCGTGGCAGACGCGGACGCCGTTGATGGTCACGTCGACGTCGTACGGGTCGAACTCGGCCGACGTGGTGCCGATGGCGGCGAGCACGCGACCCCAGTTGGGGTCGTTGCCGAAGACGGCTGCCTTGAACAGGTTGTTGCGGGCGATCGAACGGCCCACCTCGACGGCGTCGTCGTCGGACGCCGCCCCCACGATCTCGATGCGGATGTCGTGCGAGGCACCCTCGGCGTCGGCCTGCAACTGCTCGGCGAGGTCGGCACAGAGCGCCGTGACCGACGCCGCGAAGTCGCCGGCAGGAGGCGCGACACCGGACTCGGCGCTGGCCAACAACACGACGGTGTCGTTCGTCGACATGCAGCCGTCCGAGTCGAGACGGTCGAAGGTGACCCGGGTCGCCTCGCGGAGCGCGGAGTCGAGACCGGACGCGTCGACGTCGGCGTCCGTCGTGAGCACCACGAGCATCGTGGCGAGGCCGGGGGCGAGCATGCCCGCGCCCTTGGCCATTCCGCCGACGACCCAGCCGTCACCCGAGACGACGGCCTGCTTGGTCTTGGTGTCGGTCGTCATGATGGCCGTGGCGGCATCGAGGCCGCCGTCGACCGACAGGGCGCCGGCCGCGGCCGTGGAGCCGCTCAGCACCTTGTCGCGGAAGGTCTGGTCGCCGACGCCGATGAGGCCCGTCGAGCAGACGAGGACATCCGTCGCCGACAGCTCGAGGGCCGCGGCGACGGTCTCGGCCGTGGAGTGGGTCGTCTGGAAGCCGAAGGCTCCCGTGAAGCAGTTCGCGCCTCCGGAATTGAGGACGACGGCGTCGACGCGACCGTCGGCTATGACCTGCTGGGACCACAGGACGGGGTTCGCCTTGGCCCGGTTGCTGGTGAAGACGGCCGCTGCAGCCGTGCTGCGACCTCGGTTGACGACCAGGGCGACGTCCGGCGCGCCCGAACTCTTGAGGCCGGCGACGACGCCGGAGGCCTCGAAGCCGGCTGCTGCGGTGACGCTCACGGGGCGACTCCGTTCTGGCCGAGGCCGGTGGTCTCGGGCAGGCCGAGCGCGATGTTGGCGGACTGGACGGCGGCACCGGCCGTGCCCTTGACGAGGTTGTCGAGGGCCGTGACCACGACGACGCGGTCCGCGGCCTCGTCGACGGCGAGTCCGATCAGGGCGGTGTTGGCCCCGATCGTGTCGGCCGTCCGGGGGAACTCGCCGTCGGGCAGGAGGTGCACGAAGGGCTCGTTCGCGTAGGCCTGCTGCCAGGCCGATCGCACGTCGTGGGCGGTGACGCCCGGCGCGAGACGCGCAGTCGTCGTGGCGAGGATGCCCCTGGCCATCGGGACGAGCACCGGGGTGAACGAGACGTTCACCTCGGTCGCACCGGCCACGCGCAGGTTCTGCTGGATCTCGGGGATGTGACGGTGGCTGCCACCCACGCCGTAGGCCGACGCCGACCCCATGAGCTCGCTCGCCAGCAGGTGCGTCTTCAGCGACTTGCCCGCCCCGGACGGGCCCACGGCCAGCACGGTGACGATGTCGGCGGTCTCGACGACCCCGGCCTGCACACCGGGCGCGAGCCCCAAGGTGACGGCCGTGACGTTGCAGCCGGGGACCGCGATGCGCTTGGCACCGGCCAGGACGTCACGCTGGCGCCCCGGGGTGTCCCCCAGGACGAGCTCGGGCAGACCGTACGACCACGCCCCGTAGAACTCGCCGCCGTAGAACGCCTGCCAGGCGGACTCGTCGGTCAGGCGGTGGTCGGCCCCGCAGTCGACGACGAGCGTGTCGTCGGGCAGCTGGGCGGTGATCGCCCCCGACTTGCCGTGCGGAAGGGCGAGGAAGACGACGTCGTGCCCCGAGAGGGCTTCGGGCGTCGTGTCGACCAGGGTCAGGTGCGACAGCGAGCGCAGATGCGGCTGGACCGCGAGGAGTGGCTGACCGGCGTTCTGGAACGCGGTGACGGTCTGCACCTCGAAGTCGGGATGATCGGCCAGCAAGCGCAGGAGCTCACCACCGGCGTAACCACTCGCGCCGGCCACGGCAACGGAGAAAGGCATGCGTCCACCCTAATGTTCGAATTCGGCCTGAGATCAGGGGCGGCGGCGCCGGGCGAGTGTCAGTCGCGGAGCGCCGCCCCGAATCGCTCGCCGGCCAGGCGGACGGAGCCGGACTTGGCCTCGGAGGCCTCGGCCGCGGTGAGGGTGCGGTCGTCGGCCCGGAAACGCAGGGCGAAGGTGAGCGACTTCGACGCGTCGGGCAGTCCGGCACCTCGGTAGTCGTCGACCAGCCGGACCCTCTCGAGCAGAGGGCCCGCACCCTCGCGCACGGTCGCGAGCACGTCGCCCGCGGGGACGTCGACGCCCACCACGAGGGAGAGGTCCTGGGTCGCCGCGGGGTAGGACGACAGGGCCGAGGTGACCGGCTCGACGACGGCGAGGGCGATGAGGCGATCGAGGTCGAGCTCGGCCACGGCGACCACCCGGGGCAGGTCGAGCTCGGCTGCCACGCTGGGCAGCAGCTCGCCCGCGATGCCCACGACCTCGTCGCCGACGAGCACCTCGGCCGTACGGCCGGGGTGCAGCGACACGTGACTGGCCTGACGGAAGGTGACGTCGGCGGCGACGGCGGACGCGGCGACGCGCACGGCGTCGAGCACGTCGGCGAGGGACGCCGGGACGGCGGATTGCCCAGGGGCGTGATCGACGACCGTGCCGACCGTCAGGAGGCCGAGGTGTCGCGGTTGGGGCGGCAGGGCATCGGCGAGGGCGACCAGCGTGGCGTCGTCGGGGCGGGCGGCCCCGATCGGGACCTCGTCGCTGCCGTAGACGACGCCCTCGACAGGCAGGAAGACCGTGCCCACCTCGAACACCGAGAGGTCGACGAGACCGCGACCGAGGTTGCGACGGGCGACCTCGAGCAGCCCCGGCACCAGCGACCGACGCAGTTCGGGCGCTGCCGAGTCGAGAGGGTTGGCGAGGCGGACGGCGGGCCGTTCGGCGCCGTCGGCCGAGCCGAAGGCGAGGTTCTGGGCCGAGGAGACGAACGGGTACGCGGCGACCTCGGTCGAGCCGGCCGCGGCGAGCCCGTTCGACACCTGCCGACGCAGCTGTTGTTCGCGCGACAACCCACGACCGGCCGGGGCGACGGGCAGGACGGACGGGATGCGGTCGTAACCCGTGATGCGAGCGACTTCTTCGACGAGCGACGCGGAGTCGACCAGGTCGCTGCGCCAGGTCGGCGGGGTGACGAGCCAGTCGTCACCGGACTGCTCGACGCTCGCCCCGATGGCCGTGAGGGCACCGGAGACCTCGTCGTCGGTGTAGTCGACGCCCATGAGGCGCGCGGCGCAGTCGGCCGGCAGGGTGATCGTGTCGGGAGGGGTGGAGACGTCCCACCGTGACCCGAGCGTGTCTGCCGTGCCACCGGCGAACTCGACGAGCAGGTCGATCACGCGCTGGGCGGCCGCCTCGGCCACCTGCGGGTCGACACCGCGCTCGAAGCGCTTGGACGCCTCGCTCGGCAGCTTGTGGCGGCGGGCGGTCCGCGCGATCGACGTGGGGTCGAAGGTCGCGGCCTCGACGAGGACGTCGGTCGTGGTCGCACCGATCTCGGTCGAGGCACCGCCCATGACGCCGGCCAGGCCGATGGCACCCGACTCGTCGGCGATCACGAGGTCCTCGGCGTGGAGGTCGCGGACCTGGCCGTCGAGGGTCTCGAGGCGCTCGCCCGGAGCCGCCCGGCGGACGGAGAGGCCGCCGCTGACCTTGTCGAGGTCGTAGCCGTGGATCGGCTGGCCGAGCTCGAACATGACGTAGTTGGTGACGTCGACCGGCAGCGAGATGCTGCGGACCCCCGCCAGCCGCAGGCGCGACGCGAGCCACGGAGGGGTGGGACGGGTCGCGTCGATGCCGCGGACCACCTTGGTGGTGAAGGTCTGGACGCCGACGCGGTCGCGCACGGGCGCCTGGTCGTCCACGACGACCGAGAAGCCCGAGGACGCGGTCGGCGAGACGAGCGACGCGGGGTCGCGGAAGCTCGCCCCGGTGGCGTGCGAGTACTCGCGGGCCACCCCCCGGATGCTGAAGGCGTAACCCCGGTCGGGAGTGACGTTGATCTCGACCGCCGCCTCGTCGAGGCCCAGCAGCGCGATCGCGTCGGTGCCGACCTCGGGGTCGAGGCCCAGCGACGAGAGGACGAGGATGCCGTCGTGCTCGTCGCCGAGGCCGAGCTCGCGGGTCGAGGCGATCATGCCGTCGGAGACGTGCCCGTAGGTCTTGCGGGCGGCGATCGGGAAGGGCCCGGGCAGCACGGCACCGGGCAAGGACACGACGACCTTGTCGCCGACGGCGAAGTTGTGGGCGCCGCAGACGATGCCGCGGACGTCGTCCGAGTCGGTGTCCGCGTTCGGACCCACGGCGACCTGGCACCAGTTGATCGTCTTGCCGTTCTTCTGCGGCTCGGGCGTGAACTCGAGCACCTGACCGACCACGAGGGGCCCGGTCACGTCACCGACGTGGACGTCTTCTTCTTCGAAGCCGACCGACACGAGGGCAGCATGGACGCCCTCGAGCGAGACGTCGCTCGGCAGCTCGACGAACTCACCGAGCCAACTCAGCGGAACACGCATCAGACCACCATCCCGAACTGCTCGCTGAACCTGACGTCACCCTCGACCATGTCGCGCATGTCGTTGAGGTCGTTGCGGAACTGCAGCGTGCGCTCGATGCCCATGCCGAAGGCGAAGCCCTGGTAGCGGTCGGGGTCGATGCCCGCCGCGCGCAGGACGTTCGGATTGACCATGCCGCAGCCGCCCCACTCGACCCACCGCGCGCCGCCCTTGGCGTTCGGCTGCCAGACGTCCATCTCGGCACTGGGTTCGGTGAAGGGGAAATAGTTGGGGCGCAGGCGGATCTGCGCCTCGGCGCCGAACATCGACCGTGCGAGGTGCTCGAGGGTTCCGCGCAGGTGGGCCATCGTCAGGCCTTCGTCGACGGCGATCCCCTCGAGCTGCGTGAAGACGGGCGTGTGCGTCGCGTCGAGCTCGTCGGTGCGGAACACGCGGCCGACGGCGACGTTGTAGACCGGGAGCTCTTTCGACAGCAGTGTGCGGATCTGCACCGGCGACGTGTGCGTGCGAAGAACCAGGTGACGGTCGACGGGGTCGACGAAGAACGTGTCTTGCATGGCGCGCGCCGGGTGGTCGGCGTCGAAGTTCAGGGCGTCGAAGTTGAACCACTCGTGCTCGAGCTCGGGGCCCTCGTTGACCTCCCACCCCATGCCGACGAACAGGTCGGCCATCCGCTCTTGCAGCAGCGTCAAGGGGTGACGGGCCCCGGGGCGACGACGAGACGGCAGGGCCGTGACGTCGACCGTCTCGGCCTCGAGCCGGGCGGCCTCTTCGATCACGGCCAGCTCGGCCTCGCGCGTGGCGACGGCTTGGCCGACGCGACCCCGGGCCTGGCCGACGAGCTTGCCCGCCGCGGCCTTCTGGTCGTTCGGCAGGTCGCGCAGACCGGCGTTCAGGCGGGCCAGCACCGAGGCCTCGCCGACGTGCTGGGCACGGGCGGTCTTGAGCTCGGCGACGGTGGCCGCCGTGGCGATCGCCGCGAGGGCGGCGTCGACCGCCGACGCGACGGCGTCTTCGGAGAGGGGGACGAAGTCTGACACGAGAACCAAGCTTAGCGATCGTTGGGAGGCGACCCGCGCCTCCTGGTCGTGACGGACGAGGAGGCGCGGGCTGGGATCGGGTGGACGGACCGGGTCAGGTCGCGCGGCCCGACACGTGGTCGGACTCGTAGCGGCCACCGCGTCCGAACATGCCCGGGTCCTTCGGCGTGCCAGGGCGCTTCGCGACGACCGCACGCCGCCCCGTCCGTCGGTCGACGACGCGGACGACCCACGAGAGCAGGAGGTTCGTGGCGAGGTAGACGACGAGGACGACCGCGAAGAGGGTGAACGTGTACGTGCTTCCGTAGTAGGTGCCCAGACGCGTGAGACCGCTCCGGGTCAGTTCGACGTAGCCGACGATGTAGCCGAGCGAGGTGTCCTTCAACAGGACGACGAGCTGGGCCAGGATGATCGGCAGCATCTGACGGAAGGCCTGCGGGAACTCGATGGCGAAGCGCGTGCGGATCGGGGTGAGCCCGATCGCGAGGCCGGCCTCACGTTGCCCCCTCGGCAGCGAGGCGATGCCCGCGCGCAGCGCCTCGCCGATGAGCGCCCCGTTGTAGACCGCCAGCGCCGCGACCACGGCCCAGAAGGCCCCGGTCGAGAAGACCAACAGGATGAACAGCATCATCAGCAGGACGGGCATGCCGCGGAAGAACTCGAGCAGCACCGTCGTGGGAACGCGCACCCAGGCGGATCGGGCCGTCCGGAGGAACGAGAACAGGACGCCGATGACCACCGCGAGGACGGACGCGACGGCCGCGGCCTGGATGGTCGCCAACCAGCCCCGACCGATCGCCCGCCAGAGCGCGAGGTCACCGAGGATGTCCCACCGTGACGCGTCGAGCACGCCGGGACTCTCGGCACCGTTCGCACTGATGCGGGGGCGGCCGAGGAGGTACACGAGGTAGGCCC
>NZ_JXQZ01000002.1 GCF_000878135.1 Frigoribacterium sp. MEB024
ATGGTCTGCGTGACGGCGCCATCGCCAGCAGCCTGGTGTTCCGCACGGGCGACGAGGCCCTGCTCGTCCTCACGAGCGGGGCCCACCGCGTCGACACCGACCTGGTGGCGTCGACCCTCGGCCACGGTCCGATCATGCGGGCCAACGCCGACCAGGTGAAGCGCGCGACCGGCCAGGTGATCGGCGGCGTCGCCCCGGTGGGCCATCCCAGCCCGGTGCGGACACTCGTCGACACCGCACTGCGGGCCCACGACGTGCTCTGGGCGAGCGCCGGCACCGCCGACACGGTCTTCGCCACCACCTTCGACGAGCTCGTGCGCGTGACCGGCGGCACCCCGGTGCGCGTCGCCGCCGACGACCTCTGAGCCCGGCCCCCACGGTCGTCGACGTCGGCGGCCACCCGTAGCATCGACGCATGCCGCCCCTCACGTCCGCTCGCGTCGACGCCTGGCTCTGGGCCGTCCGGCTCTACAAGACCCGCTCGGCCGCCAACGCCGCCTGCCGCGCCGGTCACGTACGGGTCAACGGCGAGCGTGTGAAGGCCGCCCAGGCCGTGCGTCCCGGTGACGAGGTCCGGGCACGCATCGCGGGCTTCGAGCGCATCGTCGTCGTCAAGACCTGCCTCGTGAAGCGCGTCGGCGCACCGGCCGCGGCCGAGGCGCTGACCGACCTCACTCCCCCGCCACCGCCGCGCGAAGAGGTCGCTGCCGTGCCGGTCCGCGATCGCGGCGCCGGCCGTCCGACCAAGCGCGATCGCCGCGAGATCGAGCGCCTCCGGGACCGCGCCGAGAGCTGACACTCGCTCGACCCACCCGATCGCGGGCTCCCCGCACTGGGGTGGACCGGTCCGGTATCTGTGCGAACGCATCGTCTACGCTGAGGGCACGGCGCTGCCCCGACAGCAGCAGCCTCGGGTCGGGGGACTCGGGGTCACGCCGACCCCAGGGGGACGACATGAACACGACCGACGCGGCGATGCCGACCGAGCGGGGCACCGTGACGGTGCGACCACGGCGCGAACTCGCCCGGGGCGCCACGCTCACCGGCGTCTTCAGCCTGTCACCCGTGCTGATCGCGGTGCTGTGGCTGACCCTGCCGACCGGCCACCAGTGCGGCGTGCTGGCCGTCGCCTGCGGCGTCGTGGTCATGGGACTGCTCATGTACTGGCGCTACCGCCTGTCATACGCGGCGGTCACCCGCACCGAGTTCGTCAAGCGGGGCTGGCTGCCCGGCTTCGTGCGACTGCGCCGCGACGAGATCGACTCGCTCGTGCTCGTCCGCACCTACCGCGAC
Organism: Frigoribacterium sp. MEB024; assembly: GCF_000878135.1. Taxonomy (GTDB): domain Bacteria; phylum Actinomycetota; class Actinomycetes; order Actinomycetales; family Microbacteriaceae; genus Frigoribacterium. Next base: position 1,294 of record NZ_JXQZ01000002.1, read on the forward strand.
CACTCGACCGAGACCTCCACGCAGTTGCTCGCCCTCGACGGCACGGGTCGCCGCCTGTTCCGCATGCGGGGCACCTACTGGTCCGAGACGTCGGTGGACGCCGTCGTCGACGCGCTCGGCATCCCCACGACCGTCCTGCCCCGCCCGCTGACCCGGCGCGAGTTCTTCGCGGCCTACCCGGACAGCCCGTACTGGTACGAGAGCCGCCCGTGGATCGGCGCCACGATCGCGGGAATCCTCTTCGCCCTGGGCACCGGCACCCTCGTGGTGCTCTTCCGGGTGTTCGGCAGCGGCGCCTGACCTCGTCCACCGGACGCGGGCCCGACCGGCTCGTGATTCAGCGCCGGCGCAGCGTGCCGAAGATGCCCTTCACGACCTCGCGCACGACCGCCTTGCCGGCGCTCGACCCGAGGACCTCGCCGAGCAACCCCCCGGTCGACCCGGCCCGCGACGAGCGGGACCCCGAGGAGGCGCGGGTCGTCGCCCCCCGCCCGGCACGGGCCTTCGCGGCCACCCGCTCGGCCCGCTCGAACTCCTTCTGCTGACGTTCGTACTCGGCCTGCGCGGCCTTCCGCTCGCGTTCGGCGGCGGTGACGGCCTTCGCATCCGCCCTCTCGCGGGCCGCGGCCTCCTTCAGCTGGGCGTCGATCGTGGCCTGCCGCGCCGCGGCGTCGGTTCGCTCCCGCTCGTCGAGCGCGGCGGCCTCGAGCTTGCGGGCCAGCATCTCGCGGGCCGAGTCACGGTCGATCGACGCCCCGTAGGCGGCGGTGAGCGGCGACGCGGCGACCGCAGCCGTCATGACGTCGACGGGCGTCGGCGCCATCGAGCCGCGCGGGGCGCGGAGGCGCGTCCACGCGACCGGGCTGGGAGCCCCCTTCTCGTTCATGACCGTCACCACCGCCTCCCCGGTGGCGAGGCCGGTGAGCACCGCGGCGAGGTCGTAGTCGCTCGTCGGGTACGTCGACACCGTCGCCCGCAGCGCCTTCGCGTCGTCGGGCGTGAAGGCGCGGAGCTGGTGTTGGACGCGCGAGCCGAGCTGGGCGAGCACCTCGCCCGGGACGTCCTTGGGGGTCTGGGTGACGAAGACGATGCCCACGCCCTTGGACCGGATGAGCCGGACGGTCTGCGTGATCTGCGCCAGGAACTCCTTCGAGGCGTCGGCGAACAGCAGATGGGCTTCGTCGAAGAAGAAGACGAGCTTCGGTTTGTCGAGGTCGCCCACCTCGGGCAGGTCGTTGTAGAGGTCGGCGAGCAGCCACATCAGGAACGTCGAGAACAGGGCCGGCTGGTCGTGCACCCCGGGCACCTCGAGGAGGCTCACGACGCCCCGACCGTCCTCGGCCGTGCGGAGGAACTCGGCCGTGTCGATCTCGGGCTCGCCGAAGAACGCGTCGGCCCCGCGGTCGGCGAAGGTGATCAGCTCGCGCAGGATGACCCCGACGGTCTGCTTGCTCAACCCGCCGAGTCCCTCGAGTTCACCCTTGCCCTCGTCGCTGGTCAACCAGGTCAGCACGGCCCGCAGGTCGGAGAGGTCGAGCAGCGGCAGCCCGGCCTGCTCGGCGTAGTGGAACACCAGGCCGAGGCTGCTCTCCTGCGTGTCGTTGAGGCCGAGCACCTTGCTGAGCAGCAGCGACCCGAAACCGCTCACCGTGGCGCGGACCGGCACGCCGGTGCCCTTGCCGCCCAGGGCGAAGTACTCGGTCGGTGCGGCCTGCGGCGACCAGTCCTGGCCGATGCCCCGCGTGCGGGCCAGCAGCTTCTCGTTCGCCTCGCCCGGCGTCGCGATGCCCGAGAGGTCGCCCTTGACGTCGTCCGCGAACACCGGCACCCCGGCCGCCGAGAGCTGCTCGGCGAGCACCTGAAGGGTCTTGGTCTTGCCCGTGCCGGTCGCCCCGGCCACGAGGCCGTGCCGGTTCAGCATCGCGAGCGGGATGCGCACGGGCACGTCCACCCGCGCCTCGCCGTTCACGAGGGCACCGAGCTCGAGGGCGGGACCGTCGAAGCCGTAGCCCGCGCGGATCACGTCGACCGCCGCCTCGTCGAGCGGCCCGCCGAGCGGGGTGGGGAGGCCCTCGACCGGGGCACCCGCGACCGGCTCGGGTTCGGTGAGCCCGGCGTCGGCCGCGGCGTCGGCGACGTCCGCCTCGGCGGCGAGCTGCTCTGCCCGCGCGAGTGCCGCCTCCGCGTCCTGCTTCGCCTTCTCGGCGGCGGCGACCGCTGCGGCGGCCTCCGCCCTGGCCTGCTCGAGCGCGTCCGTCATGCGGCCAGCCTAGGCACCCTGCGCGCTGCGGTCCGGGCGAGTTCGGCGACACCGGGCGACGCCGAACGCCCGCCTCGCACGGACTCGACCGGGATCGACGGCGCGAGCGGGACCGACCGGGCGAGCGACACCGTCAGGCCGGACGACCCTGCCAGATCCAGCCGCGACCGCGCACGCGCTCCTGCTCGTCGAGCAAGCGATGCGCGACCGGGGCCCAGAGCACCACCGCGACCCCGGCGCCGATCAGCAGCCCGCCGATCGTGTCGGTCAGCCAGTGCGCGCCGAGGTACGTGCGGCTGAGCAGCATCAGCACCGTGTAGACCACACCGGCGACCCACACCCAGACGCGTCGCAGGATCACCCCGAGCACGACGGCCAGCGTCGCGGCGTTGGACGTGTGCCCCGAGGGGAACGAGCCGTAGTCGCTCACCACGAGGATGTCCTCGGGGCGGGCACGGCCGAACGTGTGCTTGACGACCTGGACGACCCCGGCACTGACCGCGCAGGCGGCGATCCAGTAGAGCGCGGCCCACGGGCGACGGCGCAACAGGAACACCGCGGTGACGCCCAGCGGGACGACGAAGACGCCGACCACCCCGGCACCGATCGAGTTGAAGATCAACGAGGGCACGTCCCAGAACGGGCTGCGGTGCTCGACCAGTTCGCCCATGAACCGCTCGTCGACGCCGATCACCCCCGACCGGGCCGTGATCACGACGCCGAGCAGCAGCACGACGCCGATGGCGCCGAGCGCGCTGAACACCCACCAGCGGCGCTGCACGCGCCGGGCCACCCGCTCTTCGGACGGCGAGGCGGGCTTCGGGGCGAGCGGGTCGGTGCGCATCCCCAGACGGTACCGGGAGGCGCGGGTCGGCGACCGGGAGGCACCGGTCGTCGACGCACGACGGTCGTGGACGGACGACCAGGAGGCGCGGGTCAGCGACCCAGCGCCGGCACCGTCCGCGGGCGCACCAGCAGCCACAGGCTCGCGATGGCCACGCACGAGGTGGCGACCATGACGCTGCCCATCGGCACGGCGGACCCGATGCCGAGGAACCCGACCACCGGCGAGATGAGTCCCGCCAGGCCGAAGTTCAGCGCACCGAGCAACGACGCCGCCGTCCCTGCCTCCTTGCCGTGGTTGGCGAGCCCGAGCACCTGGACCTGCGGGAACGAGAAGCCGCAGGCCGCGATGAAGAACCACAGCGGCACGAGGATGCCCACGAGCCCGGCCCCGAGCGAGTCGAGCACGACGATCGACGCGGCGGCGAGCAACAGGACGACCGTCGAGCAGGCGAGGATCCACTGCGGCCCGACCCGCCGGGCCAGCCGCGAGCTGATCTGGACGCCGGCGACGATCCCGAGCGAGTTGATCGCGAACAGGTAGCCGTACTGCTGGGCGTTCAGGCCATACACCTCTTGGAAGAGGAACGACGAGGCCGAGAGGTACGAGAACAGGCCCGAGAAGACCATCGCCCCGATCAGGGCGACGCCGACGAAGATCCGGTCGCTGAAGAGCACCTTGTAGCGCTGTCCGAGGGTCGTGTGCCCGGCCTCGTGCCGCCGCGCGGGCGGCAGGGTCTCGACGATCAGGAAGATCGCTGCGATGATCACGAACGCGCCGTAGGCCACGAGGAACACGAAGATGCCGCGCCAGCTGGTGAAGGCCAGCAGCTGCGAGCCGATGACGGGCGCGACGATGGGGGCGAGCCCGTTCACCAGGGCGAGACGCGACAGCATGCGCACGAGCGGCAGCCCACCGAACAGGTCGCGCACCGTCGCCATGGCGACGACGCCCCCGGCGGCGGCACCCATGCCCTGCAGCACCCGGAAGACGGCGAGCAGCTCGATGGTCGGCGCGCTGGCGGCACCGATGCTGGCGAGGATGTGCACGGCGGTCGCGACGATCAGCGGCGTGCGACGGCCGACCTTGTCGCTCCACGGCCCGACCAGCAGCTGCCCCACCCCGAAGCCGATCGTCGTCGCCGTCAGCGTCAGCTGGATGACGCCGCTGTCGACGGAGAAGTCCCGGCTGAGTTCGGGGAACGCCGGCAGGTAGAGGTCGATCGTGAACGGCCCGAGCGCGGTGAGGGCGCCGAGCACGACGACGTAGACGAGCCGCTGGCGGCGGGTCAGGGAGTCACCCGGGTGGACGACGGTGGTCACGAGGCAGGTCCTGTCTGGGGGGTCGCGGAGGGGCGGTCACGGAGGAGGGGCACGGGGCGGTCACGGATCGGGGCACGCGAGGAGGCGCGGCCGGGACGACCGGGTCGGCTCGCGGCTCGAATCGATGCGACCGAACCATTGAGCACGACCACCACGGGATCGGAGGGGGTGGGAGAAGGGAGGGGAACGGCGTCGCTGCACGACACCCGTCGGTTCTCAGCCTAACCCTGCCGTGGACCCCCGCGACAGCCCTTCCGCCTCGGCGGCTCGCGCCGTGCCGTGTCGGCGCGTCGGCCCGGTCTAGGCTCGACCTGGCCTCGGACGCGATCGTCCCGTCCGGGTCCCCGAGGAGGAACGTCCATGGTCGACGCGCGCATAGTCCAGACCACGAAGGCACTGCACGCCGCCGTCGTCGAGCTCGCCTCGACCCGGCCCGTGTCGAGCATCTCGGTCGCCGACGTCACCCGGGCCGCGGGGATCAACCGCGCCACGTTCTACAGCCACGCGACCTCGCCCGGCAGCCTGCTCACCGCGGTGCTCACCCCCGAACTCGACGCGATCCGTGACGAGGACCACGCGCTGCGGCTCGACGGCCGGGCCGACGGCCCCGACGCGACGCGGCGCGCGATGGAGAAGGTCGTCGACCACGTCGTGCGGTACCGCGAGATCTACCGTCTCGCCCTGCCCGACCCGCTCGACGCCTCGATCCACCAGGCGCTGGCCCGCCACTTCGAGGAGTCGAGCGTTCAGCACCTCGCCGGACTGCCCGCCGGCAGCCTCCCCGAGGGGCTCGCGGTGCACATCGCCGCCGGCCACCTGGCACACGGGCTCGTGGGCGCCGTCGAGGCCTGGCTCGGCGGCAAGCGGACGAGCCGACGCGCCCTGCTCGACACCATGAACCTCATGCTGCCCACCTGGTGGGGTTGACCCGGAGCGCTCCCCGTTCCGACGGGTCGGCGGGACGCCCGACCGCCTAGGAGGCGCGCAGCAGTCCCGGCCCCACGCGCAGCACCCCGTCGGTGAGCGGTTCGCAGCGGACTCCCCCGCGTCCTCGCAGGGCGCGGAACGCCCCTGTACCGAAGACCACGTCCATCCACGCGCACGGGTTCGCCGCCCGTGTCGCGCGGAACGACACCGGGCCGTCGCCCGTGTCGAGGTCGAACTCGTACCCCACGAGGGCATCGACGTCGACACCCCTCACGACCACGTTGCGCCGCGCCAGGGCGGCGTCGAGCCGGGCCCCCGGGGGCAGGCCGAGCTCGCGGGCGACGTGCTCCAGCTGCTCGGCCGCGAAGAGGGTGACCGAGGCGCCGCGGTGCGCCGGAGCGTTGAAGTAGCGGTCGCCCACGATGCCGAGGTGGGCCCGCACGGTGACGTCGTCGTGCGACTCGTGCCCCGTGGTCGGCACCGGGGCCGGGCCGTCGGCGGGGCGGCCGACGTAGCGGGACCGGGGCGACGCGAGCAGCAGCTCGACCGTGACCGGCGTGGTCGACGCGGCCCGCGCCTCCTGCGCTCGTCGGTCGGTGTCCACGGACGCACGATACCGCCCACCGACGACGACGGCCGGACACCCCGTGCGGGGTGCCCGGCCGGTGCCGGTGCTGCCCGAGGGCAGCGGGAGTGCTACTTGGTGAGCGGCTCGAGCGTCGTGTCGTTGGCGTACGCCTCGGCGGCGTTGTCCTTGGTCACGATCTGCGGGGGCAGCAGATAGGCCGGGACGACCTTGCTGCCGTTGTCGTACGACTTGTCGTCGTTCGTCTCGGCCTTGTCGCCCTTGCTGAGCGAGCTGACCATCGCGACGGCCTGCTTCACGAGGTTGCGGGTGTCCTTGTTGATGGTCGAGTACTGCTCGCCGGCCATGATCGACTTGACCGACTCGACCTCGGAGTCCTGACCGGTGACGGTCGGGATGTCCTTGCCGGCCTGCTTCACCGAGGTGATGATGGCGCGGGCCAGGGTGTCGTTCGGGCTCAGGACGCCGTCGAGCTCCTTGTCACCGTAGGTGCTGGTGAGCAGCGAGTCCATGCGACGCTGAGCGTTCTCGGGCTTCCAGCCGTCGGTCGCCGTCTGCTTGATGTCGGTCTGGCCCGAGGCGACGACGAGGGTGCCGTCGTCGATCTTCGGCTGCAGGACGCTCATCGCGCCGTCGAAGAAGACCTTCGAGTTGGCGTCGTCCGACGAGCCGGAGAACAGCTCGACGTTGTAGGGGCCGTCGGCCTTCTTCGCGGCCATGCCGTCGAGCAGGGCCTGGCCCTGGAGCTCGCCGACCTTGAAGTTGTCGTACGCGACGTAGTAGTCGACGTCCTCGGTGTTGAGGATCAGGCGGTCGTAGGCGATGACCACGGCGCCGGCGTCGTGGGCGGCCTTGACCTGGGTGCCGAGCTGGCCACCGTCGGCGGCACCGATGATGATGACCTTGGCGCCCTTGGTGACCATGGACTGGATCTCGTCCTGCTGGTTCGCGACGGTGCCGCTGGCGGCCGCGTACTGCACGTCGGGCTTGAACCCGGCGTCCGTGAGGTCCTTGGTGAACAGGTCACCGGCGAGGACCCAGTTCTCGCTCGTCTTGGCGGGCAGGGCCACGCCGATGGTCGAGCCGGACTCGAAGCCCGAGGCCGCGTCGCCCGAACCCGCGTCGGTGCGGGCCGAGTTCGAGCAGCCGCTCAGGATCAGCGTCGTTGCTGCGGCGACCGCGAAGGTCGTCAGCGCGAGTTTGCGCATGCTGTGTCTACTTTCTCGTTGTGAGGGGTGATGCCGTGTGGTCGCCCGCGGTGCGGACTCCCGGTGGAGGCGCGCCCGGCCGTCGATGGACGGGCGCGCGGGTGGTGGGTCTAGTTGGGCGTCGTGGCCTTGGGACGCTGCACGTCCGAGATGTCGCCGTTCGGGGTGAGGGCGGGCTCGGTCGTCTCGGCGTCGCGACCGACGCCGTTCTGGGCGCCCGGGGGCAGGTCGGAGGCCGCGATGCCGTTCTTGTCGCGACGCAGGCCCCGGGTGAGGAACCCGGTGATGGAAGGACGACCCTGGCTCTTGTTGTAGACGTCGACCGCGACCGCGATCAGGAGCACGAGGCCCTTGATCATCTGCACCTTGTCGGAGCCGACGCCCATGAGCTGCAGGCCGTTGTTCAGCACGGCGATGACGAAACCACCGACGATCGAGCCGGTCACCGTGCCGATGCCGCCGGCGACGGCGGCACCACCGATGAAGACCGAGGCGATGGCGTCGAGCTCCCAGTTGAGGCCGTCCTGCGGGCCGGAGGCACCGGCACGGGCGACGTAGATCATGCCGGCCAGAGCGGCGAGCACGGACATGTTCATCATGACGAAGAAGTTGATGCGCTTCGCCTTGACGCCCGAGAGCTCGGCGGCGTGAGAGTTGCCACCCACCGCGTAGATGTGCCGACCGAAGATCGTGTTCTGCGTGACGAAGCCGTAGACCAGGACGAGCACGCCGAGGATGATGCCCGAGATCGGGAACGACGTCCCGACGCGGCCGCCGGCGAACAGCGTCGCGGCGTAGGCGATGATCGCGACCAGCACGACCAGCTTGACGGCGCTGACCCAGAGGGGAGCCCGCTCGGAGCCCATCTTCTGCTGGATGCGACGCAGACGGAACTCGTTGTAGACCACGGCGACGATGATGACGAGGCCGAGCAGCAGGGTCGCGTTGTTGTAGCCGGTGTTCGGACCGAACTCGGGGAGGTAACCCGCGCCGATGACCGTGAAGCCCTCGGGGACCGGGATGGTGTCGGCGTTGCCGACGAACTGGTTGGCACCGCGGAAGAGCAGCATGCCGGCCAGCGTCACGATGAAGGCGGGGACGCCGACGTAGGCGACCCAGAAGCCCTGCCAGGCACCGATGACCACGCCGACCACGAGGCCGAGCAGGATCGCGGCACCCCACGGAAGACCCCAGCTGTCCATCGCCTTGGCGACGACGATGCCGCTGAAGGCGGCGACCGAACCGACCGAGAGGTCGATGTGACCGGCCACGATGACCATCACCATGCCGATGGCGAGGATCAGGATGTACGAGTACTGGCTGACCAGGGCGATGAGGTTCGTGGGCTGCAGGGTGAGCCCGTCGGTCAGCACCTGGAAGATCAGGATGGCCACGACGAGCGTCGCGATCATGCCGAACTGGCGCGCGTTCGACGTGTTGCCGCCGAACACCTTCTTCAGGTCTTTGATGCCACTCATGCGGCTTGCTCCTTCTTCTTCGAGGTCATGGTTCGCATGAGCGTCTCGGCGTCGGCCTCGGAGGCCTCGATCTCGTTCGTGACGGAACCCTCGAAGATCGTGTAGATGCGATCGGAGAGCCCCAGCAGCTCGGGCAGTTCGGACGAGATGACGATCACGCCTTTGCCCTGGGCCGCGAGCTGGTTGATGATGTTGTAGATCTCGAACTTGGCGCCCACGTCGATGCCTCGCGTGGGCTCGTCGAGGATGAGCAGGTCGGGGTCGGTGAACATCCACTTCGCCAGGACGACCTTCTGCTGGTTGCCGCCGGACAGCTTGGCGACCCCTTCGTCGACCGTGGGGGTCTTGACGCGCAGGCTCTTGCGGTAGTCCTCGGCGATCGAGTGCTCTTCGTAGGTGTTGACCACGGAGGCCTTCGAGATCTTGGTGAGCTTGGCCGCGACCGTCGAGCGCTTGATGTCGTCGAGCAGGTTGAGCCCCAGCACCTTCCGGTCTTCGGAGACGTAGGCCAGGCCGTTGTCGATCGCGTCCGAGACGTTCTTGATCTCGATCTTCTCGCCGTCCTTGACGATCTCGCCCGAGACGAACTGACCGTACGAGCGACCGAAGATGCTCATCGCGAGCTCGGTGCGACCGGCGCCCATGAGGCCGGCCAGGCCGACGATCTCGCCCTTGCGGACGGTGATGGACGAGCCCTTGCAGACGAAGCGCTCGGCGGTCTGCGGGTGGCGCACCCACCAGTCCTTGACCTCGAAGAAGACCTCGCCGATCTTCGGCGTGCGGTCGGGGAACCGGCTGGCCAGGTTGCGGCCGACCATGCCGCGGATGATGCGGTCCTCGTTGACGCCGTCTTCTTTCACGTCGAGCGTCTCGATGGTCTTGCCGTCACGGATGATCGTGATGGAGTCGGCGATGGCCTCGATCTCGTTGAGCTTGTGGCTGATCATGATCGACGAGATGCCGCGACCCTTGAGGCCCCGGATCAGGTCGAGCAGGTGCTGCGAGTCGGCCTCGTTCAGGGCGGCGGTCGGCTCGTCGAGGATCAGCAGCTTGACGTTCTTGTTGAGCGCCTTGGCGATCTCGACGAGCTGCTGCTTGCCCACGCCGAGGTTCTTGATGGCGGTGTCGGGGTCGTCCTTGAGGCCCACGCGGGCGAGCAGGTCGATCGCCTTCGTCTTGGCCGCGCGCCAGTCGATGGCCCCGAAGCGGGTCGGCTCGTTGCCGAGGAAGATGTTCTCGGTGATGGAGAGCTCGGGGATCAGCGCCAGCTCTTGGTGGATGATCACGATGCCCTGCGACTCGCTCGAGCGGATGTCGCGGAAGCGCATCTCGGCCCCCTGGTAGACGATGTCGCCCGTGTAGGTGCCGAACGGGTAGACGCCCGAGAGGACCTTCATCAGCGTCGACTTGCCGGCGCCGTTCTCGCCGCAGATCGCGTGCACCTCACCGGCGCGGACCTGCATCGACACGTCGTCGAGCGCCTTGACGCCCGGGAACTCCTTCGTGATGGAGCGCATCTCGAGGATGACGGGAGAATCAACGCCCATGCGGGGCACCCCCGGGGATGTGGCTGCTCGCGAGCTGTTCGCTCTGCGTCACGGCACTGGGCACGTCGTCCTCGACCTTCGACCTCGTCGTCGTCCGTCGGTGATGTGCACCGACGGGCATCCTGTGATTCGTCGCCGCCGTGCCGGGCCGTTCGTCGAGCCTGGCGAAGGGGCCGGACCCGCCGAATGTGACCGTTCACACTGCGACTGGAGCAAAGCTAATCCCGAGAGGGGATGCTGTCAAATGCCGATGCCGATCCGTTATGGAACGCAGGCCGGCCGACGCGCGCCGCACCTCCTGAGGGCTCGTCCCGCCGTGTGGCGCCGGGCCGGTCAGAGGAACCAGGGGCGCGAGGTCGAGCCGCGCACCACCAGTTCCGGAGGGATCAACGTGCGGTCGACGACCGTGCCGCCCTCGAGCTCGGCCACGACGAGTTCGACGGCGCGCCGGCCGATCAGGGCGAAGTCCTGACGCACGGTCGTGAGCGGCGGCCACAGGTGCGGCGCGGTCGGCGAGTCGTCGAAACCGACGACGCTGACCTCGCGGGGCACGTCGACGTCGGCCTCGCGGAAGGCGTGCAACAAGCCCACGGCCATCAGGTCGTTGGCCGAGAAGACGGCGGTGAAGTCGCGGCGACGCAGCAGTTCTTGCCCGGCCGTGTAGCCGAAGTCGGCGGTCAGGTCGCCGAGGATGGGCGGCTCGATCGACAACTCGGCCTCGCCCATCTCGAAGAGGAAGCCCTGCATCCGCTCGTCGGCCTCGATCCAGTCCTGAGGGCCGGCGACGTGCACGATGTGCCGATGGCCGAGGTCGATCAGGTGCCGGGTGGCGAGGCGCGCCCCTTCGAACTGGTCGACCGAGAGGCTGTGCGCCCGGGCCCGCTGCGTCGAGTCGAGAGCGACGATGGGCACGTCGAGGTCGAGCTCGTCGATCACGTCGAAGAACTTGCGTTGCGGAGCGATGACGATGATCGCCTCGACCGCCTGGGCGGTCAGCAGCTGCAGACTCGCCCGGACGTCGTCCGACACCGTGGTCGTGCTCGCGATGCTCAGCCGATAGCCGGCGGTGCGGGCCGCGACCTCGATGGCGTTGACGATCGTCTGCGGCCCGAAGTGGACGTTCTGCAGGGTGAGCACGCCGATCGCCTTCGACCGGCTGGTGACCAGGGCCCGCGCGGCCTGGTTCGGCCGGTAGCCGATCTCGTCGATGACGTCGAGCACCTTCTGCCGGGTGCTCGGCCGGATGCTGGGGCTGTCGTTGAGCACGCGCGAGACGGTCTGGTACGAGACCCCCGCGAGGGCGGCGACGTCGCGGATGTTGGGAGCACGCACCTTGTCGATGTCAGGCTTCACCGTCGCTCCGTCGCTCTGTGACCGGATGATGTGACCGTACACATCGTCGTCCGGAGACCATTATGCATTCCCCGGAGGCCGCCCAAGACCCGTCCGGGGGTCACCACCGCGTCATGCCCTCCACTCGCCGGTCGAGCGCCGGCGCCGTCGGCCGGAGGAGGCGCGGTCACCGACCGCGGGGCACCGCCCGGCCGCTGAGGGCGAGCGCCAGCACCGCCACGCCCGTGCCGACCGTGAAGCAGGCGACGAAGGCGATCGGGCTGGACGCCCCGCCGAGCAGCCCGAAGGCGGCCCCGGTCAGCGCCAGCGCGACGGCCGAGCCGGTGGAGTCGGCGATGGTCAGCGCCGAGCTGTTGAACCCGCGCGCGGACTCGGTCGAGAGGGCGAGGACGAGCACCGAGAAGCGCGGGTACATGAACCCCATGCCGAACCCCGCGACGGCCCAGGTCGCGATGAGGAAGGCCGGTGGCAGGTGGAACAGGGGGGTCAGCGCCGCGACGACGACGCCGATCAGCACCAGGACGATGCCGATGCGGATGCCGTCGCGCTGGGCCACCCGGTCGCCGAGCCGCCCCTGCACCCAGCTGGCGAACGCCCAGCCGAGCGCCCCGAGGGTCAGGGTGACCCCCGAGGCCGAGGCGCTGAAGTCGTATTCGGCCGAGAGCATGTACGGGATGTACACCTCGCTGCCGAGGAACGCCGCCCCGACCAGGCCGCGCAGCAGCACCAGGGTGGGCAGCCCCGGGGTCGCGCGCAACGTGCCGGGCGGCAGCAGGGGCCTCAGGGCCACGGCGAGCACGACGACCGCCAGGACGATGACGACGACGGTGAGCCAGGTCGGGAACTCGGACACGAGGTTCAGGGCCAGCACGCCGAGGGCCGCGCCGATCGACCAGAGGATGCGGCCGATGCTCCACGGGACGCGCTGCCCGCCCTCGGCCACCACGGGCGGAGGGACGCGACGCAGGCTCGGCAGGACGGCGAAGAACGCCGGCACGGCGAGGCCCAGCGCCCCGAGGAAGACCCAGTGCCAGCCCACCGTCTCGGCCACGACGCCGGCGACGAGCGGCCCGACCAGCCCCGGCACGACCCAGGCCGCGGCGAAGCCCGCGAAGATCGAGGGGTGCAGACCCGGCGGGTAGAGCCGGGCGACCATGACGTAGAGCCCGACGATGACCGCGCCCGAGCCGACGCCCTGGACCAGGCGGCCGAGCAGCAGCACGACCATGTCGGGCGCGGTGCCGACGACGAGCAGCCCGACGGCGAACAGCAGCATCGACGCGATGACGACGACGCGGGGCCCGCTGCGGTCGGCCCAGTTGCCCGCCACCACCATGCCGACCAGGCCCGAGGCGAGGGGCGCGGCGAAGCTGAGCGAGTAGAGCGCCTCGCCGTCGAGCTCGCGGCTGATGATCGGCATGATCGTCGTGACCGCGAGCGACTCGAAGGCCGCGATGCCGATCAACGCGCACATGCCCAGCGTGGCGAGCCGGTACCGACCGCTGAGCACGCCCTCGGGGCGGGTGCTCACGGCGGCGTCGGACATGCGACGAGCCTAGGCCGAGCCGCCGACACGACGCGACGGCGAGGGACGGGACGCGACGACCCGAGGAGGCGCGGTGAAGGACTCCCCCGCACCGCGCCTCCTCGGGTCGTGTCGCGAGCCGCCTAGGCGTCGAGGCGCGAGAGCGCCTGCGTGACGTCGCCGAGCAGGTCGTCGACGTCCTCGATGCCGACCGACAGCCGCACGATCGAGTCGGGCACCTCGAGCTCGGTGCCGCGCACCGAGGCGTGGGTCATCTCGCTCGGGTAGCCGATCAGCGACTCGACGCCGCCGAGCGACTCGGCCAGCTGGAACAGCTCGGTCGACTCGGCGAACCGCCGGGCCGCCGCGGCACCCGCGGTCAACTGGACCGAGAGCATGCCGCCGAACGCCCGCATCTGCCGGGCGGCGAGCTCGTGCCCCGGGTGCGACTCGAGCCCCGGGTAGTAGACGCGCTCGACGGCCGGGTGGCCCTCGAGTGCGTGGGCGATCGCCAGCGCGTTGGACGAGTGGCGGTCGACGCGCACGCCGAGCGTCTTGATGCCGCGCACCGTCAGCCAGGCCTCCATCGGCGCCGACACGGCTCCGACGCCGAACTGGATGAAACCGACCTTCGCGGCGAGCTCGTCGTCGCGCACGACCACGGCCCCGCCGACGACGTCCGAGTGGCCGCCGATGTACTTCGTCGTCGAGTGCACGACCGCGTCGGCCCCGAGCGCCAGGGGCTGCTGCAGGTACGGCGACGCGAAGGTGTTGTCGACGACGACGACGGCTCCGGCCGCGTGACCGATCTCGGCGAGCGCCGCGATGTCGCTGATCTTCATCAGCGGGTTGCTGGGCGTCTCGACCCAGAGGACGGCCGTCGGGGCGGCCTGGACGGCGGCGCGCACGGCGTCGAGGTCGCTCATCTCGACCGTGTCGAGCGTGACTCCCCAGGGCACCCAGACCCGGTTGACGAGGCGGTGCGTGCCGCCGTAGACGTCGTTGCCCATGACGATGCGCGTGCCGGGCGCCAGGACCGAGCGCAGCAGCGCGTCCTCGGCCGACAGCCCCGACGCGAAGCTGAACGCCGCGGCGCCGCCCTCGAGGTCGGCGAGCAGGGTCTGCAGCGAGTCGCGCGTCGGGTTCGCCGACCGGGCGTACTCGTAGCCGCCGCGGAACCCGCCGATGCCGTCCTGCACGAAGGTGGACGACTGGTAGATCGGGGGGACGACGGCACCGGTGGTGGGGTCGAACTCCTGGCCGGCGTGGATCGCCCGGGTCGAGAAACCGTGGGTCATGGGGTGTCCTTTCGAGGGGGACGGGTGGTGCGCAGACGGAGGGGGACGAGGAGGCTCGGGTCGGGTCACCGGATCACGGTGCCGATCCGGCCGCTCAGGAGGAGAGGAAGGAGAGGACGTCCTGGCGGGTGACGACGCCGACCGGGCGGCCGTCGTCGGTGACGAGCAGGGCGTCGACCGACTCGAGCGCGGACCGGGCCGCCGAGACGGGCTCGTTCACGCCGATCAACGGCAGCGGGTCGCCGAGGTACGCCGAGACGGCGTCGCCCATGGTCGCGCCGCCGCGGAAGATCGCCTCGAGCAGCGCCTTCTCTTCGATGGCGCCGACGACCTCGCCGATCACGACCGGGGGCTCGGCCGAGAGCACCGGCATCTGCGAGACGCCGTAGGTCTTCATGATGCCGATCACGTCGTGGACGGTGTCGGACGGGTGGGCGTGGACGAGGTCGGGCAGCTGGCCCGTCTTCGACGCGATCAGGTCGCGGACCGACCGCTCGTCGTGACTGACGCCGAAGCCGTACGAGCGCATCCACGCGTCGTTGAAGATCTTGCCGAGGTAGCCGCGCCCGCTGTCGGGCAGCAGGGCGACGACGACGTCGTCCGGGCCGAGCTCGCGGGCCACGTCGAGGGCGGCCGCGACGGCCAGGCCGGACGAGCCGCCGACCAGCAGGCCCTCTTCGCGGGCGAGGCGTCGGGTCAGCTCGAACGAGCGGGCGTCGTCCGCGGCGATGATGCGGTCGACGACCGAGGGGTCGTAGGCGGCCGGCCAGAAGTCCTCGCCGACGCCCTCGAGCAGATAGGGGCGACCGGTGCCGCCGCTGTAGACGCTGCCCTCGGGGTCGGCGCCGACGACCTGCACCGCGCCTCCGGAGACCTCTTTGAGGTAGCGGCCCGTGCCGCTGATGGTGCCGCCGGTGCCGACGCCCGCGACGAAGTGCGTGATGCGGCCGTCGGTGTCGCGCCAGATCTCGGGGCCGGTCGTCTCGTAATGGCTGAGCGGGCCGTTGGGGTTGGCGTACTGGTTCGGCTTGAACGCCCCGGGGATCTCGCGCGCCAGGCGGTCGGAGACGCTGTAGTACGACTCGGGGCTGGTCGGTTCGACGGCGGTCGGCGTGACGACGATCTCGGCACCGTAGGCCTTGAGCACGTTGCGCTTGTCCTCGCCGACCTTGTCGGGCAGGACGAAGACGCAGCGGTAGCCGCGCTGTTGGGCGACCAGGGCCAGGCCCACGCCGGTGTTGCCGCTGGTCGGCTCGACGATCGTGCCGCCGGGCTTCAGGAGGCCCTCGCGTTCGGCCGCGTCGATGATGCGCGTCGCGATGCGGTCCTTCGACGAGCCGCCCGGGTTGACGTACTCGACCTTGACGAGCACCGTCGCCGTGATGCCCTCGGTCACCTTGTTCAGCTTGACGAGCGGCGTGTCACCGATCAGGTCGAGGACGGTCTCGGCGTACTTCACGGGTGCTCCGGTTTCTGCGCGGCCTCGTGGGGCGCGAATCGGGTGACGGGAGGGGCGGTGTCGGGTGACGACGCCGTCGGCCGAGTCTAACGACGCGCCCTGGTGTGTTACGGGGCGGGACGAGCCATCCCGCGTGCAGATCGTGCAGGATATTACGGACCTCCCAGTAATCCGTGAGACAACTGGTGACGCATCCCCGATCTCGACCGATCCCCGCGATCGATCCCCCGGACGACAGGACTCCCCACGTGGCCGACGACAAGCCCACCGTCAAGCAGCAGCGCGACGCCCGACGCCAGGAGAAGGTCGCCGAGCTCAAAAGGCAGCAGGCCCGGGCGAAGCGCAACCGCACCATCGGCATCGTCACCGCCTCCGTCGCGGGCGCGGCGGCGATCGCGCTGGTCGTCACCTTCGTCGTGACGAGCGGCCAGCCGCGGCAAGACCCTCAGGCCATCGAGATCGACGGCGTGAAGACCTACTCCGACCTCACCGCCAACCACGTCGGCGGCAGCGTCGACTACGCGATGACCCCTCCCGCGGGCGGCGACCACAACCAGATCTGGCTGAACTGCGGTGTCTACACCGAGCCCGTGCCGAACGAGAACGCCGTCCACGACCTCGAGCACGGCGCCGTCTGGTTCACCTACGACCCCGAGCAGGTCAGCGAGAGCGAGATCGAGGCGCTGCGCGACTTCGCCCCCGACACCTACGCGGTCGTCTCGCCCTACGAGGGTCTCGACTCCCCCATGTACGTCTCGGCCTGGGGCGCCCAGCTGCCCTTCGCGAACGTCACGGACGACGAGGCCACCGTGTCGGACTTCGTCACCAAGTACTGGAAGTCCACGAACGCCCCCGAGCCCGGCGCGCCCTGCACCGGCGGCGTGGACGGCACCGGCAAGATCGCGTGACCGCACCGGGGCGTGACGACGCCGACGTGACCGACGGGGCGGGGCCGCACCGCGCCTCCTCGGGTCGTCGGCTGCGGCTGGTGATCGCGGGGGTCCTGACCGTGGCGATCGTGCTGCTGGTCGGCATCGCACTCGGCCGGCTCAGCTCGCCGAACCCGGTCACGCCCGGGACGGACAGCGTCGAGGCAGGGTTCTCGCGGGACATGCAGGTGCACCACGAGCAGGCCGTGCAGATGGCGATGATGGTCCGCGATCGGACCGACGACCCCGAGGTGCGCTCGATGGCCTACGACATGGCCCTCACGCAGTCGCAGCAGGCCGGCCAGATGTACGCCTGGCTCGAGCTGTGGCGCGTGCCGCAGGCACCGTCCGAGCCGACCATGACCTGGATGACCCGCCCGACGCTCGACGGCGACTACGGCAGCCACCACATGACCGGCGACGGAGGCGCGAGCGGCTCGGCCACGCCCGTCGCCACCCACGAACCCGGCGGCCGCATGCCCGGGCTGGCCACCGACGAGCAGCTCGCGGCCCTCGACTCCGCCCGCGGCGTGGAGGCCGAGCGGCACTTCCTGACGCTGATGATCGCCCACCACGAGGGCGGCATCGAGATGGCCGACGCGATCCTGGCACGCAGCGAGGTGACGCAGGTGCGCGCCTTCGCCTCGGGCATGGTGCAGACGCAGCAGAGCGAGATCGACGCCATGCAGGCGATGCTCGCCGAGCGCAGCTGAGGGACGCCCGGCCCGCTACGGCCTACGCCGAGACCTGCTGCCCGTAGAGCTCGGCGTAGACCCCGCCCAGCGCGAGCAGCTCGTCGTGCGTGCCGCGCTCGACGACGTGGCCGGCCACGACCACGAAGACGACGTCGGCGTCGCGGACCGTCGAGAGGCGGTGCGCGATCGCGATCGTCGTCCGACCGCGGGTCGCCGTGTCGAGAGCCTCTTGGACGACGCGCTCGGACACCGTGTCGAGGGCGCTCGTCGCCTCGTCGAGGACCATCACCGCCGGGTCTTTCAGCAGGACGCGGGCGATGGCGATGCGTTGTTTCTCGCCACCCGAGAGGCGATAGCCCCGCTCGCCGACGATCGTGTCGTAGCCGTCGGGGAACGACGCGATGGTCTCGTGGATGTTGGCCTGCCGGGCCGCGTCGACCAGTTGCTCGTCGGTCGCGTCGGGTCGCGCGTAGCGGAGGTTGTCGCCGATGCTGGCGTGGAACAGATAGGTCTCTTGGCTGACGATGCCGATGTTGCCGACCAGTGATTCTTGGTCGAGCCGCCGGACGTCGGTGCCTGCGAAGCGGACCGCACCGCCGGACGCCTCGTAGAACCGCGGGATCAGGTACGACACGGTCGTCTTGCCGGCACCGCTCGGGCCGACGAACGCGGCGAACTGCCCGGGGGCGATGTCGAACGAGACGCCGTCGAGGGTCTTCTGCCCGGGCTCGGCGTCGGGATACGAGAACGAGACGTCGTCGAACTCGACCCGACCGAGCTGCGCCTCGTCGACGGCCTCGGCCGACGGGTCGTTCGTGATGGCCGGGTGGAGGTCGAGGTACTCGAAGATGCGAGCGAAGAGCGCCCCGGAGGTCTGCAGGTCGAGGGCCACCCGCAGCAAGCCCATGAGCGGGAAGGTCAACCGGGCCTGCACCGTCGTGAAGGCCACGATCGTGCCCGCGGTCACCGGCACGTCCCGGAGGATCAACCAGGCCGCGACCAGGTAGATGAGGGCGGGGATGACCGAGAGGAAGATCTGGACGACGGCGAAGAACCATTGCCCGCTCATCTGCTGACGCACCTGCAGCCCGATCTGGGTGCGGTTCTCGGCGGCGTAGCGCTCGACCTCTGAGTGCTGCTGGTTGAAGCTCTTGGCGAGCAGGATGCCGCTGACGCTCAACGCCTCTTGCGTGATGGCGGTCATGTCGCTGAGGGACTCCTGCGTCTTGGTGGCGATGCGGGCACGCACCTGCCCCACCCGGCGCTGGGCCACCACGAGCAGCGGCAGCAGGATCACCGTGACGACGGTCATCTGCCAGCTGAGGACGAGCATGGACACGAAGGCCGCGATGACCGTGACCGTGTTGCCGAGGACGCTCGAGATGGTGTTGCTGAGCACGTTCGCGACGCCACCGACGTCGTTCTGCAACCGGGACTGGATGACGCCGGTCTTGGTGCGGGTGAAGAACGCGAGCTCCATGCGCTGCAGGTGCCCGAAGAGGCGGATGCGCAACGCCCCCATGACCTTGTTGCCGACCGTGGCCGTCAGGTAGGTCTGCCAGACGCCGATGCCGGCCGACAGCACCCAGAGCCCCACCATGGCACCCACCAGCTCGAGCAGCACGGGCACGTCGGGGCCGCCCGGCGGGAACAGCCCCCGGTCGAACGCCTGCTTGGTGAGCAACGGCGGAGCCACGCTGACGGCGGCGCCGATCAGGACCAGCACCACGGTGACGACGAGTGCCCGCTTGTGCGGGACGAACAGATCGCGGATGCGACCGAGCAGGTCGGGGATGCGCGGCGCCGTGGCGTTCGCTGCACGCTGGGCGTCGGCGTCGCCGCTCGACACCCGACCGGAACCACCCGGACGGCCCCCGCCACGGGGACCGCCTGCAGGGGCGTGCATCGAGCTCATCCGGTCAGCGTAGGCCTGACCACCGTCACGGGTGGCCCGCCGCCGGGGTGCGGGGTTCGGGGTGCGAGGCGACGCCCGCAAGAAATCGCCATGGGACCGTCGAGACACGCCGCGACACGCCGTAGAACGACCGTTCGTCCCCCAGTTGTGGGCGCAATGCCCGACAGACCATACGACGGAATGAACACTCAGTTTAGTATGGCGGTGTCGGTGCACCTGACCAGGCTCCGGCAGCCGCGCTCCCCCTACCCGACGGGCGAGCCTCCCGAAGCGGCGGAGCTAGGACCATCGTGAACACGTCGAACCCCACGGCCGTCGAACCACCGAGTGCCGAACTGCAGCCCGCCGACCACCGGGCTGCTCTCGATGCCATCGAACAGGGCTGGACCCAGATCGCCCCCCTTCAGGGAGCGCGTCTGCGCGAAGCCATCCGCTCGACCCCCGAGGAGGAATGGCGTGGACGACCCCGCATCCTGCTCGCCCTGGCCGCGAGCCACCGCTCGGTCGGCTCCCGCTCGCGCAGTGCCGCCCTGCCCTGGTTCCGAGGCGTGGCCAAGGCGCTCGACGCCGACCCCGACCTGCCGCTCGACATCCGGGCGGGCTACCACGTCCACCTCGGTGCGTCCCTGCGCACCCTCGGCAACTTCGTGGTGGCCCACGAGCACCTCGAGGTCGCCCGCACCCTCATCGAGAACGACCTGGCCGAGTCGATCAGCGTGCGCATCTCGCTCAGCGCCTCCTTCTCACTGCAGCTCGGCCTCATCCGCCTGCACTACGGCGAGATCGACCAGGCCCGCTTCGCCCTGAGCCTCGCGAACGGTCTCGGCGAGGACCACCTCAGCACCGCCGAGCGCGTGGAGTGCCTCTCGGCCCTCGCCTTCGTCGCGATGTTGATCGGCGACTTCGACCTCGCCGACCGCCACGTCGACCTCGCCCGCGAGCTCGCCGACGGCACCGACCTGTTGGGCAGCTCGTTCGGCGCACTGACCCAGATCACGCGCGTCCACCTCGCCCTCGAACGCGGTGAGGCCGTCGGGGGCCACGAGAGCCTGCTCGCCGACGTCCGCCAGGCGTCACGCGGCAGCGACTGGGAGGCGCTCGGCCTGTTCGCCGAGGCGCACGTGCTGCTGGCCGAGAGCCGGCACATCGAGGTGCTCGACCTGCTGGCCAGGATCGCCCGCACCATCGACGGCTTCACCGGGCACAGCGCCCTGACCGAGTCGGCGACCGTGATGCGGGCCGAGACCATGCGCCTGCTCGGCCAGCCCCACGAGGCCCGTCGTCTGGCCTCGTCGGTGACCTCGTCGCACCACCACATCCGCTGTCCCGCTCGCGTGCTCGCCCTCGTGCACCTCGCCGCCGGCGAGCCCGAGGACGCCCTCGAGGCGCTCGAGCAGTGCCTCGCCATCGGGGACCTGCACAGCGAGCGCACGATGGGCCAGGTGCACGCGATCCAGGCCGCTGCACACCTCGCACTCGGCGACGGCCCGCACAGCGACATCGCTTTCGACCGGGCCCTGTTGAGCGCCGGCCACAACGGGTCGATCTGGCTCTTCGCCACGCTGCCCGAGGACGTCCTCGAGCACCTCGTGCAGCGCGCGGTCGGGCGCCGTCAGCCGCCCACCATCGTCGGGGTGCTCGACCGCCTGCGGGGCACCTCGGCGGACGTCGTGCCGCAACTCGCCGAGCCACTGAGCGACCGTGAGCTCGTCATCGTCCAGCACCTGGCCACCGGCCAGACCCTGGGCCAGATCGGCAGCCAGCTGTTCATCTCGGTGAACACGGTGAAGAGCCACGTCCGCAGCATCTACCGCAAGCTCCAGGCCTCGTCCCGGCGCGAGGCGATGACCCGTGTCAAGCAGCTCGGCCTCGACCTCGACGAGTAGTCCCCGGGAGGCACGGCGTCCCGAGGAGGCACGGCGCCCCGAGGAGGCACGGCGCCCGCCGTACGGTAGCCTCTCGCGGTGCCCCACGAGTCCCGCGTCACGTCCCGCCCCTCCCTCGTCGCCCAGCTGAGGGCGCGCAAACCCCTCGAGGCGTACGTCGCCGAGAGCGAGGCCACCGCCGACGGCGGACCCCGCCTGCGCCGCACCCTGGGCGTCTGGCACCTCACGGCGATCAGCATCGGTGCGACCCTCGGCACGGGCATCCTGGTCGTGCTCGGCACGGCCGTCCCGCTGGCCGGTCCCGCGGTCTGGATCTCGTTCGTCCTCGCGGGCGTCGCGGCCCTGCTGTCGGCCCTGTCCTACGCCGAGATGGCGGGCAGCGTGCCCGTGTCGGGCTCGAGCTACTCGTACGCGTACGCGACGCTCGGCGAGGGCATCGCCTGGGTCTGCGGGTGGTGTCTCGTCCTCGAGTACGCCGTCTCGGTCGCGGCCGTCGCCGTCGGCGCGGGCCAGTACGTCAACGAGGCCCTCGACGTGTTCGGGCTGGCCCTGCCGGCCGCGATCGCCGAGCCCCCGGGTGCCGGTGGCGTGCTGAACCTGCCCGCGGCGGTGCTCGTCCTGCTCGCCACCCTCGTGCTGGTGCCGGGCGCCCGCGAGAGCGCCTGGGTCAACACGCTGCTCGTCGTCGTCAAGGTGGCGCTCCTCGTGTTCTTCGTCGCCGTCGCCTTCACGGCCTTCAGCGCCGGCAACTTCGAGCCGTTGGCACCGATGGGCGCGGCCGGCGTCTCGGCCGCCGCCTCCCGGCTGTTCTTCTCGTACATCGGCTTCGACGCGGCGTCCACGGCGGGCGAGGAGGCCCGCGACGCGAAGCGAGACCTGCCGCGCGCCATCATCGCCTCGATCCTGATCATCACGGTGCTGTACATCCTCGTGGCCGTCGCCGCGATCGGCGCGCGTCCCTGGACGACCTTCACCGACGGCGAGGCGACCCTCGTCACCATCGTCGCCGACATCACGGGCCAGCCGTGGGTCGCCTTCCTCTTCGCCGTCACCGCCGTGGCGGCGATCGCGAGCGTCGTGCTGACGGTGCTCTACGGTCAGACGCGCATCTTCGTCTCGATGGCCCGCGACGGGCTCGTCCCCCGCGTCCTCGGTCGTGTCTCGGCGCGGACGCAGACCCCCGTCGCCGGCACCCTGATCGTCGGCGGAGCGGTGGCCGTGGCCGCCGCGGTGATCCCCCTGGGCGCCCTCGCCGACGCGACGAGCATCGGCACGCTCTTCGCCTTCGCCCTGGTCAACGTGTCGGTCATCTGGCTTCGCCGCAACCGGCCCGAACTCGACCGGACCTACAAGGTGCCGCTGTACCCGGTGACCCCGATCCTCGGCTGCGCCTTCTGCGTGCTGCTGATGGTGACGCTCGGCTGGGTCACCTGGGCGGCCTTCGCCGTCTGGATGGCCGTGGGCACCGCGGTGTACCTCGGGTACGGTCGGCGACACTCGGTCCTGGCCCGCGCCTCCTGACCCGGCCCTCCGTGTGGTCGGCGCGCACCACCGGCGACGACGAAAGGCGCCACCCCGAGGGGTGGCGCCTTCCGTGTGGTGCTGAGCAGACGTGCCGCTCAAGCGCAGAGGGCCGCGGGGGCCCGCCGACTACTTGAGGGTGATCGTCGCGCCGGCGGCCTCGAGCTGAGCCTTGGCCTTGTCGGCGGCTTCCTTCGAGGCGCCCTCGAGGACGGTGCTGGGGGCACCGTCGACGACGGCCTTGGCCTCGCCGAGACCGAGGCTCGTGAGAGCGCGGACCTCTTTGATGACCTGGATCTTCTTGTCGCCGGCAGCCTCGAGCACGACGTCGAAGGCGGTCTGCTCTTCGACCTCTTCGGCGGCGGCGGCGGGGCCGGCGGCACCGGCAGCGGCCACGGGGGCAGCAGCGGTGACCTCGAAGACCTCTTCGAACTTCTTCACGAAGTCGCTGAGCTCGATGAGCGTGAGCTCCTTGAAGGCCTCGATCAGTTCGTCCTGCGTGAGCTTCGCCATGGTGTTCTCCTTATGGGTTTTCTAAAGTGTGGGTTGGTACGACAGCTTTTTAGCTGTCGGCTTCCTGCTTGGCACGCAGCGCCTCGACCGTGCGAACGGCCTGGGACAGCGGTGCCTGGAACAGGTAGGCAGCACCGAACAGCGAAGCCTTGAAGGCGCCGGCCAGTTTGCCCAGCAGCACCTCTCGGGACTCGAGATCGGCGAGCTGCTTGACCTCGTCTGCCGTGAGCGGGTTACCGTCGAAGTAACCGTTCTTCACGATCAGAGCGGGGTGTGCCTTGGCGAAGTCACGCAGGCTCTTGGCGACGGCGACAGGGTCACCGTGCACGAAGGCGATCGCAGACGGTCCGACGAGTTCGTCGTCGAACGAGCTGATTCCGGCGTTGTTGGCCGCGATCTTGCTGAGCGTGTTCTTCACCACGGCGTACGTCGCGTCTGCACTGATGGACTTGCGGAGCTCTTTCAGCTCGGCAACAGTGAGACCGCGGTACTCGGTGAGCAGGACGGCGGTCGAGTCACGGAAGTTGTCCGTGAGCTCGGCGACCGATGCTTCCTTGTTCGCCATGGCTCTCCTAAAACGTGGGTGTGCCGGCAGCCCCCGGGCGCTCGACTCGGCCGCACCGAGACCGGTGCCGCACCAATGAAAAAAGCTCCGGCGCAAGCGCACGGAGCTGGATCTCTTCGAGAAGAGGAACGACTTCACACACCTGCGCTGGTCGCTCTCTCTCGAGAACCTTCGGCACCCGTCTGCGAGCAGACGACTACAACCGGCGGTCTTGGGCTTCGCCAAGGATAGACGCAGGAGGCGCGCTCACGCAAGTCGCGCCTCCTCGGCGTCCCGCTCGGGGGCGACGACGGACGTCGCGAGCGGCAGGCGGACGGTGAAGGTCGCCCCGTCGTCCGAACTGGCGACGTCGACGGTCCCCCCGTGGGAGTGCACGACGGCCTGGACGATCGCGAGGCCGAGGCCCGTCGAGCCGGCCTTCCGCGACCGCGAGCTGTCGGCCCGCGCGAACCGTTCGAACAGCACCGGCAGCACGGCCGGGTCGATGCCCGGTCCGTCGTCGGCGACCGAGACGACCGCCTGACCGGACGCGTCGTCGACCGTCAGCGAGACGTGCACGTGCGTGCCGTCGGGCGTGTGGGTGCGCACGTTGGTCAACAGGTTCGCGACGATCTGGTGCAGGCGCATGGCGTCGCCCGACACGGTCACCGACTCGTCGGGCACGTACACGTCGACGTCGTGCGTGGGTCCGGCCACGTGGGCGTCGTTGACCGTGTCGAGCACGACCCTGGTCAGGTCGACGTCGCCCGTGACGAGGTCGCGACCCTCGTCGAGGCGGGCGAGCAGCAGGAGGTCCTCGACGAGCGAGGTCATGCGCAACGACTCCGACTCGATGCGGCCCATGGCGTACACCACGTCGTCGGGCAGTCCGGTGTTCATGCGGCGGGTCAGCTCGGCGTAGCCGCGGACCGACGCGAGCGGGGTCCGCAGCTCGTGCGAGGCGTCGGCGACGAACTGCCGCACCTTGTTCTCGCTCTGCTGACGGGCCTCGAGGGCCCCCGCCACATGGCCCAGCATGCGGTTCAGCGAGGCGCCGACGCGGCCGACCTCGGTGCGGGTGTCGGCGTCGGCCTCGTCGACGCGTTCGGCCAGCGCGACCTCGCCGCGGTCCAGCGGCAGCTCGGCGACCCGCAGCGCCGTGTCGGACATGCGCTCGAGCGGTCGCAGGGCGCTGCGCACCACCCCGTAGGCCACGGCGATGGCGATCGCGAGGCCGATGAGGGTCACGGCGAGGATGGTGATCACCATGACCGTGATGGTGCGGTCGACGCTGCTCGTCGGCAGACCCACGACGAGGTAGGCCGGCGTCGTGGCGACCGAGCCCGACGTGGTCGTCGTCTGGTAGCCGACCGCGAGGGACTCCACCCGGTACGAGCCCAGTGCCGCCCCGAGCGAGACGGTCTCGGGTGTCGTCGAGCCGGCGACCGTCGTCACGACCGAGGTCAGGTCGTCGGTCAGGCGCGGCCGGACGACCTGACCCGACTGCTCGACCCGGTACGCCGCCACGACCGACCCGTTCACGACGACGGCCGTGAAGGTGCCGGGCGACTGCCGCGGCCCCGAGAGGTCGTCGCCGTCGGGCGTCAGGTACGGCCGGCTCGTCGAGCCCTGGGCGTTCACCATGGGCACCGAGCGACCGGTCGCCCCGTCGAGTTCGTCGTCGAGCTGACGCATCAGCGACGCCTGCAGCACGAACACGCTGACCGAGCCGATCACGATGGTCAGCAGCACCACGAGTGCGACGATGCTGAGGATCAGGCGGTTGCGCAGCGTGAGCGGCCCGGCGAGGCCGGGCGCCCGGCCCACGACACGGCGGAGGCGCGAGCCCACCCGGGCGGGGAGGGCATCGCTCACGACGTGGGCTTGATCACGTAACCCACGCCACGCACGGTGTGGATCATCGGCTCTTCACCGACGTCGATCTTCTTGCGCAGGTACGAGATGTAGATCTCGACGACGCTGGACTTGCCGCCGAAGTCGTAGCTCCAGACCCGGTCGAGGATCTGCGCCTTGCTCAGCACGCGGCGCGGGTTGCGCATCAGGAAGCGCAGCAGTTCGAACTCGGTCGCGGTCAGCTCGATCTCGCGACCGGCCCGCGTCACCTCGTAGCTCTCCTCGTCGAGCACGAGGTCGCCCACGACGATGCGCGAGTCACCCGCCTCGCTGATGGCCGAGGCCGACCGGCGGATCAGGCCACGCAGGCGGGCGACGACCTCTTCGAGGGAGAACGGCTTGGTGACGTAGTCGTCGCCCCCGGCGGTGAGACCCGACACGCGGTCCTCGACGCTGTCCTTCGCGGTGAGGAACAGGATCGGGGTGTCGTCACCGCTCGACCGCAGTCGCCCCAGCACCTGGATGCCGTCGATGTCGGGCAGCATCCAGTCGAGCACGATCGCGTCGGGCTTGAACTCGCGCGCCGTGGCGAGGGCCGCCTGACCGTCGGAGGCCGCCTTGACGTCCCACCCCTCGTAGCGGAGGGCCATCGAGAGCAGGTCGGTGAGACTGTTCTCGTCGTCGACGACGAGGACTCGGAGGGGCGTTCCGTCGGCACGGGTGAGGCGGGGGGCCGAGGCGGTGGCGGGGGTCGTTGTGGTCACCTCTCCAAGTATCGAGCGGTTCCTATGAACCGACTGTGATCCATCGATGAGCAGGCTGCGCATCGTCCACAGGTGGCCCACAGCGAGTCCATCGGTTCGGGACGGCCAGGCCGAGGGCAGGCTTCAGGCCAGCGGGTAGTCGGCGCAGGCGAAGCGGGTCGAGTCGGGGGCCCAGCAGGGCACGTTGACGGTGCCCTGCCCGCCGAAGAGGGCGAGCACGTCGTTCGGCGTCCGGCCCGGCACGGGCAGGCCGTCGGGACCGAGGGGCAGGGTGCGCAGCACCACGTCGCGGTTCTCGGGGTGGCCGAGGGTGCCGGGCTCGAACGACACCCAGAGCAGCGTCGAGGCGTCGGGCGAGACGTGCGGGAACCAGTTCACCCGCTCGTCGTCGGTCACCTGCACGACGTCCGCGCCGTCGAGGCTGCTCCGGAACAGCTGCGCGTGGCCGGCGACCCCCGCGGAGGCGCGTTCCGAGTTCGCCCACAGCCAGGCGCCGTCCGGCGAGAACTCGGCCCCGTCGTCGGGGTGCTCGTCGTCGGTCACCGGCGTGGTCGCGCCGTCGGCGAGCGAGACCAGGGCGACGTCCGTG
This sequence comes from Frigoribacterium sp. MEB024, assembly GCF_000878135.1. Lineage (GTDB taxonomy): Bacteria > Actinomycetota > Actinomycetes > Actinomycetales > Microbacteriaceae > Frigoribacterium. The sequence goes on from NZ_JXQZ01000002.1 coordinate 28,311, forward strand.
CGCCAGCCGGCCCGCGCCTCCTCGTCGTCCGGGTCGTCGACCGGGGCCGGCAAGGCGCCGACGATGACGCTGAGCGTCGCGCCGTCGGGCGAGACGCCGTGCAGGTAGTTCTTGTGGTTGCGCCCCGCGGGATGGTCGCGCGTCACGCGGCGGGCGGTGCCCCCCGGGGTGACCCCGTCCCACGGCACCTCGTACAGGTGGCCGTCGCGGGCGCTCACGATCACGGCCCCCTGGTCGGGCACGATCACGTGGTCGTTGTTGATCTCGGGCACGTCACCCATCGGCACCGGCTCGAGCGCCGTCTCGTCGACCCCACGGGCGTCGGCGGGCACCCGCCAGAGCAGGCCGTCGCCGTTGACGACGAGCCAGCGACCGTCGGGGCTCCAGTTCGGGGCCTCGACGAGCACGCGGGTGCTCTCGAGGACGACCTCGACGTCGCCGGTCGCGGGGTCGACGACGAGCAGGCGGCTCCGTTGGCCGGGCAGCAGGGTTCTGGGCACGGGATCAGTCTGCCGTTACTGGTTCGAGAAGGCGGCGTCGAAGGAGGCGCTCGGCCGCTTCCAGAGGAGCGACCGGATGTAGGCCAACGCCTCGGGGGCGCCGTGCAGCCGGTCCATGCCGGCGTCCTCCCACTCGATCGAGATCGGGCCGTCGTAACCGATGGCGTCGAGGGCGCGGAAGGCGTCCTCCCAGTCCATGTCGCCGTGGCCGGTCGAGACGAAGTCCCAGCCGCGGCGGGGGTCGCCCCAGGGCAGGTGCGAGCCGAGCACGCCCGACCGCCCCGTGGGGGGCTTGATGCGGGTGTCCTTGCAGTCGACGTGGAAGATCCGGTCGGCGAAGTCGGTGATGAACGACACCGTGTCGACCCCCTGCCAGAGCATGTGCGAGGGGTCCCAGTTGAACCCGAAGGCCGAACGGTGCTCGATGGCCTCGAGCGCCCGGACGCTCGTCCAGTGGTCGTAGGCGATCTCGCTCGGGTGCACCTCGTGGGCGAAGCGGACTCCCTCGGCGTCGAACACGTCGAGGATGGGGTTCCAGCGGTCGGCGAAGTCCTGGTAGCCGGCGTCGATCACGGCGGCGGGAACCGGCGGGAACATCGCGACGTACGGCCAGATCTTCGAGCCGGTGAAGCCGACCACGGTGTCGACGCCCATCTTGCGGGCCACCCGTGCCGCGCGTTTCATGTCCTCGGCCGCACGCTGACGGACGCCCTCGGGGTCGCCGTCGCCCCAGGTGGACGGCCGGACGATCGCCTGGTGCCGGAAGTCGATCGGGTCGTCGCAGACCGCCTGGCCGGTCAGGTGGTTCGAGATGGCCCAGACCCCCAGCCCGTGCCGCTCGAGCACGTCGAGCCGCGACCGCAGGTACGCGTCGTCCTGGTCGGCCCGCTCGAGGTCGAGGTGGTCGCCCGACGCCGCGATCTCGAGACCGTCGTAACCCCAGCCGGCCGCGAGCGCCGCGACCTCCTCGAAGGGCAGGTCGGCCCACTGACCGGTGAACAGGGTGACGGGGCGGGAGCTCTCGGCCATGGGTTCCTTCTCGGGTGCGACGGGGCTGCGGACGGACGACGGGACGGTGGGACGGAACGGTGCGGACGGACGACGGATCAGGGCACGTCGACCCAGCGGCGCGACGCGGCGGAGGCGAGGACCGCCTCGGTCACCCGCACGGCGCGCAGGCCGTCGACGAAGGTGGGCAGCCCCTCGGGGGTTCCGCCTCGGACGGCGTCGTGGGCGTCGCGCACGAACCCGGCGAACGCGTCGACGTAGCCCATCGGGTGCCCGGCGGGGACGGTCGACAGGCGGGCGGCGTCGGGCGTGAGCACGGCGGCGTCCCGCGCCACGAGCTGCGTGCCCGACCGGCGGCCGACCCACAGCGTCTCGGGCTCCTCTTGTGAGAACTCGAGGCTCTCGGCGGTGCCCGACAGATCGAGCAGGAGGCGGTTCTTGCGACCCGGCGCGACCTGCGAGACGAAGAGGGTGCCGATCGCCCCCCGGGTCGTCTCGAACACGACGGCCGCCTCGTCCTCGGTGTCGACCGACGAGCCGCCACGGTGGGCGTGGGCCGTGTTGGTCGTCGAGGTCAACCGCGCCAACCGGTCGCCCAGGACGAACTCGAGCAGGTCGACCAGGTGGCTGCCGATGTCGGCGAAGGCCCTCGAGGGGCCGCCGGCCGCCGAGTCGACCCGCCAGTCGACGTCGTCGCTGTCGAGCAACCAGTCCTGCAGGTACGACCCCCGGACGCTCAGCACGCGGCCGACCTCGCCCGCGGCGACCCGGGCCCGGGCCTCGCGCACCATCGGGTGGTAGCGGTAGACGAAGGGCACGGCGCCGACGAGCCGCCCGGCCCGGGCGGCCTCGACCAGGGCCTCGGCCTCGGCGCCCGAGGTCGCGAGCGGCTTCTCGCAGACGATGTGCTTGCCGGCGGCGAGCGCCGCCAGCGCGACCGGTGCGTGCGTGGCGTTGGGCGAGCAGACGTGCACGACGTCCACGTCCGGGTCGGTCACGAGGTCGTCGACGCTCTCGTGCGCCGTGTCGACGCCGAGCGACGTCGCGGCCCGGGCCGCGCTGGCGGGGCTCGACGAGGCCAGGGCGACCACTCGGGCGCCGGCGGACCGCGCGGCTCCGGCGTGCACGCGGGCCATGAAGCCGCCGCCCACGATGCCGACGCGGAGCGGTTCGACCGGCACCGCGCCTCCTCGGCTCGGCTCGGCCCGCCCGGCCGGGCCGGCGGTGACGCCCACCGGCCCCACCGCCGTGGCCACGGCCGGGTCGGTCACTTCACGGCCCCCGACGACAGACCGGTGATCAAGTGTTTCTGCACGAGCATGAAGCCTATGAGCACGGGCAGCGAGACGACGACCGAGGCGGCCATGAGCTGGTTCCAGTAGACGTCCTGCTGCGAGGCGTAGGCACGGAGGCCGATCGAGAGCGTGCGCGTGTCCTTGCTCGTGAGCACCGAGGCGAAGAGCACCTCGCCCCAGGCCGTGATGAAGGCGTAGACCGCGACGGCGATGATGCCCGGTTTGGCCACCGGGATGATGACGCGGAACAGGGCGCCGAGGCGACCCGTGCCGTCGATCATCGACGCCTCCTCGAGCTCTTTCGGGATCGAGGCGAAGTACCCCGTCAGCATCCAGATCGAGAACGGCAGCGAGAAGGTCATGTACGTGATGATCAGGCCGAGGTAGCTGCCGGTCAGCTGCACGCCGACCGTGCGCTGGATCTGCACGAAGATCAGGAACAGCGGCAGCAGGAACAGGATGCCCGGGAACATCTGCGTCGACAGCACGACCAGGCTGAAGCTGCGCTGCCCCTTGAACCGCAGGCGGGCCAGCGAGTACGCCGCGAGCACGGCCATGGCCACCGAGAGCACCGTCGCCGAGATCGTGACGATCAGGCTGTTCTTGAAGTACGACGCCAACGGCACCGTCTGCCAGATCTGCACGTACGGCTCGAGGGTCACCCGGCTGGGGATCCAGGTGAACAGGCCCTGCACGTCGGCGAGCGGCTTGATCGAGGTGGTCAGCACCACGTAGAGCGGCACCACCACCACGAGCGACAGGAAGGCCAGCCCGAAGAAGCGGAAGACCTTGAACCCACGGGTCTCAATCATCGTGTTGTCCCTTCGGCAGAACCATGCGGATGTAGAACGCGGACGCGATCAGCAGCACGACCAGGAGCATCACGCTCATGGCACCGCCGAGGCCGAAGTTCCAGTTGTTGAACGACTGCTGGTAGATCAACGGCGAGATGAGCGTCGCCTGCTCGGGCGATGCCGGGCCGAAGAGCACGTAGGGCACGTTGAACTGGTTGAAGATCCACAGGCTCATGATCAGCAGCAGCACGGCGTTGGCCGGCTTGACCATGGGCAGGGTGATCAACGTGAACTGCTTCCAGAGGCTCGCGCCGTCGAGGCTCGCGGCCTCGTAGACGTCCCCCGGGATGTTCTGCAGTGCGGCGAGCAGCATCAGGAAGGCGAACGGCCAGAACTGCCAGGCCGTCACGATGACGATCGCCCAGAACGAGTTGCCGCCGAGCAGCCAGAACGGGCGGTCCTGCAGGATGCCCAGGTCGTCCACCAGGAAGCGGTTGATGGCCCCGTCGCGCTGGTTGAACATGAAGGCCCAGGCGATGGTGCCGACGTACGACGGCAGGGCGTAGGGCACGAGGAAGAGCGTGCGCAGGATGCCGCGGCCCTTGAACGAGCTGGTCAGCAGCACGGCACCCAGCATGCCCATGCTCCAGGCGATGGCCACCACGATGACGGTGAACATCAGCGTGCGGCCCAGGGCTCCGTAGAGCTGTCCGGCGATGGGCGAGGACGGGTCGAGGGCGGTGACGAAGTTCTTCAGGCCGACGAAGGGTGCGTTGACCCAGTTCGCGATGCTGAGCTGGTTGAGCGTGATGAACGCGATCCAGATGCCGAGCACCATGGGGACGATGTGGACGAGCAGCTCGGCCAGGGCGGCCGGCGCCACCAGGAAGTAGGCGAGCGGCGAGCGGTGCTTCTTGCGCTTGGCGGGCTCGAGCGGCGCCTGCTGGTGCGGATCGGGCGGGAGGTCCTTCTCGGCGGTGGCGGGGGGCAGGACGTTGACGGTCATGAGGGTCCTCTCGGGGCCTGGGCGGCGGGGGCGGTCGGTCGACGGACCGGCCGCCCCCGTCACGGGCGGTGGGACGGGCTACTGACCCGAGCTCATCTGGCTGTTCGCGTCCTCGAGGGCCGACTTGACGTCGGACTCGCTGACGGAACCGCCCTGGGCTGCGGTGGCGAGGAGGTTCTTGATCGCGGTGCCGACCAAGGTCTCCATCTGTCCCTCGGAGGGGTAGAGGGGCATGGGCTGGGCGTGGTCCTCGAGGATCTCCTGCTTCAGCTTGATCGTGTCGGACTGGAACGCCGGGTCGTCGTAGGCACCGGTCACGACGGGCAGCGAGCTGAACGACTTGTTCAGGTACACCTGCTCGTCGTCACTCGTGAGGTGCTTGACGAAGTCGATCGCCGCCTCCTTGTTGTCCGAGTTCTCGAACACGCTGACGTTGATCCCGGCGACGTGGCTCTGGGTGCCCAACAGTCCGGTGGCGTCGGCCGACTCCATGGGCACCGGTGCCACCGCGTACCCGGTGAAGTCCCGTGCGGCGAGGTTGGCGTCCGGGGCCTGGTCGAAGAACATCGCGGCTCCACCGTCGGCGAAGGTCGCGGCCATGTCCGAACCGTTCACGCTCTCGGCGTCCGAGGGCGAGACCACCTTGTCGACGGCCATCAGGTCGACCCACTGCTTGACGCCGGTGACGACGCCGTCGTTGCCGAAGTCGGGGTTGCCCTCGTCGTCGTAGAGCGAGCCGCCGTTCTGCAGTCCCCGGACGAACGCCTGGTGGGCGTTGTTCGAGATGCTCGACCCGGCCATGGTGACGCCCCACTGGTCGATCGTGCCGTCGCCGTCGGTGTCGACCGTCAGCTTCTTGGCGTCCTCGACGAACTCGTCCCAGGTGGCGGGCGGCGTGGTGATGCCGGCGGCCTCGAACATGGCGGTGTTGTAGTACAGCGAGTACGACAGGCCGTAGATCGGCACGGACGTCGGGGCCTGGCCCTCGGCACCGCCGGTCGCGAAGCTCGACTGGACGAAGCGGTCCTTGCCGCCGATCGCCTCGAGGGCGTCGCCCTCCCACGGCACGAACGCGCCGCTGGACTGCAGCGACACCGCCCAGGTGTTGCCGATGTTGAGGACGTCGGGGCCCTCACCGCTCGAGACGGCGGTGAGGATGCGGTTGTAGAGGTCGGACCACGGGATGACCTCGAGGTCGACCTTGACGCCGGTCTCCTCCGTGTAGCGGTCGATGCTCTCTTGCAGGATCTCGGCATCCTTCTCGACCGTCGGAGCCTGGTTGCTGGCCCAGTAGGTGATCGTGTCGGAGTCGCCGCTGCCGCCCGAGGCGCTGCAGGCGGTCATCGATCCGACCGAGAGGGCTCCGACCGCGAGTGCGGCGAGCCAACGGAACTTCGTTTGCATGACTTCTCCTGGTGTCTCTTCTTCGAGATTTCTCTTCATCGAGTGAGGGAAGGGGTGGTGCAGGGGGTTCGTGGTGCTGTGGTGACTCGGGTGGTGCGGGTGGTGCGGGTGGTGCGGGTGGTGCGCTCGGGGGTGGACGGGTCAGGAGGCGCGGTGCCGGCGTCGAGGAGGCGCCGGCACCGCACCGGGTCAGCCCAGGGTCGGGACGGAGGGGTCCCAGTTCTCGGGCAGCTCGGGCGTCGGCTCGAGGGTCGAGTCGACGCGGACGCTCTCGTCGCGTTCGGCGGACTCGGCGAGCGAGACCATGACGTCGAGGACGTGGAAGGCGAGCTCGCCGGGCACGCGCTCACGGCGTCCCTCGCGGATCGCCTGGGCGAGTTCGGCGACGCCGGTGCCGCGGGTGAACGTCGAGCCCGTGGCCGCGACGACCGCCGGCTCGTCGGTGCCGGTGTGGACGGTCGTGTCGCCCTCGAACTCGTTCGGGTCGGGGAACACGGCCGTGCCCTCGGTGCCGGCGATCTCGACGAAGCCGGCACGCGCCAGCTTCGAGTCGAAGCTGAAGACGGCCTGCGCGCTGGCACCGCTCTCGAACTGCAGCAGGGCGCTGACGTGCGTGGGCACCTCGACGGGGAAGACCGTGCCGGCCTTGGGCCCCGAGCCGATGACGCGGCTGTCGCGCGCCTTCGACGCCGTGGCCGTGACCTTCGCCACGGGTCCGAACACCTGCACGAGCGTGGTCAGGTAGTACGGGCCGACGTCGAACATCGGACCGGCACCGTACGCGAAGAGGAACTCGGGGCTCGGGTGCCACGACTCGGGCCCGGGGACCTGGAACAGCGCGAGACCGGTCAGGGGCGTGCCGATGTCACCGCGCTTCACGACCCGGAGGCCGGTCTGCAGACCGGCGCCGAGGAACGTGTCGGGGGCGACGGCCACGCGGACGCCGGCCTCCTTGGCGGCTGCGAGCAGCCGGGCGCCGCTCTCGCGGTCGAGCGCGTAGGGCTTCTCGCCCCAGACGTGCTTGCCGGCGGCGACGGCCTGCAGGGCCACGTCCACGTGGGCCGCCGGGATCGTCAGGTTCACGACGATCTCGACGTCGTCGAGGGCGAGCAGCTCGTCGACCGTGCCGCTGGCGGGGACGCCCCACTTCTCGGCCTGGGCCGCGGCGCGGTCCTGGTCGATGTCGGCGACGAAGAGGACCTTCAGGTCGGGGAACTGCGTGAGGTTGCCGAGGTACTGGTCGCTGATCACGCCGGCGCCGATGACCCCGACGCCGACCGGGCCGGTCTTGCCGTCGGAGGCGACGGCGGGGCGCGAGGCGGTGGTCACGTCGCTCATGCGCGGACCCCCTGCAGGAACTCGAGGCTGTCGGCGAGGGCGGTGAACACGTCACCGGCGTGGTCGTCGAGCTCGACGACGGGCGTGGCCTGGCGGGCCGCCTGCAGGATGTCGCGGACGGGCATGGAGCCGCGACCGACGGCGACCTGCTCGACGTCGTTCTTGTTCTTCGGACCGTCCTTCACGTGGAGGAACCGGACCTTGTCACCCAGGCGGGCGAGCAGCTCGGCGGCGTCGACGCCGCCGACCTCGACCCAGTAGGTGTCGATCTCGAGCACGACGTTCGCGGGCAGGGCCGCGGCGAACACCTCGAGGGCGGGGGTGCCGTCGATCAGGTTCTCCAGCTCGAAGGCGTGGTTGTGGTAGCCGATGGTGAGGTCGTGGGCCGCGGCCGCGTCGGCGATCTCGCCGAGCTCCTTCGCGATCGCCTCGACGTCCTCGCGGGTGACCCAGCGGGTCTCGTCGATGTGCGGGTCGATGATCGTGCCGACCCCGAGACGGGTGGCGGCGGCGAAGATGGGCTCGAGGTCCTTGCCGATCAGGCCGACGTGGGCGCTGGGCGCGGTGAGCCCGGCGGCCGGGAGGGCCTCGGCGTACTCGTCGACGCGGTCGACGAACGCGTAGGGCTCGACCTGGGTGTAGCCGAGGTCGGCGATGCGCTTCAGGGTGCCGGGCAGGTCGGCGGCGATGGCGTCTCTGACCGTGTAGAGCTGGACCGAGATCGGGCTTGCGGTGGTCACCAGGGGTGTCTCCTCTTCCGAGTGGATGTGCGACGGCGACGGGCACCGTCGGGGACTCTCAGCGGTCGAGCCGTCGACCGGTCACCCCCGGAAGAGTGGCGGTCGGCGTCGACCGAGACTCACCATAGGACCGCTTCTGTCGACCCGCAAGCAAAAGTCGACGTTTTTTCGGCGAGGTTCTCTCGGCCGTCGTCGAGGCCTGTGGTTTACTGCTGCCATGTCCGACACGACGCGGTCGTCCGCCCTCGGCAGCACGGGAGCCAGCGAGATCTTCCAGCTGCTCCGCGACGGCGCACCGCGCACCCGGGCCGAACTCGCGGCGATGACCGGCCTCGCCCGGTCGACCATCGGTCTGCGACTCGACGTCCTCGCCGAGCTCGGTCTCGTCGGCCCCTACGCCGACGCCGTCTCGACCGGCGGCCGCCCGCCCTCGCGCGTGGCCCTCGTCCCCTCGGCCCGCGTCGTCCTGGCCGCCGACTTCGGAGCGGGCCACGTCAACCTCGCCCTGACCGACCTGATGGGCGTCGAACTGACCAGCGACCGTCGCCTGATCGACATCGCCGACGGGCCCGAGACGACCCTCGGCGGCATGGTCACCGGGGCCGATGCCCTCCTCGACCGGCTCGGTCGCACCCGCGACGACCTGATCGGCGTGGGCATCGGCCTGCCCGGCCCCGTGCAGTTCAGCACGGGACGACCGGTCAACCCGCCGATCATGCCCGGTTGGGACGGCTTCGACGTGCCGGGGTGGGTCAGACGCCACCTCGACGTGCCCGTCCTCGTCGACAACGACGTCAACATCATGGCCCTCGGCGAGCGCAGCCACGCGTGGCCGGGCACCGACCACTTCCTGTTCGTCAAGGTCGCCACCGGCATCGGCTCGGGCATCATCTCCGGTGGTCGCCTGCAGCGCGGTGCCCAGGGCATCGCGGGCGACATCGGCCACGTGCAGATCCCGCGGGGGGCCGGCGTCGTCTGCCACTGCGGCAACGTCGGCTGTCTCGAGGCCGTCGCCTCGGGCCCGGCCCTCGCCCGCTCGCTGCGAGCCCTCGGCCACGACTGCGAGGGGGGCCGCCAGGTCGTCGAACTCGTCCGGGCCGGCAACGTCGACGCGGTGCAGGCCGTGCGGCAGGCGGGTCGCGACCTCGGCGAGGTGCTGACCGCCTGCGTCAACATGATCAACCCCTCGGTCATCGCGATCGGCGGCTCGATGGCGCAGGCCGGCGAGCACCTGCTGGCGGGCGTGCGCGAGGTCGTCTACCAGCGCTCGATGCCGCTCGCGACCGAGCACCTGAGCATCGTGCCGTCCCGGGCGGGCGACCGGGCGGGGCTCATGGGGGCGAGCATGCTCGCCATCCACCACGCCCTCTCCCCCGCCGCCATCGACGAACTCGCCGCCGCCGTCTGACCTCCCGCACGCGGCGCGCGCCTCCTGGTCCGCGACACGAGGAGGCGCGGGTGTCGTCCCCACGCCCGTCGCGAGGGACAATGGTCACCATGACCGTCGTCCAACCCATGCTCGCCCTGTGGGACGACGACGAGCCGGCGACCCCCGCCGCGCCTCCTGCGCACCTGACGCGCGTGCTGGCCGACTCGTCGGACCGCATCGCGTGGCTCCGCGCCCGCAGCCAGGGCATCACGGCCACCGACGTCGCCCGACTGTCGAGCCCGCGAGCCGTGCAGGCCGTCGTGCTCGACAAGCTCTACGGCAACGGCTTCGGCGGCAACGCCTACACCGACCACGGGCGGGCGCGGGAGCCCGAGATCGCCCGGTGGGTGCTGCAGCGGCACGGCATCGAGTCCAGCCAGAAGCTCTTCCACGCCGCCGGTCAGCGCCGCCACCTGGCCACTCCCGACGGCGTGACCGTCCGAACCGACGGGACCGTCGAGCTCTGCGAGATCAAGACGACGAAGAAAGCGTGGTCGTCGATCCCCCGCTCGTACCTGCGTCAGGTCGCGTGGCAGCAGTACGTGCTCGGTGCCGAGCGCACCCTCGTGGTGTGGGAGCAGCACACCGACTTCGTTCCCGTGCACGGCGACCCGCAGTGCCGCTGGGTCGAGCGCGACGAGGACGAGATCCACCGGCTCGTTGCCCTGGCCGACCAGGTGCTCGACACCCTCGCGCGGCAGGCGCCGGTCGACCCCTTCGCCCCGGGTGGCAGGGCCTCGGCGCCGCCACCTGATGCCTACGGGGCCTACGAGGCCTACGAACCGCCGCCCTACGACCCGCTGCGCTGAGGCACGGGCCGATCCGGGTCGAGCAGGCGCAGCCGTGACGCCGTCACGACGAGCGCTCCGATCGCCGTGACCGAGACGGCGATGCCCGCGCACCAGAGGGCCACGACACCCCCGCCGAGCGTCGCCACGTCGAGGAACGGGTACGGCACGAAATCGGCACCACGGGCCAGCACGACGACCACCCAGACGAGCGGGAAGGCCAGGAACTGCCACACCCGCCGCCAGGGCTGACGGCCACGGTCCGCGAAGACGAGCCAGTCGAGCACCACGTAGAGCGGGATCACCCGGTGGAAGACGTCGCTCGCCCACCCCACCGTGTAGGGGTCGTCCGAGGGCAACCCGGCGAGCAGCAGGTTGAAGACCAGCCCGGTCAGCGCGATGTAGGTCGTGGCGCCGGCCCGCAGCGCGACCGTCCATCGGGGCGGCGTCGCGCGACGCAGGACCGTGGACGCGCCGACCAGCAGGGCGAACAGCACGATCAGGTTGCTCTGGATCGTGAAGTACCCGAAGAAGTCGACGAAGCGGTACCCCGGGTCGCGCAGGCTGTTCTCCCACTGGGCCACGACGGCGACGAGGACCGCGACCGCGGCCGCGACGCGCAGGACGGCGACCGATGCTCTCATGCCCACACCGTACCCATCATCGTTTCCCTCTCGGTGACACCCGCGAAACACGGGTGACTCATCCGTCCCGTTGACTGACGTGACCACCGCGCCGGAGCCACGGCGCACACGAGCCGACAGGGGCCGCCGATGGAGACGACGACGCAGACGACGATGCGGGCGATGGTGATCGAGCGGACGGGCGGGCCCGAGCAGCTCGTCGCCGCCGACGTGCCCTACCCGCGACGGGTCAACGCCGAGGTGCTCGTGCGCGTCGTCGCCGCCGGCGTCAACCGCTTCGACCTGGAGACCCGGGCCGGTCGCGGCGACAGCGACGCCATCCCGGCGTTCCCGGCCGTGCTGGGCCACGACTTCAGCGGCGTCGTCGTCGAGACGCCGTACGCGGCCCACCCCTTGAGTCCGGGTGACGCCGTCTACGGCATGGCCCCGTGCCCGCGCTCCGGTGGCAGCTACGCCGAGTACATCAGCGTCCCCTCGCTGTCGGTGTCCCGGAAGCCCGCAGCCCTGTCACACCTCGAGGCCGCCGCCGTGCCGCTCGCGGCGCTCACGGCCTGGGGGATGGTTGTGGACGTGGCCAAGGCCCACGAGGGCCAGCGCCTCCTGATCAACGCCGGGGCGGGTGGGGTGGGGCACTTCGCCGTGCAGTTCGCCTCGTACTTCGGCGCGCACGTCGTCGCGACCGGCTCGCAGGGCAACTCGGCCTGGCTGCGCGAGCTCGGCGCCGCCGAGGTCGTCGACTACGGCGCGGCCGACGTCGACCGCAGCGTCCGCCAGGTCGACGTCGTGATCAACCTGGTCGACGACGACGTCGAGGCCGATCGATCGCTGAGACTGCTCCGCCCCGGAGGACTCGCCGTCCACGCGCCGCTCTCCTCGGGCCCCGCCTTCGCCGAGAAGGCCGCCCAGGCCGGCATCCGGTCGACCGGGTTCGCCGTCTCCCCCGACGGAGCCACGCTGGCGGTCATCTCACGACTGCTCGACTCGGGTGACGTGCGGGTCTACGTCGACGAGGTCTACGACCTGGTCGACGCCCGTGACGCCCACACGCGCCTCGAACGCTCGCACACCCGCGGCAAGCTCGTGCTGCGTGTCGCCGACGACACCGAGGCCGCCTGACCCGGCTCCTGGAGGGGACGCCGAGGCCCGGCGTGGACGGGCCTAGATCCGACGCTCGAGGACGAAGTCCTGCTGCAGGTCGTCGCCGAGGGCGAAGGTCTTCGTCCCGACCCGCACGAGTCCGTGCTTGGCGTAGAAGCGCAGCGCGCGCTCGTTCTGCTGGTTGACGCCGAGCCACACCGAGGAGGCGCCGGTCGCGCGGGCTGCCTCGAGGGTCGCCGCCATCAGGGTCGAGGCCGCCCCCGTGCCGTGACCCTGCGGCATGACGTAGAACTTGCTCAGCTCGACGGTCGGGCGGGACGAGACGGTCGCCGCGACGTCGGCGTCGTCCGGATCCCCCGCGACCATCATGCTGTAGCCGAGGGCGCCTTGGGCCGTGGGGTCCACGGCCAACAGGACGATGCGGGTGACGTCGGCGAGGTACCTCGTGAAGGCCTCCTCCGACAGAACCGTGGTGACGACCCGGGCGATGTCGGCGAGGTCCGACCCGGGCGGGCAGGCGAGCGGGAAGGTCACCGCGGCGACCTCGGCGAGCAGGGCGGCGTCGGTCGGGAGGGCGGGGCGCACGGTGACGGTCATCTGCCCATGGTGCCCCACCCTCGCCTCCTCACCCGACCACCGGCCGGATGACGACGACGAAGGCCGCCCCACTCGAGAGTGGGACGGCCTTCGGGCGACGCGAGGTCTTCGAGGTCGGGTGGACCTAGAAGACGTTGATGTCGAGGGGGATGCCCGGACCGAAGGTCGTCGAGAGCGTGCCCTTGGTGATGTAGCGGCCCTTGGACGAGGACGGCTTCAGACGGACGACCTCTTCGAGGGCGGCGTCGAGGTTGGTGTTCAGCTGCTCTTCCGAGAAGCCGGCCTTGCCGATGACGAAGTGCACGTTGCTGTGCTTGTCGACACGGAACTCGATCTTTCCGCCCTTGATGTCGTTGACGGCCTGCGCGACGTTGGGGGTCACGGTGCCGGTCTTCGGGTTGGGCATGAGGCCACGGGGGCCGAGCACCTTGCCGAGACGACCGACCTTGCCCATGAGCTCGGGGGTCGAGACGGCCGAGTCGAACGACGTGTAGCCGCCGGCGACCTTCTCGATGAGCTCGTCGCCACCGACCTCGTCGGCGCCTGCCGCGATGGCGGCCTCGGCGGCCGCACCCGTCGCGAAGACGATGACGCGGGCGGTCTTGCCCGTGCCGTGCGGCAGGATGACGGTGCCGCGCACCATCTGGTCGGCCTTGCGGGGGTCGACGCCGAGCTTCAACGCGACCTCGACGGTCGAGTCGAACTTCTTCGAACCGGTCTCACGAGCGACGGCGACGGCCTCGCTGGTGCTGTAGAACTTGCCTGCCTCGATCTTCTCGGCAGCGGCGCGGTACGCCTTGGACTTCTGAGCCATGTTGGACCTCTTCGTACTGGGGACGTGGTTGCGAGCCTGGCCGGCTCTCCCACTGATGTCAGGGTCGTGCAGGCGGGTCGCCTGCACGAAGGGGTGCTGCTTAGGCGTCGACCGTGATGCCCATGGAACGGGCGGTGCCGGCGATGATCTTCGCCGCGGCGTCGATGTCGTTGGCGTTGAGGTCGGCCTGCTTGGTCGTCGCGATCTCGCGCACCTGGTCCATGGTCAGCTTGCCGACCTTGGTGGTGTGCGGGGTACCCGAACCCTTGGCGACGCCGGCAGCCTTCTTGATGAGCTCGGCGGCGGGCGGGGTCTTCAGGATGAACGTGAACGAACGGTCTTCGTAGACCGTGATCTCGACGGGGACGACGTTGCCGCGCTGCGACTCGGTCGCCGCGTTGTACGCCTTGCAGAACTCCATGATGTTCACGCCGTGCTGACCCAGGGCCGGGCCGATGGGCGGGGCGGGGTTCGCGGCGCCGGCGTTGATCTGAAGCTTGATCAGACCCGTGACCTTCTTTTTCGGTGCCATTGTTCTTTTCCTTCTTGTGGGGTTCGAGCAGATCGCGGTCGCGAACTGCTCTCCCGGTGGCCCGCGGCGCGGACTCCGGTGATCTGAAAACTTGGGGGGTGTGTGCCTGTCAGAGCTTCGTGACCTGGTCGAAGCTGAGCTCGACCGGCGTCTCGCGCTCGAACAGCGAGACGAGCACGGTGAGCTTGCCGCTCTCGGGCTTGATCTCGTTGATCGTACCGGGAAGTCCGGCGAAGGACCCCTCTTTGATCGTGATCGTCTCGCCGATCTCGAAGTCGACCTCGGCGGGGATGACCCGCTGGGCCTGCTTCCCGCCCTTGACGCCGCCCTTGGCGGGGGCCGGGGTCGTGTCGACCTGGACGAGGCTCTTCAGCATGTTGAAGGCCTCTTCGAAACGCAGCGGCGTCGGGTTGTGGGCGTTGCCCACGAATCCGGTGACGCCGGGGGTGTGCCGGACGACGGACCAGCTGTCCTCGTTGAGGTCGAGACGCACGAGCACGTAGCCGGGGATGCGGACGCGGGTGACGAGCTTGCGCTGGCCGTTCTTGATCTCGACCACGTCTTCCATCGGGACCTCTACCTGGTAGATGTAGTCCTCCATGGTCATCGAGACCATGCGGTTCTCGATGTTCTGCTTCACGCGACGCTCGAAGCCGGCGTACGAGTGGATGACGTACCACTTGCCGGGCTTGCCACGCAGCTCGTAGCGGAAGGCCTCGTAGGGGTCGACCTCGGCGGGCTCGTCGTCCTCGACCTCGGTGGCGGACACGTCGACGTCGACGTCGTCGTGCGCGATCTCGGCGTCGGCGTCCTGGACGGACTGCTCGGCCTCGGCGATGACGGCGTTCGCCGCGGGGGCGTCACCCTCGTCGGCGGCCTGCTCGGCCTCGGAGTCGGCCTCGTCGTCGGTCGCCTCGACGGCGGCCTCGGCCTCGAAGGCGTCGTCGATGTCGAGGGCGTCGTCGACGACGGCGTCGGCCTCGGGGTCGCGCGCCTCGGCCAGCGTGTCGAGGAGTCCGTCGAGGTCGCTCGTGTCGGTCGAACCGGCGTCGCCCTCGTCGACGACCGAGAGGGCCTCGGACTCGGCGGGCTCGACGGCGTCCTCGTCGGCGGCCAGGGTGCCGCCCTCTTGGGCCTCTTCGACCTCGGAGGACTGCTCGGCAGCGGTGGCGAGGTCGATGTCGTCGCGCTCGTTGTCAGGCAAGGGTTCTTCTTTCGATCGGGGTTGTCGGGTGCACGTGCTCGAGGGCACGGGACCCGCTCACGTGGTGCTCGGGGAGTCGGCCGGAGGGTGGCGTGTCAGCTGCCGGTGGGGCCGTTGCCGAAGACGTAGCCGACGCCGGTGCCGAACACCAGGTCGAGCAGGGACACCAGGGCCATCATGATGACCACGAAGACCAGCACGACACCGGTGTAGCTGAGCAGCTCTTTGCGGGTCGGGGTGACGACTTTCTTGAGCTCGGCGATCACCTGGCGGATGAACAACGCGATGCGGGCGAAGGGGCTGCGGCGCGTCGCACCGTCGCTCTTCGCCTTCTCGACGACGTCTTCACTGGGGACGTCAACGTCTTTTCTCGCCACTGTTCCGACCTTCCGAGCTCGGCCCGAGGGCCTGTGTCCGTATCTGTGTGTGATCACCGTGTCATGAAGAACACAGCCGGGCTGCAGGGCGGACAGGACTCGAACCTGCAACCTGCGGTTTTGGAGACCGCTGCTCTACCAATTGAGCCACCGCCCTATGGGATCGACGCCGTTCAGATGACCTCTCGGCCGGACCCGGAGGCCCTGCCTCTCGTAGCCGGCTGTTGGTGAACCGGACTGCAGAGGCGCGCTGAAGCTTGGCGCATTCGATCGCCTCGTCAAGTGTAGGCGAAGCGGGGGGCGCGTGCAAAGCCGGGCCGAACCGCACCCCGAGCCCCGGTCCGGACGGCCCTGTCCGGCCCGATGGCACCCCGCTAGGCTGGCCGCGTGACCCCGACCGTGCGCCGTCTCTCGTCCCGTATCTCGTCGATCGCCGAATCGGCCACGTTGGCCGTCGACGCGAAGGCCAAGTCCCTGCTGGCCCAGGGCCGACCGATCATCAGCTACGGCCCGGGCGAGCCCAACTTCCCGACGCCCGACCACATCGTCGAGGCGGCCGTCGTCGCCGCCCGCGACCCGCGCAACCACCGCTACTCGGCGGCGGCCGGCCTGCTCGAACTGCGCGAGGCGATCGTCGAGAAGACCCGGCGCGACAGCGGCACGACGGTGTCGACCTCGCAGGTGATCGTCACGAACGGTGGCAAACAGGCCGTCTACCAGGCTTTCCAGGCGCTGCTCGACGACGGCGACGAGGCCCTCCTGCCCGCGCCCTACTGGACGACCTACCCCGAGGCCATCGCGCTGGCCGGCGGCGTGACCGTCGAGGTCTTCGCCGGTGCCGACCAGGGCTACAAGGTCACGGTCGACCAACTCGAGGCAGCCCGCACCGAGCGCACCAAGGTGTTGCTGTTCTGCTCGCCGTCGAACCCGACCGGTGCGGTCTACTCGCGCGACGAGGTCGAGGCGATCGGTCGATGGGCCCTCGAGGCCGGCGTCTGGGTGATCACCGACGAGATCTACCAGAACCTCACCTACGACGGCGTGACGGCCACCTCGATCACCGAGGCCGTGCCCGAACTGGCGGACCAGGCGATCCTCGTCAACGGCGTCGCCAAGACCTACGCCATGACCGGGTGGCGCGTCGGCTGGATGATCGGCCCCACCGACGTGATCAAGGGGGCCGCGAACCTCCAGTCACACCTCACCTCGAACGTCTCGAACGTGTCGCAGCGCGCGGCCCTGGCGGCGCTCACCGGTTCCCAGGACGAGGTCGAGGCCATGCGCGTCTCCTTCGACGCCCGTCGCGGCACGATCGTGCGCGAGCTCAACCGGATCGAGGGCGTCGTCACCCCGACTCCCGAGGGCGCCTTCTACGTCTACCCCGACGTGCAGGGCCTGCTCGGTCGCGAGTGGGGCGGGGTGACGCCCACGACGTCGCTCGAGCTGGCCGACCTCATCCTCGAACAGGCCGACGTCGCCACCGTGCCCGGCGAGGCCTTCGGCCCCAGCGGCTACCTCCGCCTGTCGTACGCGCTCGGCGACGACGAACTGCTCGAGGGCGTCCGTCGCCTGCAGCGCCTGTTCGCCTGACCCCACCCGCGCCACCCCGAGGCCGGGTCCACCGAACGGTGGACCCGGCCTCGACCGGTCGGGCCTGGTGCCCGGCGTCGCCACGGCGCACGCTGGTCACATGACCCCCGAACCCGTCGTGCGCGTGCACGACCTCACCAAGACCTACGGCACCGCCACGGCACTGCACGGCATCTCGTTCGAGGTCGCCGCGGGCGAGACCCTCGGCCTGCTCGGCCCCAACGGCGCCGGCAAGTCCACCACCATCGAGATCCTCGAGGGCTACCGCGACCGGTCCGGCGGCGAGGTGTCGGTGCTGGGCGCCGACCCGCGACACGGCGGTCTCGACTGGAAGGCACGCCTCGGCATCGTGCTGCAGACGTCCGGCGAACAGGGGACGGCCACGGTGCGCGAGCAGATCGCGCACTTCGCGGGCTTCTACCCGAACCCGCGCGACGTCGACGAGGTCATCGCGGCGGTCGGCCTCGAGGCGAAGGCGGGCGCCCGCATCCGGTCGTTGTCCGGCGGGCAGCGGCGCCGCGTCGACGTGGCGCTGGGCGTCGTGGGTGGTCCCGAACTGCTCTTCCTCGACGAGCCGACGACGGGTTTCGACCCCGAGGCCCGGCGACAGTTCTGGCAGCTGATCCGGTCGCTGTCGGACGACGGCACGAGCATCGTCCTCACCACGCACTACCTCGACGAGGCCGCTCAGTTGAGCGACCGCGTCGCGGTGATCGCCCAGGGCCGGCTCGTCGCCCAAGGGCGACCCGACGAGCTCGGGGACGAGGAGGCGCGCACGCCTCACGTCACCTGGGTCGACGAACACGGACGGCACGACGTCCGCACCACCGAACCGGGCGCCCTGGTCGCCGACCTGCACACCCGCGGAGGTGAACCCCGCTCGCTCGAGGTGATCCGGCCGTCGTTGGAGGACGTGTACCTGGGACTGGTCGCGACCGCCGAGCGGGCAGCGGACGGGACCCCGGACGCGACGGTCGCCGGGAACGGGCACCGCGCCTCCTCGTCCGAGGTGATCTCGTGAGGACCCTCGCGCTCGGCCTGAGCCGCACCCGGTACGAGGTCCGGGGGTACTTCCGGGCCGGCGACACCGTCTTCTTCACGTTCCTGTTCCCGGTGGTGATGCTCGCGATCTTCTCGACGGCGTTCAGCGCGTCGGGTTCGTTCGGCACCCGGCCGGACGGCTCCGAGGTGGGGGCCGCCGCCTTCTACCTGCCGGGCATGATCGCGGCCGGCATCCTGCTGTCGGGCGTGCAGAACCTCGCCGTGGACATCGCCCTCGAGCGCGGCGACGGCACCCTGAAACGACTCTCGGGGACTCCCCTGCCGGTCGGGTCGTACTTCGTGGGCAAGTTCGGCCAGGTGCTCGTCACGAGCCTGCTGCAGGTGGCGCTGCTCGTGCTGGTCGCGCGCGTGGTGTTCGGCGTGCCGTTGCCGACCGATGCCGGGTCGTGGCTGACGCTCGCCTGGGTCTACCTGCTCGGCATCGCGACCTCGGCACTGGTCGGCATCGCCCTCTCCCGCGTGCCCCGCAGCGGCAAGAGCGCCACGGCCGTGATCGTCCCGATCACGCTGGTGCTGCAGTTCATCTCGGGCGTCTACCTGCCGTTCACCCAGCTGCCCGACTGGCTGCAGTCGGTGGCCTCGGTCTTCCCGTTGAAGTGGTTGGCCCAGGGCATGCGCAGCGTGTTCCTGCCCGACACGTTCTCGGCCGGCGAGGCCGGCGGCTCGTGGGACCTGCCCGGTGTCGCCCTCTGGCTGGCGGTCTGGCTCGTCGCCGGTGCCGTCGCCTCACTGCTGACCTTCCGGTGGATCAGGAAGGACACGTGACCCGGGGACCGGCACCGATCCCCGCCGACCGGAGTCGGTCCCGACGAGCGCGGCCTGCCGCTAGCGTGAGCGACATGGACGACACCGGCGAGCGGGCCGAGACCGGGGCATCCGCCCGGTCGGGCACCGCGATCTCGATGCGCTGGTGGGACGCCGGCCTCGCGGTCACCGTGATCGTGATGGTCGTGCTCGCCACGACCTCGTCGAGCGGACGGGTGACGGCGTCCTTCGTCGCCGTCGGTCTGCTGACGGTCGTCTGGTTCGCCCTGGCCCGACCCGCGGTCCGTCGCGACGACGACCTCCTGTCGCTCCCGACCGTCGCCGCGGTCGCCGCCGTCGTGACCGTGGGTGGCCTCGCCGTCGCCGCCACCCCCGAGCTCGCGGTCGTCCAGGCCTTCCTGATGCCGCTGATCTGGACGCTGCTGCCCGGCACCCGGTCCGCGATCGTCGCCAACGTCTGCCTGTGCGTCGCCATCTCGGTCGGGTTCGTCGTCAGCCTGGGGTGGTCGGCCGAGTCCCTCGCGACGGCGGCCACCAGCGAGGGCCTCTCGCTCGTGTTCAGCATCGCGCTCGGGCTCTGGATCACCACGATCGCCCGTGTCGGGGCCGAACGCGGCCGCCTGCTCGACGAGCTGCGCGAGGCCCAGGCCGAACTCGCCGCCCGCCACCGCGACGCCGGCACGAGCGCCGAACGCGAACGGCTCGCCCGCGAGATCCACGACACGATCGCCCAAAGCCTGACCGGGGTCGTCATGCTCGCCCAACAGACACGGGGCGCCCT
Source organism: Frigoribacterium sp. MEB024 (assembly GCF_000878135.1). GTDB lineage: Bacteria > Actinomycetota > Actinomycetes > Actinomycetales > Microbacteriaceae > Frigoribacterium. The sequence goes on from NZ_JXQZ01000002.1 coordinate 48,077, forward strand.
CGCGGCCGGCGACCTGGTGACGACCCGCGAACGGCTCGACGTGATCGAGACCGCCGCCCGCGAGGCCCTCACGGAGGCCCGCACCCTCGTCGCGGCGACCGCGTCCGCCGGCCCGGCCGGCACCGACGTCGCGGCGGCCCTGCGCCGCCTCGGCCAGCGCTTCGAGCGCGAGAGCGGCATCGACGTGACGGTCGACGCCGCCGAGGTCGAGCTGCCCCGCGACCTGCAGGTCGTGCTGGTGCGGTGCACCCAGGAGGCGCTGGCCAACGTCCGCAAGCACAGCGCCTCGACGGCCGCTCGGGTCACGCTCACGGCCGCGGACGGGACGGCCGTGCTGGTCGTGGCCGACGACGGCACCGGGTTCGACACGGCGGTCGCCTCGACCGGGTTCGGCCTCGACGGTCTCCGCGAGCGGCTCCACCTCTCGGGCGGCCGGCTCGACGTCTCGTCCGGTGCCGACGGTACGATCGTCACCGCGCAGGTGCCCCGGGCGGCGGTGACGGCCTCGTGACCGACGGGCACGCGCACGACGACGCGACGCCGGAGGTCGACAGGACCCCGCCGGCGGGGTCGCCCGTCCACCGCACCCTCGTGGCCGACGACCACCCGATCGTGCGGCAGGGCATCGCCGCGCTCCTCGCGACGACGGACGACTTCGTCGTGGTCGGACAGGCGAGCGACGGCCACGAGGCCGTCGCCCTGGCCGAGTCGCTCGAGCCCGACCTCATCGTGATGGACCTCCGCATGCCCGGACTCGACGGGGTCGAGGCGACCGAGGCCGTCCTGGCGCTACGCCCCTCCACCCGCGTCGTCGTGCTCACCACCTACGAGTCCGACGACAGCATCCTGCGGGCGATCGAGGTGGGGGCGAGCGGCTACCTGCTCAAGGCCTCACCCGAGGACGAGCTGTTGGCGGGTCTCCGGGCCGTGGCCGCGGGACAGGTGGCCCTCGCCCCCGCGATGGCCGCCCGACTGGTCGGCCGCGCGCGCACCGGCGGAGAGCCCGCTCCGCGCGTGAGCCCGCTGAGTCCCCGCGAGACCGAGGTGCTCGCCCTCGTCGCCGAGGGGTGCTCGAACCGCGAGATCGGACGTCGACTCTTCGTCGGCGAGGCGACGGTCAAGACGCACCTGCTGCACGTGTTCGAGAAGCTCGGCGTCAACGACCGGACGCGCGCCGTCACGCTGGCCCTCGAGCTCGGCCACCTGCCACGCGGCTGACGTGCCGCGCGCGACGGCGCGGCTAGAGCGAGAGGCCGAGGAGGACGGGCTCGGGGTGCAGCAGCACGCCGAACTCGGACTGCACGCGCTGCTGCACGTAGCGGGCGAGCTCGGCGACCTCGTCGCCCGTGGCGCCACCACGGTTGGTCAGGGCCAGGGTGTGCTTGGACGAGACGGCGGCTCGGGAGCCGGGCAGTCGGAAGCCCTTGGCGATGCCGGCGTGCTCGATCAGCCAGGCCGCGCTGAGCTTGACCTCGGCGGGCGCCCGGGGTGCGGGGGCGGCCGGCTCCTCGCCGAGCGGCACGACCCGACGCTCGGGTTCGGGGCCGGTCTGCCACCGCGGTGCGTCGGCGGGCAGGGTCGACGCATCGGCCCGCGACACGATCGGGTTCGTGAAGAACGAGCCGCTGGACGCGGTGTCACGGTCGTCGGGGTCGAGCACCATGCCCTTGGCGGCCCGCAGGGCCAGAACGCTCGACCGCACGCCGGCCACCGAGACCCGGGCCCCGAGTTCGACGTCGAGGGCCTTCGCGAGCTGCGGGTACGCCACCTGCTCGCTCGCGCCTCCGTGGTCCGTCAGGGCGAACTCGACCGCCGTGACGACGCCCCGGCGACCCTGTTTGAAGACGCTCGTGCGATAGCCGAGGTCGAGATTGGCCGCGGGGATGCGGACGAACTCGCCGGAGTCGTCGTCGAGGAAGTCGACGGCGACCAGCGTCGAGGCGACCTCTTGACCGTAGGCACCGATGTTCTGGATCGGCGAGGCGCCCGTCGAGCCGGGGATGCCGCTCAGCGCCTCGAGCCCCGACCAGCCCTGCTCGACCGTGTACGCGACGAGGTCGTCCCAGGGCTCGCCGGCGGCGACGCGCAGGTGGACGCGGTCGTCGTCGGAGTCGACGCGCTCGACGCCGCGCGTGGCCACGCGGACGACCGTGCCGTCGAACGGCTCGTCGGAGGCGACCGTGTTCGAGCCGCCGCCCAGGACGAACCAGGGGTCGTCGCCGAGCGACGCCTCGCGGACGGCCGCCAGCAGTTCGTCGGTCGTCGTCGCCTCGACCAGTCGGGCGGGCTCGCCGCCCACCTGCATCGTCGTGAGCTCGGCGAAGGTCGTCACGCCAGCGTCACCACGACCTGGGCCTTGCCCAGCACCGTCTGGCCGCCGGAGGAGACGGTCAGGTCGATGCGCGCCGTGCCGGCCTCGTCGTCGAGCTTGCCCACCTTCGCGACGACGACGATCTCGGCCCCGGCGGTCGGGTCGACCACGACGGGACGCGTGAAGCGCACCTGGTAGTCGGACACCCAGCCGAGCACGCCGGCGTCGTCGCCCGCGCCCTCGAGCCATTCGACGACCGGCTGGACGGCGGTGCCCATCGTGAGCATGCCGTGGGCCAGGACGCCGGGCAGACCGACCTCGGCCGCCACGTCGTCGCGGTAGTGGATCGGGTTGAAGTCGCCCGACGCCCCGGCGTACCGCACCAGCGAGTCGCGCGTCAGCGGGTAGGTCTTCTCGGCCACGACCCGGCCGACCTCGAGGGCGCTCATGCGGCTGCCTCGTCGTCGGCGCGGACGACGAGCGTCGACACCGCGGTGACCACGTGTCGCCCCTCGACGTCGCGCATGTCGGAGGACGCCGTGACCATCGCGTTGCCGCCCAGGGTCTTGACGCTCGTGACGGTCAGGGTCGCCGTGAGCTCGTCCCCCGCGACGATCGGACGGGAGAGCGAGAAGCGCTGCTCGCCGTGGACGACGCGGGAGAAGTCGATGCCCGCGTCGGGTTCGGCGAGCAACTGGGCGAGGGTGGCCTCTTGCACGACGACGGCGAAGGTCGGCGGGGCGACGAGGTCGCCGTGGCCGGCCGCGCGGGCCGCCTCGACGTCGAGCGACAGGGGGCTCGTCGAGCCGGTGGCGCGGGCGAACTCGCGCACCTTCTCGCGGCCCACGAGGTAGGGCGGGGCCGGCGGGAAGACCCGCCCTTGCAGATCAGGGTTCACGGACACGCCGTCGAGTCTAACCAGCGGGGTACGACGCCCGGCCCGGTGTCGGGGGCACGGCGTACGGTCACGTCATGAGCGACGCGAACATCGACCCCGACATCACCCCCGTCGACCCGGCAGCGGCCGAGTCCGACGAGACGACGACCACCGACACGACGAGCACCGAGCAGACCGACCAGGCCGCCACGGCCCGCGAAGAGAACTCGAGCCCCGCACACGGCGAGACCCTCGGCGGCGCCCGCCCCGACGCCGGCAGCACGGCCTCCAAGGACCCCGACGACTGGGTGACCGGCGACGAGCCCATCACGGGCCCGCAGAAGAGCTACCTCGACACCCTCGCCCGCGAGGCCGGTGAAGAGTTGCCCGCCGACATGACCAAGGCCGAGGCCAGCGAGCACATCGACCGCCTCCAGCAGAAGACCGGCCGGGGGGCCTGACGCCGCACGACCCGACGGGGCCCGGGCCGATCCGCGAAAGACGGCTCCGGGCCCCTTCCGATCCACCCGGCGCGGTCGTACACTCCAGTCACGTCTGGGATGGTAACTCGACGTGGGCACCCTCTTTCGGCGCGTGCCGGTACTGATCCACCTGCACCTCGAGCGCCGAGGGTGCGACGAGGTGCATCCGAGTCCTCCCCCGACTCGGGTGCACCTCTTCACGTTCCCGGCCTTCCGCCCGTGGCCGACCGCGGCCGGGGCCGGGGCCGGGGCCGGGGCCGACGGCCCTCGCCCGTCTAGGGTGAGCGGATGACCTCCCCCGAGCCCACGGTCCCCCTCGCCGGCTCCGGACGCCGCGAGGGACCGGCCTCGAGGACCGTCGCCCTGCTGGGGTCCACGCACCCGGGACCGACGGTCGTGGTGACCCTCCTCGCGGTCGTGCTCGGCGCCTCCTCGGGGCTGCCCCTCGGTCGGCTCGTGGTGCTCGCCCTCGCGGTGCTGCTCGGACAGGCCTCGATCGGCTTCGCCAACGACTGGCTCGACGCCGGACGCGACCGCGCCGTGGGGCGCACCGACAAGCCGGTCGCCCAGGGCCGCGTGAGCGTGTCGGCCGTCCGCACCGCCGCGGTGGTCTGCGGAGTCCTGATGCTCGTGCCGTCGTACGCGTTGGGGCCGGCCGCCGGCACGGCGCACCTCGTGCTCGTCGCCTCGGGGTGGGCGTACGACCTCGGGCTCAAACGCACGCCGATCTCGGTGGTGCCGTTCGTCGTCAGCTTCGGCCTGCTGTCGGCCGTCGCGACCCTCGCCGCCGCCCCGCCCGCGCCGCCCGCCGCCTGGGCCCTGGCGGTCGGAGCCGTGTTCGGCGTGGCGATCCACTTCACCAACGTGCTGCCCGACCTCGACGACGACGCGCGCACCGGCATCGTGGGGCTGCCGCATCGCCTCGGACGCACGGTGTCGGGAATCACCGCGTTCGCGGCCCTGGCCGTCGCGGCCGTCCTGCTGCTCTCGGGCCAGCTGGGCGGGGGTTCGTCGACGCCGGGCCTCGCGGCCGCGGTCGTCGGCACCGTCGCGACCCTCGGCATCGCCGCCGTCGGCGTGCGCCTCGTCGTCGCGGGACGCGTCGACCGGACCCTCTTCCGGCTGATCATGGTCGCGGCCGTGCTGCTCGTGGTGCAGCTCGCCCTCAGCGGCGGCACGATCGTCGCCTGAGACCCGCGCGTCGGGGCGGGCCGGGTGGCGTCGGATCGGGGCGGGTCCGGTCGGGTCCGGTCGAGACGGCCGGGTCGGACGGTTCAGGCCCAGCGCATCGCGTAGACCGACGCGAGGACGTGCCGACTCGGAGCCCGCAGCACGGCCCTGAGCCCCAGGTCGCGGGCTCGAGCCGTGCCCCCACCGACGGGCCGACCGAGGGCGGTGTTCCACTCGGCCTGTCGGGCGGCCCGGACGGCGGCGCGGGCGCGGCCTGCCTCGAAGCGGGCGAACGTCGTCGGGTCGAGCACCCGGCCACCCCTCCGCTTGACCGCCACGGCGATCTCCGTCTCGAGCGCGTGCCCGTCGAGCCAGCCGAGGTTCATGCCCTGGCCGCCGATGGGGCTGATCTCGTGGGCGGCGTCGCCGATCAGCACGACCCGGCCGACGACCGTCCGGGTGGCCAGCCGTCGCCGGACGCCGAACGCGCTCGTCATGGTCGAGGTCGTCGCGTCGACGGGCGATCCGGTGCGATCCGACACCAGCCGCGCGACGACGTCCGCGGTCACCGGGGCGGTCGACATGCGCTCCGACCCGGCGTGCACCACGAACCGTCGCCGCCCAGCGGGCAACGGGAACGACTCGACCACTCCGGTGCGCTCCAGGTGGATCACCGCGTCGGAGCCGTGGCCGGTCGTGTCGGCGAAATCGCCCATCACGTAGCGGTCGGGCAGGTCTCGGGCCCTGGTGTCGACGCCCAGGGCGGCACGGACGGCGCTGCGCGTGCCGTCCGCCCCGACGACGAACCGGGCGGCGACGACCACCGGGCCCTCGTCGCCGACCCCCTGGACGACCACGTCCTCGTCGCGTTGCTCGAGTCCGACGAACCGCACACCCCTGCGCAGGGCGTCCTCCCGCCGCCTGGCGAGCCCCGTCCGCAACACGGACTCGGTGCGGTCCTGTGGCACGGCGGCGACGAACGGCCACCGGGACGACGCCCGGTCGAACGGCACGACGCCCATCGTCCGGGTCCCGCTCCGGGCGATCCCCCGCCGGATGCGGACGGCGTCGGCGAGCAGGTCGTCCGCGAGGCCGAGCCGGTCGAACAGGTCGATCGAGGGCGGGTGCACGCCGAGGGCGCGAGAGTGCGCCGGGTCGTCGACCCGCGCCTCCCAGACGACGGCGTCGAGGCCGCGATCGGCCAGCGCGACGGCGAGCATCACCCCGACGGGTCCGCCACCGACGATCAGGACGTCATGCGTCCGCACGGCCGGCACCTCCGGCGCCGTCGGTGCCGGTCTCACGGACGAGCAACAGACGGAAGGGCCACTGCCGGACGACGCGCCACCCCCGGGGAGCCACGTCGACCAGCTCGTCGGCGGTGAAGCTCCGGCGGATCGACAGGAGCCCGTCGACGTGGACGAACGACCGGGTCCGCCACGGCCAGGTCGCGGCCCGGTAGGCGAGGTACGCCCCGCGGGCCCGCTCGATGTCGGCGTGCAGCACGAGACGCGTGGCCAGGCGGGAACTGTCGTCGAGCACGGCCGCCCGGGCCTCGTCGTCGAGGTGGTGCAGGACGTGGTTCGACACGACCACGTCGAAGGTCTCGCCCGCCGCGACGAGCTCGGTGCTCGACGCCCGCCGGAACTCGACACCGGGCGGGACGGGGCGCGACACCGCGAAGGCGTGGGCCCGGTCGTCGGGGTCGACGGCCACGACCTCGAGCGCGAGGCCGTCCCGGCGGGCCCAGTCGGAGAGGGCTCGGGCCAGGTCACCCCCGCCGGACCCGAGGTCGAGCAGACGCGTCACCTTCTCGGCGGACAACACGGGGCGCAGGCGGCGGAGGTACACCCGACGCCATCCCGCGACGAGACCGTTGACGACGGGGAACGCTCGGTAGGTGGCGTTGAGCAGCCCGAGGTCGCATCCCGGGTCGTCCATCAGCTCGACGAGGTCGACCCCGCGTCGCGACAGGTCGGGCCACCAGGGCGGCCGCACCGCGATCGACGCAGCCGAGGAGGTGCGGATCGCGCTCACGAGACCGCGCGTCGTGTCATCAGCGCGGTCTCGACGGTCAGCCCGGGGCCGAACGCCATGGCGCCCACGCGCTGCGTCGGCGCGGCGGGCCCGCCCAGGAGCTCGGCGAGGATGAACAGGACGGTCGCGCTCGACATGTTGCCGTAGTCGCGCAGCACATCGCGTGAGGGCGCCAGGTGGGCGTCGGTGAGCCCGAGCTGCTGTTGCACACGGTCGAGGATGCTGCGCCCGCCCGGGTGGACGGCCCAGAGGTCGACGTCGCCGACGCCGACGCCGCCGGCCTCGAAGAGCGGTGCCAGGGCCGAGTCGATGTGCAGCTCGATGATCTGCGGCACGTAGCTGCTGAGCACCATGTCGAAGCCCAGGTCGCCGATGGTCCACGCCATGTCGGTCTCGCCGACCGGGGTGAGCACGGTCTCGAGCACGTCGAGGTCGAGCACGACGGAACCCGACGGCGCCGGGCGCGCGGTCACCACCGCGGCGGCCGCGCCGTCGGCGAACACGGACGAGGCCACGATCGAGTCGGGGTCGTCGGAACTGCGCAGGTGCAGCGTGCAGAGCTCGGCGCAGACGACGAGCACGACCGCCTCCGGGTCGGCGAGGCAGAAGTCCCGTGCCGCGGCGAGGGCCGGGAAGGCGCCGTAGCAGCCCATGAAGCCCAGGTGGTGGCGACGGGTCGACGGCGACAGTCCGAGGCCCCGCACGAGCAGGTAGTCGGGCCCGGGGGCGAAGAAGCCGGTGCACGACACGCTGATCACGTGCGTGACGTCCTCCGGCCCGAGGTCGGGCGCCCCCGCGAGGGCGGCACGAGCGGCGTCGAGGAAGAGCTCGGGCGACCGGTCCACGTAGACCTGGTTGCGCGCGCCCGTGCCGGGTCGGAGGATCTCGTTCGACGCGGCGTCGTAGAACGTCGGCTCGCCCTCGCGCGGTCGCCGGTCGAGCTCGTCGACGACGGTGTGCCGGGTCTCGATGGCCGAGGCGCCGAACGCGGCCCCGACGATGCGCTGCCCGAGACGGCCGAGGCCGGGCTGGGTCGCGAAGATCTCGCGCACGTCGTCTTGTCGGATGATGGTCGGGGGCACCGCGGTGCCGATGCTGCGGATGCTCACGGCCATGCCTCATCGTAGGCCCGGCACCTGGGCGCAGCGCACCGGTCGCGTCGCGATGGACGAGGACGATCGGGGGGCGACCACCGAGGGTACGGACGACGAAGGCCCGAACTCGTGAGAGATCCGGGCCTGCGGTAGCGAGGGCGGGACTTGAACCCGCGACACCACGATTATGAGCCGTGTGCTCTAACCAACTGAGCTACCCCGCCGCAAGCTGCGGGCCCTGCCGGCATCACACCGGGACGGGACCGAGACAGCCAGAGCCCCGAGTCAGGATTGAACTGACGACCCCTTCCTTACCATGGAAGTGCTCTACCACTGAGCTATCGGGGCGTGACCACCAGGCAAGCGACCGGGGCCGCTGCCGATTGGCACCAGACAAGGGTAGCAGAGCGAACGGGGTGCTGACGCCACGTGCCGACCCGGCCCCGCGAGGCGCGTCCGGGGCAGGATCGACGGGTGCACAGCCTCGAACTCCTGCTCGACCCGACCTCCGACGAGGCCGTCCGTGGCGAATGGCGCGTGTTGTCCGCGGCGGGGCTTCCGTCGCAGGGCGACCACGCCGGGACGTCGAACGCGCCGCACGTCACGCTGGTGGCACGACCCGGCCTCGACCCGGCAGCCGACGCGCGCCTCCTGCCCCTGACGGCGGCGCTGCCGCTGCCGGCCGAACTCGGCGGGCTGCTGCTCTTCGGCGCGCCTCCGCGCGGGCTCGTGCTGGTGCGGCCGATGGTCGTGACCGGCGAGCTGCTGGACCTCCACGCCCGGGTGCACGAAAGCCTGGGAGGCGCGGGGGACGTCCCGCACACCGTCCCCGGTCGATGGACGCCCCACGTCACGCTCGCGTCGCGCCTGACTCCCGACCAGGTGGCCCGGGCAGTCGACGCCCTCGCCGACGCCGACATCCCGTCGACCCGGCCGGTCGTGCTGTCGCAGCTGCGACGCTGGGACCCGAGCACGGGCGCGATCATCGCCCTGGGCCCCGTCACCGCGGACGAGGGGGACGGTGCCGGACGTCGACCTCGGAGATCAGGCGAACGGACGCGAGACGGCCTCGAGTGACGCCAGATCACCCTCGGTCAGCTCGACCCGGGCGGCGTCGAGCAGGCCCTCGAGCTGCCGAGGGGTGCGGGCGCTGCCGAGTGCGCCGATGACGTTGTCGCGTGAGGCCAGCCAGGCCACGGCGACGGCACCCGGTTCGACGTCGAGCCGCTCGGCGATCTCGACGACGACCTCGAGGGTGCCCTGGTTCTGCGGCGTGACGTAGCTGAGGGCGCGGCCGCCCCGGGGAGAGTCCCCGCGACCGGCCTCGTGACGGTACTTGCCCGTCAGGAACCCGCTGGCCAGCGACGAATGCGGCAGCACGGCGAGGTCGTAGTGGTCGACGATCGCCGCGACGTCGCTCTCGTACTCCCCGCGACGCACCAGGTTGTACGCGACCTGGACCAACCGGAACGGGTGCAGCCCGTCGCGATCGGCGATCGCGAGGGCCTGACGGAGGCGCGCGCCGGTGTAGTTGGACGCCCCGGCGCAGAGGATCTTGCCTTCGTCGACGAGCTCGCTCAGCGCACCCACGGTCTCGTCCAGCGGCGTCTCGTCGTCGTCGAAGTGCGTGAAGTAGAAGTCGACGTGGTCGGTGCGCAGGCGGCGCAGCGACGCCTCGACCGCCGTGCGGATGCTGGCGCGCGACAGGCCGGGGGCGTCGGGGTGCTGCCCGCACTTGGTGCTCAGCACGACCCGGTCGCGGTTGCCCGGCCGGGCGAGCCAACGACCGATGATCGCCTCGGACTCGCCTCCGGAGTTTCCCGGCAGCCACGCCGAGTAGACGTCGGCCGTGTCGACGACGCGGCCGCCGTCGTCGGCGAAGAGGTCGAGCACCTCGAGGGCGGTGGGGGCGCCGACCGTCCAGCCGAAGACGTTGGTTCCGAGCGCGAGCGGGAACGGCCGGGTGCCGGCGGGCAGGTCGGCCGTGACGAGATCGGTCGCAGGGTTCAGGATCGTGCCAATCGTGTCGCGGGTGTTCGTCCCGGAGGTCCCCCTCCGGGGTGTTCTGACGACGACCGTAGCCGATGCCGCGTCCGAGGCCTGCCGTATCGTGGCCGCATGTCCACACGAGATCCGGCCGAGACCGACACGCTGACCCCGACCTCCCCCCTCGAGGGCACCGCGACGACCGACGACCAGGGCCACGAATGGTGGCGCACCGCCGTCATCTACCAGGTCTACCCGAGGTCGTTCGCCGACGGCGACGGCGACGGCGTCGGCGACCTCCCCGGCATCACGTCGCGCCTCGACGCCCTCGGCGAGCTCGGCGTCGACGCCGTCTGGCTGTCGCCCTTCTACACCTCGCCCCAGCGCGACGCGGGCTACGACGTGGCCGACTACCGCGACGTCGACCCGCTGTTCGGCACCTTGGACGACTTCGACGCCCTCCGCGCCCGGGCCACCGAGCTGGGCCTGCGGGTCATCGTCGACGTCGTGCCGAACCACACCTCGAGCGACCACGCGTGGTTCCGCGAGGCCCTCGCCTCGCCAGCCGGTTCGGCCGCTCGCGGTCGCTACCTGTTCCGTGACGGCCGCGGCCCCGACGGCGACCTGCCGCCGAACAACTGGCAGTCGGTCTTCGGCGGCCCGGCATGGTCCCGCGTGACCGAGGCCGACGGCCGGCCGGGCCAGTGGTACCTCCACCTGTTCGACTCGTCGCAACCCGACCTCGACTGGACGAACCGCCGCGTGCGCGACGAGTTCGTCGACGTGCTGCGCTTCTGGCTCGACCGCGGAGTCGACGGGTTCCGGGTCGACGTCGCACACGGCATGGTCAAGGCCGAGGGCCTGCCCGACTACACGCCCCCCGCCGAGTCCGGCAGCATGGGCGGCGGCCAGGGCGAGTCCGCTCCCCCGCCCTACTGGGGCCAGGAGGGCGTCCACGAGATCTACCGCGAGTGGCACAGCGTCCTCGCCGAGTACCCGGGTGACCGGGTGCTCGTCGCCGAGGCCTGGGTCGAACCGCTCTCGCGACTGGCCGACTGGGTACGCCCCGACGAGATGCACCAGGCGTTCAACTTCGCCTACCTCGAGACCGGGTGGTCAGCCCCGGCCGTCCGTCAGGTCGTCGACGCGTCGATCCAGACCTTCTCGAGCGTCGGGGCCCCGAGCACCTGGGTGCTGAGCAACCACGACGTCGTCCGGCACGCCAGCCGACTCGCCCTCACGGCCGAGAACCCCCAGGGATACGGCATCGGCCCGAGGAGCGAGGGGCTTCCCGTCCCCGAGCTCGGACTGGCCAGGGCCCGAGCCGCGTCGGCGCTCATGCTGGCCCTCCCCGGCAGCGCCTACGTCTATCAGGGCGAAGAGCTCGGCCTGCCCGAGGCGATCGACCTGCCCGACGAATCCCGGCAGGACCCCACGTGGTTCCGCACCGAGGGGGAACGCTACGGCCGGGACGGCTGCCGCGTGCCGCTGCCCTGGTCCGCGACCGAGCCGGCCTTCGGGTTCAACGCGACCGGCGCCTCCTGGTTGCCCCAGCCCGCCGACTGGTCGACCTACGCCCGCGACGAGCAGCGGGGCGTCGCCGGGTCGACGCTCGAGCTCTACACGCGGGCACTGCGCCTCCGGGCCGACCACGAGCTCGGTGCGGGCACGCTGACCTGGCTCGACGGCTTCGGACCCGACGTGGTCGCGTTCCGCAGCCAGGGCGTCACCGTCGTGACCAACATGGGCGACGTCCCCGTCGAGTTGCCCGTGGCCGAGGTGCTGCTGTCCACCATGGTCGTCGAGGGGCCGGCCCTGCCGCCCAACGCGACGGTGTGGCTCGCGACCACGTCGTAGGCACGCGACAGCGGAAGAGCCCCACCTGGCATCAGGTGGGGCTCTTCTCGTGCGCACCGCGGTCGCGGAGGCCTGTGGCTCAGTTCGTGTTGGCCTGGAGCCAGGGATACGGGTCGACGGGCACGCCGCCGATCACGATCTCGAAGTGCAGGTGGGCCCCGGTGCTGTTGCCCGTGCTGCCGACCTTGCCGATGATGGTGCCGACGGTGACGGTCTCGCCCTCGCGGACCTCGACCGAACCGGTCTGCATGTGCGCGTAGACGCTGGTGACCTTCTGGCCGTTGACGACGTGGTCGATCCAGACGTTGTTGCCCAGGGCACCGGAGGGACCGTCGACCTTGCTGACGACGCCGTCGGCGATCGACTGGATCGGCGAACCGGCTCCGGGGACGAAGTCGAGACCCTGGTGGAACGTCGAGCAGAAGCCGCAGTTGGCGACCTGGCGGGCGCCGAAGCCGCTGCTGATCGGCACGCCCGTCTGGAACGGCCACTGCACCGTGCCGTTGACGTCGTTGGAGAACGTGCTGGCACTCGTCGAGGCGTACTCGGAGACGGCCTTCATCTCGGTGACCGAGTAGCCGTCGCGCGAGACGCCGGCCGCGCCGTCCGCCGAGGGTGCCGCCGCCGTGTAGCTCTGCGAGTCGGCGGCCTTCTTGGCAGCCGTCTGCGTGGGGGTGTCGACGAAGAACGCGTTGGCGGGAACCGAGGTGGCGACGAGCATCGACCCGGCGAAGAGCATCGCTCCGACGACGGTGACCCGCTTGGTGTTGCGACGGAACGTCGCCCCGGCGGTGCGGGGTGCGCGGACCGGCGCCGCGCGTCGAGCCGCAGGACGCTGTGCTCGGGCCGCCTTGCTGCGTCCGGCTGCGGCGGGACGGGTGCCGGACTCGGCGGCGAGCCGCGCGGCCCGTCGCGGCGAGACGGACTCGCTGGCCGCGGAGGGGGCGGTCGGGGACGTCGGCGTCGGGGCCTCGGCGGCGAGCGCGGGATCGATGACGCTGGCCGCAGGAGTCGACACGGCGGGGGCCGTAGCCGCTAGCGGGACCGTCGTCGCGGAGACCTGGGCGGCGCGACGCTCGGCCTCGCGGGCTTCACGACGGGTGAGGTGGACGGGGGCGTCGGCCACGACGGGGAAGGTCGGAGCGACGCTCGGCGAACCGGTGCCCGTGAGGTCGTCGGTGGCGCGACGCGACGGGGTTCCGTCGCCGTCGGGCTCGGCGATCTGCTGGTACTTCGTCACGTGTGATGGGTCCTCGGGGTGATCGGGATCGGACGGTGGGTGCACCGTCGTCTTCACGGCCGTCACTGGCGATCGCGGCACCGTCTCGACCCGGGCCCGTCAGAGGCCGTCGAGAAGTGCGTCACGCTGTGATCACGGATCAGTAACGACCTCACCAGGGTAGCCGGTCGATGAACGAATGGCTACCCGCGTTCGGGTGTCGACGCGGACATGTCGAGTTGACACTCGGCATGACAACGCGACACGACGGTGACGGGACGGGGTCGTCCCCGTCAGATGCCGGCCTCGACGACGAGGGTCGCGAGGTCGTGGGCGATGCTGGGAGCCGCGACGAAGGTCATCGATTCGCTGGGTGCCTCACCGACCTCACCTCGGACGACGGCGCCTGCCTCGACGGCCACGAGCGCACCCGCCGCGTGGTCCCACGGCTTGAGTCCTCGCTCGACGTAGGCGTCCACCCGTCCCGCCGCGACGGCGCAGAGGTCGAGCGAGGCAGCCCCCAGGCGCCTCAGGTCACGGACGCGTCCGACCACCCGGACCAGCGCCTCCGCGTGTTCGACACGGCGGGCGGCGTCGTACGAGAACCCGGTCGCCAGCAGGGCCTGTTCGAGGGAAACCGGCGCGGCGACCCCGAGACGACGCCCGTCCAGCCACGCACCGCCGCCGGCCGACGCCGTGAAGGTCTCGCCCGACATCGGGTTGGCGACGACCGCCGCGAGGGCGCGCCAGGCGAGCGGATCGGGACCACCCTCGACGACGGCGATGCTGACGGCCCACTGCGGGATGCCGTAGAGGAAGTTGACGGTGCCGTCGATGGGGTCGACGACCCAGGTGAGACCCGTGGTCGAGTCGTCGGGTTCGCCTTCTTCGCCGAAGAAGCCGTCGCCGGGACGCAGCTCGGCCAGACGACCCCGGACGTACGTCTCGACCTCACGGTCGGTGTGCGTCACGACGTCGACGGCACTGCTCTTGGTCTCGGCGACCTCGACCCCCTCGGATCGGCGACGGGCCGCCAGCGCGGCGGCCTCACGCGCGACGACGACGGCGATCTCGAGCAACTCGGCGGGGGTCGGGGTGACGGACACGGGTCCTCCTGGGGGTGAGGCGCCCGGAAACGCAAGAACGGACTCGACGAGCGAGTCCGTTCTTGAGGGGCAACCGTGGCAAGTGAGGGATTCGAACCCCCGAAGGCTACGCCGGCTGATTTACAGTCAGATCCCTTTGGCCGCTTGGGTAACTTGCCATGCACGCCCAGCCCGTGTGATCACCGACCGGAGGCGCCAGACAAATATACAGCCTCCCGAGCCCCCTCACGACCACTGCCCCGCAGCGCCCCACCCCGCCGCCCCACCCCGGTGTGCAAATCGCGACGACGAGCCGCCGACCCGCCGCTGTTCGGTGGTGCGACAGGCCATTCCGCAACCGGATGGTCGGGTTCGGCACCCCGTGAGCGGTTCGGGAGGTCGGGTTCGGCCCGCACCCCCAGCCAGGGCGCAGACACCTTTTCGTCTCCCCCACAGCGGTCTCGACGTTCTCGTCCTCCACATCGACCGTCGCGCAGCATTTCGGCTCTGCCGTCACGACGAAGCTGCTCACATGACTCCCCTCGTCGCGGCCACCGTACGGCGCCTGGGCTCCCTGGCCCATCGGCGGGAACTGCTCGCGACCGGACTGACCCGACGCCAGGTGGAGTCCTCCTGGCGCGCCGGCGAGATCCTTCGCATCCGGCACGGGCTGTACGGGCTCGTCGACCTACCCGTCGACGTCATCCGGGCTGCACGGGTAGGAGGCGCGTTGGCGGGAGCCTCGTCGCTCACGCACCGAGGCGCATGGGTCCCCCCTGGACCACGATTGGTCGTTTCCGTCGACCACAACGCCCGCGACCTCAGGGACCCGGACGATGCCGGCTCGCGACTCGATCGTGACCGCGACGACGTGCTCGTCCTCCGCGACCTGTCCCGGTTCGATCGCCGGACGGAACGGCTGCTGGCATCCCCGAGCAGGGCGGCGGCCCAGGTCCTGCTCCACGAACCAGCTGAGCACGCGGCAGCCATGGTCGACTCCGCCCTCCGGCTGGCCCCGATGCAGCGACCCGACCTCGACGAGGTCTCACGCCTCGTGGCGACGCGACGCTCGGCTCAAGGCCTCGTGACCATGATCGACCCCAGGGCCGAGTCCGGGACCGAGTCCATGGCGCGCCTCCTTCTCGCTCGTGACGGCATCCATGCCGAGCCTCAGGTGTGGGTCGACGATCACACCCGCGTCGATCTGTTGATCGACGGTTGGTTCGTGCTCGAATGCGTGAGCAAAGAACACCATTCCTCGCCTGCTCATTACAACCGGGACCGTGAACGGATCGTCCACATCACCGGCCTCGGCTTCGTCGTCCTCGAGGTCACGTACCCGCAGGTGCTGTTCGATTGGCCTGCGGTTCGCCAGGCCGTCCGAATGACCCTGGGGCGTTAGCCCGGTCGACCTCTCTCGTCTCGTCCGTCGGCGCGTCCCCCGTCGTCGACGCGACGGGCGCAGCTGCGGCGCCACCCTCCGTGCGGGCCGAGCCCCACCCCGCCCCCTCACCGAGGCAGGTCGAACCCGACCCCGGCCGCACCGAGTCGGTCCGAACCCGACCCCGCCGGCCCACCGGGGCGGGCCAATCCCGACCTCACCTACTCGGCGCGCCGAGCCAAACCCGACATGTCTCGGCCTCGCACCACGCCGGACCACGACCTGCCGGCGTGTCGACGCGCAACTGTCGCGATTTGCACACGGGCAGAGGGGGGGCGGGCGGGGGGCGTGCGGCTACTGGACGGCGGAGGTGAGGCGTGCGACGTTGTCGAGGACCTTCGAGCGGAAGGGGCGCACCAGCCAGTCGTCGAGGAACAGTTCGCGGCTCGCGTCGCGGTAGGTCTGCTCGACCTCGCGCAGCCGGTCGACGAACTCGCGTCCGCGCACCATGACCGAGATCTCGAGGTTGAGGCTGAAGGACCGCATGTCCATGTTGCTGGAACCGATGACCGCGACCTCGTCGTCGATCGAGAAGTGCTTCGCGTGCAAGACGGTCGGCGAGCGGTAGAGGAAGATGCGAACCCCCGACCGCAGCAGGGCCTCGTAGTAGGAACGTTGCGCGTGGTACACCACCGGTTGGTCGCCGATCTCGCTGACGAAGAGCTGCACGTCGAGCCCCCGCTGGGCCGCCGTCGTGACGGCGTAGAGCATCGACTCGTCGGGCACGAAGTAGGGGCTCGTGATGATGATGCGCTCCTGCGCGCTGTAGAGCAGCGAATTGAACAGCCGCAGGTTGTTCTCGCCGTCGAAACCCGGCCCGCTCGGCACCACCTGGCAGTCGATCGTCTCGAGCCGGTCGGCCGTGTGCACGGGGTCGGCCTCGCGCAGCAGCAACTCGTCGGTCTCGCTGTACCAGTCGGTGACGAACAGGGCGTTGATGCCGGCGACGATGGGGCCCTCGAAGCGGACCATGAAGTCTTTCCACTCGAGGCCGCGGCGCTTGTTCTTGCGTTTCTGGTAGCTCCTGTCGACCATGTTCTGCGAACCCGTGAAGGCCACCCGACCGTCGATCACGAGCAGCTTGCGGTGGTTGCGCAGATCGGGCCGCTGGTACTTGCCCCGCAGCGGCAGCACGGGCAGCATGAGCCGCCACTGCACGCCCATCGCGTCCAGTCGCCGTCGGGCCTTGCGGTACCCGGGGTATCCCCGGCTGGCGATGTGGTCCATCAGCACACGGACGGTGACGCCCCGTCGACGGGCGTTCTCGAGTGCCAGGAAGAACGGCTCGGTCGTGCGGTCGAGGCTCGTGATGTAGAACTCGGCGTGGACGTAGCGGTGCGCGCCGTCGACCGCCTCGACCATGGCCGCCATGGACTCGTCGTAGTCGGTGTGCATCTCACCGGTGTTGCCGCCGACCAGCGGCATCGCCCCGAGCGTTCGGTTGAGTTCGACCACAGAGTCGAGCCAGGCCGGCCACGGGTGGTCGCGCTTGACGCGCTCCATGCCCTCGGTCGTCTCGATGATGTACTTATTGATCTCACTCTGCTTCTCACGACGACGCGCGGGCAGCTTGGTGCTGCCGATCAACAAGAAGAGGACGAACCCGACGTAGGGGATCAGGAAGATCGCGAGCAACCATGCGGTGGCCGTCTGGGGCCGCCGGTTGATCGGGACGTAGACGATGGCGAACACACGGATCGCGATGTCGAGCACGATGCCGAGCACGGCGATCGTCGGCGCCACCCAGGCGGGTTCGACCATGGACGGGGCCTCTGAACCGTGAGCCGCGGGTGACTAGCGGAAGTTGACGAACTGCAGGTCGACGTCGAGGTCGGCCTTCTTCAACAGCGCCATGGTCGCCTGCAGGTCGTCGCGACTCTTGGACTGAACGCGCAGTTCGTCGCCCTGGATCTGGCTCTTGACGCTCTTGGGTGCCTCGTCGCGGATGATCTTGCCGATCTTCTTCGCCGCGTCCTGCTCGATGCCCTGCTTGAGGGACGCCTCGATGCGGTACTCCTTGCCGCTGGCGAAGGGCTCGCCGACGTCGAGGTGCTTGAGGCTGATGCTGCGCTTGATGAACTTCGACTCGAGCACGTCGAGCACGGCCTTGACGCGTTCTTCGGTGGCCGCCTTGAGCAGCAGCTTCTCACCGCTCCAGTCGACCGAAGCACCGACGCCCTTGAAGTCGTAGCGCTGCTCGATCTCTTTCTGGGCCTGGTGGAGGGCGTTGTCGGCCTCCATCTTGTCGACCTTGCTGACCACGTCGAAGGAACTGTCTGCCATGGGGACCACCCTACCGACGACCGACGAGCTCGGTGACGACCGCGCGCCTCCTCGGTTCCGCCGTGGAGGGGAGCCGAGGAGGCGCGGTGCGGGCGAGCGGGGAGGTCAGGCCGGCGTCGACTCCGTTTCGACGGCGCGCGAGACGCGCACCATCTCGTCGCGCTCCACGACCTTGACCCGGGCACGCTCGTGCTCGTGGGCCCCGCCGAGGGCGATCTCGTGCTCGTCGAGCCGGTGCCAGCCCTCGAGGTCGGTGTACTCGACCCCGCGCTGCTCGAGCAGGGCCGGGACGGCCTCGTCGGACGGGTCGACCGGTTGCCACCAGCTGGCCTGGTCGTTGATGAGGTGCTTGACGGTCTCCATCGCGTCGGACTTCGTGTGACCGATGAGGCCGACGGGGCCCCGCTTGATCCACCCGGTGGCGTAGACGCCGGGGACGATCTGGTTCTCGTCGTCCATGACCTGGCCCTCGTGGTTCGGGATCACGCCGCGGCGCTCGTCGAACGGGATGCCGTCGAGCGGCGAGCCGAAGTAGCCGACCGCGCGGTAGATGGCCTGGATCGGCACGTCGCGGAGTTCGCCCGTTCCCTCGACGCCACCCTGGCCGTCCGGCCGGGTGCGCTCGTACCGGAAGGCCGCGACACGACCGTCGGCGTCGCCGACGACCTCGACCGGCTTGGCGTAGAAGTGCAGGTGCAGGCGACGCGACGCCGTGCCGACCTCGCGCTGCCGCCACTGGTTCAGCACCTTGTCGATGACGAAGACCTGCTTGTTGGTCGCGATGGCCGTCTTCGACGCCTCGTCGTGGTCGAAGTCCTCGTCGTACACGATCATGTCGACGTCGCGCACCTCGCCGAGTTCGCGCAGTTCGAGCGGCGTGAACTTGACCTGTGCGGGACCCCGGCGACCGAAGACGTGGACGTCGGTGATCGAGGACTGCCTGAGACCCGCGTAGACGTTGTCGGGGATCTCGGTGGGCAGCAGGTCGTCGGCGTGCTTCGCCAGGATGCGCGAGACGTCGAGGGCGACGTTGCCGACACCGACGACGGCGACCGACGTCGCGTCGAGCGGCCAGGTGCGGGGGAAGTCCGGGTGGCCGTCGAACCAGCTGACGAAGTCTGCCGCGCCGTAGCTGCCCTCGAGGTCGATGCCGGGGATGTCGAGGTCGGCGTCCTTGATGGCACCGGTCGAGAAGATGACGGCGTTGTAGTGCTTGCGCAGGTCGTCGAGCCCGATGTCGACGCCGTAGCGGACGTTGCCGAAGACCCGGATGTCACCGCTGTCGAGCACGTCGCGCAGGGCGTTGACGATGCCCTTGATGCGGGGGTGGTCGGGCGCCACGCCGTAGCGCACGAGACCGTAGGGCGCCGGCAGCTGCTCGAAGAGGTCGATCGAGACGTCGAAGGCCTTCTCGGCCTTCGCGAGGATGTCGGCGGCGTAGATGCCGGCCGGTCCGGCGCCGACGATGGCCAGTCGCAAGGTGGTCACGGGTTCTCCCTAGATCTGGGGTGGCTCGGCGAGGCCGGCCGGTTGGACGATGGTGCTCGAGGACGAGACGGACGAGGAGGCGCGGTGCCGGTCAGGCGGACCGCTCGACCACGCGGTCGGCGAAGCGGGTGAGCGCCTTCTTGACGGGCCCGTCGGGCAGCGGCGCCAGGGCGTCGAGGGCCTCTCGGGCCCAGCGGTGGGCCTCGACCCGGGTGCGTTCGGTGACCTCGTGCTCGCGGACCCGTCGGACCAGGTCGGCGAACTCGTCGTCGAGGTGGGCCGTCGCGTCGGCGAGCGGTGCCGACGAGCCGCCCTCGGTGGTCGGTTCGACACCCGACCGCTGCGCCGCCGCACGCGTGGCGTCGACGATCCGGTCGATCTCGGACAAGAGCGACGACGCCTCGAGGTCGGTCTGCGCCAGCTGACGCAGGTACAGCACCGGGAGCGTGACGACGCCCGCCCGCAGGTCGGTGCCGGCCTTCTTGCCGGTCTCGGCGGGCTGGTCGGACAGGTCGATGACGTCGTCGATCAGCTGGAACGCGATGCCGATCTTCTCACCGAACTCGGCGACGGGAGCGAGGTACTCACGCGGTGCACCGCTGAACATGACGCCGGCGCGGGCGGCGGTCGAGATGAGCGACCCCGTCTTGTCGGCGAGCACGTCGATGTAGTGGGCGATCGGGTCGTCCCCCTCGCGCGGGCCGACCGTCTCGTGCAGCTGACCGAGGCAGAGCCGTTCGAAGGTCTCGGCCTGCAGCAGGATGGCCTCTTGGCCGAGCCCCGACACGATCGTGCTGGCCCGGGCGAACAGCAGGTCGCCGGCGAGGATCGCCACGTTGTTGCCCCACACGGTCTGGGCGCTCGGGACGCCCCGACGCATCTGCGCCTCGTCCATGACGTCGTCGTGGTACAGCGAGGCGAGGTGGGTGATCTCGGTGGCCTGCGCCGAGGCGACGATGCCGGGCGTCGCGCCGTCGCCCAGCTGGGCGATGAGCAGCGTCAGCGTCGGACGGACGCGCTTGCCGCCGGCGGCGAGGAGGTACCGCGTCGTGGCGTCGGCGATGTCGTCGGCGAAGGCGATCTCGCGCAGCAACCCCTCTTCGACGAGCTCGAGGCCGTCGTCGACCGCGGCCACGAAACGACGCTCGGTCGGCGTGGCGAACAGCTTCTCACCGAGGCCGAGCGAACGGCCCAACGAGTTGCGCTGTGCCGGAGGGGCGCCGGCGTTCACGACGTGGCCCGCTTCGACCGCGAGGAGGAGCGCGCGGCACCCGACGCCGGCTTGCGACCGCGGTGCAGGGCGACGATGCCGAAGCTGAGGTCGCGGTGGGCGACCCGGGTGAACCCGGCGCCGCGGATCCACTGACTGAGGACCTGCTGCTCCGGCCACTGCTCGATGGACTCGGCCAGGTACGAGTAGGCCGGCCCGTTGCTGCTGGTGAACTTGGCCACGAGGGGCATGCCGTACTTGAGGTAGGCCCGGTACGCGGCGCGCAGCAGACCGAACGGCGGCGTGGAGAACTCGCAGACGACGAGCCGGCCACCGGGCTTGAGCACGCGGTTCATCTCGGCGAGCGCGACCTTGGGCCGGTTGACGTTGCGCAGCCCGAACGAGATGGTGACGGCGTCGAACGTGTCGTCGTCGAAGGGCAGCGACTCGGCGTTTCCCTCGACGAACTCGAGCTCGGGGTGGCGTTCGCGACCGACCTCGACCATGCCCTTCGAGAAGTCGAGCGCGACGACCTCGGCACCTCGCTGAGCGATGGCCGCCGAGCTGGTGCCCGTGCCCGCTGCGATGTCGAGGACCTTGTCGGCCGGACCGGCGCCGATCGCCTTGACGGTGGCGATGCGCCACAGGACGGCGTTGCCCGCCGAGAGCACGTCGTTCGTGCGGTCGTAGTGGCGCGCGACGCCGTCGAACATCGAGGCGACCTCGTCGGGTTGCTTGTTCATGTCGGCCTTGGTCACGATGGTGGATCCTACCGTCAAGCACTGGGGGTGTCCCGAGTAGGGTCGACGAGTGAAGTCCCCCGCGTCCCGCGTTCCGTCACTCGCCGTCCGCACCACGCGCATCGACCACGTCAGCCCGTTGCTCGACGTCGTCGACCGGTCACGTCCGCTGGTCTTCGTCCGAGGCGGGGCGGGCATGGCGGGCGTCGGCGAGGCCCTCCGCCTCGAGTTCTCCGGGCCCCACCGCATGACCGAGGCCGCCGACGCCTGGCGTGCCGTCGCGGCCGCCGCCACGGTGCACGACGAGGTCGGCGTGCCCGGCACCGGATTGGTCGCGTTCGGCTCGTTCGCGTTCGACGACGAGTCCGCCGAGAAGAGCGTGCTGATCGTCCCGAGCATCGTCATCGGACGGCGCGACGGGGTCGCCTGGATCACGCGGGTGGACGGCGCCGAGCTGCCCCCCGGGAAGCCGGTCGGCGCCTCCGTCCGTCTCTCGCTGGTCGACGGCGCCCTCGGTGCCGACGGCTACGCCCAGGCCGTGGCCCGGGCCGTCGACGCCATCGGCGACGGCCGCGTCAGCAAGGTCGTCCTGGCCCGTGACCTCGTCGGCACGTTGCCACCCGAGGCCGACCTGCGCCTCGTCGCCGCCACCCTGTTGACCGCCTACCCCGACTGCTACGCCTTCGCCGTCGACGGGTTGATCGGGGCCAGCCCCGAGACGCTCGTCAAGTCCGAACGCGGCGAGGTGTCGGCCCGGGTGCTCGCCGGCAGCGCGGCGCGCGGCGTCGACTCGACGACCGACGAGCAGGCCGCCCTCTCGCTGGCGACGTCCCCGAAGGACCTCGACGAGCACGCCTTCGCCCTGCGCAGCCTGCTGCTCTCGCTCGGGCCGCACGCCCGCGACGTCGTGACCGGCGAGCAGCCCTTCACCCTGCGCCTCCCGAATCTCTGGCACCTCGCGAGCGACGTCCGCGGCCGCCTCACCGACGGCTCGAGCTCGCTCGACCTGATCGCCTCGCTGCACCCGACGGCGGCCGTCGCCGGCACCCCGACGCAGGAGGCGCTGGCCCTGATCCGAGAGCTCGAACCGTTCGACCGTGGTCGCTACGCGGGCCCGGTCGGCTGGGTCGGTGCCGACGGCGACGGCGAGTGGGCGATCGCACTGCGCTGCGCCCAGGTCGATCGGGACGGCTCGGTGCGGGCGTTCGCGGGGGCCGGCGTCGTCGCCGAGTCCGTGCCCGAGCGCGAAGTCGCCGAGACGGCGATGAAGTTCCGCCCCGTGGTCGACGCCTTCAGCCGATGACCGCCCCCGCGCCTGCGACGACGTGGTCGCGTCCGGTCGCCCTCGTCGTGGCGGCCGCGTTCTTCATGGAGAACCTCGACGCCACCATCCTCTCGACGGCGACCGCCACGATCGCGACCGACTTCGGCGTCCAGCCCGCGCAACTCGGACTGGCCGTGACCGGCTACCTCGTCGCCGTGGCGGCGTTCATCCCGCTGGGCGCCTGGCTCGCCGAACGCTGGGGCGCCCGCCGCGTGTTCCTCGCGGCCGTCGTGCTCTTCGTCCTCGCCTCGGTCGCCTGTGCCGCGAGCACCGACCTGGTCGCCCTCACGGCCTCCCGGGTCGTGCAGGGCTTCGCGGGAAGCATGATGGTGCCCATCGGTCGTCTGATCGTCCTGCGCAGCACCGAGAAGTCCGAGCTGATCCGAGCGATCGCCTACCTCACCTGGCCCGCGCTCGTGGCACCCGTCGTGGCGCCGCTGCTCGGAGGACTGCTCACCGAGCACCTCGGGTGGCAGTGGGTGTTCCTGGTCAACGTCCCGGTCGGCCTCGCGCTGCTCGTGGTCGCCTGGAGGGTCGTCCCCTCTCCCGAGGTCGGTGACCGCCAGCCGCTCGACCTGGTCGGTCTGGTGCTCGTGGCGGGATCGATCGTGGCGCTGGTGCTCGCGTTCGAGCTGCTCGGCGAGCCCACGACGCTCGTACCCGGCGTGCTGCTGGCCGTGCTGGCGGTGGTGCTCGGCCTCGTGGCCGTGCGGTGGTTCCGTCGGGCGGCGCACCCGTTGCTCGACCTCACGGCCTTCCGCATCGGGTCGTTCCGCGTGACGAACCTCAGCGGATCGCTCTACCGGGCCGTCGTGAACGGCATCCCCTTCGTCGTCCCGCTGCTGCTGCAGGACGGTTTCGGCTGGTCGCCGGTCGAGGCGGGCCTCATGCTCATGTGGGTGTTCGTCGGCAACCTGGCCGTCAAACCGTTCACCACGCCACTGCTGAAGCGGTTCCGCGTCGTCCCGATCATCGTCGTCGCGACGGTGGCCCTCGCGGCGACCTTCGTCGCGGCCGCGCTGGTCGGCCCCGACACCTCGCCGGTCGTCGTGGCGGGGGTCCTGCTGCTCAGCGGCGTCTTCCGGTCCGTCGGCTTCACGGCCTACAACACCCTGCAGTTCGCCGACGTCCCGGCCGAGATGATCGGCCCGGCGAACGCCATCGCGTCCATCACGAGCCAGCTCGCCGTGGGGCTCGGCGTCGCCGCGACGGCCCTCGCCGTCCGCGTGGCCGACCTCGTGGCGTCGGCCGACGGCCCGGCACCCGCGGCGTCCGGGTACCAGGCCGCGTTGATCGTCCTGGCCGTGCTGGCCCTGCTCAGCCTGATCGAGGGGCTGCGGCTGCCCACGGGGACGGGCGACGCGTTGCGGACCCGCGCCTCCTAGCCTCCTGACCTCGTCGGCCGGTGCGCCGGCTACGAGGTGGCGAGCTTGGTCTTCTCGAGCTCGACGTCGAACTGCGCGACGGGCCAGTCGAGCCCGCGCGACGCGAGGGCGTCGGTCAGCAGCTTCTGCACGGCGATCCGGGCGTACCACTTGCGGTCGGCCGGGACGACGAACCACGGGGCGGTCTCGGTCGAGGTGCGACGGATCGCCGTCTCGTAGGCGTCCTGGTAGTCGTTCCAGACGAGACGCTCCTCCAGGTCGCCGGGGTTGTACTTCCAGTGCTTGTCGGGGCGGTCGAGCCGGTCGGCGAGGCGTTCCTTCTGCTCTTCGGACGAGATGTGCAGCATCACCTTGACCAGGGTGGTGCCGTTCGCGACGAACTCGTCCTCGAACGCGACGATGTCGGCGTACCGCTGCTCGATGTCTTCGGGCGGGGCCAGCCGACGGACCTTGCCGATCAGCACGTCCTCGTAGTGCGAGCGGTCGAACACCCCGATCATGCCGGGGCCGGGCAGCTCGCGCCGCACCCGCCACAGGAAGTCGTGCGCGAGCTCGTCGGGGGTCGGTGCCTTGAACGCGTGGTGGGCGACGCCCTGGGGGTCGACGGCCCCGACGACGTGTCGGACGATGCCGCCCTTGCCCGCGGTGTCCATCGCCTGCAGGACGAGCAGCACGTTGCCGGTGCTGCCCCCGCTGCGGCTCTGTGCGAAGAGCTTCTCTTGCAGCTCGCCCAGGGTCTCGCGGCCCGACTCGAGCGCCTGCTGCGCATACGCCTTGTCACCCGCGAAACCCGGGGTGGACGAGGTGTCGACGTCGGCGAGCACGAAGCCCTCACCGGCTCGGAGGGACTGGGAGGGAGGGGTCGTCCACGTCTTGGCCATGCCCCCGACCCTACGGCCGAGCGACCCGATCCGCCCCGTCGTGGGGTGGACGGTCAGCGAGAGAGGGGGACCTCGATCACCACCGGGCCGTCGTACCGGGCGACGAGAGCCTGGTCGAGCTCTGCCCGCGTGGCCGCCTCGACGTACCGCCAGCCGTAGGCGAGTGCGAGAGCCGCGAGGTCGACCTCGTGCGGGGTGAACTGCACACGGGTCATCGCCTCGGGCGACGCCGTGGCCGCGACCTCGAGTCCGTCGAAGATCGTGCCGCCCCCGTCGTTGCCGACGACCACCTGCAGCCGGGGCCTGGTCTCACCGAGGCCGAGGAGCATCGAGCCGACGTCGTGCAGCAACGTCAGGTCGCCGACGAGCACCCGGGTGGTGCCGGCTGCGGGGTCGTCGCGCTGGCTGGCGAGAGCGATGCCCGTGGCGGTCGCGATCGTGCCGTCGATGCCCGCGAGCCCCCGGTTGGCGTGCACGGGGATCTTCTTGCCCGGCACGACCTGGTCGAGCTCGCGGATCAACCTCGACGCCCCCAGCACGAGTCGGTCGTGCGGCCAACTGACGCGCCAGAGGGCCTCGGCCAGGGCTCGACGCGTGACCGGCCGCCGCAGCAGCTGGACCTCGCGACGCAGGAACTCGGCCTGCTCGGCCGCTTCGCTCCGATCGGACGCTCCCTCGACCGTGGTGGCGTCGGTCTGGTCGGGGTCCTGCCGGGCGGCCTCGGCCTCGGCCTCGAGCAGCCGACGACCGGTGTGGACCCAGCGCCCCACCCACGCACGGTGGACGGCATCGTCGGTCGAACCGGCCCCCGAGGAGGCGCGGCTCACCTCGACGGCCTCGACCACGCGGGCCGAGCGACTCGGGTCGTAGGCCTCGGCCCCCGCCGCACGGACGACGACGACCTCGATACCGTCGCGGGTGAGCAGCGAGGGGATCTGACGGCTGAGGGTGGGGTGCCCGAAGACCACCACCCGACGGACGCGACCGCCGAAGTCGGGGTCGTCGAGCAGGGCACGGTACGACGAGACCAGGTGCGGCCCGAAGCGTGCCCCGCTCGAGACCTCGGCCACGAGCGGGGCGCCCAGTGCCCGGGCGACGGCCTCGGCCTCGGGCCCGGCGGCGTGCCCGGCGACGACCAGGGTCGCGGGGTCGGTGTCGACCTCGAGGGCGGTCGGTGCCGCGGTGGGCGCGAGCTCGATCGGCTCGGGGCGGGCGGCGGGCAACGACTGCTCGCCGGACGACAGGGGCTCTCGGAACGCGACGTTCAGCTGGACCGGGCCGCGTGACCGCCCGAGGGCGCCGTGGGAGTCGCCGCCGAGGGCCTCGGCGACGGCCTCTCGGGCGAGGGTGCGGACGGCTTCGTGGTCGATCGGACCGGAGCGCGGTGCCTCGACGTCGCGCACCCAGCCGACGGCGCTCGCGAAGAGACCCGGTTGCACCGTGGTCTGGTTCGCGCCGATCCCGCGCATCTCGAGGGGACGGTCGGCGCTCAGCACGATCAGCGGCACACCCGAGTGGTGTGCCTCGAGCACGGCAGGGTGGAGGTTCGCCACGGCGGTGCCCGACGTGGTGATCACGACGCTCGGGACGCCCGTCTCGGCGGCGAGGCCGAGTGCGAGGAACCCACCCGAGCGCTCGTCGATGCGGACGTGGACCGTCAGCCGACCGGCCGTCTCGAACTCGGCGGCGGCGAGGGCCAGGGCCTGGCTGCGGGAGCCGGGGCTGAGCACCACGTCACGGACCCCGGCATCGGCGAGGGACGCGAGCAGCGACAGGGCGTACTCGGTCGACGGGCTGGTCACTTACTGCTTGCCGGTCTTGTCGTCGTTGTCGAGGTCGAGCAGCTCTTGCTCGAGTCGACGGATGCGCTCGTCGGTCGTCTCGCGGTCGAGGTCGCTCGTGGTGCGCCAGGACGTCCCGGAGAACTCGGGGTCGTCGTCGGGTGCCACGGTGCGCGTCGTGGCGGGGCGACCGCTCTTGCGCGCCCGCCCGAGCACGAACCACAGCACGGCCCCGATGACGGGGAGGAGGACGATGATGACGGCCCAGAGCGGCTTGTTGAGTGCCCGGAACCGTGAGGCGTCGGCGAACAGGCAGTCGATGAGCGCGAAGATGACGAATGCCGCCGCGGCGACGATGCCCACGATGAAGAGCCTGACCATGGACCGAGCCTAGTTCTCGATCCGGTGCAACGCCTGATGGTCGGTCGGCCGTTGCGGAGCTGTGACGTACGGCTCCCGGGGTGCTGCACCGCGCCTCCTCGGCCGGCGGTCCGGGTTCGCGCGGGCCGTCCGCCGCGCGGCGGGCGCACACCTCGCGGACCGTAGACTCCTCGTCGTGAAACCCTGGCTCAAGTACTCGATCGTCCGCCTCGGCCTGTTCGCCGTCGTGCTGGGCCTCCTGCTGGTGCTGAGGTTCGACCCCTTCTGGGCCACGCTGATCGCGGCGGTCGTCGGGTTCTGCGTCTCGTACCTGTTCTTCGCACCCCTGCGCCGCAAGGTCGCCCTCGACCTCGCCGACCGCCGGTCGCGCCCGGCGAAGCTCGACGACGACTCGGTCGCCGAGGACGAGGCGATCGCCGAGGACGCGGGCGACGGCGATCGCGCGCGCCGCCTCGACGGTCAGTCCTGATCCTCTCGGGCCGAACGCCCGGGGCAGATCCTGGAAGAGCAGACCCCTAGAAGAAGAGGGCGGCCGACAGGGCCAGGGCCCAGACCAGTGCCGTCAACGACGACAGCTGTAGGGCGAGGATGAGCTCCCGCGGGGTCTTGCCCGTGACGCCGATGACCGCGGCGGGCACCGCGACGACGAGCGTGAAATAGACGTAGGGCGCGTGCAGGTACAGGAAAGCGAAGTACACGAGGATGAAGAACGGCAGCAGCAGGAAGAGCGCGTAGAGCGCCCGGGCCACCGGGTCGCCGACGACGACCGCGAGGGTGCGCTTGCCGGCGGCGGTGTCTTGCGGGATGTCGCGCACGTTGTTGATCATCAGGACCGCGCAGGCGAACAGCCCGGCGGCGACCCCGGCCACCCAGGCGTCGAACGGGAACTCTCGCAGCTGCACGAACGTCGTGCCCGCGGTCGCGACGAGCCCGAAGAACACGAAGACGAAGAGCTCGCCCAGGGCGTTGTAGCCGTAGGGCCGTTTCCCGCCCGTGTAGAACCACGCGGCGACGACCGCGGCGGCACCGACGGCGAGCAGCCACCAGATCTGGGTGATGACGACGACGACGACACCGGCGACGGCCGCGAGGGCGAAGAACGCGAGCGCCACCTTCAGCACGGTCTTCGGGCGGACGCTGCCCGAACCGGTCAGGCGTGAGGGCCCGACCCGGAAGTCGTCGGTGCCGCGGATGCCGTCCGAGTAGTCGTTCGAGTAGTTGACGCCGACCTGCAAGAACACCGCGACGGCGAGGCAGAGCAGCGCCAGGGTGAGGTCCCAGCCGCCGTTCGCCCGAGCGACGCCGGTGCCGAGGGCGACCGGGGCGATGCCCAAGGGCAGGGTGCGCAGGCGCGCACCGCCGATCCAGTCGCCGGCGGTCACTCGACGGGCCGGCTGCTTGCCGGGCCGCCCGCCGGGTCGGCCACCGGGGCGGCCGCTGCGCTTGGGGGTCGGGGTCTTCGTCTTCGCCACGGGGTCGAGTCTAGTTCGCAGCCGGCTATCAGCTTGCCGCGAGATCGGCGACGAGGCGGGTCAGGGCCACCCGGTCCGGCTTGCCGCTCGCGAGCAAGGGCACCGTGTCGACCCGGACGATGCGGTCGGGTGCCGCGGCACGACCGGCGACGGCCGCCACCGCGGACCGCAAGGCCGCGAGGTCGTCGGCCGCCGGGTCGTCGGCCGCCAGGTCGTCGGCCGCAGTCAGCACGGGAGGCGCGGCGTCGGTGACCACGACGGGCACCTCGCCCCACCGGGCGTGCGCCGCGCGGACGACCACGGCGTCGGCGAGCCCCGGCTGCTCGCGCACGACCCGCTCGACGACGCCGAGCGACACCTTCTCACCGCCCGAGACGATCACGTCGTCGAGCCGGCCGCTGACGGTCAGCACCCCGTCGGGCGACACCGTGCCCGCGTCGCCCGTGCGGTACCACCGCAGGCCGTCGCGCGTGACGAAGGCCGCGGCCGTGCGCTCGGGATCGTCGAGGTACCCCTCGGCCAGCGACGGCCCGCTCAGCTCGACCTGGCCGTCGACGACCTCGACACGGGTGCGGCCCACGGGCACGCCGTCGTACACGCACCCGCCGCTGGTCTCGCTCGACCCGTAGGTGCGCACGACGGTGACGCCCAGCCGGCGAGCCCGCTCCACGAGGGCTGCGGGGGTCGCCTGGCCGCCCACCAGCAGGGCGTCGAAGCGGCGCAGCACGTCCGCCACGGCACGATCGGCCTCGGCGGCGTCGAGCGCCGTCGAGAGTTGGGCCGGCACGAGGGACGAGTACCGCACGGCGTGATCGAGCCGCTCGGCGGCGGCGACGAAGGCACCGATGTCGAAGTGCCCCGGCGCGAGCAGGGCCGGCTCGGTCCCGGCGGCGAGCGAACGGACCAGCACGTTCAGGCCCGCGACGTAGTGCGCCGGCAGGGCGAGCACCCACTGCCCCGGCCCGGCCAGGGCGCCGTCGGCCGCGGCGGCACCGGCGAGCACGGCGTCGGAGGACAGCGCCACGCGCTTGGGGCGTCCGCTCGAGCCGCTGGTCTCGACGACCAGCGACACCGCCTGCGGCACGACCCCGGGCAGGTCCACGGGCACTCGGTCGTCGGTCCGGGGCGCCACGGCGGGGCCACCGTCGAGCGCGACCCGGAGCGCGTCGAGCACGGCACCGGGGTCACGCGCGTCGACGGGGAGCAGGGGGCGGGTCACGCGCCGCACCTCTGAAAGGACCGTCGGAGGCGACGCGAACGGTCGCCCGGCCCTGACGGGCTCGCCACCGCGGACGCGGACATCAGTACTGCCAGGGGAAGGGCGACCAGTCGGGCGCGCGCTTCTCGAGGAACGAGTCGCGCCCCTCGACGGCCTCGTCGGTGCCGTAGGCCAGACGGGTCGCCTCGCCCGCGAAGACCTGCTGACCGACGATGCCGTCGTCGGTCGCGTTGAAGGCGAACTTGAGCATGCGGATGGCGGTCGGGGACTTGGTCAGGATGGTCCGGGCCATCTCGAGCGCCTCGCGTTCGAGGTCGGCGTGCGGCACGACGCGGTTCACGGCCCCCATCTGGTAGGCGCGATCGGCGCTGTACTCTTCGGCGAGGAAGAACACCTCGCGTGCGAACTTCTGCCCGATCTGCTTGGCGAAGTAGGCGCTGCCGTACCCCGCGTCGAACGAGCCCACGTCGGCGTCGGTCTGCTTGAACCTGCCGTGCTCGCGACTGGCGATCGTCAGGTCGCAGACGACGTGCAGCGAGTGGCCGCCACCCGCCGCCCACCCGGGCACCACGGCGATGACGACCTTGGGCATGAACCGGATCAGACGCTGCACCTCGAGGATGTGCAATCGACCGGCCGACGCCGGGTCGGGCACGTTCGCCTGGTCACCCTCGGCCTTGTAGCCGTCACGACCACGGATGCGCTGGTCCCCGCCGCTGCAGAACGCCCAGCCGCCGTCCTTCGCGCTGGGACCGTTGCCGGTGAGCAGGACGACCCCGATGCGGCTGTTCATGCGGGCGTCGTCGAGCACCCGGTAGAGCTCGTCGACCGTGTGCGGCCGGAACGCGTTGCGCACCTCGGGACGGTCGAAGGCCACGCGGGCCACGCGGCCGTCGACGCTGTGGTGGTAGGTGACGTCGGTCAGGGCGTCGAAGCCCTCGACGCTGCGCCACTCGGTCGGATCGAACAGGTCGGACACCTCGGAAGCCATGTCGCCAGCCTACCGACGGGGTCCGACGTCGCCCCGACCGCGGTGGCCCGCGATCAGACCCTCGAGACGAACCGACCGATCAGCCAGACGAGCACGAACGGGTTCGACAGCGAACTGAGGACCACCGCGGCCACACCCCACCAGCGGCCGCGGCGCATGACGACGGCCATCAGCCCGACGACCCCGACGACGATCGAGGCCAGCAGGGTGACGAGGGCGAGGACGGCGGCGGGGCTCACGGCGTCCGCGGCGAGGAGGCCCAGGGCCAGCCCGTCCAGGGCGAGCAGCACGACCGCCAGGACGAACGTGACGACGCCCAGCCGTCGGCTGCGCGGAGGCCGGTCGACCACGTCGTGACCGGGGCCGTCGAAGACCTGGAGCCCGTCCGACTGCGACGCGGCGGAGCCGTCGCCGTCACGCCCACGGGTGGGGAGCTCGTCGTCCGACCACTCCGGTTCTCGGGCGGGTACGGGTTCGCGGTCGACCATGACGCACGACCTTACCGGGGTCGCCGGTGCGACACTGAACGGATGCCGACCGTCGACCGCGCACCGTCCACCACTCCCCCGCTGCCTCCCCTGGCCGAACTGGTCGAGGGTGCCCACGTCGTCCGCCTCCCCCTCCGCACGCGGTTCCGCGGGCTCGACGAGCGCGAGGCCCTGCTGGTCGAGGGCCCGTCGGGCTGGACCGAGTTCAGCCCCTTCCTCGAGTACGGGCCGGCCGAGTCGGCAGCCTGGCTCGCGGCCACGATCGACTTCGGCTGGGGCCGACTCCCCGACATGGGTGTCCGACGGGTGGCGGTCAACGCCACCCTGCCGGCGGTCGCCGCCGACCGGGTGCCCGACGTGCTCGCCCGCTACCGGGGCTGCCGGACGGTCAAGGTCAAGGTCGCCGAACGCGGACAGACCCTCGCGGACGACATCGCCCGCGTCGCCGCGGCCCGCGAGTGGGTCGGCCCCGAGGGCCGCGTCCGCGTCGACGCCAACGGGGGCTGGTCGGTCGAGTCGGCCGAGGAGGCGCTGGTCGGCCTGGCACCGTACGCCCTGGAATACGCGGAACAGCCGTGCGCCACGGTGCCCGAGCTCGCCGAGCTGCGACGCCGCGTCTCGGGTCTGGGCGTCCCCGTCGCGGCCGACGAGAGCGTCCGGAAGGCCGACGACCCGTTGGCCGTCGCCCGGGCCGGTGCCGCGGACCTGCTCGTGATCAAGGCTCAACCGCTCGGTGGCGTCACCGCCGCGCTCCGGATCGTCGCCGCGGCCGGGCTGCCCGTCGTCGTCTCGAGCGCCCTCGACACGTCGGTCGGGCTCAGCATGGGCGCGCACCTCGCCGCCGCCGTGCCGGACCTCCGCCACGACTGCGGTCTCGGCACGGCCGCCCTGCTCGGGGCCGACGTGACGCGCGATCCCCTGCTACCCGTCGACGGGGAGGTCGACGTGCGCCGTGTCGACGTCGACCTCGACCTGCTCCGCCGTCACGCGGTGGACGACGACCGACGGGGGATGTGGCTGGACCGGCTTCGCGCCTCCTACGCGGTGCTCGCCGACTGACGTCGGTCCACGCGGCTCATCGGGCGACGCCGAGGCGCCGGTCGATCAGAGACCCGAGTAGGCGTGCAGACCCTTGAAGAAGACGTTGACGACCGAGAAGTTGAACATGACGGCGGCGAAGCCGATGATCGACAACCACGACGAGCGGGCCCCACGCCACCCACGGGTCGCCCGCGCGTGGATGTACCCGGCGTAGAGCACCCAGATGATGAAGGTCCAGACCTCTTTGGTGTCCCAGCCCCAGTAGCGGCCCCAAGCCCGCTCGGCCCAGATGGCACCGGCGATAAGGGTGAAGGTCCAGAGAACGAAGCCGACCAGGGCGATGCGGTAGGCCAGGTCTTCGAGGCGCTCGGCACCCGGGAGGGTGTCGAGGAAGCGCAGACCGGCGAGCTTGGACTGCTCACGCTTCGTCTGCACGAGCTGGGCGGCCGAGAGCCCGGCGGCGATGGCGAAGAACGCGGTGCCGAGGATGGCCACGAAGACGTGGATCACCAGCCACGCCGACTGGAGCGCCGGCGGCAGAGGCGAGACCGCCACGTAGTAGTTGACGGTGCCGATCGCGAGCAGCACCAGGTTGAGGCCCATGACGTACGCGCCGAGGAACCGCAGGTTGACCACCAGCTGCACGGCCAGGTAGACGCCGACGATGATCGCGGTGCCGGTGAGGGAGAACTCGAACATGTTGGCCCACGGCACGCGACCGGCGGCGAGGCCGCGCAGCACGACCGAGGCGACGTGCACGACGAACCCGAGCAGCATCATCGCGATGGCGACGCGCTCGAAGCTCGACGCCTTGGCGGGCGCACCGGTGGAGGCGGAGGCCGCCCCGCCCGCACCGCGTGACGGCCGGTCGAGGACGACGGTGCTGCCACCCGCTGCCGAACGTGAGACGGACGCCGTCGCGAGGGCTTCGGCCTTGGCGGCACGGGCCGCCGCCTGCTGGGCGTCACCGGACCGCTTCGCCAGGTCGAGGGCGAAGGCCACGAACGAGATCGTGTAGATGGCCATCGCCGAGTACACGGCGACGAGCGAGTAGTAGGCGAGGTCGGCGGTCACCATCAGATCTTACGTCCGCGTCCGCCCGCGTCGGGGCCGGGTTTCTCGACGTCGTGACGGGCCGGGTCGTCGGCCACCTCGCGGGCCACGTCGGCCGGGACGCCCAGACCGCCGAGGTGCGCCTTGGCGATGTCGCCGACGGCACGTCCGAGCGTGGGGTCCTCGCCGCGGGCGAGCCCGGCGTACTCGAGCCGGACGCCCCCGTCGGTCTCGGTCGCCTTGACCCAGACCCGGCGGCGCGGCACGAACAGCGCGGTCAGCAGACCGGCGAACGAGAGCCCGGCGAAGAGCAGCACCCAGACCTGTGACGGGTCGTGGTGGATGTCGAACGAGGCGAACCGTTTGACGCCGTCGAAGGTGATCGTGCCCAGACCGTCGGGGATCGTCGCCGTCTCGCCCGGGGTCAGCTGGACGGCCTTCTCCTGCGCGTCGTCGTCGGTGCCCGCCAACGGGGTCAGACCGTCGGTGTCGAGCGTGTAGACCGACGTCGGCACGCCCGCGTCGAGTCCGAGGTCGCCCGAGTAGACGTTCAGGCTGAGCACGGGGTTCGTCGTGTCCGGGTCGGTGGACGTCAGGGCCCCCGTGCCGTTGTCCGCCGCCGTGGGGTAGAAGAACCCGATCATGCCGAGCTGCTCGGGCAGGGCGTCGGGCACCTTGATGACGCCGAGCGAGGTCAGGTTCGTGTCCTGCGGCAGGAACGGCACCGTGTCGCGGAACGCGACGTTGCCCTCGCCGTCGCGCACCGTCACGTCGACCGCGTAACCGTTGCCCAGCAGGTAGACGTTCGAACCGCCGATCGACAGGGGCGAGTTGACCTTGATCTGCGTCTTCTCGGCGTCGCCGCCCCGCGCCTGGGCGGTGACGTCGGCCGTGAAGTCGGTGGCCATGCCGGCACCGCCGGCCGTGTCGGGCGCGTACTCGGTCGAGAACTCGTCGAGTGCGATCGAGAACGGCGAGAGCTGCGTCTCGTCGAACCAGCGTCCCGGGTTGAAGGAGTCGTACGAGCCGAGCACGTTCGAGAAGGTCTGCCCCTCGACGACCACACGCTGGCCCGAGTAGCCGAACCCGCCGCCGACCCCGACGGTGAGCAGCACTCCGACGAGTGCCGAGTGGAAGACCAGGTTGCCGGTCTCGCGCAGGTAGCCGCGCTCGGCACTGACGGAGTCGCCGAAGACCTGTGTGCGGTAGCCGGAGCGCTTCAGCTGGGCACGGGCCGCGTCGACGGCACGGGCGGCCGTGATCGCGTCGTCACCCGCGCCTCCTGCGGTCTCGAGGGTGATCGACCGGTAGCCGGCCAGGCGCGACAGCCGCGCGGGGGTCTTCGGCGGGCGGGCCCGCAGCGCCTCGAAGTGATGCCGCGTGCGCGGGATGATGCAGCCGATCAACGAGATGAAGAGCAGCAGGTAGACGGCGGAGAACCAGGGCGACGAATAGGTGTCGAAGACACCGAGCTTGTCGAGCACGGGGAACAGGTCGGGGTGGTCGGTGCGGTACTGGACGACGCCGTTGGGGTCGGAGGTGCGCTGAGGCACGAGCGAGCCGGGGATCGCCGCGACGGCGAGCAGCATCAGCAGGAAGAGCGCCGTCTTCATGCTGGTCAGCTGCCGCCAGAAGAAACGCAGGTAGCCCAGGGGCCCGAGCTTGGGCTGCGTGATGCCCGCACCGTCGGAAGGCCCCGGGCGGACCGAGTCGATGTGGTCGCTCGGACGCAACGGGTCGCCGCCGACGTCGGTCGCGTCGGCGTCGGTCAGCCCGGTGTCGGTCACCCCTGTGTCGGCGCCGGCGGCGGCCGAGGAGGCGCGGGTCGCGTCGCCCCCGTCGCGGTCAGACGATCGTGCCATAGGTCGCGATCACCGCCCCGACGTGCGACATGAGGCTGGACCAGAGGCCCGTGACCATGAGCAGACCGATGAGCACGAGCAGTGACCCTCCGACGATGTTGACGACGCGGATGTGCCGCTTGACGAACGAGATGGACCGTGAGGCCCAGCCGAAGCCGAGCGCGACGAGCAGGAAAGGCACCCCGAGGCCGATGCAGTAGAAGGCCCCGAGCAGGACACCTTGCCAGGCCGAGCCCGAGCCCAGGGCGAGCACCTGCACGGCGGCCAGGGTCGGGCCGATGCACGGCGTCCACCCGATGCCGAAGACGATGCCGAGCAGCGGTGCCCCGGCGAGGCCCGTCTTCGGGAGGAACCCGGGCTTCAGGGTGCGCTGCAGGAACGTGAACTGTCCGATGAAGACGAGGCCGAGCAGGATCACCACGACGCCCATGACCCGCGTGACGACCTCGCGCCACTGGATCAGCCAGAACCCGGCCGAGGCGAAGGCGAGCGAGGTGCCGACGAAGACGACCGAGAAGCCGAGGATGAACAGGACGACACCGAACACGAGCCGGCGGCGGTCGCGCCGCTTGGCCCCTGCCTCGGTCGCGCCGGTGGTCAGGCCGCCGACGTAACCGAGGTACCCCGGCACGAGCGGCAGCACGCAGGGCGACAGGAACGAGATGAGCCCCGCCAGCAGGGCGACCGGCAGGCCGACGGCGAGCTGACCGCCCACGACCGCGTCGAAGAAGGGATTGCCCTGGTACACCTAGGACGTCTCGGCGAGGGTGTCGGAGATCAGGGTGTCGAGGATGCTCGGCCCGTCGAGACCGCCCAGGATGCGCGCGGCGATGCGGCCCTGCTTGTCGAGGACGATCGTGGTCGGCACGGCGTTGGGTGCGATCGTGCCCGCGAGGGCGAGCTGGACGGCCCCGTCGTTGGCGTCGACGACCGACGGATAGGTGACGTCGAAGGTCCGCGCGAATGCCAGGGAGGTGTCGGCCTGGTCGCGCACGTTGACGCCGAGGAACTCGACGCCCTTGTCGGCGTACGACTTGTTGAGCTTCTCGAGCTCGGGGGCTTCGAGACGGCAGGGCGGGCACGCGGCGTACCAGAAGTTGAGGACGACGACCTCGCCGTCGTGGTCGGACCGCGAGACGGTCTCGCCGGCGTCGGTCTCGGCCGTGAACGCGACCGGGTCGGTGCGGTCCTCGGGCGCGATCTCGGTGACGGTGCCGTTGCCCGAGATGTAGTTCTCGGTCGTGCCGTTGCCGTACTGCGTCGCGAGGTCGTCGGCGGTCGAGCACCCCGTGGCGACGAGGGCGACCACGCCGGCCAGGGCGAGGCCGCGGGCCATGAGACGGGCTCGGGTCGGGCGGATGGTCTGGCTCACACTGCTCCCAGGTCGACGGCGGACTGGTTCAAGTGTGCAGCGGGTTCCTGGTAGCCGACCTCGACGAAGCCCCCCTCGCGACGCTCGAGCGTGGTGATGCTCGAGAGCGTGCAGCGGCGGCGGCGCGGATCGTGGAACAGGCGGGCACCGGTGACGCTGCGGTGGACCATCCAGATGGGCAGCTGGTGGCTGACGAGCACGACGTCTCCGTCGTCGACGCTCGACCAGGCCTCGTCGATCGCCGAGAGCATGCGGGCGGCGATGCTCACGTAGGCCTCGCCCCAGCTGGGCTTCAGGGGGTTGACGATCCACGGCCACTCGGCCGGCACCTTGAGCTGCTTGGCGATGCTGAAGTCGCTCCGCCGACCCTGGTACTTGTTGGTCGGTTCGATCAATCGCTCGTCGACCTGCGTCTCGAGCCCGAAGGCCGACGACCACGGCGCCGCACTCTCGCGGGTGCGCTGCAACGGTGAGGCGAAGACGGCACGGACCGGAACCCCCTGCTCGTGGAAGGCCTCGGCCGAGGCAGCCGCCATCCGGTGGCCGAGATCGCTCAGGCCGAACCCGTCGAGGCGGCCGTAGAGCACGTGCTCGGGATTGTGCACCTCACCGTGCCGGACGAGATGGATCTGCTGCGCGGGCATGCGGACGAGTCTAGGTCGGGACCGCCTGCACACCTCCCACACGGGAAGCCCCAAGCTCGCCGCGGCACGGACGAGCGGTGCGGCGGGCCGCGGGAGGCGGTGACTGTAAACTCGGGCCTCGTGATCGAACGCACCCTCATCAAAGACCTGTCCGCGCTGCCCGACGGACCCGTGACCGTGACCGGCTGGGTCGAGACGGTGCGTGATCAGAAGAAGGTGCAGTTCGTCGTCCTGCGCGACGAGACCGGTGCCCTCCAGCTGGTCCGCCCCCGTACGGCCGCCGACGTGCTCGAAGCCGCGGGCGAGACCGACGACGTCGCGGACGCCATCTCGTCGCTGTCGCAGGGCAGCTTCGTCACCGTCACGGGCGAACTCAAGCACGACGAGCGCGTCAAGCTCGGCGGCATCGAGGTCAAGGTCGAGACGCTCGTCGTCGACTCGCTGGCCGACCCAGAGACCCCGATCGCCGCCGACAGCAGCATCGACAAGCGACTCGACTACCGCTTCCTCGACCTGCGCGTGCCGCGCAACGCCCTCGTCTTCCGCGTGCAGACGACGTTCGAGCACGCTCTGCGCACCTGGTGGATCGAGCGCGACTTCGTCGAGATCCACACGCCGAAGCTCATGGCCACGGCGAGCGAGTCGAACGCCGAGCTGTTCAAGGTCGACTACTTCGAGGGCGCCGCCTACCTGGCGCAGAGCCCCCAGTTCTTCAAGCAGATGGCGCAGACGTCCGGCTTCGGCAAGATCTTCGAGATCGCGCCGGTGTTCCGCGCCGACCCGTCGTTCACCTCGCGTCACGCGACCGAGTTCACCAGCGTCGACTCCGAGATCAGCTACGTGGACAGCCACGAAGACGTCATGCGCATGCACGAAGAACTGCTCGTGGCCGCGTTCTCGGCCGTGAAGGAGAAGCACGGCGACGAGATCAAGGCGCTCTTCGACGTCGAGGTCACCGTCCCCGTGACGCCGTTCCCCCGCATCCCCCTCGCCGAGGCGAAGCGCATCGTCGCCGAGCGCGGCTACGAGGTGCCCCGTGCCGACGCCGACATGGACCCCGAGGGCGAGCGCCGCATCTCGGAGTACGTGCGAGAGCAGTTCGGCCACGAGTTCGTCTTCCTGACCGACTACGACATCTCGATCCGCCCGTTCTATCACATGCGTCATGAGGACGACCCGCAGCTGACCAAGAGCTACGACCTGATCTTCAACGGCACCGAGATCTCGACCGGCGCCCAGCGCGAGCACCGCATCGAGGTGCTCGAGCAGCAGATCCGCGAGAAGGGCCTCAAGCCCGAAGAACTCGGCGGCTACCTCGACTTCTTCCGCTACGGCGCCCCGTCGCACGGTGGCTTCGGCATGGGCCTCGCCCGCGTGCTGATGCTCATGCTGCACCAGGCCAACCTGCGCGAGGTGACCTTCCTCTTCCGCGGCCCCACGCGCCTCCAGCCGTAGCTCCTCGCCACGGATCGGTTGATTGGCGGTCCGGTCTCGAATGAGACCGGACCGCCAACTTTTCGTCAGCCCTGACTTGTACGGCGAACAGGACCGACGGCGACGGCCCTCGAACAAGAGACGAAGGTCAGGACACCCAGCACCACCAGAGCCGCGACGGCCGGCACGGGCGACGACATCGATTCAGTCAATGAGACGGCTGTGATCGTCACGAGAAGGCCCAGACCGTAGACAACCGCCGCCGGGACTTCCTTTGCTCGCGTCCGCCACCACCCGCTGCCACTGGCGACTACTCGCGGCAAGCCGCCGATGAGCACCAAGAACACCAGCAGCACCACCGTTTGATCGAACCGCCCCAGCACGCCCGTGAAGTGCAACTCAAGCCCGCCGGCCATCATGACGATGGCGATCAACAGCCCTCCACGAGTCGAAGGGGCATAGCTGACCGTCATTGACCGACGAGGAACGACACGGTCACTTCCTCGCTGTTTCATTGACGGCAATTCTCGATGACGGGCCACGTGACCAGGCTTGGCAACGACGTGCGCCTGATACCCACGCACCGCCCCTGGGCCACCGCCGAATTGGCAGTCTGCACCATCGCCGCCGTCGCGATTCCGCAGGCCCATCCGACAGGCCCACACGCTGCGGCGATGAGTGCTGCCACAAGACCTGAATTGGTAAGCTGGCGCGTCTCGTTCCGGCTGTACATGACGGTACAGAATTGAAAGTTGCACTCGAGTCGCGCCATGATCGTCACGGGGAACGTCGCGGGAACATCGTCCAAGCGCTGCCGAACAGTGTTGCCGGCTATCTCGTAGGACGAGCGAAGATCTCGTCCGTCCGCGTCGACGGCCACGGGTGGCGCGAGCGAGTTGATGGCAGATCCGTTGTCGTCCAAGATCCGCACGCCTCCCCGTTCGTCGAGTTCGAGACGAGCCGGACGCCCGTCGATCAGGACCGAGAAACCAAAGTCGACTAGCTCCTGCTCAGTGAGTACGCGAATGTACTGCCCGTCCGCGCCTGCCTCCGCATTGCCCAGACCTTGACGCGTTCGGGGCGAGGACGACGGCCCTCGCGGGGTTTCGCCCGACACGAAAGAAACCGTGTGCCCCTGGCTCTGAACGGCCATGACGGCCTCTGCGTCGTCGGGCTGGTCAGCAGCGAATGCCCCACTCCCTGTTCCAGCAATCGACATCGTCACGAGCATGAGCACTACAGCAATCGATGGTGCGGTCGTCCTGTTCTTCCCGATCATGTCCTCCTCCAATCTGTGCAACTCTGCACTCAGGAAGAGCGTGCCATCTGAAACGATTAATTGGAAGAATAAATATTGGAGCAATTGGTCATGCGAAAGCCGCGCGGAGCGCCGTCCGCAGGCGCTCGGGCTCGACCCGCCAGATGGTGTGGACGCGACCGTCGATCAGCACCACGGGGATCTCTTCCGCGTACTCGGCGGTGAGCTCGGCGTCGTCGAGGATGTTCTTCTCGTCGACGGGAAGGACGGCATCGGCGAACTCGGCCTCGGCCAGCACGTCGTGGAGCGCGGACCGGGCGTCGTCGCACAGGTGACAGCCCGGTTTGGTCAGGAGGGTGATCTGCGGTTCGGCCATGCCCCAAGGGTAGCGAGGGCCGAATGGCGCCCGGGCACGACGAAGGCCCCCGGCGACCGGTGGTCGGCGGGGGCCTTCGTGTCGAGCGACTACTTCTTGTTGCGACGCTGGTGACGAGTCTTGCGAAGCAGCTTGCGGTGCTTCTTCTTCGCCATGCGCTTGCGACGCTTCTTGATGACAGAACCCATAGAGGACCTCACTGATTTCTGGATTGGACCGACCGGGTCCGAAACAGAACCGCGGAAAAATGCCTCGGGTCAGTCTACTAGGACGGCCCGAGAAAGTCGAAGTGGGCCTACCCGACGTCGGCGATGCCGATTCGCAACACGGCCGCGACGGCCGATTCCGGCACGCGGAAGGACCGCCCGAAGCGGATCGCCGGCAGCTCGCCCGAGTGGACCATGCGGTAGACCGTCATCTTCGACACGCGCATCATGTCGGCCACCTCGGCGACCGTGAGGAACCGCACATCCGACAGATCCTGCGACATGACCCTGCCTCGACTCGGGCCCCGGGGCGGGGCTGTGGAGCAGACGGGTGTTTCCCGTGTGCCTGGGGGCAACTCTAGGGGCGCGTGTGACTCGGTGTAAA
Source organism: Frigoribacterium sp. MEB024 (assembly GCF_000878135.1). Taxonomy (GTDB): domain Bacteria; phylum Actinomycetota; class Actinomycetes; order Actinomycetales; family Microbacteriaceae; genus Frigoribacterium. The sequence goes on from NZ_JXQZ01000002.1 coordinate 88,910, forward strand.
GGTGCCCGGGTCGCTACTGTCCGGTGCGTCCCCACCGCTTGCGGACGGGGTCGATGACGCGCTCGTCCAGGGCACCGAGCGCGCTCTGCGCGTCGTGCAGGGCCGAGGAGGCGCGGTGTTGGGCTCCGGCCGCGTAGCGACCCAGCGTGCTCCCGACGTCCTCGGCATCGGGCAGGTTCTCGGCCGCCCGCCGGAGCGGGGCGGGGACGGTGGCTCCGGCCCAGGCCGCGAAGGGCGTGCTGGCCAGCGCCTCGGAGGTCAACGAGTCCGCGCTGACGAACGGGATCAACCAGTCCTCGACGACCTCGAGCGGCCCCGGCTCGAGCGAGTAGTAGCGGTGCTGCCCTTCTTCACGGACCCGCACGAGACCCGCCTCGCGCAGCACCCGCAGATGCTTCGAGACCGTCGGCTGGCTGACGCCGAGCGACGTGACCATCTCGCCCACGCTGATGTCGGCATTGGCGGAGTCGGTCGACACCGAGGCGTCGAGCAGCACCTTGAGGAGGTCTCGGCGGGTGGCGTCGGCGATCACGGCGAAGATGTCCGGCATGCGACCAGCGTAGTGACCCGGGATAGCATGACCGTCGTGACTCGCGCCCCCGTCGCCGGTCGACGCCGCCCCTCGGACCCCGGCCGCTCGCCCTGGCGCACACTCAGCGACGCGATCGACGACATCGGTCGCAAGTCGCCCGCGCGCTTCGCCATCCTGATCTTCACCGGTCTGATCGTCGTCTTCACCCTGCTGTTCTCGCTGCCCATCTCGTCGGCCGACCGGACGATCACCCCGTTGGCCGACTCCGTCTTCACGGCCGTCTCGGTCATCTGCGTGACCGGCCTCGCGACGGTGGACATGGCCACCCACTGGTCCCTGTTCGGCCACGTCGTCATCTTCGTCGGCGTGCAGATCGGGGCGATCGGCGTGCTCACGTTGGCCTCGATCATGGGTCTCGTCGTCTCACGGAAAATCGGCCTGCGCGCTCGACTGATGGCGGCCGGCGACCAGAACCCGCTGCGGGTGCACGCCGGCCCCGTTCCCGAGGGTCAGGCGGTGCGGCTCGGCGAGATCGGTGGCCTGCTCACGACGGTGGCGCTCAGCTCGTTCGTGATCCAGCTGGTCATCGCGGTGCTGATGATCCCCCGCATGCTCATCGACGGCATCCCCGTCGGCGACGCCGTGCTCGACAGCTTCTACTACTCGGCCATGGCCTTCACGAACACCGGGTTCACGCCGAACGCCGAGGGACTCGCCGCGTTCGAGAACGACTACTGGTTCCTGAGCCTGATCATGGTGGGGGTGTTCCTCGGCAGCATCGGGTTCCCGGTGATCTACGCCCTGGCCCGCAACCCACGCAACCCCCGGCGCTGGTCGGTCCACGTCAAGTTGACCCTGCTGACGACGGCGATCCTCATCGTGTTCGGCATGGTGCTCTACATCGTCCTCGAGTTCGACAACCCGAAGACGTTCGGCGGCATCGAGGCCGGCCCGACGGTGTTCCAGTCGCTCTTCCTCAGCATGATGACGAGGTCGGGCGGCTTCTCGACGATCCAGATCTCCGACCTGAACGGGTCGTCCCTGCTCGTCACCGACATGCTCATGTTCATCGGCGGCGGGTCGGCATCGACCGCCGGAGGCATCAAGGTGACGACGCTCGCGGTGCTCTTCCTGGCGGCCTTCGCCGAGGCGCGCGGTCAGCGGTCGATGGAAGCCTTCGGCCGCCGCATCCCGAGCGACGTCCTGCGCCTGGCCGTCAGCGTCGTCCTCTGGGGTGCGACGATCGTCGCCGTGTCGAGCATCCTGATCATGCACATCACGAAGGAGCCCCTCGACCACGTGCTGTTCGAGTCCATCTCGGCGTTCGCCACCTCGGGGCTCAGCACCGGTCTGACCGACCGCCTCCCGGACTCGGCCAAGTACATCCTGGCGGTCACGATGTGGATGGGCCGCGTTGGTACAGTGACACTCTCCGTCGCCCTGGCCGCCAGCCAGCGACGCCAGCTGTTCACCCGAGCCGAGGAGCGACCGATCGTTGGTTGACAAGATCAAGCACGACGCCCCGGTGCTCGTCATCGGCCTCGGGCGGTTCGGCGCCGCGACCGCCGGACAACTCGAACGGCAAGACCGTGACGTGCTGGCCGTCGACACCGACGCCGGGCTCGTCCAGAAATGGGCCGACCGCGTGACGCACGCGGTGCAGGCCGACGCCCGCAGCATCGACGCACTCAAGCAGATCGGTGCGCAGGACTTCTCGATCGCGGTCGTCGCCGTCGGCTCGTCGATCGAGGCCAGCGTGCTCATCACGGCCAACCTGGTCGACCTGAAGGTGCCGCAGATCTGGGCGAAGGCGATCAGCCAGTCGCACGGCAAGATCCTCGCCCGCATCGGTGCCAACCACGTCATCTACCCCGAGCGGGAGGCCGGCGAGCGCGTCGCACACCTCGTGTCGGGTCGCATGCTCGACTACATCGAGTTCGACGACGCCTTCGCCATCGTCAAGATGTACCCGCCGAAGCCCGTCCGCGGTGCCTCGCTGGCCGCGTCGAACATCCGGAAGAAGTACGGCATCACGATCGTCGGCGTGAAGAGCCCGGGGGGTGCGTTCGTCGAGGCCACCCCCGAGACGGTCATCAGCAACCACGACCTGATCATCGTGTCGGGCGACAGCCGTGCGATCGAACGTTTCGCCGCCCTCGAGGGCTGACCGCGGCTAGCGGCCTTCGGCGATCTCGCGGTTGCGGGCGAGGGCGGCCTGGGTGGCCCGCTCGAACAGCTCGAGCAGGCCACCGTCGGCGAGCTCGGCGACGGCGCGCTCGGTCGTGCCGCCGGGGCTGGTGACCCGACGACGCAACTCGGCCGGCGCGGCGTCGGCCGGCAGGACGTCACTCGTCGCGAGGAGCTCGCTCGCGCCGCGGAACGTGCCCTGGACCATGGTGGCGGCCTGCGCACGCGTGAAGCCCAAGGCGACCGCCGCCTCCTGCAGTTGCTCGATCAGGTAGAAGACGTAGGCGGGGCCCGAACCCGAGATCGTGCTGAGCGCGTCGATCTGCGACTCGGGGACGACGACGACGTCACCGACCACCGCGAAGAGCGACCGGGCCAGGTCGAGGTCGGCGTCGGTCGAGCGCGAGCCCGCGCTGAGCCCGGTCACGCCGAGACCGACGTGCGACGGCGTGTTGGGCATGGAGCGCAGCACCGAGACCGACTCGGGGAGGGCGGCCTCCATCGTGGCGGTCGTGACTCCCGCGGCGAGGCTCACCACGAGGGCACCCGCGTCGAGCACCGGACCGATCTCGTGCAGGAGGTCGACCACCATGTGCGGCTTCACGCCGATCAGGACCAGCCGCGCACCGACGACCGCCGAGGAGTTGGCGCTCGGGTCGGTCTCGGTCGCGAGCGAGGTGACGGCGCCGTGCCGCAGCGCCCGGGCCTTGACCTCGGTGCGGTTCGTGACCCGCACGCCCCCGTCGACGGACACCTGGGGGCGCAGCAGGCCCTGCAGGATCGCGCCGCCCATCGAGCCGGCTCCGAGAATCGCTGTGGTGGGGAGGGTGGTGACCATCCGGCCATCCTAGGATCGACCAGGACCACACGAGGGGATCGGAACCGATGAGCAGTCACGGCGGCAACAAGGCGATCATCGCCGCACTCAGCGCGAACCTGGGCATCGCGGTGACGAAGTTCATCGCCTGGGCCTTCTCGGGATCGTCGTCGATGCTCGCCGAGGGCGTCCACTCGCTGGCCGACTCGGGCAACCAGGTGTTGCTGCTGCTGGGCGGCCGCAAGTCCAAGAAGGCGGCCGACGCCGAGCACCCGTTCGGCTACGGACGGGAGCGTTACGTCTACGCCTTCGTCGTGTCGATCATCCTGTTCAGCGTCGGCGGGGTCTTCTCGCTCTACGAGGGCATCGAGAAGCTGCGCGAGCCGCACCCGCTCGAGGTGCCCTGGCTGCCGGTGCTCGTGCTCGCCATCTCGCTCGCCCTCGAGGGCTTCTCGCTGCGCACGGCGATCCGCGAGTCCCGACCGAGCAAGGGGCAGCAGAGCTGGGTGTCGTTCGTGCGCCGTGCCAAGGCCCCCGAACTGCCGGTCGTGCTGCTCGAGGACGCCGCCGCCCTGCTGGGCCTCTCGTTCGCCATGGTCGGCGTCGTGCTGACCTGGATCACCGGTGACGGCGTGTTCGACGCGATCGGCACCCTCGCCATCGGCGTGCTGCTCGTCGCCGTCGCGATCATCCTCGGCATCGAGACGAAGAGCCTGCTCGTCGGCGAGGGCGCCTCGGCCGACGACGTCGCGAAGATCCGCGCAGCCGTCACCGGCGGCCCCGAGGTCGAGTCGATCATCCACATGAAGACGCTCTACCTCGGCCCCGACGAGCTGCTCGTCGGCGTCAAGGTCGCGATGCCGGGCCGCACCGTGCTGGCCGACGTCGCCAGCGCCATCAACGCCGTCGAGTCGCGCATACGCGAAGCCGTGCCGATCGCCCGCGTCATCTACGTCGAACCCGACGTCTGGGTGAAGCCGGGCCAGGTCGACCCGCCGACCGACGCGATCGTCATCCGCGCCGCCGACTGACCCCGAGGAGGCGCGGGTCGGCCACCGGCGGTGGTCGGTTCAGCGTCGCTCGGCGAAGAACGCGTCGAGCTGCGCCCGGCACTCCGCCTCGCGCACGCCGGCGTAGACCTCGGCGCGGTGCGGGAGCCTGCGGTCGCGGACGATGTCGTAGACGCTGCCCGCGCCTCCTGCCTTGTCGTCCCAGGCGCCGTAGACGAGCCGCGGCACGCGCGCGGCGAGCAGGGCCCCGGCGCACATGGGGCACGGTTCGAGGGTGACCACGAGGGTCGTACCCGTGAGGTGCCAGTCACCCGTGTGCTCTGCGGCGGCCCGGAGGGCGATCACCTCGGCGTGGGCCGTCGGGTCCTGGCGCAGTTCGCGTTCGTTCCGGCCCGTCGCGATCACCACACCGTCGGCGTCGACCACGACGGCACCCACCGGCACGTCGGCCGAGACGCGGCAGGCGTCGGCCTCGGCGAGGGCGAGGGACATCCAGTCGTCGAACTCGGGCGGGACGGCGATCACGGGGCCTCTGCGGGGTCGGGACGGCTCGCGGAACCGGCCGACTCCGCTACCGTTGAGCCTATGCGAGTGCACGTAGCGGACCACCCCCTGATTACCCACAAGCTGACCGTGCTCCGCGACAAGAGCACGCCCTCCCCCACCTTCCGGGCGCTGACCGAAGAGCTCGTCACGCTGCTGGCCTACGAGGCCACGCGCGACGTGCGCACGAGCCCCGTCGACATCGAGACCCCGGTCGGCCCGACCACGGGCCTCGAGATCAGCCAGCCGCGACCGCTCGTCGTGCCGATCCTGCGCGCCGGCCTCGGCATGCTCGAGGGCATGACCAAGCTCGTCCCCACGGCCGAGGTGGGCTTCCTCGGCATGGTGCGCGACGAAGAGACCCTGCAGCCCACGACCTACGCCGAGCGTCTGCCCGACGACCTGTCGAACCGTCAGTGCTTCGTGCTCGACCCGATGCTCGCCACCGGCGGTTCGCTCATCGCGGCGATCGACTACCTGCTCGACCGCGGCGCCGTCGACGTCACGGCGGTCTGCATCCTGGCCGCGCCCGAGGGCCTCGCCGCCGTCGAGAAGGCGATGGAGGGCCGCGACGTCCACGTCGTGCTGGGCGCCGTCGACGAGAAGCTCAACGAGCAGGGCTACATCGTGCCGGGCCTCGGCGACGCGGGCGACCGCCTCTACGGGCTCGCCTGACCCCCGTCGCCCCAACGCCCCGGGCCGCGCCTCCTCGACCGCAGGAGGCGCGGTTCGGCGTTTCCGGACCACCCACGCCGCCGGAACGCGAACGTCGCTTGACATCGGGACGCAGGGTGTAACAAGATCGACCCCATGACTAACAGCGTGCTCGCCCCGACCTCTCGTGAGGCCCTCGGGAGCACCGGCATGATGATGCCGATGCACGCTGTCATGTGTCGAATGTGTGCCTGATCCGGTCACACACCTCGCCGAGTCGAAGCTGCTGACACCGCCAGCTGAGCTCGTGGCCCCACCCGGTCACTGAGCCACCGACTCCAGGATGCTCCGCGTCGCCACCCTCGACGCGCATCCCGAACGGTGCATCGCACCGACTGCTCGTGACGTACGGCACCATCGCCGGCGGGATCGAGCACCGACACACATCGAGCAGTCCCTCCGTCCCCGGCGACCCGTCGGCCGAGGGACCGCCGCCGTCACGCAAGGACCCCGCCTGTCATGTCCCTCATCCTCGACCGCCCCGTCACCGCCACCCGCACCGTCTCGCCCGCCCGCTCCGCCGCCCCCACGTCCCTCCGCGAGATCGCGCCCTCCCGCTCGGCCGCCCCGACCGCCGCGCCCGTCGCCACGGCTCCCGCGGCACCCCGGCCCCGCGCCGTACCCGAAGGCACCGAGGCCCGCGGCTTCGTCCTCTACGTCGGACTCGACGAACTGAAGGCCGCCGCCGACGGCACCTCGCTCGGCGACGTCGTCTCTCAGATCAAAGAACTCGTCGGTCGGATCGCCCCGTCGGCCGAGACGCACGCCGCCGTGGCACTGGCTCCCGAGGGCGCCGGCGGCCGCGACGTCGACGTGGTCCGTCTGGCCCTGCAGGACCCGGCCGCCCTGGCGAAGCGCCGGCAGGTCGCCGAGGACGACGAGCCCGGCGCCCGTGGTGGCGTCGTCGTCGACATCTCGCGCAAGCGCCTGCTGCTGGACGGCGACGTGGCCCCGCTGACGTACAAGGAGTTCGAGCTGCTGCAGTACCTCGTCCTGCGCGAGGGCCGCACCATCGAACGAACCGAACTGATCTCGAGCCTGTGGGCCGACGGCGACGACGAGGTGCCGAACGAACGCACCATCGACGTGCACGTCCGTCGACTGCGGTCGAAGCTCGGCGCCTTCGAGGACATCGTCCGCACCGTCCGCGGTGTCGGCTACCGCTTCGACCGCCACGCGGACGTCTCGATCCGCCACGCGTCGACGCCGTCGCCCGACGTGTTCTGAGCCCTGCTCGCATCACACGGCGGCCGCGGTGCCGGCTCGGTCCGAGTTCCCAGGAACTGCTCGGGTTCACCCCTGGACCACCGTTACCGATCCGTTATAGATTGTGTCTCGCCGACGTCGTTTGCTGTGGCGACCGAGGCGGAATGTGATTGCAGGACACTCCTGGTGCAAGGGAAGAGGGCCGGTCGCCATCGGGCGACCGGCCCTCTGTCGTGTGCCCCGACGACCTGTCGTGTGCCCCGACCCTGCGGTGCGCGCGTCTCGCGCCCACCCGTGTCGGCCCGAGGACGGTGGCCTTTCGTAGACTCGTCCTCGACGAACGTGAGGTACGACATGAGCGAGACATCGATGGCCGTGGGGGCCTGGGAAGCCCTGTTCCGGGCCCAGGTCAGCGTCATGCGTGAACTGACCGAGTGCTTTCCGACCAGCGAGATCTCGTTCAACGAGTACGACGTGCTGTTCAACCTGTCGAACCAGCCCGATCGTCGGGCTCGCATCCGCGACCTCACCCGCCACCTGTTGCTCACGCAGCCGAGCATCAGCCGCCTCGTCGACCGACTCGCCTCGAAGGGCATCGTCGAGAAGACCTCCGACCCCGGCGACGGACGAGGCATCATCGTGACCATGACGGACGAGGGCTACGACCTGTACCGACGCACGGCGATCAGCCACGCCGAGGCGATCCGCCGGCGGGTGGGCGGGGCGCTCGACGACGACGAACTGGCCTCCCTGGCCGAGCTGTGCACCAAGCTGCGCCTCGGCTCGCCGGTCGGGGCCGACGCATGACGTCGCCCTCGATCGTCTGGCTGCGCGACGACCTGCGCCTCGCCGACAACCCGGCCCTGGTGGCCGCCGTCGAGAAGGGCGAACCGGTCGTCGTCCTCTTCCTGCTCGACGACGAGACCGACGGCATCCGCCCCCTCGGCGGCGCCTCGCGCTGGTGGCTGCACCACAGCCTCGCCGCTCTCGCCGAGTCGCTCCGGGCCATCGGCGGCCGACTGACCCTGCGCCGGGGCCCCCAGGCCCGCGAACTGCCCCGCCTCGTCGACGAGACAGGCGCCGGTGCCGTCTTCTGGAACCGCCGGTACGGCCTCGCCGCCCGCGACGCGGACGCCGACCTCAAGTCGTCGCTTCGCGAGCGTGGGCTCGACGTGCGCAGCTTCCAGGCGAACCTCCTGTTCGAACCGTGGACGATCCAGACCGGGCAGGGCCAACCGTTCAAGGTCTTCACACCGTTCTGGCGCGCATGCCTCGACCGGCCCGAGCCGCGCCACCCCGAGGCGGCCCCCGACGAACTGCACGGGCCCCGTACGGCGCCCGACAGCGACGACCTCGACTCGTGGTCCCTCCTGCCCACGGCACCCGACTGGGCCGGGGGACTCCGCGACTCGTGGACCCCGGGCGAAGCCTCCGCCCTCGACACGCTCGAACGCTTCGCCACGGGACACCTGGCCGACTACGGTCTCCGTGACGAACCTGCTCAAGAGGCGACGAGTCACCTCTCGCCCCACCTCCGGTTCGGCGAGGTCAGCCCGTTCCAGGTCTGGCACCGCATGCGGGGCGACCTCACGCCCGACGCCCGCGAGCAGGCCTCGGGCTTCCTGCGCGAACTCGTCTGGCGCGAGTTCAACCACACGGTCCTCTTCGCGAACCCGCACCTGGCCACGAAGAACTACCGGCCCGAGTTCGACGAGTTCCCGTGGCACGACCTCGAGCCGGGCGAACTCGAGGCGTGGCAGCAGGGCACGACCGGCATCCCGCTGGTCGACGCCGGCATGCGCGAACTGTGGACCACCGGCTACATGCACAACCGGGTGCGCATGGTCACGGCGAGCTTCCTCGTCAAGAATCTGCTGGCCGACTGGCGGGTCGGCGAGCAGTGGTTCTGGGACACCCTGGTCGACGCGGACGAGGCGAACAACCCCGCCAACTGGCAGTGGACGGCCGGCTCGGGCGCCGACGCGGCCCCCTACTTCCGGGTGTTCAACCCCGTGCTGCAGGCCGACAAGTTCGACAAGCACCGCGACTACGTGCGCCGCTGGGTTCCCGAGGTCGACGACGACTCGTACCCCGAGCCCATGGTCGACCTCAAGGCCTCGCGCCGGGCCGCGCTCGACGCCTACGAGGCGATGCGCCGCACCACCCGTACCGAATGACCCCGCCCCCCGAGAGGACCACCTCCGTGACGACGTCATCACACCCCGCCCGCACCGGCCCACCCACGGGAATCGACGCCGTGTTCGCCGCTCGTGCGCCCGAGCGTCGCGGACCGAGCGCCGTCTGGGCGACCTTCGACCGCACGGGCCTCACGCACGACGGCTCGTACGGCGAGATCGCCCCCGGCACCACACCCGGCGTCGACACGGCCTACCGCATCGCCTCGTGCACGAAGAGCTTCACCGCGACGGCCCTGCTCGCCCAACGCGACGCCGGGCTCGTGTCGCTCGACGCACCGATCACCGACGTCGTGCCGGCGTTCGGCGAGGTGGCCCTCCCGACGGCCGACTCCCCCGTACCGACCCTGCGCATGCTCCTGACCATGTCGGCCGGCTTCCCCACCGACGATCCGTGGGGCGATCGACAGGAGTCCCTCACCGACGACGAACTCGACGCCCTGCTGCGGGCCGGGCTGAGCTTCGACAGCGTGCCGGGCACGACCTTCGCCTACTCCAACCTCGGCTTCGCCCTCGTGGGCCGGGCGATCGCGGCCGTCGCCGGGAGGCCCTACCGCGAGGTCGTCGAGTCGACCGTCCTCGAGCCGCTCGGTCTGACGAGCACCGGGTTCGAGGCGACCGTCCCGGCCACCGGCGGAGTCGCGATCGGCCACCGCCGCGCCTCCGACGGGGGCGACGCCCTGCCGTTCTCGGGCCCGGGCGCGTTCTCGCCGATCGGCGGGTTGTTCAGCACCGTGACCGACCTCACGCGCTGGGCGCGCTGGCTCGGCTCGGCGTTCGACCCCGAGGGTCAGGGCGACCTCGACGGCATCCTCTCGCGCGCCTCCCGGCGCGAGATGCAGCAGGTGCAACGGTTCGTCCCCTCCCGGGCCGGGCACCCCGGTGGCTACGGGTTCGGCCTGTTCGTCGAGCACTATCCCGACCACGGCCCCGTCGTGTCGCACAGCGGGGGCTACCCCGGGTTCTCGGCCCACATGCGCTGGCAGACCGCGACCGGCCTCGGCGCCGTCGGGTTCGAGAACGCGACCTACTCGAAGGTCTCCGAACCGATCGGGCTCGCACTCGACGGCATGATGGCCGACCGCGCCGACGCCCGTGTCGTCGTCCGCCCGTGGCCCGAGACGTCGACGGCCCGGGACGCGGTCGAGGCCGTGGTCCGCGGCGGGTCCGTCCCCGACGGGTTGTTCAGCGAGAACGTCGAACTGGACCTCCCGTTCGACCGGCGCCGCGCCTCCTGGGCCGCTCTCGTCGAGTCCGTGGGGGGCTGGGACGACTCCGGCGACGGTGACCTGCTCGCGGCCGACGAGTCGTCGTCACCGTCGCACCTGGTCTGGCGTCGGCGCGGTGCCCGCAGCGTCGTCCGGTTCGAGATCCGGCTGACCCCCGAGCGCCCGCCCCGGGTCCAGACGGTGCTGGTGAGCGCCGAGAGTCCGCGCTGACCCAGGGGCCGTCGGGCGTTCGTCGGGTCCGACGCCGTCAGGCGGGTGGCCGCCCTCCGGCCACCCCGGCGGCCCGGGCGGCGGCGCGGGCACCGCTGCGTCCTGCGACCCCCAGGCTGCGCGAGGTCGCCCACGTGGCGATGAACCCGGCCGAGAACGCGTCCACGAGACCCACCGAGTCGACCCAGCGCGAGACGACCCCGTCGACCACGACCGGTGGCTGCCCCCGCGAGACCACGACGGCTCCCCCGTCATCGGCGACGAGGGCCACCACGCCGACGTGTTCGGCCAGGGCCGTCGCCGAGGCGATCGGCTCGTCCAGCCCGGTCAGCTCGCGAGCCGTCTCGTCCGACGGGAAGAACAGGTCGGCCCCGTGGACGGCCGCGAGGAAAGCCGACACCCCGAACCGGCGGACGATCGAGGCGCTGCCCGGGGCGACCGAGACGAGCGCCCCGGCCTGCCGAGCCCGGCCCACCAGGCGTCGGAGGGCGACGGGGCTGCGGGACTGGGTGACCGTGTAGCCCGTGAAGTGCACGAGACCGGCCTCGGCGACGAGGTCGTCCGGCACGTCGTCGGGGCCCAGCGAGGCGCCCGCCCCCCGATCGGTGAACATGGTGCGGGACGAGCCGTCGACGGTGATGACGACCGTGCCCGTCGGATCGTGCGCGTCGTAGGCCAGACGGGTCACGACCCCCGCGTTGGCGAGCAGTTGCGAGTGGCGTTGCAGGTCGGCCGTGCCCACCCGACCGACGAACGAGACGTCGACCCCCAAGGACCCCAGCCATGCCGCCGTGTTCGCCGCCGAGCCGCCGGCCCGGTGCCTGATGGTGGCCACCGTCTCCGTTCCGGGGGCGCCGCCCGTCCGGGGGCTGACGATGATGTCGTCGAGGACGTCCCCGAAGACGAGGACGGGCGACCCGGTCCGGGGTCGGGCGCCCGGGGGGCGGGGGCGGTCGGCGGAGACGGTCATCGACGTCCACCCGACCACGGATCGAGGGCCGGAACGGGACGAGGAGGCGCAAATCACCCTCGTGAGCACGTCACGTTCACCCGTCCCGGCCTCGCCGACGGGCCGGGTCCGGGTCGTCGGTCAGGCGGCGGCGGGCTGAGCGACCGGGACCTCGCGACGGGCACGCCGGCCGCGGACGACCAGGGCGTCGAGAGCGAAGCGGCCCGGTCCGGTGAGCACGATCGCGATCGAGGCGACCGCGAGGACGAGGACGTACTCGAAGCCGCCGGTCGTCGAGTAGAAGCCGTTCGGCAGGTGGACGGCGACCAGGGCGACGACCGCCGTGACCGCCAGGAGGGCGGCGGCGACCCGCGTGGCGAAGCCGACGACCAGCGCGACACCGGCCGCGAGCTCGGTGACGGCCGCGACCGGGGCCGCGACCTCGGCGAGCGGGATGCCCATGCCGCCGAAGGCCCCCTGCGTCGCGGCGAGGCCGTCGACGGCGAGCTTCTGCCACCCGTGGGCGACGAAGACGACCCCGAGGACGACGCGGACCAGGAGGAGTCCGAAGGACGAGAGAGCTGACGACATGGAGGTGCCTTTCGGTCGGGGACGGGATCGAGGCACGTCGTCGGGCCCTCCGTCACGGTACGAGGTGACGCGTCACCGACCGCGGCCGTGGAGCGCCCTGCCAGGCCTTCGTCAGAGCCCTGCCAGGCTCGGGTGGGGCATCCGGAGGACGCGGGGACGCCTCGCGCGGGCCGTTCGCCGGACGTCGGACGTGCCCCGGGGGACGGTGTCGGTGGTCCCGGGCAGGATCGAGGCGGACCACGAGACGGGCCGAAGGGCCCACGACGAGAGGCGGCACACATGGCGACCATCGCGATCACGGGGGGCTCGGGGCGCATCGCGACCTGGGTCCGCCCCCTGCTGCTCGAGGCCGGCCACGACCTGCGGCTGCTCGACGTGGTCACGCCGCCCGACGACCTCCGAGCGCACGAGACGTTCGAACACGTCGGCGTGACCGACCTCGAGTCCCTCACGGTGGCGCTCGGCGGGGCCGACCTGGTCGTCCACCTCGCGTCCCACGCCAGCGAGCGCACGTGGCACGAGATCCGCGACCTCAACGTCGAGAGCGCGTACGTCGTGCACGAGGCCGCCCGTCGCGCCGGCGTGACCCGCCTGCTCGCGGCCAGTTCGGTGCACGCCGTGGGGTTCGAACCCGGCTCGAGTGCGGCCGACCACGACGTCCCCGCGCCACGCCCCGACTCGTTCTACGGCGTCAGCAAGGTGCTGCTCGAGGCCGTCGGCAGCCTGTACGCCGACCGCTTCGGCTCGACCGTGGTGTCGGCGCGCATCATGACGGCCGAGGTCGAGCCGCACGACGTCCGCAGCCTCGGCACGTGGCTGTCACCGGCCGACGCGACCCGGTTGATCCTGGCCACCCTGTCGACGGCCCCGTCCGGTCACCACGTCGTCTGGGGCGTCAGCCGCAACACCCGTCGCGTCGTGTCGCTGGCGGCGGGAGAGGCCATCGGGTACCACCCCGAGGACGACGCCGAGGCGTTCGCCGACCGTTTCGCCGGGCAGGTGCAACCGCCCAACGCACCCGTCGGCGGCACCTTCACGACCATGCCCCTGGGCGAGGCGTGGTGACCGGCCCGGCGACGGCATCCGGCCACGACCGCGAGGCCGGTACCGTGGCTGCGTGAACCCCACCTTGCACTCGTCGTCCGTCGCCGAGATCGACCCCGTCGTCCTCTACGAGATCCTCCGCCTCCGGGTCGACGTCTTCGTCGTCGAACAGGAGTGCCCCTACCCCGAGCTCGACGGGCGCGACCTCGAACCGACCGCGCGCCTCCTCTGGTTCGCCGACGGCGACGCCGACGCCCGGGTCCTGGCGACGCTCCGGGTGCTGCACGACGGCGACGACCGTCGGATCGGCCGGGTGGCGACGGCGGCGGCGGCCCGTGGCCGTGGGCTCGCAGCCGACCTGATGCGGGCGGCCGTCGACGGGTGCGAGGGGCGACTGATCCGGCTCGACGCCCAGGCCCACCTCTCTGGCTGGTACGCACGGTTCGGCTTCGTGGTCGACGGTGACGAGTTCCTCGAGGACGGCATCCCCCACCTGCCGATGGCGCTCGCCGCCACGCGCTGAGGTCGGCTCGGCGCGTCGGCGCGTCGGCGCGTCGTCGACCGGTCGATCAGACGGTCGGGCCGGGGTGGTGGTGCTCGAAGACGAGACTGGTGCGGGTCGAAGCGACGGCCGGATGCGCCGAGAGGTGGTCGAGCACGAACTCGCGCACGTCGTTCGTGTCACGGACGGCCAGATGGATGATGAAGTCCTCGGACCCACCCAGGAAGAACAGCTGCACCACCTGCGGCAGGGCCCGGATCTCGGACGAGAAGGCGGCGATGCGCTGCCGGGCCGAGGCGAGGATCGTCACGCTGATCAGCGCCTGCAGGTCGAGCCCGAGTGCCGACAAGTCGATGTCGGCACCGAAACCGGCGACGACGCCGCGCTCGACGAGCGACCGGAGGCGCGCGAGACACGTCGACGGAGCGATCCCCACCTGCGCGGCCAGGGTGGCGTTCGGGGTGCGGCTGTTCGCGACCAGCAGGCGCACGAGCTGCCGGTCGATCTCGTCGAGCCGAACGTCGTTCGTCGCAACCATGCCTCGCCACACCTCTCGTCGTCGATCGTGCGGCGACAAGGGCCCCGCACAGAATCTCGTGCGGAAAGCTTGGCACGCATCGGCACGAAACAGCACACTGACCTCAGTTCGGCGAACAGAGGCGTGCACCGGCCGCCCGTCGTCGAGGCCACTCCCGAGAGGACGAACCATGCGCGTCGGCATCCCCACCGAGATCAAGAACAACGAGAACCGCGTCGCCGCGACTCCGGCCGGCGTGCACGAGTTCTCCCGCCGCGGTCACGACGTGGTCGTGCAGGCGGGTGCCGGACGGGGGTCGGGGTTCTCCGACGCCGAGTTCGTCGCCGCGGGCGCGACGGTGGTGGACGACGCGGCCACCGTCTGGGGCGAGTCCGACCTGCTGATGAAGGTCAAGGAGCCGATCGCGGCCGAGTACCCGTTGATGCGGGCCGACCAGACCCTCTTCACCTACCTGCACCTCGCGGCGTCGCCCGAGTGCACCGAGGCCGTCCTCGCCTCCGGCACGACCGCGATCGCGTACGAGACGGTCCAGCGGGACGACCGCAGCCTGCCGCTGCTCTCGCCGATGAGCGAGGTCGCCGGCCGCCTGTCCACGATGGTCGGTGCCTACCACCTCATGAAGCCCATCGGCGGCACGGGCGTGCTGCTCGGTGGCGTCCCCGGCACCCCGAAGGCGAAGGTGGTCGTGATCGGCGGTGGCGTCGCCGGCGAGCACGCCGCCGCGAACGCCCTCGGCCTCGGCGCCGACGTGACCGTCATCGACGTGTCGCTGCCGCGCCTCCGTGCCCTCGAGGTGCAGTTCGGCGGCCGGGTGCAGACCCGCGCCTCGACGGCCTACGAGATCGGCGCCCAGGTCGCGGCGGCCGACCTGGTGATCGGCTCGGTGCTGATCCCCGGTGCCCAGGCCCCCAAGCTCGTCACCGACGACATGGTGGCGTCGATGCGTCCCGGGTCGGTGCTCGTCGACATCGCCATCGACCAGGGCGGCTGCTTCGAGGGCTCGCACGCGACCACGCACGACGACCCGACCTTCGCCGTCCACGACAGCGTCTACTACTGCGTCGCCAACATGCCCGGCGCCGTCCCCCAGACCTCGACCCGGGCCCTGACCAACGCGACCATGCCCTACGCGCTGGCCCTCGCCGACCGGGGGTGGCGTGACGCCATCGCGGCCGACGCGTCGCTGGCCCGGGGCGTCAACGCGGTCGCCGGGCGCATCACCAACGCCGGCGTCGCGACCGCGGCCGGCGTCGACCTGGCGGATGCCCGCACCCTCTGACCCGTCCGACGGTCCGACGGCGCCCGCCAGGACGCAGAGCGAAGCGGTCGGTCCGGCAAGCGAAGACCTCGATCCGAACAGGGTGGTCCGGTGGGATCGAACCCCTATGCTCTGGGCATGGCACGACGACCCACCCCACCACGGGAACGGCTGCTCGAGGCAGCGAGGACCGAGTTCGCCGCCCGCGGCCTCGCCGGGGCGCGCGTCGACACGATCGCGCGGGACGCCGAGGCGAGCAAAGAGCGCCTCTACGCCCACTTCTCGACCAAGCGCGACCTCTTCGACGCCGCGCTCGGCGAGAGCATCGGGCGCTGGGTCACCGTCGTCCCCTTCGACGCCCACGACCTGCCCGGCTGGGCGAGTGCACTCTACGACCACCTGGCCTCGAACCCCGACGACGCCCGGCTGCTGCTCTGGGGTCAGATCGAGGGCGTCGCGCTGCCCAGCCCCGGCGTGCTCGACCACGGCCAGCTCGAGGCGCGCCGCGACTCGGTGCGCGCGGCGCAGGACGCCGGCGACATCTCGTCCGGCTGGGATGCCGACGAGTTGCTGACCATGGTCTTCGGCGTCGTGCTGGCCTGGTTCGTCACGCCCGAGGCCACCAACCTGCACACCGGCCCGCAACAGAGGCGTTGCGACGTCGTGCGACAGGCGGTGGCCCGGATCGTCGCCCCGGGCTGAGACCCCGCCCGGGTTCCGGGACGAGACCCGGTCGCGACCGGTCGGCACCGTCCGACCCGCCGGGAGTAGCGTCCCCGTGTGACCACGACCGAACCCACTCCCGCCCTCTCCCCCGACCTGCAGCGCGTCCTCGACAGCGTGCCCGACCCGGGCGGCGTCACGACGTCGGACGCGGTGTACGCGGCGACCGACGTCGATCTCGAGGGGTTCCTCGCGACGCCGGCCCGCGCCTCCTCGTCCGAGCTCGTGCCCGGCGTGCTCGTGCTGCACGACTGGTTCGGCGTCGTCGACCACGTCAAGGTGCGCGCGCAGATGCTCGCGCGGCTCGGCTACGTGGCGCTGGCCGGCGACGTCTACGGGCAGGGCGTGCGCCCGTCGCCGCAGGACGCCGCCGGCGAGGCGGGCAAGTACTACGGCGACGTCGCACTGTTCCGGTCGCGCCTGCTGGCGAACCTCGAGCGCCTCCGGGCCGAGCCCGGCGTCGACCCGTCCCGGATCGCCGTGATGGGCTACTGCTTCGGCGGCTCGGGAGCCCTCGAGCTGGCCCGCGCGGGTGCCGACGTCGCCGGCGTCGTGTCGTTCCACGGTGGTCTCGGCACCGGCATGCCCGCCGAGAAGGGTGCCGTGACGGCCCCGCTGCTCGTGATGACCGGCGCGGCCGACCCGGTGGTGCCCGACGAGGCGGTCGTCGCGTTCGAGGACGAGATGCGCGCCGCCGAGGCACCCGACTGGCAGGTGCTGAGCTACAGCGGTGTCCTGCACGCCTTCGCCGTGCCCGGCACCGACTCGCCCGACCACGGTGCGCAGTACGACGCCCGCGCGGACCGTCGCTCGTGGCAGCAGCTCGAGACGTTCCTGTCCGAGGTCTTCGCCTGACCGGTCGCCCCGCCCGGGGTGTGCACTTCGCGACATCGACCGCCCGACACGCCGCTCCCCTCTCGAGGTGAACGGCGTGTCGTCGTCCGGCTGTCGGGTTCGGCACGGTCGACGCGGCCGGAGAGGTCGCGAACGGCCCGGCAGGAGGCGCGGGTCGTCGACCCGAGGAGGCGCGGGTCGGGGGACCAGCGCAGCGCAGGTCCTAGAAGCCGGCGACTCGGGCCGTGCCGGCCCGGGCCAGGTCGCGCAGCTGGACGGCCGTCGCGACGGCGGCGTGGGCCGCCTCGGCGCCCTTGTCCTCTTTCGAGCCGGGCAGGCCGGCGCGGTCGAGGCCCTGCTGCTCGTCGTCCAGGGTGAGCACGCCGAACCCGACGGGCTTGCCCGTGTCGAGGGTCACCCGCAGCAGGCCCGAGGTCGCGGCGTCGGACACGTACTCGAAGTGCGGCGTCCCGCCGCGGATGATCACGCCGAGGGCGACGACCGCGTCGGCCCCCGCCTCGAGGGCGGCCTTGGCCACGACGGGCAGCTCGAAACTGCCCGGCACGCGGACGACCGTCGCGGTCGCGCCGAGGCGCTCGACCGTCGACAGCGCGCCGGCCAGCAGGCCGTCGGTGATCGTCTCGTGCCAGGTGCCGGCCACGATCGTGACACGGATCCCCGTGCCGTCGACGTCGAGGTCGGTGGGTGCGCCTTCTCCGCTCATGCGGGATCTCCTTCGGTGGTGCGGGTGATGGTGTCGGTGGTCGGTGCCTCTGGTGCCGGGACGGGCTCGTCGAGGTCGCGGTCGCCCAACCAGGTGACGAGATCGGCGATCGTCACGACCGGGACCCCCTCACGGGCGCCGAAGTCGAGCAGGGCGCGCAGGCGCATCATCTCGCCGTCGTCGCCCACGATCTCGCTGATCACGGCGACGGGTCGCAGTCCCGCGGCCTTCATCAGGTCGACGGAGGCCTCGGTGTGGCCGTCGCGCTCACGCACTCCGCCGTCGCGGGCCCGCAACGGCAGGACGTGCCCGGGGCGGTGGAGGTCGTCGCGCACGCTCGTCGGCGACGCGAGCGTGCGGAGGGTCGTCGCGCGGTCGGAAGCGCTGATGCCCGTCGTGACACCCGCGGCCGCGTCGACGCTCACCGTGTAGGCCGTGCCCCGGGCGTCCTCGTTGCGGGCGACCATCGGCGGCAGGTCGAGTCGGTCGGCGATCTCGTTCGTCATCGGCGCGCAGACGAAGCCCGACGAGACCCGCACCGTCCAGGCGATCCACTCGGGCGAGGCCAGCTCGGCGGCCAGGACGACGTCGCCCTCGTTCTCGCGGGACTCGTCGTCGACCACCACGACGGGTCGGCCCCGGCGCAGGTGTTCGAGGGCGAGCTCGATCGGTGCGAGGCGCGAGTCGACCCGCGCCTCCTCGGCAGGTGTCGACACGGTCACGGGCGACCCGCCGCGGCGGCGTCGAACGGGTCCGCGGCGTCGACCGGTGCGGTCGCGTCCCGGGGCCGATCGGCGTCGAGCGCGTCCAACCGGAGCATGCGGCGCACGTGGCGGGCGAGCACGTCGGTCTCGACGTTGACCCGGTCGCCGACGGCTTTGCCGCCGAGGGTCGTCACGGCGAGCGTCTCGGGGATGAGGCTGACCTCGAACCAGCCCGGCGCCTCGCCGGGGTCGCTGATCGCGCTGACCGTGAGGCTCACGCCGTCGAGCGTGACCGAGCCCTTGTCGACGAGCAGGGGCGCGAGGTCGTCGGCGAGGTCGAACCGGACCCGACGCCAGGCGTCGCCCTCCTCGATCTCGACGACCGTGGCCGTGCCGTCGACGTGGCCCTGCACGATGTGGCCGCCGAGGCGGTCGCCGACGCGGGCGGCGCGTTCGAGGTTGACCGGCGTGCCGGGGCCGAACGCCCCGACCGTGCTCATGGCCAGCGTCTGACGCATGACGTCGGCCGTGAACGTGTCACCCTGCCGCGCGACCACCGTGAGGCAGACGCCGCTGACCGAGATGGAGTCGCCGTGCGCGGCGTCGGTGAGCACGGCCGGGCCGTGGACCGTGAGGCGGACGCTGTCGCCCTGGTCGTCGACGCGCGCGACGCGTCCGAGTTCTTCGACGAGACCGGTGAACATCAGCGCACCGCCGTGCTCGTCGCGTCGACGGGTCGACGCGTCCGTGCGTCGGTCCCGTGGGGCGTGGTGGCCTGCGTCGTCATGTCGTCCTCCGGTCTGCCTGGCTGTGTGCCGAGGGCTCTCCGGGGGTGCGCGACGCGAGGGTCGGCATCGGCCAGGGGTCCGCGGACGGACGACCGGGCCCGCGCCACCTCTCATCCGGACTATGACCGTCGGTACCGGAGTTCCACCGGTTCAACCGGGCCCTCACCTCTCGGTGACGACACGGGTCGCGGACTGTGACCGCCGGCTCAGATTTTCACTGACCCCGGAGCGCGTTGCTCTGTCGGTGACGATAGCACCGCCGCCTCGTGCCGCCCCGACGTGTTCGACCAGGGCGTAGCCGGGCGCAACACGGGCGGCCCGGGCTCAGCCGACCACGAGCCCGAGGTGAGCCGCCATCGTCGGGGCGAAGGTCGCCAGCTGCAGCTCGTCGATGGTCGCGCCGCGAAGCCCTTCGAAACCGTCGATGCGCGAGAAGTCGCTCGTGCGCAGGTCGGTGTGCGACAAGGAGGCGCGGGTCACGTCGAGCGTGCCGATGCGGCAGTCGACCAGCGCGACCCGCAGGGCCTGCACGCCCCCGAGGTCGAGTTCGCCGATCGTGCACCCCGCGATCACGACGTCGGTGAGCCGTGCCCCGCGCAGGTTGAGGAAGTCGATCTTGCCGCCGACCAGGCGCACCGACCGCAGCTCGGCGTCGAACAGCTCGGCCGACCCCCACCGGGGCCGCTCGACGCGGACGTCACGCCAGGTGCTGCGCGCGGCGGCCAGCTCGGGGGCGAACGAGTCGGCCAGCACCGACTCGACCAGGCGCGCACCGCGCAGTCGGGCCGAGCCGAGCCGGGGCGCTTCGAAGACGCACTCGGTGAACTCGGCCCCCTCGAGGTCGCGGTCGGTCAGGTCGGCGTCGACGTAGCGCTCGAGCTCACGGCTGTCGCGCGGTCCCAGCAGGTCGGTGCCGAGGTCGACGAGTCCCTGTGGATCGACGGGATCGAGCCGCGGGGCGTCGGTGCCGCCCGGGGTCGCGGGGCGGGACGGCGTGGGGCGGCGCGGCGGGGTCATGCGACGAGGCTAGCGGCGACGTCCGACACGACCCGCGCCTCCTCGGGTCGGCCGCCCGCCACCCGTGGTCAGCACTCGATGACGTTGACGGCGAGCCCGGCGCGGCTGGTCTCTTTGTAGCTGTCCTTCATGTCGCGACCGGTCTGACGCATGGTCTCGATGACGGTGTCGAGGCTGACGACGTGGCTGCCGTCGCCGAGCAGGGCCATGCGCGTCGCGGCGACGGCCGTGCCCGCGGCGATGGCGTTGCGCTCGATGCAGGGCACCTGGACGAAACCACCCACGGGGTCGCAGGTGAGACCGAGGTGGTGCTCCATCGCGATCTCGGCGGCGTTCTCGACCTGGCGGGGCGTTCCGCCGAGGAGCGCGGTCAACGCCCCCGCGGCCATCGATGCGGCCGAGCCGACCTCGCCCTGGCAGCCGGCCTCGGCCCCCGAGATCGAGGCGTTGCGCTTGTAGAGCGAACCGATCGCCGCGGCCGTCAGCAGGTAGGTGCGGGCCAGCTCGTCCGCTGTGGCACCGTGGAAGCGCATCGCGTAGTAGCCCACGGCCGGGATGATGCCGGCAGCCCCGTTGGTCGGTGCCGTGACCACGCGGCCGCCGCCCGCGTTCTCTTCGTTGACGGCCATCGCGTAGGCCTGCAGCCACTGGGCCGGCAGGTCGGAGGCCAGCAGCGAGGAGGCGCGGCCCTGGTCGATCGCGGAGCCGCCGAGTGCGAAGGCGGTCGCCCTCTCGTCTTGCTGGCGCAGCATGGTCGCGAACTGGCGGGCGCGCCGCGGCACCTTCATCCAGCCCGGCAGGACGCCCGTGGCCGCGAGACCGGCGTCGACGCAGGCCCGCATCGCGGCCCAGCGGGCGTCGAGGCCCGCGGCGGCGTCGGCCTCGCCGTGCAGCGCGACCTCGTTGCGCCAGGCGAGCTCGGCGATCGACACGCCCTCGGCGTCGCAGAGGCGCAGCAGGTCGTCGGCGTCGGCGAACGCGAACGGCGCCTCGGCGGTGGGGACGGCCCGCTCGTCGTCGCCGTCGCGCACGACGAAGCCGCCACCGACCGAGAAGTAGACCTCGCGCGCGAGGGTCACGCCGTCGACGTCCAGGGCCTCGACGCTCATCGCGTTGGGGTGCCGCGGCATGCGCGTCAGCGGAGCCATCCGCAGGTCGTTGGGGGCGAAGGCGATCTGGTGGCGCCCGAGCAGCCGCAGGCCGCCGCCCTGCTCGACCGCCTGCTGCATGCCCGAGACGACGGCGGGGTCGCAGGTCTCGGGCTGCATGCCCGCGAGACCGGCGAGGACGGCCGAGGGCGTGCCGTGGCCGAGGCCGGTCGCGGCGAGCGAGCCGTAGAGCACGGCCTCGACCCGGGCCACGTCGGCCAACCGGCCGTCGGCCTCGACGCCGAGGAGGAACTCGCGGGCGGCACGCATGGGGCCGACGGTGTGCGAGCTCGACGGGCCGATGCCGATCGAGAAGAGATCGAGGGCCGAGACGTGATCGGTCACGTGCCACCTGCCTTCCGGGGTCACGACGACGTTACCCGCTGCCGCCGACGGCCAGGGGCCCGGGGCGCCGAGTAGGCACGGGTCGCCTCAGTCGGGACGCCCCACCTCGCGGGCCCGCTCGGCCATCGCGCCCGACATGCCCTCGAGGAACCGCCGGACGGTCTCGAGCTCGGCCTCGTCGAAGTCGGCCATGACCCGGTCGCTCATCGCGCCGAGCGGCCCGAAGAACGCCCCCGCGACCTCGCGGGCGCGATCGGAGTAGCGGACGAGCACCCGGCGTCGGTCGGCGTCGTCCCGGCTGCGCTGAACGTGCCCGACCTTCTCGAGGCGGTCGATGACCCCCGTGGCCGCCCCCGAGGTGACGCCCAGCAGCTCGCCGAGCCCGCCGGCGGTCACGGGGTCGCCGTCGCGCTCGGCCTGCATGACGTGCAGCAGCGCCTCGAGGTCGATGTGGCCGAGTCCGTGCCGAGTGGCGAAGGCCTGGGCGACCTTCTGCGACTCGGTGGTCAACCGTTGCATGTGGGTGACGATCTCGTCGGCCTGCGGCGAGCGCGGCGGACGGGTCGACGGCGCCGTGGGGGCCGGGTCTGTCGGGGTGGGCATGGAACCTCCTGCGTGACGAGTCTGGTCGATGCTCCTGTGATCTGCAATACTCTTAGTAACTAAGACATTCAGCGACTGAAGGATCATCATGCGCACCCTCGCCCGCATCGTCAGCGGCCACCGCACCGCCTGGGCCGTGCTCGCCGCGACGGCCGTCGCCGTCGCCCTGCTCTTCGCCGTCCTGCCGACGAGCGAGGGCGACGCCGCCCCACCGTCGGGCGTGCCCGACACGAGCCAGTCGGCCGAGGTGACCGAGATCCTCGCGTCGTTCCCGAGCGCCGAGACGACGGTGGGCATCCTGGTCTTCAGCCACGGGGGCGACCGACTCGACGCCGCCGACCTCGCCGCGGTCGACGCCCGGGCCGCGTCCCTCGCCGAGCTCTCGACGACCCCGCAGGCCGTCAGGCCGCAGATCAGCGACGACGGCACCGCGGCGATCGTCGCCGTCCCGCTCGACGCCGCGACGGCGGACGCCGACGTCGCGGGCACGGCCACGAGCCTGCGTGACGCGGCCTCGACCGACCTGCCCGCCGGACTGGACGCCCTGCTCACCGGTCCGATCGGGTTCCAGGACGACATCGCGAACGCCTTCGCCGGGGCGGACGTCCGGCTCCTGCTGGTCACGGTGATCGTCGTGGCCGTCCTGCTGATCGTCACCTATCGCAGCCCGGTGCTGTGGATCGTGCCGCTGGCCGTCGTCGGTGCCGCCGACGCCCTGGCCGGCCGGGTCGCGGCCGCCGTCGCCGAACCGCTGGGCATCCCGCTCGACGCCTCGATCTCGGGCATCCTCTCGGTCCTCGTCTTCGGCGCGGGCACCAACTACGCCCTGCTGCTCGTCGCGCGCTACCGCGAAGAGCTCCTGCGCCAGCCCGACCGTCACCGCGCCATGCGCACGGCCGTGACGAGCGCCGGCCCCGCCATCGCGGCGAGCGGCGGCACGGTCGCGCTGAGCCTCCTGACCCTGCTGCTCGCGTCGCTCACGGGCAACCGGGCCCTCGGTCTCGCCTGCGCGGTCGGCGTCGTCGTGGCGATCGTCTTCGCCCTCGTGGCGCTGCCCGCGGCACTGGTGGTCTGCGGTCGCGGACTGTTCTGGCCCTTCGTGCCCCGCGCCTCCTCGTCCGACGCGACCGACGCGACCGACGCGACCGACGCGACCGTCGCGACCGTCGCGACCCGCACGGACGACCGGACCGCAGGAGGCGCGGCGCACCACGCGGCACCGCGACGCGGCTTCTGGGACCGTCTCGGGCGCGGCGTCCGACGCCGTCCGGCCGTCGTGGCCGTCGCGTCCGTCGCGGGCATCGGCGTCCTCTGCCTCGGGCTGAGCGGCTACGCCGTCGGCCTGTCGCAGACCGACCAGCTGCTCGGCGACCCCGATTCGGTCACCGCGCAACGGGTGATCGACGAGTCGTTCTCGGCGGGGCTGACCAGCCGCACCACCGTGGTCGTCCCGTCGACGGTCGCCGACGAGGCCACCGCGCTCGCGTCCGGCACGGACGGCGTCGACACGGCGACGACCGGCGAGACCGAGGGCGGACTGACCCGCGTCGACCTGCAGCTCACCGCCGAGCCCGAGAGCGACGCCGCCTTCGACACCGTCGAGCGCCTGCGGTCCGGCTACGCCGACGCCGGCGGCCGCCTCGCCGACGCGCTCGTCGGCGGCAGCGACGCCACCGCCTACGACACGAAGGTCGCGGCGCAGGCCGACATCGACCTGATCGCACCGATCATCCTGGCGATCGTGTTCGCCGTCCTGGCCCTGCTGCTGCGCTCGCTCGTGGCCCCCGTGCTGCTGATCGCCTCGGTGCTGGCCACGTTCTTCGCGAGCCTGGGGGCCTCGACCTGGTTGTTCCAGAACGTGCTGGGGTTCCCCGCGCTCGACACGGCCGTGACGCTCTACGCGTTCCTGTTCCTCGTCGCGCTCGGGGTGGACTACAACATCTTCCTCACCACCCGGGCCCGCGAGGAGGGCCTCGTGCACGGCACCCGCGAGGGCATGGTGCGGGCCCTGGCCTCGACCGGTGCCGTCATCACGAGCGCGGGCATCCTGCTGGCCGCCGTGTTCGCCGTGCTGGGCGTGCTGCCGGTCGTCGCCCTGACCCAGGTCGGCGTGATCGTCTGCCTGGGCGTGCTGCTCGACACCCTGGTGGTGCGCACCGTGCTCGTGCCCGCGCTCGTCTTCCTCACCGGTGACGCCTTCTGGTGGCCGAGCCGGCGCGCGTCACGTCAGCCGCAGGCCGCCCAGAGCCCGACCCGCGAGGCCTCGGCCGACGCCTCGGCGGCGACGAACCGGTCACGGTAGCGGTACGCGTCGTCGTAGGTGTCCTCGCGCCCGTAGCCCTCGGCGACCAGTCGCTCGTTGAGCATCGTGCCGTCTGGCGACCAGACGTAGCGCAGCAACCGGTCGTAGCGGTCGGAGTCACCCTGCGAGGCGTCGTCCTCGAGCCAGACCGTCGCTCCCTCGGGCAGGGTGGCCGTCGTGAAGGCGCTGGCCTCGGGGCCGAAGCAGTCGATCGGCGCGTCGGGTTTCACGGTCTCGGGGGTGTCGACGCCGATCAGGCGGATGCGCTCGCGCTCCCCCGCGACGGTGACGATCACCGTGTCGCCGTCGACGACGCGCTCGACGACGGCCTCGGCCGCCGCGGCCGGGACGCTCGTGGGCACGGGAACCGCACCCGTGCCTCCCGGGTCGACGCCCGCCGACCCGTCGCCGAGGAGGCGCGGGAACGCCACGAGGACGGCCCCCGCCACCAGCACCACGACGAGGCCGAGCAGGCGACGCGGCGTGAGGCGACGCCGCGACCGGCGACGCGCGCTCACTCGGCGAGCCGGGTGCCGCGGAGCTCGGGCAGCATCGTGGCGGCGACGGCCCCCACGACGAATACCGCGCCGAAGACGACGAAGAGGGTGGGTGGGCCGCCGAGGGCGATCAGCGGCGGCACCGACAGCGGGGCGGCGATCGAGGCGATGCGTCCGACGCCGGCGGCCCACCCCGCTCCCGTGCCCCGCAGCGGGGTCGGGTAGAGCTCGGGCGTCACGGCGTAGAGCGCGCCCCACGCGCCGAGGTTGAAGAACGACAGCGCCATGCCCGCGACGAGGATCTGCGCGACGCTGCCGCTGACGGCGCCGAAGCCGAAGAACACGGCCGCGACGGCCGACCCGAGCAGGAAGGTCGCGAGCGTCCCCCGGCGCCCCCACTTCTCGATCAGCCAGGCCGAGGCCGCGTAGCCCGGCAGCTGGGCCAGCGTGATGATCAGCACGTACTCGAACGAGCGCACGAGCGGGAAACCGGCCGCGACGAGCAGCGACGGCAGCCAGACGAAGGCGCCGTAGTACGAGAAGTTGGTCATGAACCAGACCACCCAGATCGCGACCGTGCGGCGCGCCATGCCGGCACCGAACAACCGACCGACGGAGGCGCGGGCCGGCTTCTCGACGACCCGCGCCTCCTCGGCGGCGACGGTCGGGGCGGCGACGGTCGGGGCGGAGACGGTCGGGGCGGGGACGCCGGCGGCCTCCTCGAAGCCGCGGACGGTGCGCTCGGCCTCGTCGTGACGCCCCCTCGACTCGAGGAAACGCACCGACTCCGGCATCTTCAGGCGCACGAACACCGCGTAGAGCGCGGGGGCCGCGCCGATCAGCAGCGCCCAGCGCCAGCCGTCGTCGCTCGTCGGGATCACGAGGTAGCCGACGAGGGCGGCCGCGATCGAGCCCACGGCCCAGAACGCCTCGAGCAGCACGATCACGCGACCGCGGATGCGCCGGGGCGAGAACTCGCTGACGAGGGTCGACGCGACCGGCAGCTCGGAGCCCAGGCCGAGGCCGACGACGAAGCGCAGGACGAGCAGCACGCCGACCGACCACGACAGGGCCGAGAGGCCGGTGGCGAGCCCGTACAGCAGCAGGGTCAGGGCGAAGACGGTCTTCCGGCCCAAGCGGTCGGCCAGCGAGCCACCGACGGCCGCGCCGATCGCCATGCCGGCGAACCCGGCCGAGGCGACCCAGGCCAGTTGGCCGGCCTGGTCGCTCCAGACGGTCATGAGCTGGGCGATGACGAACGAGAGCAGGCCGACGTCGAGCGCGTCCAGGGCCCAGCCGATGCCCGAGCCGGCGAGCAGACGACGGTGCTTCGAGGTGAACGGCAGCTCGTCGAGACGCTCGCTGCGCGTCGGGACGGCCGGGGTCGAGGTCGAGGTCGAGGTGGGGACGGGGGTCATCGGGGCCTGTCGTCTCTGCGTGTCGTCGGGGTCGGGTGGGTGCGGGGTCGGGCGGTGGTCGGGGTCGGGTGGGTGCGGGGCGGGCCCGGGCACCTGGCCGAGGCGGATCGGGCCACTCGGCAGTGTAGGAGCCGTGAACATGGTCGCCGCTACAGACACCGGGGCCCGGGCACCGTAGCCTCGGGCGGATCGGATCATCGCGGTCCGCGACGGAGGCACCACCATGGCAGAGAAATCAGCGAAGAAGACCACCGCGAAGGTCGCCGTGCGCTCTTTGAAGGAGAAGCGCGCCGACAAGAAGGCCAAGGGAGCGACGGGTAGCCACTCGGAGGACATCGTCTCCAACGCCAAGAAGCGCTGACGCACGACGTCCCCGAGGGGGCGCCGACCTCCGTACCGGGTGACCGGTCGCGAGGCGGCGCCCCTTCGCCGTCCCCGGCCCGCGGCGACACCCACGACGACGCCTCAGGCCGATCCGGGTGTGACACGAGATCCATACCTGACATAACCTCGACCTCGTGGCCCGCGATCAGGCGTGGGCTCGGAGGGACGAGAATGGTCGACAGACGGATCAGGACGTGGGCGGCGGCGACGGTGACGGTCGTCATGGCCGGTGCCCTGGCACTCGGAGGCGCGACGAGCGCCTCCGCCGCCGGGCCGGGGACGGTCGGCTGGGCCGACTTCACCGTGGACGGGACGGCCCGTGCCTACACCGGCACGATGACGCTGCCCGGGGACTTCCCGCAGGCGACGTTCACGTCGACCTCCCGCCAGGCGACGATCCCCAGCGGGTCGAGCACCTGGCAGGGGACGGGCACACCGGTCGGCGCCGAATACGACTCGAGCCGCGGTCGCCCGTACCTCAACCTCCGTCCCGCCGAGGACTCGCCGACCACGGCCGCCGCCTCGGTCACGACCTACACCTTCGACCGGGCCACCCCCGCGAGCGACTGGTCGTTCGTGCTGGGCGACGTCGACGCCGACCAGGTGACCGTGTCGGCCACCGACGCCGCCGGTGCAGCCGTGCCCGCGAGCGCCCTCGGGTTCCGGAGCACCTACAACTACTGCCGCACCGCCGGTGCACCGTCGCCGTCGTGCGACGCCGCGGCGTTGCGTGACGTGCCCTCGTGGAACGCCACCACGGGCGTCCTGACCGGCAACGCGACCGCGGCCGACACCGAGGGTGCCGCCGCCTGGTTCAGCCCGACCGTGCCGCTCTCGACGCTGACCTTCACGTACCAACAGCGTTCCGGATTCCCCGTCTACCAGACCTGGTTCGTGACCAAGACGTTCACGGCGAGCGGCGCCGTGACGAACGACGGCACGGCCTACCCCGGAGCGGTCGTGACGGTGGTCGACCCGGCGACCGGCGAGGTCGTCGGGACCACCACGACGGTCGGCCCCGACGGCACCTGGTCGGTCCCCGGTCTCGTCTCGGGCACGCCCTACGAGGTCGACGTCACGACGCCCGACGGTGCCACCGACCTGCCCGCCCGCCCCGTCACCGTGGCCGGAGACGACTCGCCAGGACTCGACTTCGCCTTCACGGGCGCCGTGGCCCCGGCCGACACCGCACCCCTCACGGTCACGGTCGTGCAGGCCGACGGCACGCCCGTGGCCGACCGTCCGGTGAGCATCGTCGTGCCCGGCCAGATCGACCCGGTCGCGTCCGGGACGACCGGCGCCGACGGCTCGATCACCTTCGAAGGTCTCGACCCGGCGGCCGAGTACGACGTGGTCGACGAGGTCACGGGCATCGCCCGGGGTCCGGTCACCACGGCCTCCGGTGCCTCGATCACGCTCGACCCGACCGTCGAGGTCACGACGAGCATCGTGAACCCCGACGGGTCGGCGCCCGCGACCGGGTCGACCGTCGACATCGTGCCGGTCGGCGAGACCACGCCGGTGGCGAGCGTCGAGACCGGCGCGGGCGGCTCGTTCACGGCCGGCGGCCTGACCCCTGGTGAGCAGTACGAGGTGATCCTGAACGAGGACGTCGACTCGGCCGTCACGATCACCGCACCCGCGACGAGCGGGACCATCCCGCCGGTGCAGATCGCCGCGCCCGACACGGTCACCGTCGAGGGCACCGTGGTGAACGCCGACGGCACCCCCGCCGCGGGCCTCGAGCTGTCGCTGATCGAGGCGGACGCCACCGACCCCGAGCCCGTCGCCACCCCGACCACCGACGCCGCGGGCGTCTACCGGGCCGACGACCTCGTCCCCGGCACGACCTACGACGTCGTGGCCGACGGCGAGGCCATCGGGTCGTTCACGGCACCGTTCGCCGACGGCACCGTCCCGACCATCACCCTCGCCGCGCCTCCCGTGGTGACTCCGGTGACCGACCCCGCGCCGAGCCCCGACCCCACCGTGTCGCCGGCACCCGTCGTGCCCTGGGCCGGTGGGTCCGGCACCGGCGGATCGGGCAGCGGCGGCTCGGGCCGACCTCTCGCCTACACGGGCAGCGAACCCGGTCTGCCCCTCGGCCTCGGCGCCGCCGCACTGGCCCTGGGCCTCGCCCTCGTCACCGGCTCGGCCGTCGTCCGGCGCCGGGTGGAGCGCCGCTGACGGCCGTGAGCGCCGGGTCCTGAACCCGGCAGACCGAGGAGGCGCGGTGTCCGGTCGACGGGCACCGCGCCTCCTGCGGTTCCGTCCGACCGCGCACCGGGCCTGTGCCGTCGCCGGGGGCGAGGGAGTTGGCTCGGGACCATGAAGAACACCACACTCGGCCAGGTCGACGGCGGACTCGACGTCGGCCGCCTCGGCCTCGGCCTGATGGGCATGTCCGCCTTCTACACCGGCAACAGCACCGACGACGACGAGTCGGTGCGTGTCATCCACCGGGCGCTCGACGTCGGCGTCACCCTGCTCGACACCGCCGACATGTACGGCCCCCACACGAACGAGCAGTTGCTCGGCCGCGCTCTCAAGGGCCGCCGCGACCAGGCCGTGG
Source organism: Frigoribacterium sp. MEB024 (assembly GCF_000878135.1). Classification (GTDB taxonomy): domain Bacteria; phylum Actinomycetota; class Actinomycetes; order Actinomycetales; family Microbacteriaceae; genus Frigoribacterium. The sequence goes on from NZ_JXQZ01000002.1 coordinate 118,494, forward strand.
TCGCGACGAAGTTCGGCAACGTCACCGACCCCGAGGCCCGCGCCGAACGCACGGTCGACGGTCGTCCCGAGTACGTCCGCCGGTCGGTCGACGGATCGCTGCAGCGCCTCGGCATCGACCACATCGACCTCTACTACCAGCACCGCGTCGACCCCCGGGTGCCCATCGAGGAGACCGTGGGCGCCATGGGCGAACTCGTCACGGCCGGCAAGGTGAGGTTCCTCGGGCTGTCCGAGGCCGCACCCGAGACGATCCGCCGCGCCCACGCGACGCACCCGATCACCGCCCTGCAGACCGAGTGGTCGCTGTGGAGTCGCGAGCCCGAGGCCGAGATCCTGCCGACGGTCCGCGAACTCGGAATCGGCTTCGTGCCCTACTCGCCGCTCGGTCGTGGGTTCCTCACGGGCACCATCCGCTCGGTCGACGAGCTCGCCGAGGACGACTTCCGCCGCTTCGCACCCCGCTTCTCGGGCGACAACCTGCAGGCCAACATCCGCATCGTGCAGCAGGTCGACGAGGTCGCCCGGGCCGTCGGAGCCACACCCGGTCAGGTCGCGCTCGCCTGGCTGCTCGCCAAGGGCGAGGGCATCGTGCCGATCCCGGGCACGAAGCGCCGCGCCTACCTCGACGAGAACGTCGCGGCCGACGACGTCGTGCTCGACGCCGAGCAGATGCACCAGCTCGACGACGTGGCCGCGCCGAAGGGTGCCCGCTACGCCGACATGTCGACGGTCGACGAGTAGGCCACCGGCACCACACCGTCGGCTCGGCCGTCGCCCGGCGTGAGCCGTGGCTCCGCCACCCCGCCACCCCGCCACGAAATGAACATCCCGCCACGTTTTCTCGTGGCGGGATGTTCTTCCAGGG